>CAZYXV010000087.1:0-4190 GCA_964651475.1 uncultured Anaerolineae bacterium | reverse complement strand
CCCGCCGGCGACTCGAAAAAGGCAACGACTTCAGGCGCCGCTTCGATCGTCCCCTGTTGACTGACCCCGGCGGAAGATCGTTCATAGCCGGCTACCTTTTCAGCAATAGTGTCTCTGCTCCAGTGTGCGCGGGGCGCTGCTTCACTCTCTGGCATGGTTGGGCTTCTCCTATGATTTGGAGAAGCATCTTACCAGATTCGATCATATCCGTACCACTCCCACTCGTTCTACTCGGCTCACTGATCTGAGCCTCTTTTGACATCGGCGAAAAACAGACTATCATGGCCGAAACGATGATCAAGGCCCTTTTGTCCATATCATCGAGACCGTTTATGAAACCGGGCGTAAAGTCGCTGACGATTTCAAAGAAACGATGCGCATCGTTTTTGATGATGTCTTACCCAAATGGAACTATCGCGCTGTTCCCAATGCCCAATTGAGTGGGAAAGTTATTTAATCTGCGACCCTAAACTATCTATGCCAGTGCGGAGGCGCTTCGCGGGGCAACGCTGGCGAGCGATCCTTCGGCTACGCTCAGGACAGGCTCCGAGCGCCGACACAGGCGGCTATACGGCCGGGCAGGGTCTATGGACTCTGCCCTTCCCTTTGCCCACCTGGCCGGAAGCCCCAGAAAGCGATAAACGCACCCGGCCATGGACGCACGAAAACGACGGGATGAAAAGAGACCTTTTGCGCCAGTCTCCATTCCCCAGCACATTAACAAACTATGCAGTTGCGTGTCTGCGCTTAGCTGGCCAGCTTGGACGGCGGCAGCTTGAAGGTGTTGCTGCCCCACGGGATGTGCGTGAGATTGCCGCCCAGGCCTGCCCTGAGCAAAGCCGAAGGGTTCAGCCGGTCAAGTTGATCGCGGGTGAACTGCCTGCGGCCGCTGACGCGGCACGCGGCAGCAGGCTGCAGCGCGCTCTGGCCATCCGGTAGATTCTTGATGCCCACCTTGTACGCGTGCGCGAACAGCGCGCAGGCCACCTGCTGTTCGTTGGCAAAGCGGTCGGCCACCTGGTCGGTCAGCACGTGCCATACCGACACCAGCAACTTGCGGGCGACACTTGCACTGGCGCGCAAGTGCCAGTGTGGCGACCACGGCTTTGCGCCGGCCGATTCTTGGCTCCAGGCGCGCCAAGGTAGCCTTCCAATGCGCGTGCGTGCGTGAGGCGCTCTGCGCGGCTTCGACCATGATGTGCCGAATGTCCTTGCGCCCGGTCTTGGTGACACCTGCACTTGCGCTTGCGCGCCAGCGCAGATGCAAGTGTGCGGCCGCTCTGATGCAGATGGCCGCTGTCGTGGACGCGGGCCCCCAAGCCCGGCGTAGCCGACCAGGTGCTGGGCGTCTGGGAAGCGCGTGATATCGCCGATGGCGGCCAGCAGGGCCACGGCGATGATCAGGCCAATGCCCGGGATCTGGATCAGTCGCAACACGCGCTCATCCTGAGCGGCCAGATCGGTCAGGACGTTTTCGAACAGCTCCAGTTGAGCCTCGGCGGCATCGCCGGGAAACCCGGCGTCGTTGGGGAGCGGATAGAAATCCGCGAGTACATGAGCGTTACCATCAGCTTTCACGATATTGTATACTGGGCGCGGGCACAATCTGCAATTTTGTTGTCATTGCGAGGGTGCGAAGCACCCGAAGCAATCTCTGATCTGCAAGCGTACAGATTGCTTCGCCGCTCGCCGCAGGCGGAGCGGCTCGCAATGACAGGATTGTGAAAAATTGCAATTTATGACCGCGTGCAGTATAGATGGCGCTCCGGCGGCGCGCTTTGCGCACCAATCGAAAAAGTTGGTCGAAAGCGGTTATGGCCTATTATAAAACAGGCAAACAAGACAATCGGATATAAAAATCGGAGGTGAAAAATCGAACCCCAAACAAGAACGCCACCCAATATGGACCGCGCTCAAGCCTGGCAACTGGTATGTGAGTTCACCCAAAGCGACAGCCTGCGCAAGCACATGCTGGCCGTCGAGTTTGCCATGCGCGCCTACGCCCGCCGCTTTGGGCAAGACCAAGAGCTATGGGGCATCGTCGGCTTGCTGCACGACTTTGATTACGAGCGTTACCCAGACCTGACGATAGAAAGCCATCCCGTGGCCGGCAGCAAAATTTTGCGCCAGCGAGGCTGGCCCGAAGACATTATCCGCAGCATCCTCTCGCACGCCGCCGAATACACCCACGTCCCGCGCGAGACTCTGCTAGACAAAGCCCTGCACGCCGTGGACGAACTGACCGGACTCGTCATCGCTGTGGCGTTGGTGCGCCCCAGCAAAAACATTGCCGACGTGACCATCAAGTCCATCAAAAACAAGTGGAAAGACAAAGCCTTTGCGGCGGGCGTCAACCGCCAAGATATTGAACAAGGCGCAGCGGCATTGGGGGTTGAATTGTGGGAACACGTCGGTGTGGTGCTGACCGCGCTGCAAGCCCACGCCGCCGATCTAGGGCTAAATGGCATAGCGAACAAGTAACCCTTCTCCTCAACCACATTCATTTCTATGCTCAGTTTGACAAAATGAGCAATACATGTTATTCTATGCAAATAATACAATTATCTGCATAATTCAAAAAATAGAATACAAAGCAACCATGAAACCCATAACCATACTCGCAGGAGGAAATTGTGGACATTGAGGTTACACAACTCACCGGAACGCTCTACAAGCTAGGCGCTTCGCTCTTTGACCAACCAGATTCGCTCAGGGTTAACGTGCTGGCGTCCGTCGGTCAAGACGGCATTTTGCTGGTAGATACAGCCTGGGACCAAACATCTGAAAAGCTCGGCGAGACGATCAAGCGTCTGGGTGACGGCACTGTCAAGCTCATCATCCTCACCCATGCCCATCTCGACCACTATGGCGGGAACGCCACAGTGGGCAAGGAGGCCGTGCTCATTGCCCACAAGAATGCGCAAGGAGAACTGGCCGGGCAATATTTTGCGTTAGGCAAGCTTCCAGGACACGAACTGCCCACCATCACTATGGAAGACGAGCTTGCTTTACACTTTAACAATCAAGACATCCAGATCATTTACGCGCCCGGACATACCAGCGGCGACGTGGTCGTTTATTTTCCCCAGGCAGGCGTTGTTTGTCTGGGTGACCTCGTCCTATCAGATCGGTACCCTACCCTAGATATAGGCCGGGGCGGAAATATCGAAGCGTACACGGCGAGTCTTGGAAAACTCGTCAACCGATTTCCTGCCGACGTAAAACTGGTCACGGGGCACGGCCGTGATTACACGATGGATGACTTGAAAAATCACTATCACATGCTGCTCGGCACAATGCAAGTGATCAGGCAGGGAATAGGGGCTGGCAAAAGTTTGCAAGACCTGGTTGACGAGCAAGTCCTAAAAGACTGGGAAAGATGGAACAGCTCCCAGGTAACCGCCGAGACGTGGATCAGGCAGGTTTGCGAAAGTATATCCGGCCAGGCTCAAACGTCTATCTCAGAACCTCTTACCTATACAATCGTGGAAAAAGACATAGAGGCCGCCATTAAGCAATACCACGACCTGAAGAACAATCAACCCGATGCTTTTAATTTCGCCGAAGGTCAATTGAACACGCTCGGGTACCATTTGCTTTGGCGGAACAAGATTGCGGAAGCGATTCAAATATTCAAGTTAAACATAGACGCTTATCCACATTCATCCAATACGTATGACAGCCTGGGCGAAGCCTACCTGGCAAGCGGTGAGCAAGAGCTTGCCCGCCAGTATTATGAAAAGGCCCTGGAATTGAACCCGGCCTCGCCCTCTGCCCTCGAGGCCCTGGACAAGCTCAAAGCAAGGCCCTAGCAGGCTGTCGGAGAACCCCGCTCAGGCCGCCGTCCGTTCGGCTCGCGTAGCGTCACGACGAAGCCTCGGCGGCCCGCACGCGCCGGGGACGGCGCGTGCAGCGTATCCACCGCTCTCCAACAGCCTGCTAGCGATTTGGAGAACCCCTTTGGGCGCTTTTGCCTTGGCGTGGAAAAGAAACTGTCCCAAAATTCCCGTAGGAGCGCCTTTCAGCGCGACAGTCGCGCCTGCCTGCCTGGCGGCTAGACAGGAAAGGCGCTCCTACGTGGCTACATTTTGAAGGGTGACTGCCAAATACTCGCCCCCAAACTGAAATACACTCTGAGCGTATCATCTCAAAATGTAGGGGCGACTCTTGCGGTCGCCCATATGAGGGCA
>CAZYXV010000086.1:0-4450 GCA_964651475.1 uncultured Anaerolineae bacterium | reverse complement strand
GCCCTCCCCGCGCGTGTCCGCCGCGCGCCAGGTCACACCGCAATTGCGTAAGATGGTCGAATAGCTATTTTTGTGGCGTTCTCCTCATTGGCTAAAGTCTGATTCTATGGTAAGATTACGTTGCTTTTAGGGTCTTACCCAGGCTATCAAAATTTAAGGAGAGGGAAAATTATGGACGAAGTCAAGGCATATTGTGTCAAGTGCAAAGCGGAACGGGTTGTTAAGGACCTGGAGTATGTGACAACCAAGAATGGCCGGCCGGCAGCGCGGGGCGTTTGCCCAGAGTGCGGCACCAAGATGTACAAGTTCCTCAAGAGCGCACCCAGCACTCCAGCGCAATCCTAGCGTGCTCTACCGGCCTGCTTGGGCAAGCAGGCCGGTCTGTTTTGCATTTGACAAGAGCGCCGTTTTGGGCGATAATGAAAGCATCATTCTGGCGGCTTGCCGCCATGCTATCCTTTAGAAAGGGGAGGTGATGCGAATGGATAGTAGTTACCATAGTTCCAGCGCCGTAGCATCACCTTCCGTTATCGGATAGAGTGCTACGGCGCAACAAAGGGCCGCTCTGCACAAGAGCGGTCTTTTGTTTAAGAAACGGGGTTTCTTTTTTCTGCAAAAGTAGGTACAATTAGCACAATGAACCTGCCAACTGGCAAACTTGCGCCAGAGATGCTGGCCCGCCTGCTGGCCAGCATCCCCAAAAACGACTCGCGCGTGATGGTCTGGCCTGGCATTGGGCTAGACGCGGCCGTCATCGCGCTCGAGGGTGAATACTGCCTGGTCGCCAAGACGGACCCCATCAGCTTTGCCACTGACGCGATTGGCTGGTACGCGGTGCAGGTGTGCGCCAACGATGTGGCGACAATGGCAGCCACGCCGCGCTGGTTCATGGCAACGGTGCTGCTGCCAACCGCTGGCGATAATGCGGCGCTGGCCGAAACTATTTTCTCGCAATTAAACCAGGCCTGCGCCGCGCTTGGCGTCAGCCTGGTGGGAGGCCACACTGAAATCACGTATGGACTGGACCGGCCCATTGTGTGTGGCACCTTATTAGGCGAGGTTCGCTGCGATCAGGTGATTATGGCTTCGGGTGCGCGCCCCGGCGACGCCATTATTCTCACCAAAGGCATCGCCGTCGAGGGCACGTCCATTATCGCCCGAGAAAAGGCTGACCTGCTGCGCGCCCACGTGGACCCGGCGTTCCTGGCGCGTTGCCAGGCATTTCTGGTAGAGCCGGGCATCAGCGTGGTTAAAGACGCCTCCATCGCCGTGCGCGCCGGCCGTGTTCACGCTATGCACGATCCCACCGAAGGCGGATTATCCAACGGCTTGTGGGAAATGGCGCACGCTTCTGGCGTGGGGCTGCACATCGAGGCTGACGCCGTGCCCATCTACTCTGAAACGCTCAAGTTATGCCGCCTGACGGGGTTGCAACCCTGGGGATTGATCGCCTCTGGCGCGCTGTTGCTGGCAGTCGAGGCGCTTGACGCACAAGACATTGTCGGCGCCCTGCAAGCCCACCACGTTCACGCGGCGGTCATCGGCCACGCCGTCGAGGACGCGGATAACGTCACCCTGCGTTACGCGGACAAGTGTGAGCCTTTACCGCGCTTTGAGCGCGACGAGATTGCGCGATTATTTGCATGATGCAAGAGGAGACGTATTATGCCTGGCGCGAGTGCCAGGCGATGGTGGGCGGCAAGATTATACGTTGGGCTGGCAAGCCTGGCCTTGAAAATTGGGATCGGCTCGATCCTGGCGCGCACTTGTTGATTGAAAGCGCGTTGCCCGGCGCGGGCCAGCACGTGCTTGATTTGCGCTGCGGGACGGGATTGGCCGGGGCGCTGGCGGCGCAGCGCGGCGCGCTGGTAACCCTGTGCGACGATAGCATCGTGGCCGTAGAAGCAGCGCGGCGTACACTCACACTGCACGGCCTTGAAGACCACGTCACACACGGGGCGTACACCGTGCCCCCCGCAGCCTTCGACGCAGTGTGGCTCAACGCGCCGCGTGGACGGGCCTGGGCGCGCCAACTGATACGCCTGGCGGCGCACGCCCTCAAGCCGGACGGCGTGCTTTACCTGGTCGGGCCAAACCAGGGCGGCATCAAAAGCTATATTGACGATGTGGCTACGATGGGCGGGCAAACGCACCTGTTGAGCATCAAGCGCCGCTACCGGCTGGCAGCCTGCACATTTGCCGGTCAGCTATCGCTCGAAACAGGCGAGGATATTTATTCAGCATCGTGCAAGGGCCAGGTGTACCGCTATGCCAGCGCGCCGGGCGTCTTTGCTCACGGCGGCCTCGATCGGGGCACGTATGCCCTAATCGAGGCTATGGACATTGGGCCGGGCGAGGCAGTGCTCGACCTGGGCTGCGGCTGCGGCGTGGTGGGGTTGGCGGCGGCCCGCCTGGGGGGACGCGTGACGTGCGTGGATCACAGCGCCGTCGCCATCGAAAGCACGCAGCGCACTATGGCAATTAACGATATTGCAAATGCCGTCATTCTGCCAAGTGATTGCGCCAGCGCCGTGCGTAACGCGGGAATGCAATTTGACGTGGTGGCAACCAATCCGCCCTTTCACCAGGGAATAGGCGTGCACTACGATGTAGCCCGCCAGTTTATCCAGGACGCCGCGCGCGTGCTGGCGCCGGGGGGGCGCCTTTACCTGGTCGCCAATCGTTTCATCCGTTACGAGCCGGTGATGGAGCGATGGTTCACCGAGATCACAACCGTCTACCAAGATAGACAGTTCCACGTGGCCAAGGCAGTGCGATGAACAGCGCCATTCGACTTGTGCGCTCTAACATTATCAAAATGCTAAATCACACCTCTGCGGGGGTGGGATTTGCATTGTTATCTACCGGCCTGGTGGGATGGTCGCCCATCTTTGGCAAGATGGCGTATCGCGCTGGTGTAGACCCCTTTACCCTGGCCGCCGTGCGGACGCTGCTGGCCGCGGGGCTCCTGTGGTTATTTTATCTGGCGCGCTGGCGCGCGTCAATCCCCATCTCGTGGCACAACCTGGGAGGCTGCCTGGGAATGGGCTTTGTCAACGGCATTGGCTCGCTCTTTTACTACACGGGATTGCAACGCATTGACGCGTCGTTGGTTGGGCTGTTATGGGCAATGTACCCAATCTGGGTATTCATTTTCCTGTCTGCCTCCGGGCAAGAAATTTCACGCCTGACGATGGCGCGGCTAGGATTGGCCATGGTCGGCTTGCTTTTATTGGCCGGTATTGGAACCGGCCGCCCCGATAGCCTGGGGGTCATGTTATTGCTCGCCAGCGCGGCTGCATACGGCTGGCACCTGGTGCTGGGGCAGTGGGTGTTGGCCGACGTGCCGGCGCGCACGACGACGCTCTATGTGCTGACGGCGATGGCGATCACGGTTGGATGCGCGCGGGTACTGAGCGGGCAGATCGTTCAGCCCATCAGTCTGGATGGCTGGCAAGCCATCACCTTGCTGTCTCTGGTAACCGCATCGTCTCGCTTGCTGATGTTTGCCGGCCTGCGCAAACTGGGCGGCGTCCAGACCTCGCTGCTGGGACTGAGCGAGTTGTTCGTGACGCTGCTGGTGGCTTACATGATGCTGGGCGAGCGCATGCGCCTGGAGCAATGGATGGGAGGAGGACTGATTACGGTCAGCGTGTTCTTGATCTCGCGCGAAAGCGCGTTGAACACCCAACCCAACCCGGACACGTTGGCGTGAAACGTCCCACTGTCCGGGACGAAATGTCATCGAGGAGAAAATATCATGTCGGATTCATACGGGCGACGAGAAGCAGAAGAAAAGATCAAAAGCGAGGGGCGTTTACCTCCGGGGCAATCGCTGACGCTCAAGTTCCCGGTGTTGCATTATGGGCCGGTGCCGCGCTTTAATCCGGCCGCGTGGACTTTTCGCATCTATGGACTGGTCGAGGAAGAAAAACAGTGGACGTGGGAGGAATTCAACACCCTGCCGCGCCGCAAGATCAAGATGGACATTCACTGCGTCACGCGGTGGAGCAAATTCGATACGGAGTGGGAAGGCGTGCATGTGCGCGACCTGGTGGATCAGGGCATCGTCAAAATCAAGCCGGGCGCCAGGTTTGTGATCCAACACGCCGAATATGGCTTTACGGCCAACACGCCGCTGGATGTTGTTCTATCCGACGTGTTTCTGTTGGCCACTCACTACAACGGCCAGCCGCTTGATCCCGATCACGGCTATCCATTGCGCGGCGTGATTGGGGCGATACCCGGCTGCCGCAGCGAGGCTAACCTTTATTTCTGGAAAGGCGCCAAATGGCTGCGCGGCCTGGAACTGCGCGCTGCCAATGCACCAGGATTCTGGGAGCAGGCCGGCTATAGCATGACGGCGAATATCTGGCGCGAAGAGCGGTTCGAATAATCATGTACTGTTTAGAGCGCCTCATAGGGGCTAACCATCTCCAAAAAGTCGATT
>CAZYXV010000085.1:0-4550 GCA_964651475.1 uncultured Anaerolineae bacterium | reverse complement strand
TCCTTAGGAGAAGAAAAATGTATCGCAAGTTTGCTGTTGTGAGTATGTTGATCGTTAGCGTCTTGGTTCTCAGCGCGTGCGGCCAGGCGGCCGCGCCAGCGGCTGTGGTTGAGCCGCAAATCGTCAAGCAAACCGTCGTCGTGCCAGGCACGCCGCAGGTGGTGGAAAAGGTGGTCACGCCGACGGCGGATCCGAACGCGCCCAAGCCTCTGCCGGCCGGCTCGGTCGTTATCAATGGAGCCGGGGCCACTTTCCCCGATCCGGTCTACACCGAGTGGCGCTTTGCTTATCAATACGTTGATCCTTCGGTCGTTATCAACTACCAGGGCATCGGTTCGGGCGGCGGTAAAAAGGGCATTGCCGACAAGACGATTGACTTTGCCGGTTCCGATTCGCTGTTGAAGAAAGAAGAATACGACGCCAATCCCACCCTGCAAATGTTCCCCACGCTGGCCGGGGCGGTAGTGCCCATTTTCAACGCGGCGCCCGAGATCACCAAGGGATTGGTGCTGGATGGCAAGATCCTGGCCGATATTTACCTGGGCAAAGTAACCAGGTGGAACGATCCGGCGATTGCGGCGCTGAATCCCAAGCAAAACCTGCCCGACAAGGCCATCACGGCCGTGCACCGCTCGGATGGTTCGGGCACGACCGAGATCTTTACCAAGTTCCTGGCCGCCGTGAGCGAAGAATGGAAGAACGGCCCCGGGGCCGGCTCGGCAGTCGAGTGGCCGGTGGACAAGGCGGGCAACGGTATCGGCGGCAAGGGCAATCCGGGTGTGGCGGCCGGTGTGCAGAACACACCCTATTCGATTGGCTACGTGGAGCTGTCGTATGCGGTGGCCAACAAGATCGCGTTTGCCGATATGGTCAGCGCGGCCGGCAAGACGGTCAAAGCCAACGCTGAATCGTTGGCATCGGCTATGGCCGATTACGGCGACAAGTTTGACGACAAGCTGGCAATCAGCTCGATCAGCAACGGCGCGGGCGAAAAATCGTGGCCGATTGCGGGCTATACCTACATCATCATCTACAAAGACATGGCCTCAATGAAGGGCAACGATTGCGTCAAGGCGCAAAAGCTGCTCGAGTTTGTGCGCTGGGCGCTGACGGACGCGGGCGCGGCCAAGCGCGCCTCTGACCTGGGCTACGCCACGCTGCCGCCCACCGTGCGCGACAAGGTGTTTGCCACGCTGGCGACGGTGACCTGCGACGGCCAGCCGCTGAATTTTCCCAAATAACAATTGATTTTCACCGCCGAGGCGCAGAGGGTACGCGGAGCGCCGTAACCATCCTCTGCGCTCTCCCTGGCCTGCTCTGGCGCAATCCAGGGCAGGCTGCGTCTCGGCGGTTAGAAGGAATTTATGGCAACTCGTCCAAAAATCAAGACAAAGCCAAACTGGTTGGGACAGTCCCTTCAGCACGGCGACATTCCGTGGAACGTCATTATCATCGCGGTGGCCTTGCTGGTGCTGGGCGTGATGCTGGCGATTGGCTGGTCGGTGTGGCGAGAGTCAGCCGCCTCGCGCGCCGAGTTTGGCCTGAGCTTTATCACCCCCAAAGCGCAGTCGTCGTGGGATCCCGTCAACGACCATTTCGAGGCGTGGCCCATCATCCTGGGCACGCTGTCTACGGCGCTGGTAGCCATTCTCATCGCCACACCTATCAGCCTGTTCATCGCCATCTTTTTGGCCGAGCTGTGCCCCGCCTGGCTGCGCATGCCGCTCAACTTTATGGTCGAGATGCTGGCGGCCATTCCCAGCGTGGTGTATGGCTTGTGGGGCCTCTTTGTATTCCTGCCCATCGTCGTCAAACCGGTGGGAGAATTTCTGGGGAGCAAGCTGGGGTTCATCCCGCTGTTTTCCGGCAACATTCCCGCGTCGGGCATCAGCCGACTGGGAGCGGGCTTGATTTTGACCATTATGATCGTTCCCACTATTGCGGCCGTCACGCGCGATGTGTTCCTGGCCATTCCGCGCTCGCAGCGCGAAGCGGCGCTGGCGCTCGGCTCCACCTATTGGGAGATGATCTGGCAAGTGCTATTGCCTTATGGATTACCGGGCATTTTGGGCGCCGTCATTCTTGGGCTGGGGCGCGCGCTGGGCGAGACGATGGCGGTGACGATGGTGATCGGCAACAACACGGTCGAATCGTCCGGCTCGCTGCTCAAGCCCGGCGCGACGATGGCGAGTGTGATTGCCAACGAGTTTGCCGAGGCGGTGACCAGATTGCACACCAGCGCGCTGATTGAGCTGGGGTTGGTGTTGTTTGTGATGACGCTGCTGCTCAATATCGCGGCGCGCTTTTTGGTGTGGCAGGTAGCCCGTCAGGTCCCCGCCGAGGGACGGGCTTAATTTTTTTCACCGCAGAGACGCCGAGTTTTTTAAGGACTTTCTCTGTGCTCTCCGCGTCTCTGCGGTAACAGGAATACCATGTCAGTACAACGAGGTTATATCAAGCCGGAGGCATGGCATCGCCAGCGGCGCATCGTCAACGTGGCGATGCTGTCTGTCACCGCTTTGTTCACGCTGCTGGCGCTCGTGCCGCTGGTGTGGATTATTGCCTATGTGCTCCGCGCGGGCGGGCAATATATTAACATTGATCTGTTCACCAGGCTGCCGGCCGGGCTGGGACAATCCGGCGGCGGCGTGCTGAATGCCATCCAGAGTACACTCGTGGTGACCTTGGTGGCCATGCTGCTCTCGGTGCCGGTGGGTGTGCTGGCAGCTTTTTACGTCTCGCGCCATGCCAACACACCGTTGGGCATGGCAGTGCGCTTTGGCACCGACGTGCTTTCGGGCGTGCCCTCGATTGTGGTGGGGCTGTTTGGTTACGCGTTGATCGTCAAGCCGCAGGGGCATTATTCAGCGCTGGCGGGCGGCGTGGCGATTGCCATCATCATGCTGCCTACCATCATCCGCACCACCGAAGAGATGCTCAAGCTGGTGCCCAACACTTTGCGCGAGGGCAGCCTGGCGCTGGGTGCGCCGGAATGGAAAACGTCGCTCAGTGTGATGTTGCCGGCGGCTGTCAGTGGGGTAGTGACGGGCGTGATGCTGGCGATTGCGCGCGGCGTGGGCGAAACTGCCCCCCTGCTGTTCACGGTGCTGGGCAACGACCGCTACGAAATCGGGCAAATCGTGGGCGGCGGGCTGCAAGGCGGGCAATCGCTGGGGCAAATTGCGCAACGCCTGCTGGATCAGCCAGTGGACGGCCTGACCTTGACGATGTGGAAATATGCCCAGCAGCCCTTTCCGGAGCGCGTGCAGCAGGCCTGGGCGGTGGCGCTGGTGCTGATGCTGTTTGTGCTGGGCATCAATGTCGCGGCGCGGCTGATCGTGGTCTGGCGGCAGAAACAGTTAGGTGGATAGAGATGAGATAGAGATGGGGGTTCTCTATCTCATCTCTACGTGGAGGAACAAATGCAAAACAGTCTTACCCTTCCCATTCTGAACACAGCCTCAACCACAGCCCACGCCGTCGAGGCGACGGCGGTTCACCATGGTCAGCCGAAAATCACTATCGAAACGATGTCGGTCTATTATCGCGCCTTTCGCGCCGTAGCCGAGGTGAGCATGCCGATTTACGCCAACATGATCACAGCCATCATCGGGCCGTCGGGCTGCGGCAAGTCTACCCTCTTGCGCTCGCTCAACCGGATGAATGACCTGACGCCCGGTACGCGTATTGAAGGCAAGATCACGCTAGACGGCACACTGGATATGTACGCCAAGGGTGTGGATGTGGTAGATATGCGGCGGCGCATTGGCATGGTGTTTCAGCGGCCCAATCCCTTTCCCAAGAGCATCTATGATAATGTGGCCTATGGTCCGCGCCTGTACGGCATAACGCGCAAGTCGGAATTGGACGCCATCGTCGAGAGCAGTCTGCGCAAGGCGGCCTTGTGGGACGAAGTCCACGACAAGTTACACCAGTCGGCCCTGGCGCTTTCAGGCGGGCAGCAGCAGCGGCTGTGCATCGCCCGCGCGTTGGCGGTGGAGCCGGAAGTGATCTTGATGGACGAGCCGGCCAGCGCGCTCGACCCGGTCTCGACGCTCAAGATCGAAGAGCTGATGCGCGAACTGCGGGAAAACTATACCATCGTCATCGTGACGCACAACATGCAGCAGGCCGCGCGCGTGAGCGATTACACGGCCATGATGATGATGCGGCCCGACCGGGCCGGCGAGATGATCGAGTACAATGTGACGACCAAGATATTCACCCGCCCCTCGGACAGGCGCACGGAAGATTACGTCACCGGCCGCTTTGGGTAAAAATTGTACCGCAGAGGCACAGAGAGCGCAGAGAATTTTTAACTCTCCGTGTCCTCAGCGCCTCTGCGGTGAGTGAGAGAAAAATGAATACCTTACACATTCGGAGCGCGCTGGAGCGCGATTTGGATCGAGTCACACAAGACCTGTTGCGCCTGGGCAGCATGGTCGAGCAGGCCATCGAACGCAGCGTGCGGGCGCTCAAGGAGCGCAACGCCGGCCTGGCGCAACAAGTCATCCATGACGATGCTCAGATCAATACCTTGCGCTACAAGA
>CAZYXV010000084.1:0-4897 GCA_964651475.1 uncultured Anaerolineae bacterium | reverse complement strand
ACGCACAACCAGGAGCTGCAGCGCCAGCTCCAGGCGGCCACGTTCGGCTCCATCGACTCGCTTAACCTGAGCCTATCAAAATCATTGGACATGGTTAACTCCCGCGCCGCCGTCACGCTCGCCAACGTGGACGGGCTGGTCACGGATGCGCGGGTGCTGGTGCGTAATACAGACACCAGCCTGAACGATCCTGACTTCGGGGTACTACCGGCGGCGGCCGAGGCGATCCGGACGCTGGACGGCCGCGTGGCGGTGATGTTTGACAACGACATCGCCGGGCTGACCGAGGCCGCGTGCACCAGCATCCAGCAGGCCGGGGCCGACGTGCACGCCATCCTGGGCAGCCCCGAAATACCGATCATCCTGCATCAGGTACGCCTGGTGGCTGAAAACGGTGAGCAAGCCACCTGTTACGTGGCGCAGATCACGCAGTCGGGCGCGGAGCTGGCACAACATTATACCGATAAACTGGTGCGCCCGTCGGGCTGGGACCGGCTCAAGCAGATCCTCAACATCGTGCTGTACGGCTTTGGTGAGATCATCACGCCGTGGGCCATTGGCGCCAAGGTTCAGGACGTGCGGGTGATCCCGTGAGGCAGCCGCGCATCATCCACCTGATGGGCCATGACTGGCGCGTCGAGTTCGTGACGCCCGAAAAGCTGGCCGCGATCATCAAGGAAAACGCCGACATCGACGCCGTTGACGGCTGTTATGCCGCGTTCTGGTGCGCCCAGCGGCGCGCCATCTGGCTGGATGGCACCCTGCCGGCCGCCATTATGATGGAGAGCGTCCTACACGAAGCCACTGAGATCGTGGCGCACGAGCTCGGCTTTGCACACATCAGCCCGGCCGACGATGACGGCCACCGCGAGATCGGCCTGCTGTGCCGCTTTCTGGCGGCCCTGCTGTTAGAAAACAAGTGGCTGGCTGAGTGGCCGGCTGAGATATATGAGGAGGCGCATGGCCAAACACCTGAATGATAATTGTTGCGAGTACGGGGACTGCATTGAAGTGCCGCGTTATGACATCGTGTACCAGGTGCTGGACGGCGCGATCCTGCGGGGTTCATTCTGCGATGCCTGCGCGCGGGTGCTGGGGACGTTGCACCACATCATCCGCGTTTCGGTAATACCACCCACAAAAGGAGGGGACAATGGGACTCGAACTTAAAATCCAGCCGGCAAAACTGCTGGACGTCCTTCAGGATGCGGGGGTCGACGTTCGCCACGTCATCGAGGCCATCGATGCGTTTTCGGACGTGGACGGCTTTCTCAAAAAGGCCGAGGCGCTGTTCAAAATCGCCAAGGCGGTGTCGGAGGCCATCGAATGGGAACGCCTCAACGGCATGGACGTGGACGACGCAATCACGCTCGGAACCAAGGCGCTGGATGCGCTGGTGGAGTTCAGCGGCACGGCCTGGGGCGTGGTGCCCGTCGGGGCCATCGTCGAGGCGTATGACAGCACCATCGTCGGGCTGCTGCTCAAGTGGGCCTACGAGGCCATCCGGGATCGGGACGCCCTGGATGACGACGGGTTCACCGACAAAATCAAGGCGGCGTTTTTGAACTAGGATCACACGTGGGTGCCAAACACACGCCGGGCACCGTGACGGACGACAACACCATTATCGATTGGGCACGCACGTTCTTCCACCGTCACGGTGCCCTCCCCGGTCGGATCGTGCTGGAGAAGCAATTCGACCTCACCCAAACGCAGAGCCGGCACCTGAGCCGCGCCATCAAGGCGGCGCTGCTCGTCCCGGCCGGCCCGGCGACTGGCGTTTCAACCCATCCAGACGATGCCGATGATACGCTGACCGGCGCGGCGCTATGGGACATGCAAATGGCTGTGTCCAAGCGCACGCTTAAAGATCGGCAAAAGACCACCTACCGCCACCTGTACTTCGACGACGAGGCGCCGGTGATCGTGTGCTTCCCGTCCGACCTGCATCTGGGCGCCCCGGGCACCGACCACGCCCGCATCCTGGCCGACCAGCAGTTGATCGCCGCCACGCCGCGGTGCTACCAGATCAACGGCGGTGACGTGTTCGACAATGCCATCAAACACCGTGGGCAGATGCTGATGTCCGACTCGCGGCCCACCCGCGAGATCATGCTGTTGCAGCACCTGCTGGATCTGGCCGGGCACACGTACATCGGCGTCGTCAGCGGCAACCATGATGATTGGACGGTGGAGATGGCCGGGGTCGACGTGCTGCGGATGCTGTTCGGCAGCCGCGAGATCATCTACGCACCCAGCCGGATGCACCTGACGCTCCATGTCGGTGACGCCGAATACCGGATCCTCGTCACCCACAAGTACCGCTACAACTCGAGCCTCAACCCGTTGCACGCCGTGCAGCGGATGCTCGAGCGCGGTCAAGATGATTTCGACATCGGGATCATCGGCCACACCCACGTGTGCGCCAGCGGCGTGTTTCACTGGCGAAACAAACGCCGCGGGGCCATCCGGCCCGGGAGCTACCAGATCAGCAGCGAGTTCATGCAGCGGCACGGCTTCGACGACGGCGTGCCGAGCTGCCCGTGCGCCATCCTGACGCCAAGCGAGGGCTTTTACCTGTTCGACGACCTGCGCCAGGGGATGAAGCTGTTCAAGGGATTATCGGATTGACGGCCTGACCATAGCCCTCCGTTTCACGCCCCGGGCAACGCGCCCGGGGTATCTTCATTCACTCAAAAATAGTGAAATATTTCGCTTGACACGCGAACAATATACACGTACAATGTACTCAAGATTGACCGATAGGAGGACGCCATGAGACCAGTACACATCAATGACGTAGGGAAATTGGAATTGATCGAGTCTGACCCGTATCGTACTAACCAAGAGGCGGCGGTCCAGCTATATATCAACCCCGCCAAACGATGGGCGGCCCTGGAAACATATAGCCCCGGTCAGGCCGTGGACTTCGATCAATGGCATCACCGCCACCTGACGATTTCGGTAAAAACATACGGCGGCGGCCCGGTGGACGGTCCCGCCCTAGTCGATTGGCTGCGCGATGACGAGGGACAGGAGCTATTGTCCCGTATCTGTGACGGGCATAGCATTGAGTGGAACGGAAACAATCACGTCGGCCGCCTGACAGATGACGCAGAAGATGCCTACAACGAGCTGTCGATGGAATTGGCCGACGCTGACGCGCTGCCAGAACCTGCCGGGCTGTGGGATGTCGGCGATTGGCTAGACGGGGTCGGCCGTGATGCGGTGCGCGAGGAATACGGAATAACCGCAGATACAACTGAATCTGAGCTGTATGCTATCGCAAAACGCATCGACGAGGAGGCGGCCAACGAGAACGTGGTGCTATATGGAACGTGGGAATACGTCGTCCAGTTGCGCGAAAAGGCAGCGGAGGAGGAAGAGGACGAATGACCAACGATCAACTCGCCAAGATTTTTCTTCTGCTCGCGGCACCACCGAGCGCGTCACCGAAAGACATGGCGGTCCTGCGGCTGGCAGCCGGGCTCACGCAACAGCAGCTTGCCGTGCGGATGGGTGTGGCCATCCGCACGGTGCAGCATTGGGAGGCCGGCACCCGCAAACCGCCGGCGTCGGCCGTCATCGTCCTGACGCTGCTGTCGTGGATGCCGTGGATGCGCTGATCGGCATCCTTGCAATCCCGCTATCGCGATGCACAATTTTCAGGGTTCGCTTGCGTTACGCATCACCCGGTGATTCGTTCAGCAAGCGGACCCGTTTCAGCAAACGCTGAACGCGTCGCCGGTTCATTTGACACATATCTATAAGCGAATATGGGTCAAAAGACGCACAAGCTGGCGCATATAAGTTGCGCCATTCGAGCACTTACGGCTATATGCACGGCTTGCTAAACGCGGCGCGTATATTTTGTGGCTCATAAACGGCCGTTCGTGAGCTGCTATCAGCCATGGCGTCAGCTTTCAATCAGCCGGTGCCCACACCCCGTCATGGCGTAACCGCTTGGCCCACGCCAGCCAGTCACCCGGGGCCATGCCGGCATCCAGCAGCCGGCGCATTTCAGCCGTGCCGGCCAGATATTTGTCCGGATCGGCAAGCAATCGCACGTGCTCGGCGTCCGGTTCGCACAGGCGCAGGATGGACTTGAACCGCGCCAGGCGTCTGGCGCCGTCGTTGTTTTCGTCGAACCATGAAAACAAAATGCTGTCCATGCGGTCCCAGTATGTGAACGTCGGGTCGATGAATATCACCAGCCCGCGCCAGTGGATCTCAATCCAACCGTGATCGCCGGTGAAGTATTCGCCGCCGCCGAGTGGCACCTGGGCCAGCGCCAGCTTGATGACGATGCAGTCGCCGCCGGTGGGCGTGGCAACGATTGGCAGCTCGCCGCCGAAGAACCGCGCGTTGAGCTCGCCGGCCAGGGCGTAGGATGTCGGGCCGCAGAGCCACGTGTCGGACCCGCTCTCATCGGCCCACGCTCGTAGGTAGCGGCACATGCCCGGCGACACCGCGGCGCAGTACGCCTCCACGGCATCCAGGCGCCGCGCCGTGTCGGCCTCGTGGGCGTGCCACGCCAACAGCGCCAGCAGCACGGCGACCAGCGCCGCCAGCAGCAGCTTGTTCATGTGACCACCTCAAATTGTCTGGCTGAAAAAAAGAGAGCCCCGCGGAGGACGCCGTGCGGGGCCGAAGATAGCAACTCGCAACCATTATAGCTGATGGTGGGCCGCGTGACTACAAATACCGCTGTCTGGCGTTTGCACACTATTTGCACAACAGCCGGTGAATAACGCCGTATAAAACTTAAAATTTCTGCAAGTTTTGTGCGGGTGAATGTCGGCCTGGATGTTGGCCGAGACGCACGGCCGGAGAGGGGTTTGCTATGCCCGGCGGGCGTCTGCCGTTGATGTGTCTGATGGTGGCTGCCTGATTCTAT
>CAZYXV010000083.1:0-5611 GCA_964651475.1 uncultured Anaerolineae bacterium | reverse complement strand
CCCGTCATCCCCGCTCCGACAAAGTATTAGCACTGGGAAAAAAGCAACCGTAGGTTGCAGGGCAATCAGGCTAGTACCTTGTACATGGGCTACTTCAAGTAACGGTTGAAGCAGCCCGTTTTTTATTGTTAGAGAACCCGCGTCATTCCACAAACCATCAAACCTTTCAATGGTTTGTGCTACTGACATTATAGCATTAACCTCATGGGTGCGCAAGTAGGACGCGGCCACTTGGTAAGCGAGTTGTTTTTCTCGCAAATGTTCTTTATCAATCCACCCCTCCATATACATCTCAACCGCTCGCTCCAATTGGTCTTGGGTCTGATGCAATTGAGCGGCGGCGTGAGGATCGTCATTCATCCATTGCGCTTCAAGACGCGCGCGCCAATCGGAGGGGAGGCCTTGCTGACATTCCAGCAAGAATTCGACGACTTGACTTTCAATGTCTTCGGCGCGCAGAGTGGGTTGATCGCACTCGCCGACGCAGTCAATGCGGGAGGTGTCGCGATAGTAGCGATGCCCGTGGATCGTCGTCATCGCGCGCATGGAGCGTCCACAGGATGCACAGACCAGGATGCCGGAGAGCGGATGGGCGGCGATGGGATGGGTGCCATTGGCGCAATTGTAGCGGCGCTTGGCATCGAGGCGCAAAGCCTGGACTTGCTCAAAGATGTCTTGGTCAACCAGGACGGGCTGCTGGCCGGGATACCAATCGCGGAGCTCATTGCGGCGGCGGCGTTTGCCATCTTCGTCCACGCCACCATACGGGACCAGGCCGATGTAGAACCTGCGGGTGAGCAAAGCGCGCACAGCGTCTTTGGAGATAGGCGCGGGCTGGCCGGCGATCTTGCCCTTGGTGCGAAAAGAGAGCGTGTTGCCATCGGGCAGCACAAAGGGTGTGGTGTTGAGCCGTTTGGCAATATCGGCATCCGATACATCACCTGCCGCGTACCATTCAAAGGCCAGCTTGACGGCGGCGCTTTCGATAGGGTGAGCGATGAGATGCTTGCCGTCGGATTGATCGGGCAGGCCAAAGTTGGGGCAATAGCTGCGGCCCTCTGGGCCGCCGCCATTAGGATCGGCGCACTTGGAACACGCACCCTTGCAGTAACCGAAAGGGATGGCGCCGTTCCATTGACCGTTGCGGGCGCGCTGGGTCTTGCCCTTTTTGGTCTCCTGGCGCAAGTTGTCAATATAGACCTCGGCGAGAATGCCGAGGATAGTGAGCGCGATCTTGCCCCAGGGGGAAGTAAAGTCAAGATTTTCCTTGACCGAGGCGACCGTGACGCCATAGCTGTTCAATTCATCGAGCGCGGTGAGCAGGCCCTTGAGGTGGCGATAAAAGCGGTCCACCTTGTCCACCACGACGACATCGAACAAGCCGATGGGCGCATCGGCCATCATTTGCTCAAAGCCGGGGCGGTGAGCGTGGGCCTTGGCGGAATGTCCGGCATCAACGTACTCGCGGGCGAGCGTCCAGCCGCGCTGCTGGATGTAGGCGTGAGTCGAGTGACGTTGGGCATCGAGGCTAAAACTATCGGCCTGTTCGTTGCACGAGAAACGCAAATAACACACGGCGCGCATAGGGGGAACCTCCTGATCCAAGCTTTCCCCTACTGTAACACACGGCCCGTGATAAAACAAGACTGACCAAGAGGTACACCATGAGCACAGGACGACCGAAGCAAACGAGCAAGTACGACCCGCGGCCACTGGCGCAAGTGCTGCGTCGCTTGATGGCCGAGCAGGGAGTGAGCCATCGCCAGGCCTCATTGCGAGCGGGGTTGGATCGCGGGGCAATCTACCGGTTTGTAGAAAAAGGCCAGCGCCCATCGCGAGATGGGGCGATAGCGCTGGCCGATGCGTTTGGGGTGAATCCCAATGACTTGTTGACGCTGGCGGGCTACAAGCCGCTGGCGGCGTTTGAAAAAGCGCGCGCCGGCGCGCCGCCCGAGTTGAAAGGATTGATTGAGCGGCTGGACGCCATCCAAGACCTGACCGCGCGCCGCCGGGTGATTGCAGCGCTGGAGGTATTGTTGGACGGCTGGCAAGCCTCCTCGTGATACGGGGATGACGGGCAAGAAGCGGCGGCCTGTTAGGTATCTTGATCATTCTGCTGAATAGATGCTCGACGTGAATAGCCGCCGCGCCTGATCGGCGTGAAGGGGAGCAACTTGCTCGAGCATCTCAAGGGCTGTTTCAAAATGTTGGATGGCTTGAGCGGACTGGCCTTGGTTTAGTGTTCGTAGACTCATCTCAAGGTGGGCTTCACCCAGTGTTTGTAGAACGTCTCCCCGATGTTCAAGGTAGTTGTATTGCTGCATAGTATCCAACGCGCGTTGGTAAAAATCAATGGCCTGTTGCGCTTTATAGACATCCCAGTAAATATCTCCTAGCTCGATCAGCGCAAGTAGTTGGAGCCGATGATGCTCAAGGTGACATGCCAGCTCCAAGGCTTGTTGACAGAGCGGAATGGCTTGCTTGGTTTTGCCTTGGTTAAATGCATAGATCCACGCCAGGTTGCACAACAGCCTACATTCACGTTGTTGATCGCCGAGATCGCGAGCCATGCTCAGACCTTGCGTATAGTACTTGATAGCGGTGCGAGAACTATTCAAAACCGTGTAGGCCAGAGCCAGGTAGTGCAAGGCCTGGCACTCGGATTGCCGATTGGCGGCTCGGCGGGCCGTTCTGAGAGATTGCTTGTAATGCTGAATCGCGTGGTGGATTTCACTTTTGTCTGGCTTGGACTGAACAGCGCCCTTGTCCCACAAGGCGCTTGCTTGCGGCGAGGTTTCCTTTGGCCAGTTGCCGATCTCGATAGTCATAGCCAGCCCGTGCTGGTAGAATGATTGTGCCCATAACGACTCATTTGTTACAAAATCACTTGTTTGCGATTTAGACATTTTATTTCTCCTAACAATATGTGAATAGCGGTGTATACCGCGGCCGATTAACGATAACGACTGATACGGATTTCTTTTAACGCGCGTTCATGAGCGGCTTGTGAGTGCCCGGCAGAGAAAACTGGGCGTGCAGGTTGGCAAAGGGTGGAAAGACTTCCATGGCGACGATATTCTGCGCCTCGACAATGATGGCTGAAAAGATGCTGCGGTACACCTGGTTCTCCTCCTGGCCGTCAAGAGCCTGTAAAAGCGCCGGCAGATTGTGAAGCAACTCGAGCGCCTCTTGAGCGATGGGATCAGAAGTCACATCGAGGGCAGCCAGCGCCCTGAGAATCGTTGAGCGCCTTCGCTCGTGTTCCGCCGTAGATATGACGCCCTTTCTGAGCAAGTAATCCTCGGCCTCCAACTGCTTGTGAAGCGCCATGCGGTTTTTGATCAACGCGCTTTCGCCTTCGTCGTAGAACACATAGCCCAGGCAGCGCTGCACCCAGGCTTCAGGCAGAGCGATGTGGCCGACGACAGCGCGGATGCGGGACACGAGTTCATCCGCTTTGAGATTGGGTTGGTGGAACTCGTCATATTTGGCCTGGCATAGACGGTCCACGTAATAGGTATAGGCGGTAGTGGACGACACTCGCAGTGGGCTGCGCCGGTGAGCGCACATGAGCAGGCGGGCCAGCGGCGAGGTATTGACGACCGTGCCGCGATTGGAACGCTGATAACGCCCCTTGCGGATTTGCTGGACGCGCTCGAACAGGATGGGATCAACCAGGGCCTCGTGTTTGCCAACAAACAGCTCGCGCGGCTTGCGGAAGCGCTTGCCATCTTCGGTTGTCCCGGCGTAGGTGACAAAGCCCACATAGACCGGATTAGACAAGATGAGCCGGACGGCATCGGCGTCAAAGGGGCCGGGCGGATGGTTGGCGCCTTTGCCTTTGGTGCAGAAGGTCACTTCAGCGCCATCGGGCAGAGTAAAAATCTCTTGGTTGATTTGTTTGGCGATTTGGCCGAACGAGCACTTGCCCGTAGCATACCGCTCAAACATGATGCGAACACAGTGAGACTCGACGGGATGCGGGACACGAAAGGCGCTGCCGCGTATGTTGGCTTGCCCAAAGTTGGGACAGAAATCCTTGCCATTAGGGTCGGTGCATTTGCTGCATCGCCCATCACAATAGCCAAAGCGCAGGGTGGGCGCCAATAGCCCATTCTTGGCGTCCGACAGGCGCTTGATGCGCATCTCCTGGCCGAGATTATCGCTGTAGAATTCTGCCAGCGCGCCCAGGATATAGACGACGAGCTTGCCCCACGGCTTGCGATAATCCACCCCCTCGCGGAGTGAAATCAACTTGACCTCATAGCGGTTCAAGAGATCAATCATCTCCAGAAACGTGTGCAGATGGCGCGCCAGCCGATCCAGGCGATCCACCACCAGCACCTTGAGACGCCCGGATTGAACGAGCCGTTTCAGCTTGACAAAACCGGCACGCTTGGCCGAACGCCCGGAGCGGGCCGGGTCGGCAATGACCTCGAGTAGAACCCACCCTTGCTGGAGGATATAGGCGCGGATGCGATCTTGCTGATCCTCCAGGCTGGTTCCCTCTAGTTGTGCCTCCATTGAAACTCGGGTATAACCCGCTGCCACCGTTTGCGCTGGGGACGGCTCGGCTGACTTGCCGGCCGCATCGTTGAGCAATTGCCGGATGCGCTCGCGCAGCTCGGCGTCATTGGGCGGGGCAGCCGTTGAGGGCGGGGTGGGACTGGCGTGCCCGGCATTAGCAATGCCCAGCACGGCAAAGAACAGGCTAATCAATGGGCCTACTACCCACAGTATCAGTTTAGCAACCATTGTCTTCTTCCTCCTCCTCCTCTCCTTCTTCGTCTTCATCTTCCTCGGCATCTAACGCTTCGATCTCCAGGATGCGGCGAAGAGCCATAGCGAGAGCGAAACAAAGCTCGTCTGCGTGTTCATCCAATATAGATTCATCCCCGACGACCGGGGGCGATTGTGCGATTGTCATATTTCTGCTCCTCAAGTTGTGAGGAGCGCCGGCGCTCCAATGATTAGATTATCCCCAGGGTTTGACCAAATGGCCTAACAATGCTACTCTGTATGTACTGGCGATGACCATTTGGTCAATTTCACCAAGTGTAGAACACGATGCTTGCGAAATGTTGAAGGAGGGCTGCGAATTTTCGCAGATTGAGTAAAACTATGCCAGGAGCGCCTCAATACAAAAAGTCCAGTCTTTCATTCGCCGAATTGGTAGAGGATGGTGTGCGCGCTTATCAGCGTGCCCGCACACTAAAGAATTTGGGGGATGCTGAAGCAGAGATTGCAGAAAAAATTGGGATAGGCACTCGAACGCTACAATCTTGGCGAAGCAAGGTCATACCGGCTCAATACGAGTTGGTGGTGGCGTTTGCCAAGGTGTGCGTTGAGGCCAATCCTGACAAGTTGGGGGTCGAGTGGGTGGGCCAACTAGTGCAAACTGCTCAAATGGCTGGCTATAGAGATCAGGCGATCAAGGAGATTTTTGGGGACAAGAAGACTGGCCGC
This sequence comes from uncultured Anaerolineae bacterium, assembly GCA_964651475.1. Taxonomy (GTDB): domain Bacteria; phylum Chloroflexota; class Anaerolineae; order Fen-1058; family Fen-1058; genus JBGSMF01. The sequence continues at coordinate 145 of CAZYXV010000083.1, read as the reverse complement.
GAGTTGATGGATCGCTACCCGGGTTCATCAGGCGAGATGATTGAGCCGACAACGCTAAAGCAGTGCTTTATCCCGCCGCTGCCGGCCGATTGCATCGAGCGGAAAGCGCAACACCAATTGGAGGCCATGCTCACGGCGCGCGATG
>CAZYXV010000082.1:0-5839 GCA_964651475.1 uncultured Anaerolineae bacterium | reverse complement strand
GTAATACTTGACCATGGTCGAGGTGCTGCCGGTCCACTCGAAATGGTTGCCCACGCCTGCCCTGAGCGAAGCCGAAGGGTAGGCGGTGGTCACGCCGCCCACGGTACCCTTGACGCGCTTGCCGTCGCCATCATAAGCAAAGCTGGCCGTGGCCGCGCCGCTCGCACTCATCAGGAAGTTTTCGGTGGCGAAATTTGATTACCCTCACTCAACACAGCCTCGATCATCTGGACATATCCAGGATCAAGTGGTTGTGGACACAACAACGCTCCGAGCCACTCTCGTCTTGCATCTGAAACTCGGCCAGCTTCATGATAAAATTTCCCCAACCGAGCATGGTAATTTGGATCATCGGGATCTAGTTGCACGACACGCTCAAGCCAATTGATCGTTTCATTAAGTGTTACCACTTGTTCCGGCACACCATAGAGTGAGGCTGCACCCGTGAGGGCATTTATATCATTAGGATTGATTTCAATAGCTTTGCGATATGCCAGTGCTGCCTTTTCGTAGTCAAGAGTCGCCAACCAATAGAACTGGCCCAAATTAGCACGCAGGCGGACATTGTTCGGTTCGAGTGTCACCGCTTTCTCCATCCAAGCAACAGCATCAAGACAATCTTGGTCAGTCCCTTGTTGAGCAAGAGCTACCATAAAATAGCAATGGGCAACTGCGCCAAGTAGATCGGCGCTCTCGCCCCATCGCTCAATTGCTATGGAGTAGAGAGCGATCGCGGCTTGGTAATCTGTTTGGCGTTTTAGCTCATTAGCTTGAACAAGCAAATCAATAAGTGTTCTTGTGTCAGAAAATTCCTGATTTGTCATTGTGTTTGCACCCAAGCATTAGCAATTTGGACAGCGCCATTGGCAAGTTGAACCGCTTGCACAACAACTTGTTGCCCATTAATCGTTGCCACATATTGCATTACTGTACCAAGAGGAGATTGCACTGGCAATACCTCGCTTGTGCCGGAATTGATCGCCTGCTGTATATATGGCTGAACGGCCTGATAGTCTTCTAATGCATTGCCACTCAGGTTGACCAGTTGATCCCAGGCATGTTTAGCATCCATAATGTGATTGACCCGGCCGAGTTGATTTTCCAACCAGAGAATTGTGCGTTGTCCGGCAGGCGATTGAACAGCTTGACCAACCTGTTGCACAGTCTGCCCTACAGTTGTTACTTCATTTGTGCAATCTTGGTCTGCACACGCAAAAGTAGCCGCTGTGCTTGCAGTACCTGCTGCTCCGGCGGCTGTTGCTGGCGCAACGGCACCATAGACTGCTGCGCCAGCAGCGCCTATCACCCCAACACCAGTTCCAATCACGGCGCCTGCGGCAGTGTACTGGGCCACTTTGCCAGGGTCAATGTCTGTAGTCAAGGCTTGACCCAGATTCATTCCCTTGTTATTAAGGTTGTTAACTACTTGAGAGCCATAGCCATAAATGGCCCCACCAATCGCTCCACCGACAAGACCTATGGGAATCCAGGCAAAATGCCCACTCGGGTCTTGGTACTTGACAGGATTATTCAGGGCATACGTGTACCTGTTCAGCGACTGCGGGTTGCCCGGACTGGGCACCAGCGTATCGGCCTGCACAAACCGGCCAATGGCCGGGTCGTACCATCTCGCGCCGTAGTAGTACAGTCCCAGCGCGGCCACGCGCTGTTGACCGGTGAAGCGGCGGTCAGTGGGCAGGCTGCCGCCGCCGTAGCGCGTGTCTCCAAAGGCGGCATAGTACGTCCGGCTGCCGCTCACCTCTTGCCCACTGCTGTTGGCAACCAGGTTGGCGCTGCCCAGATGATCGCTCAGCAAGTAGTACAGCGTGCTGCCCTGCCGCATGGCCACCCGCTGCGAACCCGCATAGTAATACTTGACCATGGTCGAGGTGCTGCCGGTCCACTCGAAATGGTTGCCCACGTAGGCGGTGGTCACGCCGCCCACCGTGCCCTTGACCCGGTTGCCATCTCCATCGTAGTAAAAGCTGGCCGTGGCCGCGCCGCTCACCCCCGTCAGGCGATTTTCATAGTCATAGCTCAAGTTGTAGGTGCTGCTGCCAATCGTGCGCCGCGTCTGGTTACCGTTGCGGTCATAGCAGTAGGTATTGCTCCCCGCTGTGACGACCGCGTGCGGCTTGCTCAAGGCGCCATCGGGGCACGTGCTGCTTTGTGCAGTGTAAGAATAGCTGCCCACACCTGTCTTGCTCGTCAGGTTGCCAATCTTGCCAGCCGTGCTGCCATAGACGTAGCTCTCGCTGTAACCGCCTTGCGCACTGGTGCCGGTGGCTGAGGCCGTCAGCAGCCGATCCAGCTCATCATACGTGAAACCCTGAAGTTGGGCCGCCAGCGGGCTGCCCACCATCATCTTGTAATCTTGGATGCTCGCCACGTTGCCCACCGCGTCATAAGTATACTCCAACTTTTGCAGCCCTTCATACGGATCGGTCGGCCCGGTCTTGATCCACTGCAGCCGCCCCTGCCCGTTGGCCGTCGTCCACGGGTAGTACACGTAATCCGTTGCCAAATTGCTGCCTAACACACGCAGTTCTACCCGCCCCAAGGCGTCGTAGCTCGTCCCGCCCACGTATGTGCTGTCGCCGGAGATCGTGTTGATCAAGCCCTGGGCTATATAGGCATAGCTCACCTGCTCGCCAACCTGGCTGGCATTGCCGCCGGGATATTTCATCCACGTGAGGCGATCCATGGCGTCATATTCCCACTTGGTGACAAAGGTCCCCCCACCCGTGCCGGCGATGGTCTTGGTTTCTTGCGTCACTCGCCCGCGTTTGTCGTACTGCCACGAGCTCGAGCCGGAATCGCTCATTCCCGTTCGTCGTCCGCGTCCAAACTGATTCACGCCGTCGTAAGCATCATAAGTATAGCTGGCCAGCACTGTGCCGGAACTGTTGGTCTGGCGCTTTATGAGTATACGATTGAGCGCATCGTATCCAAACCACAGCACTTGGGATTTGGCATCGGTCTGGGTGACCAGATTGCTGCGTGTGTCGTAGGTGTAACTCCACGGGCCCATGTCCGGGTCAGTCATCGAGATCTTGCGCCCCAGCTTGTCATACCCTATCGTCGTCCCGTTACCCGCCGCGTCGGTCACCTGCGTCAGCCCGTCCAGCGTGGTGTAGGCATAGCTGGTGGTGGCATACGGTGTGGCGCTCCAGTTCGGGTTACCTGTATATGTCCCGCCGTATTCTTTGACGGTGGCCAGCCGCCCCAAAGCGTCAACCGCCGAAATCTTCATGTGGTTCTTGGCGTCAATCACCGCCGTCTGCCAGCCTTTGTAATACGTGCGCGTGCTTGTGCTGTCCGGCGCGATCACCCGCGTGACGCGTCCCAGCCCGTCGTACTGCGTCTCGGTGCGCGCTCCGCCGGGCGCCACGTGGCTTGTGCTGGTGTTTTCAGTGCTGGGCACGTAGGCGTACTGCGTGCGTCCTTGCGCATCGTAAGCAAAGCTCGTCACGCTTTGCTTGCCGTTGTACATCTCGGAGCGCGTCTGCACCAGCCGCCCCAGCCCGTCGTAAAACTCAAAGGTCTGCAGCACGCCTGCCTGGCCGCTTGTCTCGCGCTGCTGCGTTTCAATGCTCCACGCCGCCGCCCCGTCGTTGTAGATATAGTTGATAGTGGGGTAAGATGCGTTGGTATCATACGGGCGGAACACCTGGGTCAGGCGCCCCAGCCCGTCGTAGCGTAACTCGGTCACGGCGCCGTTGGGGTCGGTCTCTTTCTTGAGCTGCCCCGGCAGCCCATTGTCGGCCGCCACGCCATTGACGCCATAGTATTCGTATTGCGTCACGTGTCCTGCGATGGGCAGCGTGACCTGGGTCGGGTACAGGTGATACTGGCTATCGTACACCGTCGTCGTCGTCCTGGCGCCTCCGCTGGCGTATGTGCTGCTGCTGCCATAATTATCGTAGGTCGTTTCCGTCAGGCGATTGCCCCACGTGGCGTCGTAGGTGTAGACTGTATCCACAAAGCTGTTGCCCGTCAGCCAACGCCGCACCGCCGTCAGTTGGCCTTTGCCATCAATCGTCGCGTTGTACCAGGGATGGTTGTCGTAGCTGTACCACGTCGAGGCGTCCGGCTCGCTGCCCGACGACCAACCGCTGCCGGTCCAATGATACACATCTTCGTAGCCTGGCTTGTTGACGATCCACGTGTTGGCGTTGGGATAATAACCCCACGCGGTCTTGCGGTAGGGCGTTGTCCCGTCACTGGCATACTCGATCCTGGCCGTCATATTGCCGTATTGCACGCTGCCCTGGCTGGCGGCGGCGTACTCGTACTCCACCCGGCGAGTGTTCACGGCCAGGCCTGCTGCGTACTCGGTCGTGTCGGTGCGGTCCAGGTGCACCCACTTGGAGGTGCCGGTGGATTCTTCCGCCCAGGTATTGGCGACCTGGCGCATCACGTTGCTCCCCGCGTCCTTGAACTGCGTCACCGACTCGTGTCCGGCCTTTGCCCACGAGCTGGTGAGGAAAGTGTGGCTGACCCTGGACTCGACCGCCCCGCCATACGCAAAGCGCGTCTCTTCTACCTGCCCATATCCCACCAGGGTAGGCCGCGTGGTGCGAGTAGACTTGTAGCACGGCTTGGTTGGCTCGTTCACGCACGGTTGAGAGTAGCTATAGCTCACCTGCGCCAGGCCCCCTATTCCATCCCACGTGCTCTTGGTCTGGACTGTGCAATGATTCGCCTTCTCACCCAGGTTAGTGACGAGCTGGTAGCCAAAGCTGGTCCACCCGCTGTAGCCGTTAATGACCTTGGACAGGCGCGGATAGAGCAAGTGATCGTCCCAGACGGGCACGTCGTGGGTAGCCTTGGGAACGTACTCGAAGGTCGTTATGGGCAAGGCGAGCGTCCCTCCCCCATCTTCTGTGATGCTGGTCAGTTCGCGCGTCTCTGGCGCGCACGTCAACTGCGAACACGACTCCCCACCCCCATAGTCATCGCACTTTTTCCAGGCATAGCCCAAGCTGTAGCGCCGCCACAGCGGCAGCGTGCTGCCGCTGCCGTGATAAATCTCGATTTTGTCCAAAAGATAACTCTGAAACATGAGCGGTGCATCGCCGCATTGTACACCGCTTTCCGAGGAAGGGCGTGAAGCGCGCCTAAAGTAAACTTTGCTGCCCCACGTGTTGTCGTTCCGCTTGTTGTAGTAAATGTACTCCGGGTAGCTGGCCACCTGGATGCCGTTATACACTTGCTCGTAGTAGGTGTAGGCCATCTGGTTATTGTTCGTGTCCGTCACCAGATCCGCATGCCAACTGTAGGTGACTGACCCGGACACTTTTCCGGCGTAACAGACGGCCTGGGCGCAATCCGTGGCCGAATAGTCGGCCGGCAGCACCTGCTCAGAGTTGGTCCCATAGCCTAGCCGGTACTCGGCGCCATTCTGCGTGCGCACAATCCAATACTCCCCCGTCGTGTTCGAGGGGCTGCCTTGACCCACCCCTTCCTGCTCGTTGTGCCGCCAGACGTACAAAAAGCTCTCCGGCTCGGTGCGATAGCGCCCCCACGCCGGCCCATTTCCACTATCTTTTATCAGGCTGTAGCCGTTGCCCTCCAGCACCAGGGTGAACTTGTTTTCATAGCCATTCCCCACTTTGCGCGTGATTTGCGGCACGTCCACGCTCCAACCCAGCCCCGCCCAATCCGATTGAACCCAGGTTTGGAGGCCGTCAATCCCCCGGCTGTTGTAGCTCAACGCCAGTTGAGGTTGCAGGCCGTTGCGCCCCTCCGGCACCTGAATGGGATATTCGTAAGTTGCCGCGCCCGTAAACAGGGCCACCGCCGGTTCGTTATACAGCAGTGTCCAGCCCGTGTACTG
>CAZYXV010000081.1:0-5935 GCA_964651475.1 uncultured Anaerolineae bacterium | reverse complement strand
GTATCTCGCGCCTCGATAGGCGAGATGCGAGCATCGGCGAGCGTCTCGCCTATCGTCGCGCTTCAGCCGCCGCCCAGGATGCGACGAGCGGCGCTCGCCCCCGAAAAACGATGACCACGCGAATGTAGTTGTTGAACTCGAATCGTATGGGCGGTCGGCTGCAAGCGCCTGTTAGGTGCGCCCATGCACCTGCAACCTATTACCAGCACCCAAGACCCATCAACGGGCAACCACAAACCTGTGCCTATTTGAGCGTGACTGGCTGAATACCATAAGCCTTGCTTCAAGCTCATGGCCTTGCCTGGCATATTGTTCTGAACCGCAAAACAGGTTTGGCTTATCTGTGTCCCGTGGTGTCTAGCCTGATTGTTACACAGTTGACCGCAACTGTTCAAGTAACGCTGTCTTGGCAATGTCCACCCTTGCCCTGCACTCACCAAACGACTGGACAGGTGAGTGTTGTATTTGAAGATACACCATCTATCTAAAATTGGGCAGTTGCCGCAAAGGTCTTGGTAGTGCTGGTGGTGCAGGTGCATGCTTTTGCCGGTGCTGCCAAGATTGCCTGGACTGTTTACCCCACAACTACCCTGACCATTTATAAGCCAGCGCACGGGCAAGCACCTAACGAGGCGCGAGATAAGCGGAACCCCCAAGCTGCGTTGCGCCGAAGGCGCAAACGCGGCGCCGTGGGGCGTAGCGCAGCGGAGTCCGAGCGTGCGTAGCACGCGAGGATTTCCGCTTGATTGAGCAGATAGGCGGAGGCGAGGTCGCGCGAGCGACGAGCCGACGCCCTGCTCAAGCGTATCTCGCGCCTCGATAGGCGAGATGCGAGCGTCGGCGAGCGTCTCGCCTATCGGCAGCATCACCCGCGCCCGCTTTGCGCCAGACCGGCCGGTTTGCTCACGATGCTTTGGAACACACAACGCTTCTTAAACGCGCATCGTGAGGGCGTCGGGTGCATGCAGTGTTAGGCGCTTTGCCGCGAAGTTGTTGTATGCTTTTTCGTTGTCAATGCTGATGGGTATATTTCACTTACTCAGTGTAAATGGAATGGGAGGCACATCTTTGCATTGGAACTTCATTTGTTGTGTGGTGCCGCTCTCAACCACGAAGGCGAAAGTATAGGTCGCTTGAGCCTCTGGGGAGGCTACCTTGAAATCAGTAAGGTTTGGTGCGAGCAGGAATTCACCACTGTCCCCAACATCCAAACCAACAAGTGTAGAAGTCGCCCCCTTCTCGTTTATAAGCATCACATCTTTCAAAGACAACGCAGTTGGTGGCGCTGGCTTTTCACTATAGAGATGAACCCCAGAGACAAGAGCGTCTCCTTCAGGGAGTGAGGTCGTTGAAGATGAAGCTCGGTTATGGACAGTGGCCTTTACAAGAACAAAGGTGTACCCACTCTCTGCATCGTAGGTATCAAGAAACATTGAGCGCAATGTCGATTCTTGGCGAACACTATTGACTGTAATCTCCCAATCACCCCCGGCGACTGGTACTCCTATGCTGGGTTTTGCCGCTAGGCCACATCCTGCCAATAATAGCACAACGGGTATCAAACCAAACATTTGCTGAAACAGCTTTTTGCCGTTCATTGTTTTCTCCTTTTTGTGGCGCACGGCTGCGCCTAACGAGGCGCGAGATAAGCGGAACCCCCAAGCTGCGTTGCGCCGAAGGCGCAAACGCGGCGCCGTGGGGCGTAGCGCAGCGGAGTCCGAGCGTGCGTAGCACGCGAGGATTTCCGCTTGATTGAGCAGATAGGCGGAGGCGAGGTCGCGCGAGCGACGAGCCGACGCCCTGCTCAAGCGTATCTCGCGCCTCGATAGGCGAGATGCGAGCGTCGGCGAGCGTCTCGCCTATCGGTGTGCTTCAGCCGCTTGCCGGTTTGTGCCGGACTGGCTTGTTTGCTCAAAACGTTTTGGAACATATGGCGATTCTTAAACACGGCGCGTAAGGCAAGTCGGCTGAAAGCACGTGTTAGGCACACTTGTATCAACTGATAATGTTTTACAATCTTTCCCTCTGATGGTCATTCGATAAATCGCAAGTGTCTATTTGTATGTGGACGTCAAAAAGAATGGCGAATCCCATATCAGGGGCGAAATCACAACACAGACTACATACAATCCAACAAAAAGCAGCTTTGTTGTCCAATGAGTTTGTTTGGTTTTGAGTAGGATTACTATCCCAAGTAAAACTAGAAAATCAGCCACGAGCATGACAATAAGCCAAGTCTCATTACATACCCTGAAGAATCTTGAAGCCCCTGTTCCTGTCCCGCTACAATAGTCTCCTGAAAACAGAGCATACATCAGAATTTCATAGACAAGGCAAAAACCATAGACCAATAGATAGATTGTTGATTCTAAAAGGGTGCGAGCCATTGTTTTCATAAAAGATGTTTACTGCATCTCAATCAAGATTTTTCAAGAGTGGGCCTAACGTAGGCATAAGCCGCTGGCCGGATGCGACACGTAACCCTTGCGCCCCAAAAAGTGATGACGACGCGAAAGTAGCTCTGGAACTCGCAGCGTAAGGACAGTCGGCTTCATGCAGTGTTAGGTGCGCCCAAGCACCTGCAACCTGATACCAGCAGCCAAGACCCACCAGTGGGCAACCGCGAACATGTGCCTATTTGGGTGTGACTGGCTGGACACCCTAAGCCTTGCTTCAAGGTCATTGTCTTGCCTGGCACGTTGCTCTGAATCGCAAAACAGTTTTGTCTTACCTGTGCCTCGTATGGTCTACCCTGATTGTAACACAGTTGAGCGGGACAGTTCAATTGGCGCTATTTTTGTAACCACCCGCCTTTGCCCTTCAACCACCGAACGACGGTACAGGTGAGCCTTGTCTTTGAAGGTACACAACTGGTCTAAAATCAGACAGTTGCCGCAGGGTCTTGGGAGTGCTGGTGGTGCAGGTGCAAGCTTTTGCTACTGGTGAGCAAGATTGCCTCAACTGTTTACCTCCACAACAACTCTAACCATTCGTAAGACAGCACACGGGCAAGCACCTAACGTTAGCATCACCCGCCGACCAGGGTGCGACGCAGAACGCTTGCGCCCCGAAGAACGATGACCACGCGGAAGCAGCTCTGTAACTCGCGGCGTATGGGCGGTCGGGTGCATGCAGTGTTAGGCCCGGTACTTGCTTTTTTAACGCTGCACAAAGAGGTTGTCGATGGAAAACCATGCATCTCAGTTTGTGATGTTTTCCTCATCCTACCAAACTTGCTGCAATCGACACAACAAGAGGTAATTCAATGCCCCGGGCAGGACTCGAACCCGCAACAGATTCCCACCTTATAAGAGTGGCGTTCTCACCAATTGAACTACCGGGGCAATTTTGAAACGATTTACTACATTAGTAGTCTAGTGCTAATTATGACACGAAATTGACAAGAGCGCCACTGACCCGACGATGAACAAGCCAATCTTTGACCACCAAGGTAGCGAGTATTTCCAGCGTAAAGCTTTGTTCGATGATTTCTCTTGTCAATATGCTGGGGGCAAACGGGGAAGAAAATACATTGTTTCGTTGTCACTAATCAGATTTCTTCTCCTTTGCCTGGATTTCAATGCCGGGCCTAACGCCCGCGGTTCAGCCGATTGCGGGTGGGCAAGGCAAGCTACATTATACCCCAACTTTGCCAGCAAGGAATGCTTGAAAAACCGGGCGGTAGCAATTCGGCTGCAACCGCTTGTTAGGCTGACTTTTGCATTACCAACTCAAACTCATCTGTTTCATTCGACCCATTCTTATGAGCCAATCGTTAAAGATTGTGGTCATCTTTGATAGATGACTTTATCCTTTCAGAAATAAAATCTCTATCATTTCGAGATACCCAACGCCCGAAACCGTACAAACTGAAAAATATCAAAATTGTTCCGACCGGCAATAGAAAACTTATCGGCTGCAATTCCTGTCGATTCCCGTTGATAGACATAATTGTAAAGTAAATGATAAGACCAAACCAAAGGATAGTCATAATCTTGGTGGATAAAGCCATAGAAAATAACCCCTTTAGAAAAGTCTGATTATCTTCCACTATGAATTTTCCTTGAAAAATCGGCCTAAACGGAGTGCGGCCCATCCCTTGACGATACCGAAAGATAAAAACCTTCTCCCTTGAAACTTTCCCTATCAAATCAGGAAGAGAGAAGGTTTGTTGGAGAATATATCGAGAGGTAAAGTATGAAAATGTAGATTTTGGCGATGGGTGCAAAACTATCTCAGAAAGATATTTCGCCGCCTCTTCAGCATTATAGCCACTAGCAAAGTACACCTCTTCAGTTCCAAATATTATTCGGTCAAGATAATGTAAGAATTTCATAATGCGTCATCGCCTGGATTTAGTCTTTGTCTTTTTTATCCATTTACGGGCTGAGTATGACTCTGCCAGGGAAAACCATTTTTCCTCATCTGTCTTTTTTATCTACTTACGGACTGTAACTGACTTTGCCCGGATAAACCAACGCTGCTTAACAGTTAAATTCTTCAAATCTGACCCTGCCCAACGGATACTTTCCTGGGGCTTTTCTTGGTCAGCCTAACGAGGCGCGAGATAAGCGGAACCCCCAAGCTGCGTTGCGCCGAAGGCGCAAACGCGGCGCCGTGGGGCGTAGCGCAGCGGAGTCCGAGCGTGCGTAGCACGCGAGGATTTCCGCTTGATTGAGCAGATAGGCGGAGGCGAGGTCGCGCGAGCGACGAGCCGACGCCCTGCTCAAGCGTATCTCGCGCCTGTTAGGCGCGGTTACACCTGGCACAACCCCGCCCGAAATTGATGGGTTGCATCACAAGCATTTTCCTTGCGACCTCGCTTGACGTTTGCCCCACCACTTGATGTTGGCTCATCATAACTCTGTGCCATTTTGTTGCAACCCATCACCTTGAGCGGTGATGTACCCGCCTTACGCTTAACCCGCGCCTAACGACTCGCGCATCAGCCGCGCCGACTAAAATCGAGCATCTCGTCTGGCTCGCAAAATTCCAAAAACTGGAAATTATCGCTACCGCGCACGGCAAGGCGTCGGCTGGATGCGCCTGTTAGGCCATTTTCCATGTCATTCACCGATACCAATTACTCCGCAGTTCTCGCAAACCCGCTGTTTGAAGATGCCTCCTGGATACTCTTGAAGCGGTTCATTGCAAACAGGGCAAGTGGTCAGCGGTGAATATTCATCATCTGATTCATCTTGAAAATACCAGTAATAGCACCTATGAATTGTAGCAAGTTCTCGTTGTATTTCTCGCCCTAACACATTGATGCGGCTATTCATATCGCGTAGCTGCTGCTTTGCCCAACTTTCATAAACGCTGGAATCCAACCATAGATAATCAATAGCGTTGTACAGATCTCGCCAGTGGACGATAGATTGAACGATATCTTCACTCAGATTCAATCTTTCGGGTGGTACTTCTAGGTTGCATATGATGCAATAAATGGGATTGTATCCTAAGGCGTTCATCAGCTTAACTGGTGTTTCTGGCCTACAGGAACAAAGCTCGCTTGGTGAAGTAGGTTCAGGCGGTCGAAGCCTTTCGTAAAACTCTTTTTCACTCATCAGAAAGTTACTCCCACGGTGATGACCTAACTTTTGGCTTATGGCATTGGTTCTATCTCATCAGCGTCAAAATCGCCAAGCCATGTTGTATTTCCATCAGGTTCCACCGCTTCAACAACATATTTGTCAGGCAAGTTCGGCGCATGAAGTATTTCGACGATAGTGCCAGTATCTCCGATCTGGGGGTTACGTTTGTTAACTCGCCATCCGTCATACTCTTCAGCGGGATGAAGTAATCGAACCACGCGAACCATGCTGTATTGCTTGAATAGAGTCATTTGTGTTTATCAATGCGTTTGTGGTGCAAGAGTGTGCCTAACGGCAGAGTTAAGCCGCGTTGCGGTTTGCGCCAGACCTGCCAATTGACT
>CAZYXV010000080.1:0-6023 GCA_964651475.1 uncultured Anaerolineae bacterium | reverse complement strand
TCGCACCCTCGCAATGACAACAAAATTGCAGATTGTGCCCGCGCCCAGTATAAAGTGCAATTTTCTTACCGTGCTGTCATTGCGAGCGCCCCCTTCGTTTCACTCAGGGCAAACTCCGGGCGCGAAGCAATCTCCTGCTGTAAAAGGGAGATTGCTTCGGGCGCTAACGCGCCCTCGCAATGACGACAAAATTTTCCTCCTGGCGTGCTATGCGGCTGCCGGCTGCCCCAGTGCGTTGCGCAGTTGCGTCAGCAGCCAGTGAAGCTGGATGCGTTCTCCATCGCTCAAGGCGGCCCACGGCGCAAAGTAGTAGCGATCGGTCGCGTCCTCCGCCTCCTGGCGCAGCGTGCGTCCCTCGTCGGTGGCGCGGTAGCCGTCGGGCGCTCGCTCGATCCAGCCGCGCGCGGTCAGATCGGCCAGCGCACCCGCATACTCTTCCGCCGTGTAGCTGTGGAAGGGCAGCTTCTCGGCCAGCGCCTCGGCGGTGGTCGCGTCGCCGCGCCAGACGAAGGTAAAGGCTTCCCAGGCGCGTCCGTCGACGCCATACGGCCGCCAGGCGGCGATGTGCGCGTCGTCGCGGAAGGCGCTCAGATCGTCCAGGTGTTGGTCAATCTTGGCCAGCGGCGCGTACTCGCCCGGCAGGTGCCCGCGATAGCTCGTGCTCACACGCGACTTGTCAGCCGGTGCGGCAGCGTTCAGGCAGGCCTGCACCAGGCGGTCCAGCAGCGCTTCGGCCTGGGCGACGTCTATGCTCTCCGGGAGCGTCAGCCCGCCCAGGTAGGTGTAGAAGGCGTGCTCGACCGCTTGTATGGCGGCGCGGCCCTTCTCGGTCATAACATAGCCCTCCCCTTGCGGAGCGAGCATCCCGGCCTCGGCGGCCGCAGTCAGGAATTTGCCGAACTGGGCCGAGTTGATGTAGGGGGCGTATGCGCTGAGATAGGCGGCCGAGAGTGGCTCCGGCTCAACTCCCCGCGCCGTCAGCAGTGCGGCAAAGAACCCGGGCTTGTCCAGGCCGTACTGCGGGAAGAGAGGGCTCATGAAATCGCGGGTGGCGGTGTAAATCGCCTGCGATGCTTCGCCGCGCAGCGTGAGCAACTGGCGCAGCACCTCTTTCTGCAGCGCCTCGTGAGCGCGGGTGAGCAGCACGTGTACTTGGGCCAGCTCCGCCTCGCTCAGCGCGTTCCAGCCCGCGAAAAAATACCGATCGGTGGTAGCTTCAGCCTCCTCGCGGATACGACGGCCTTGGTTGGTCAACTTGTAGCGGCCGGATTCCTCGACCACCCAACCGCGCGCTGCCAAATCGCGCAGCGCGGCCTCGTAATCCGCCGCCGTGTACTGGCGGAAGGGCAGCAGCTCGGCCAGCTTTTCGGGCGTGTCGGCCTGATCGCGCCAGATGAAGGTGAGCGCCTCCCAGGCCTGTCCGCTGGCGCCGTAGGGCTGCCAGGCGGCCGGATGGGCATCGTCACGGTAGCTCGACAAATCGGTCAGATATTGGTCGAGCTTGACGAAGGGAGGCGCATCTGGGCCGGGATCGGTCCACCGGCTGGAGCGCAGCGACCACTTGTCCGCCGGTTCCGGCGCGGCGAGCATCGCTTCGACGACGCGATAGAGCAGCCCGTTGAGTTGCGCCATGTCGGCGGCGGGCAGCAGATCGAGCGGCGCGATCTTGGCCTGAGCCGCGTCAAAGATAGACTTGACGGCCGCGCGCCCCTGGTCGGTGAGGCGGTAGGCATCCTCACCTACCCGCTCAAGCAGCTCAGCCTGGGCCAACTGTTCCAGGCGTTCTGCAAAGCGCTTCGGCGAGCCATAGGAATTCCCCGCCTGCAATCGCTCGACCGTGATCGGCTGCGGGTCGCAAGCGCACGCCAGCCTCAGTAAAATCCAGTTGGTGGGTGCACCCGATTCCTGGATCGCGCCCGCCATCGCCTCGCGATAAAACGGCTCAATGGCCCGCAACGTCTCGGTTGCGAGCGTCCACAATGATTGTATATCCATCTTCTCACTCCTTTTTTGCTCGTATCTGGTTATTTCACGACTCGGTGAATAAAATCAACCTCAGCCCTAACGGGGAATCGAAAATGTCTTGGACACGATTTTCCAGCCATCCGCGAATTTGTACAGCAGCATATAGTCCGTGGAGAAATGAGTTGTGCCTTTATAGACTTGCAGCTTGGCAACGGCAGCATACCCGGACACGTCCACCAGCTCGAACGTGTACGTCGTCTGCGCGCTCCACAGCTCGGGGTTGTCCGCTTTCATCATTTCGATCCGCGTCAGCCACTCATCCACCGTCACTTTGTCAAAACCGAGCGCGTCTTTGTGTAAGACGAGCATGGCAAAATCGGGATGGAATCCGCTCTTGACCATCTGCGCATTTTGATCTCCGTGGATACCCTGGATGTAGGCCCATTCAACCACTTGCCGAATGTCGTTTTGTTCAGTCTGGTTCAAGACAATGCTCCTTTCTTGAATGAGATGGCTTTCTTGCCGGCCTGGCGCGCTGCCGCCAACACGTCCGGATAGTTGCGCACCACACCCTGCTCCTCGACGCCGGGCGCCAGGATTGTGGCGACGATCTCCACATTCAGATAGTTCAGCGAGTCGGTGAGCATCCCGACCGTGTGGCGCGCCGTGCGCGGATTTCCATCGCCCAGCGGAACCGCCAGGATGGCGCGCTTTCCGGCAGGCGAGATTTGCCTGGCGCCGCCATACCAGCGGTCCACGAATGTTTTCATCTGCGCCGTCGGCCCCCACCAGTAAACCGGCGTGCCCAGCACCCAGACCTGGCTGCGTTCCATCTTTTCCAACAACGTGGCCAAATCATCCTGCTGCACGCAGCGGCCGGCTATGACGCACGCATTGCAGCCGCGGCATGGCGATATGCTCAGATCGGCCAAAAAGACCTTTTCCCCAATTACGCCAGCCTCGGCCGCGCCGGTCAAGATTTCCTCTACCAGCACGTCAGTGTTGCCGCCGTGCCGCGGGCTGCCCACAATTCCCAATACCCGTTGCTGGCCTGATCCATTCATTTCACTCTACCCCTCGGGCGCTGTAATAGGCGTGCCACCGCTGCTGAGCTTGCTCGACCGACCACTGTTTTTCTGCGTTGATCGTGTACGTATCCGGCATAACGATTTCGGCAGGCGCTTTGCCGGCGCGGATGGCGTCAATCGTAGCGGCTTTGAGCCGCTCCAAAAACTCGACTTGTCTCTGAATCTCGCTCGTGTCCGTGACCGGGCCATGGCCGGGGATCACTCGCGCAATGTCGAGTTTCAGCCAGGCTTTCAGCGCGGCGATCCATTGCTCAGGATCGCACGTTGGATCGCCGGCGTAGGGCAGTCGCTCCGCAAAGATCAGGTCGCCGGCAAACAGGATTTTCTCACTGGGATAGTAGGCTGCCACAGAACAGCTCGTGTGGCCGCCCACATAATGAAATTCGACGATTTGGTCGCCGTCGGCAATATCCATCCGCTGGTGGACCAACAACGGCGGGATGATGAACTCGACCTCGTCAATCCATTCCTGCACGGTCGGATCCTGTTGCTTCCACTCCGCGAATGCCTCCGGCGACCATTCGGCGCTCATCCGTTGCCGCATGTTCGCGGCAAGCTGCGGCGATGCAAAGATCACCGCATCTTTGAAGGATGTGAGGCCGAATACGTGATCGCCGTGGTAATGGGTGACGCAGAGGTATTTGACCGGACGGCGGTACCGGTCTTGCAACGTGGCGCGAAACGTGCGTGCGGTACCCGGCCACATCGTCCCATCCACCGCGACGATAAAATCGTCGAACAGAACCGCGCCCGCGTTCGATCTCAGCTGCCCATCCACATCCACGACGGCCACAGTGGCCTGACTTACGGTTTGTACTTCAAGATTCATTTTTGTGCTCCTGTAAACCTATTCCTCCTCCGCTGACCCAAACGTCGAGACGTTCGCCACGCAGACCCACTGCCCGGCGCGCTTTTCGTAGGTCGAGATGCCGGCGTACACAAAGGCGTGCGCGGCTTCTTGCCCTGCATCGTCCGGCCTGGTATAACGCACGCGCACGCGCCGGATCACCCAGGCCATGCTGCCGTCGTTCGATATCTGCATGATCGGCGGCTCTATATCGTCCCATTCGTGAAAAGTCGCGCCGCCAAAGTACTTGCGGTACTGAGGCTCCGTATCGGCGCGCGCCAGGCGCTGAATTTTCCCATCGCGGACGTAGATGTAGGGATCGTCGTAAGAGGCCAGCGCCGCGGCGACGTCCGTATCCAAGTGCGCCTGGCGATCTTGCTCACAGATGCTCAACAGCGCGGCTTTTTCCGCATCGAGATGGATTGGTTCGGTCATTGACATTTACCTTTCTAACAAGAACGCCGCGAGCGCGCGCAGCGTCTCCTCGATGCGCCTGGCGTTGAGTGTATAGCACTTGGCGCCTTCGCAGCGCCGCTCGTCGAGATAGCCGGTGGCGCTGAGCTGCGTCAGGTGGCGTGAGGCCGCCGACTGGCTGAGGTCGAGCTGCGCCATGACGTCTTGGGAACGCAGCTCGCCCGCTTCCCGAACGATCTGCAGGATGCGCAGGCGCGTGTCGTCCGCCAGCGCGGCGAGCCGCACGAGCAGCTCGGCGCGGCTCATCTCGGTCGCGCGGGAGGCGCTTTCCGGGAGGCGCGCGCCGAACATGATCCACAACGTATCCGGCGCCGCGAGTTTGCTGAGGCGCTGCCTCCCCATGTGGGCGGCCGGCGCAAAGATGATCCGCGCCGGGCGTTCGATCAACAGCTTTTTTTTCTCGTCAATCATCTCCGGGCCGAGCACCCGCTGCGCCGCCTCGAGCCGCGGGAGGCTGCTGAGGTTGAAGGGGCGGAACGCTTCGACCGTGGCCTTGAGCATCGGCAAGACCTGCTCCCATTCCGGCGCGAGCGCGTGCTCCCACATGTAGCGAAAATGGGAGACGATCAGCGACTGCATCGCTGGCGGATCGTTGAGATAGCGGTGCGCCTCGGCTTCGATGTCTGGGTCAATGCTCTCCGCGGGGAAGCGTGCGCGCAGAAAATCGAGGAATGTGTTCACATTGGCCAGCAGCGAGGCGCTGTCCAGCGGCTGCGGCTCGCCCGACCAATCCAGGCACCTGTCCGGCCCGATGCGCGCGTAGGCGTTAAGGACCCGGTCGCGCAGCACAACTGGATCCTGCGTCGCCAGGTGGTCAATATAGGCCGGAAAACTGGGCCAGCTCTGTTGGGGCATGATGGCATAGTGTAGTCCAATCAGGATAAGGTAATTGGTGCGACGGCGCTCCGGCGTCAGCGCCGCAGCAGTGCGCGTAATCCACTCGTCGGGATCGAGGAATATTTCAGCTTTGACGAGCAGAAAAAGGTCATTCAGCGCGCTGTGGGCCGGTTCCAGGGCCACGCTGACTGATGCTGGGGTCGGGGCAACAATCATTTCTGGTTCGGGCATAGTCAATCTCTACAAATTTCGTTTTACCCGATTATACGAATAAACCGCATAACTGGGTAATATGCATATTATAACACAAAAACAAGAGTTGTCAAAGCCGAGCCTCTGTGAGCAGCGATGAAGAATACGCGGGAAAAAGAGTTACTTGTCAAAGCGCAAAAGGCTGGGCTCATGGTTCGCTCATTTTCTGGACTAGTTTCGAGAATTGCGGTAAGCTCTCGGTATGAGCGAGATACTTACCATAAGCAGTGAACGCGTAGATGACATTCCGTTGCTGATAGCACAGCAGGAACGGATGGGAATAGCCACTCTGCTGGATGAGTACTTTCCCACCCACGGCAACTGGCAGGGGCTCAGCTTGGGATGGGTGAGTGTGGGATGGCTGGCCCATATTCTGTCCGAGGCGGATCACCGCATGAACCAAGTGCAAGCTTGGGCTGAGCAACGGCCAGAGACGCTGAGTGGCTGCATAGGTAAGGCCGTCAATGCTTTGGACTTTAGTGATGACCGGTTGGGATACATTCTGAGAGCGTGTTTTGAAAGTTAGATAGAGAAAAATGCAAGGTGGTCAATTTTGCTAT
>CAZYXV010000079.1:0-6218 GCA_964651475.1 uncultured Anaerolineae bacterium | reverse complement strand
CCGTCTTGAGCGTTGACGCTTGAGCCAGAACGGTTTTGGACGAATAGCGCGTGTAGACCAAATAGCCCCCACCGCTTAGCGCCAGTACCGCCAGAGCAATAATCAGACCGGTAACAATTTTCCGTTTTATCATTCCATTTACTCCTCAGAAAACTTTTTGTCGTAAGGTCGTGGTTCAATCTCAACCTGGAGTCATGGTACGAAAAGATTGTTCAAACATTATTAAGAAGCTTTAAAGACATTGTTTGGATTTGGCCAGGGCGAGAGCATCCTTCGACTGCGCTCAGGATGCCAAAGCGAGTGTCTTTAAATCCAACAACTGTCATTGCGAGGAGGCCGTAGGCCGACGAAGCAATCTCAGTTTTGCAGCAGGTGAGATTGCTTTGCCGCCCTTGGCGGTTCGCAATGACGCTTGGACGCACTCTAAAGGGGGCTCGGCATGCCTAAAGGGGACAACCCCTTGCAAAGGTGTCCGACGCTTTGCATCGGCTGAACCTTCGCAAGGGTGATGCCCACTGGAAAGCCAGGGGCGATGGGTTATTGCGGATGTATCTTCTCAATAATCCGGGGTAGTGGCAGGGCTTGCCCCTGCCCTCATATGGGCGACCGCAAGAGTCGCCCCTACATTTTGAGATGATACTTGCGGAATCCAGGTGAGTCGCGTCAGGCCGACGAAAATAACTATCCAGCCTGCCAGCAGGACCAACAGGTTAAGCGCCAGCCAGCCGGCCAGAGACCGTTCCGACGAAATCTGGTGCAGCGTGTATCGTTCTTGGTGGAGAACGCAGTTCACGTCGTCTACTTGAGAATTTGCAGCAGGTTGCTATAATCGTCGGTCCATACGCGCAAACCTGGGGGGATGGCCGGGCGTTGGGCGCTGCGTTGAGCGATGGCCGGCTGCTTTAGGAAATCCGGCTCGCGCGTCAGCAGCATCCAGACCGAGTCGTAGCTCTGGATGCTGTCCCCCTCATCTTCGATCAGGGCAGTTCCCAGACCAAGTTCATCGGCCAGCCGATATACTTCCAGGTGAAGGTTAAAGTAGCGGTTGGATACGTTTATGGCAATGATTCCGTCTTGCTTGAGGTGTTTCAGATAGATCTCGAAAGCTTCCCTAGTGAGCAGGTGGAGCGGCATGGCATCGCCATTAAAAGTGTCCAACACCAATATGTCAAACTTCTGAGAGCCTTGGCTTGCCAGCTCGCGTTCGAGCGAGACGCGCGCGTCGCCGGGGATGACGTGAATCTCGGCCTGCGAATCCTTGAGAAAAGAGAAATAGCCGCTCTCTCCCTGGGCAATTCGAGTGACGTCGGGATTGATTTCGTAGAAGCGAAAAACGTCCCCCGCTTGCCCATAGCTGGCTATGACGCCGACCCCCAGCCCCAAAGCGCCGATCCGCAACTTGTCGGGGCGGGCCGGATGATTCAAGATGGACAGCCCAACCCCGCTGCTCTCTGCGTAGAACGTCGTCGGCAGGCCGCGCAGTTCGTCGGCCTCGAATTGAAAGCCGTGCACTGTCTTGCCGTGCGTGAGCTGGTAGGCGCGCAGCTTGGGTTGCTCGGTGTTAATCTCCCACACTCGCAGCACACCGTAAAAATTTCGCGTGGCCAGCAGCGTGTCTGACGAAATAGCCTGCATGATCAGGATGGTAAAGACGCTTAGCAGCAGGGCGGCGACAGACGAAACGATGACGGCCGGTTTGACACTCCATTGCCTCGGCTTTTCCTCCCGATAGCGCTTGCGTCTTTCGCGCTGCGGCGGCGTGCGCTCAAATTGCGCGACGATGGCAAGTAATACACCGCACGCGATGACGCCCCATTGCAATTCCCACAGACCGCTCGAGAACATTAAAGGCGCGAACAGGTTCACATAGATCCCACCCACCGCGCCTCCCACGGCAACCATCAGGTAGAACGAAGGTAAAAAGCGCGGATGAGGGCGCAGCTTGAACAACTCGGCGTGGCAGATCATGCAGCAGACGAACAAGAGCAGCGCGTAAACGACGAGTTGGGTTGTGATGCTGAATGGAGGCCACTTGACGAGCATCCAGACGCTGATGAGGCTGAGGATAATAAAAGCCATCAGGTAGGGCCAGCGGGAATACCAGCGCCCACCCGAGAAGGCCAGAATAAAGGTCAGCAAGTAAATCGTCAGGGGCAGAATCCACAAAAAGGGTATGACGGCGACTTCTTGCGTGACCTGGCTGGTCACAGAAATCAGCAGCCCCGAAGCGCAGGCCGCCAATCCAATCCACAAGGCGTGCACACCGATACCGGGGCGTTTATCCTCACCGGGCTGGCCGTCTTTATGCACATCCTCGGCTGGTGTCCGGCGGCAGGTCCTCAGCGCCAGATAGGCCGCGCCAATCGCAAAGACAACATAGCCAGCCGACCAGAGATAAGCTTGCGCCCGCAGGGTCAAGGTTGGCTCAAAGAGGATGGAATAGCTGATCAGGGCCAACAGCGAGCCGGTGTTGGACAAGGCATACAAACGATAAGGGGTTCGCCCTTGAGAGTCGCGATTGAACCAGGCCTGCATCAGCGTGCTATTGGACGAAAGCAAAAAGTAAGGGATGCTGGCAGACACGGCCAGGACTTGAAAGATTTCCCAGATGGGCAGATTGCTGCCCTGCGGCCGCCAACTGGCGTCGGGGGTGAGGGGTGAAGGCCACGTCAGCGCCGTCACCAGCAGCACGCCCAGCGAGATGCCTAGTGCGATCAGATGCACTATCCCCTGTAGCCGGTCGCGCAATCGTCCAAGCAGCCAGTAAGCATAAGCATAGCCGCCGGTCAAGAGAGCCTGGAAAAAAAGCAGAACCGTGGACCATACTGTCGGCGTCCCGCCAAACCAGGGCAAAATGTACTTGCCAATCATGGGTTGGATCTGAAAGAGCAGAAAGGCAGAAAGAAGGACGCTGAAAGCATAGAGATATGGCATTGTTTATCACCCCAGGGTCAAGATGGAAAGGATTATACTATATCTTGATAAATAATGCCCTATCTCGTTACCGCAGAAGCTTCGAGCGCCAGCCGGGCATCGAGCGCAACCAGGCTGCTGTTGGCAACATTGATCAGCAAGCGATCATCTCCAAGCGCCCATACCTCTGCATCCCCCGTTATCGCATTGCGTGTGCCGCCGCGGAAAATCCGCGTCAGCCCGGTTGTGTCCACGTCCAACCCAAGAACCTCAACTATATTCGAATAAGTAAAAGCTTCTTGCAGCGCCACGTAGACGCGGTTGCCGACTGCCAGCAAGTGCGGCTTGCCGCGCACAGCGTGGGCATACGAGCGCTGCCAGCGCAGGCTGCCATCTGCGTTCAATGCGATCAGCCGTTGGTCAGATTGTTCCATATGCGCCACCAGCAGACCCCCATCGGGCAAGGCGATCATGTCGCCCAACTCTGGCCAGGCCCGGGGCAACACGTACAACAATTCGGGCGAGCGCGTTTCGGGGTTCAGATGGTATATGCCTTCTTGCCCGTAGATAAAAAACTGGTCGCCAGCGACCACCGGCTTGCCGCTGATTTGCGCTGTCCACGTCATTGGCTCGGTGCGATCAATGACCCAGATGGGCGACTTTGTATTCGAGCCTGTCAGAATCAAGCGGTCGCCGGCCAGGGTCCATTCAAACGGCGAGGGGATTGAATTCAACTTCCAAAGCAGCTTGCCATTGCGCGACACGCCGAACAAGCGTCCATACATGTACACGGCCACGCCGCCGTCCGGCAGCGGCACAAGGGCCGGTATGCCGACGGCGTCCAGCTTGAGTTGCCAAAGTTTAGCCGGAGAAGGCAATGACTTGCCGGGGGCAGGTTCGGGCGGTGCGAAAGCTCCAACCCGACCGCGTTGATCGCAGGTATAGATGAGGGTATGGTCGGCATTGATTAGCGCGGCGCTGGTCTGGATGTCGGTGATGGGCAGGCTCCACCCCAATTGCCCATCGGCCAGCGCGATGCCCACCAACTGCTCGTCATCCGCCGCCACGAATGTATCGCCGTTCAGTATTCCCAGGCTCTGCTTAAAGTCAGGCGTGAAGGACCATATCCACGCCACGCCGGGCAGGGCCGCCATGCGATTGTTCCAAATAAACTGCGAGGGCGGCTTCCAGCCAGCCAGGCTGGGATCAACCGACCAATAGCCTGGTCCTGGCATGGCTGGCATGTGGGACCGAATCTCAAAATGCAGGTGCGGCGGGGTGGATGGTTTGCCGATCCGGCCTATCAAATCGCCGCGCGCCACGCAATTGCCAGCGCGCAGTTCGACGCTGGGCGGGTCGAGGTGACCGTAGAAAGAAAGAATCGTGGTGCTATCGGAAAAGACGTGGCGGATAATCACCGTTCCGATGTCAACGCCCCAGCCGCGCGGCTCGGCATAGGTTACCTGGCCGTGCCCGATGCTGTAGACCGGCCGCCCCAAACTCCCGCCGCCAATGCCCCAATCTTCGCCTGCGTGGATGCCATTGAATCGTTCGCGATATACTCCATAGTCGGTGCCGCCCCGCGCGTTAAGCGCATCGGGCGGATTCAGGGGGAAATCGAGCAAGTCTACGACGCCGCACGGCGCGCCGCGTCGGGGCGCTGGCGTGCTCAAGAGCGGCTGGCGCAAATCGCCCAAGACGCTGGCAGGCGGCGCGGTTGGCGTAGGTGTTGGAGTTGGCGTAGAAGTGGGGGTGGCGCTCGCCGTTGCTGTCGCAGTCGAACTGGGCGTGGCCGATGCTTGAACTATCGGCGTTGGCTGAGGCTGAACGATGCAAGCCGAAAGCAGCACGGCCAAAACAATGCACGCGCCTAATAAGACGATATGCCAGTTTTGGATCCGCGGTAAGCTCATCGTAAAGCCAGACCTGTCACGGATTGGGCGTAAGAGCGGGCGCGCGAGTGGCGCTGCGGTCTGGGGCTGGTTCCAGCCCGGCCCGCTGGCGCAGCAGCCTGATAAGCATATTGAGCATAAAGCTATTTTGCCCTGATCCCCCGCCAGTCGCCCTGGCGCCGCCAGCGCCTCTGCTGCCGCCGGGCATGCCGCCGGCCTGGGCGGTGGCGCGGAACGCTTGCCGCTGTTCGTCGCTCATCGCGCCAGGTTGCCCACCGCCAAATTCACCAGGCGAGCCGCCGGGCTGACCTGTGGGACGCTGGCCGCCGCCCGGATTGCCAAACTGGCCGCCGCCCGGAGGCGCATCCTGCAAGTCATCCTGGGTAAGCTGCATGGCGGCAATGGCTTGCAACTGAGCCGGGGTCATGGCCGCTTCGATCTGAGCGTACGCGGCTTTCCGTTCAACTTCTGCCTTGAGCGCGCTGCTCTGGAGCGCCTGCCACAATGGGAGCAATGCTTTGGCTTGCTCGGTTGTAACAGCCTGCTCCGTATCCTCCAGGCGAAGCGTTCCCATCATCAACTGGTCCGCTGCGCTCAACGCGCCCTGATAAGATGTGATGAGAACCTGGCTGGTATAGGCGCTTGCCCCTTGCGCCGTCGGCGACGCCTGCCCGCCATTACATCCAACCAGAACCAGTACTGTGACAAGCGCAATCACTCCAAACCAAAACTTGTTCGTCATCATTTACCTCACTGTTAATGGTTAATAATTAACCGTTAATCGTTAACAATTAATGCATCACTCTCGCCGCAGCGCCACGATAGGATCCAATTGCGCGGCCTTGGTGGCCGGGTAGAAACCAAAAAAGATGCCCACTGCCGCCGCCGCGCCAAAGGCCAGCGGGATCGAAGACCACACGATTGACGTGCGCATTGAGCCGAGCGCGTTAAACAAGTACGAACCGCCCACGCCGGCCAAGACGCCCATCAGCCCGCCGATCAAACTCAGTGCCACGGCCTCCAGCAAAAACTGGAGCTGCACGTCGCGCGGGCGCGCGCCCAACGCCTGCCGCAGGCCGATTTCGCGCGTGCGCTCGGTGACGCTGACCAGCATAATGTTCATAATGCCGATGCCGCCCACTACCAGCGAGACCGCCGCCACCCAGGCCAGCAAGTTGCGGAACGTTTCGGTGGTTGACGCCCGGGCATTGATGATATTATCCTGGGTGGTCAGGCTAAAGCCGGGCGAGTCTGCGGTCGTCTCGTGACGCTGGATGAGCAAGGCCGTCACCTGCGACATCACGCTGCTCATGGTGTCTTTGCTTTCGGCTGACACGTAGATCAGGTTCACACGGTCGCGCTGGAAACGCCCACCCGTGAACTTGTTAAACACGACCTGGAGTGGGATGTAGA
>CAZYXV010000078.1:0-6663 GCA_964651475.1 uncultured Anaerolineae bacterium | reverse complement strand
TACGCTACCCCGGACCCAACGCTGCCCTCAAGTATAAAATGTACGGTAGAGAAGGTGATTCTTCATCCACACAGATGCGCCCCTGGTATTTTTGCAACCCGACCATAGCCCGCAGCAGCGTGGTCTTGCCCACGCCGTTGCGTCCGACGACGGCGACGACCTGGCCGCCGCGCGCCGAAAAATTGAGGTCGCGCAGCACAACCCGCTGGCCCAAGGTCACGCTAAGGTCTCGGACATGGAGGCAAAAGGGCGGGGTTTGAATGTTTGCCGGCGCTTGGAGATGCTCGTTTTCTCGCGCCGCTTCTTGCGCCGCTTCTTGCGCCGCTGCCTGGCCGGGCGTATCCATGTGCAGCGTTCTCAGGCCAGGGATATGTTGCAAGTACTCGGCGCGATGCTCGCAGATGACGATTGAGGCGCCTTGTTGAGCCAGCTCGTTCAAATCGGCTACCAGCGCCGTTGCCGCGGTGCTATCGAGCATAGATAGCGGCTCGTCCAAGACGAGCACGGATGGCTGGCGAGCCAGCATGGCCGCCAGGGCCAGCTTTTGCTGTTCGCCGCCAGAAAGTGTGTAGGGCGAGCGGGCGTGCAATGGCCCAAGCTCAAAACGCGCCAGCGCCGCTTCCAATCGCGTGGAAATATCACCCGGCGGCAGCCCAAGGTTTTCCAGCCCAAAAATGATTTCTTCTTCCACCGACGCCGCCAGCATTTGCGCCGCCGGGTTTTGAAAGACCATCCCGGCGCGCTCGGTCAACTGCCACAGAGGAGTGTCGGCCGTCAGCAGGCCATCCAGCCAAACCTGGCCTGCCAGCGCGCCCCGGTAAAGATGCGGAATCAGGCCGGTCAGGCAGCGGGCCAGCGTGCTTTTGCCGCACCCCGATGAGCCGCTGATGAGGAGCAAATCGCCGGGGTGAACCGTCAGGCTGCTCGCTTTTAACCCGCAACCGTTTTGGGGATAAGTAAAAGCTACGTCTTGGGCTTTTACCCGACAAGTTGGGGGAGCCAGTGTTGCGCTCATGACGGAAACCAGTATAGCACAAAATGAGCTATTCTTCTGAGGCGGTGTATTTATGCGGCGCCAGGAGCGCCTGCAGCAAAACAAACACGGCCAGCGAGGCCAGAATGAGAATCACCGCCACCGGCTTGGCGGCGGCCAGGCCAAAGCCGGCAAAGCGCTCGTACACCAGGACGGGAATGATTTTGGGATGATAGGCCAGGATGACGACCGCGCCAAACTCGCTGATGCCGCGTCCCCACATCATCACCGCTCCCGCCAGGATGCCGCGCCAGGCCAGGGGCAGGCTCACGTAAACAAACGCCTGCCAGCGCGACGCGCCCATCACTTGCGCCACGCGCTCCAGTTCAGGGTCAATGGCCGCAAACGCTTCTCGCGCCGCGTTGACGAGGAACGGCAAGCTGACAAACAACATGCCCACCACAATGCCCGGCACGTCGTCGGCAAAGCGCAGCCCGATGGCCCCCAGCGCCCGTCCGAGCGGCGCCTGCCGCCCAAAGACCATCAGGAGCGCAATGCCGGCCGCCGTGTGCGGCACGACGATGGGCAAATTGACAATGCCTTCTACCCAGCGCTTGCCCCAAAATTCGTAACGCGCCAACAGAAAAGCCAGCGGCACGCCAGTGAACAGCGCCAGGGCCGTGGCCCACAAACCGGCGTAAAAGGTCAGCCCCAATGCGCCGAGCACCTGGGCGTCAAGCGCTTGCCACAACGCCGCGAGGGGCGTTCCAAGCAGAGTGCTGAGCAAGGGCAACAGTACAAAAAGCAGCAGCAAGGTTCCTGCTGCTGCAAAACTGACCGTAAAGAAATCAATTTTGTGTTTGGTCATTGTTATCTAGACTATCGGCAGTATCACCCTTCGACAAGTTCAGGGCGCTCGCGAAGGCTCCTTCGACTGCGCTCAGGATGCCTTCGCTCGCTTAATGACATTAGGCTACTTTGCGCTATGGCATGGGCACGCACAACGATTCTAGTTCCTTGGGAATGGCGTCGTAATTGTCGGCCTGGGGCGGGATGATGAGCGGGTGTTGGTTAGCTTGCATCACAGCCTGCCCCTCCGCCCCAAGCAGAAAAGCGATAAACTCTTGAGCTTGCTTGGAATGCGGCGCGTTGCTGGGAATAGTCACGCCATAGCCAATAACGTCGCCGTCAAATTCAGGCTTGACCGAGAAAAAGCGCTTAAAGTCCAGCCTGACCTGAACCTGTTTATAATCGGCCTGGTATTGTTCGGAGCCGAGATTAACCGCATCGGGAAGCTGGACGAGTTGCAAGCCGTGTTGGCGAATGACGCTTTCGTATTCAAAAGCATAGTCCAGGTCGCCGGATTCCAGGAGGGCGATTAACTGGATGCTGGCCCCGCGAATGACAATGCCGGAATCTTGCTTGGCTTCCACGATTTCGGGAACGTGAATGACGGTTCGCCCATTTTCTTCTTTTGCCGTGAGCGCGGTTTTAAAGCGCCCCATAATCATGTCTTCAAAGATGATTGGACTGCCGTAGACGGGTTCCGCCAGTTGCAGCGCCATCAATGCCCGGTAGCCGGCCGCGTCAAAGCGCGGGTCGGCAATGCCAACCAACACATCGGGGCGCGCAATGACCTTGTACCAGTTGTCGGCGTTGATTTCGTCGGCGTACTTGCTTTTAGGCGAGCAGGCCAGCCCCAGCTTGTTGGTGGCGAACTTGATGTACCAGTCGGCGTAAGGCTGGTTGGTTTCGGGCACGCGAGACTGGTACATCAATATCGGGACGAGGGCGTGGTCGGCGGTGACGACGACGTCAATCAACTCGTGGATTTCCGTCACGTGCCGGATCACCTGGATGCTGCCGTGGCCTTCCATCTGCACGTCCACATCGGGATGCCGGGCCTCGTAGGCTTTTTCCAGCGCGTCAAAGGGAATGATCAGGCTGCCGGCAAAGAACACACGCAGAGGCGTCTTTTCTTTGGGCGGGTTGGCGCAACTTGATAAGGCCAAGATTAAGGCTGAGGCTAAGGTCAAGGCCATGCTCAACCTTAACCTCAACCTCATCCTTAACCTTGACCCCAACCTGGACCTCATCACTTGACCTCAATCCTGATCACGTCTTTGGCCCAGAAACTGCTTTCCATGCCTGGCATGATGGCATTGAGCTTGCCGGCGTCAAAAGCCAGCAGGCAATCCGCGCACTTTTTCACGTCGGCCAGGGCTACTTCAACCTGGTAACCATCGGAAGAGATAAAGGCGAGCGTCTTGGCGTCGGCTTTAACTTTGTCGAGGAGGACGCTGAGGCGCACGCCTTCGTAACCTTGCATGCCCTTTTTGGGATGCTCCAGGGTGAGGTTGACAACCTCCATCGCCTTCAGGTCGTCCATTGACAGAGCCGATTCCTTGTTCACCATGCCGCCGATGGTCAGCGCAGCGTTGCCGGCCGGCGCGGCGGCCCGGGGCGTGGGCGAGGGAAGTGGCGTGGCGGTCGGCTCGGACGCGGGCAGCAAGATGTGAACCTGGGCGACCTGGCCGACCAACTCGTTCTTTTGCAAATCAGAACCCACCAGCCGCAGCGGGAAATATTTTTCGTCCAGCGGATTGGTGTTTACCGAATTGGCGAGCAAGATATTCTTGTTTTGCCTGAGGCGAGCGATGTCGAAAGTGGCCTTGAAGCCGTCGGCGGCAACGACCTCGACCTGGTAGCCCTTGTCGGCCACTTGTTTGTTAAAAGCATCGTCGCCGTGCCGGTTATCGTCATCCACCCGCGCGGCGATGAGCCACAGGGGAACGCCGCCCCAGGTCTGCGCTTTGTCATCCTTCCATTCCGCGCCGTGGCAGGTCGGCGCCGAGCAAGACTCGAAGGTGCCGCGATCCATCTCTTCATCTATCGCACCCTTGATCGTAAGCGTCCAATCGGCGGCCAGCGACTTGATCTCTAGCCTGGTGACCCACTTGACTGACCAATGGCCGTCTACGACTTGATTGTTCTTGGGCGTGACGACCATCAAGCGGAGCGCGCCGTCGCTATCTTCAGGCAATGGCTTGCCGCCGCGCTCGTAGGCCAGAATCGCTTGCAGAGAGTCTGCGATGTCTATCTCGTCGCCTGTGCCAGGGTCGTACGTGATGAATTTGCCGTTTGCTATCTGGTCATAGGAAATCGTCATGGCGTATCCGTCTTTGGCCACCAGGCTAATGCCGCTTTTGCTATCCAAGCCGCCGATCAACTTGCACAGCTCGTCCAGCGCAACGCCTTTGAATGGCTCCGGCACGGTGATTTTGCCGGTGCTGCTCTTGATGCCGCCCCAGCCCTCAATCGCGGGGAGTTTTTTGAGATCGTCCATGGTCAGCGATTTGGTTCCGGCGGGGCCGCTTAATTCGAGCACCACCGGCGCGCTAGTCGGGGCGGCGCTCGGCGGCGGGGACGTCGGCGCGGCGGTGGGCGGCGCCGATTGGCAGGCGGCCAGCAGCAGGGTAGACAGCAAGAAAGTGCACAGTGCTTGCAAGATGGGGCGTTTCATTTTTTCCTCCAGCGTTTGTTATGCTTGTTGGATATAACGCGATGCAAAATAAAACACACGTGGCGTGCGTTATGTGAGTGAATTATAGCGCGAAAAACCGGGAGCGGCAAGCGTGTTTTGGATTTTCAAACGACGATTCTTAAAACCCACAGCGCCGCCATGCCGGCCGCAATCGTCAACAGCACATTCCTGGTGCGCCACGCGACCAGGGCAGCCAGCAGTCCGGCGAGCAAGCGCACATTGCCCAATGATACATCGAGCGCGCCGCCGGGGCAAAACATTTCTGGAAAGATAATGGCAGATAGCACGGCCGGCGGAACAAAGCGTAACGCGCGCTGGATGAGCGGCGGCACGTCTAAGCGCCCAAACAGCGCGATGAGCGACAGGCGAATCACGTAGGTGATCACGCCCATGCCGATGACGATCAGCCACAGTGTCATGGCGATCTTTCCGCCGGCCGAGACGCCGCATCTTGCCCCGCTTCTGCCAGCACGCCCACGGCGATGCCGCTCGATGCCGCCGCGATCAATCCCAATTTGTACGGCCAGCCGAGCGCCGCCACCGCGACGATGCCTGCTGCCAGCGCCGCTGCCAGGCTGGGGCGGTCGTTGAGGGCGGGCACAACCAGCGCGATGAAGGTGAGCGCCAGTGTGAAATCCAGCGCCCAGCTGGCGGGGATTTGCGCGCCGAGCAGAATGCCCACGGCGGTGCTGGTTTGCCAGGTGAGCCAGAGCGCCAGCCCCGCGCCTAAAAAGTACCAGTGCCGCTGGGAGGCTGCGGCGGGCGAGGAGGGGGATTGAGTGTAGTGCATGATGGCGATGGCATACGCTTCGTCTGTGAGGAGATATGCCAGCAAGCCCTTCCACTTCCAACTGAGAGGCTTGAGGTATGGCGCGACCGAAGCGCTGTAAAGCGCGTGCCGCAAGTTGACAACAAAAGTGGTGAGGAGGATGACGAATCCCGGCGTACTTGATCTAAAGAGTTGCGTTCCCACGAACTGCGCCGAGCCGGCCAGCACGATGACGGACATGGCCTGAGACACGTCGGCCGGCAGCCCGGCGCCGAGCGCCAGCACGCCATAAATCATGCCGAACGGCGCCACACCCAGCAAGATGGGCAGTTCGGCCTTGACCCCGTTGATAAATTCAGAGCGCGGCGACATTCAAGCCTCTCGAAGGGTGTTTGTGCGAGCCGATTTTAATCCCTTCCACACTAAAAGTAAAGGGTATCTTTTCAATAATTCGGGGTAGCCAGTCAGCCTGAGCCGTTCGGCTGAGCTTACGTCGAAGCCTGTCGAAGGCTGATTGTCAAGTATGAAAAAGCACCCTTCGACAGACTCGGGGTGCTTTTTACCACTACTTTTTGAAAAGATACAGTAAAGGGGTAGGAACAGCCAGTCGAGTGCTGTTCCTATCCAGACACGTCCTGGCGCACAGCGCGGGGGGACGCGCGCCTTAGCGATACACTCCATAACTCTTGCAGGTCTCGGACATGGCGCGCAGGTTTTCGGGCCTGGCCTCGTCCACCACCGCGCCCGCGGCCATCCCATAACCGCCGTCCACGGCCACGGTGTCAATCAGCTCTTTGACGCAGGCCGCCACTTGCTCCGGCGTCCCGGCGTGCAACATCGAGTTGGGGACGTTGCCGGCAAACGCGGTCGCACCCACTTGGATACACAGTTGTAAAAGTTCTAAGCCAACCCCTCAAGGTGTTGACTTATTACTTTCCCGCTCATCCTCCCGTTATCTACGTTGCACAACGGTTTCGAGCCCTGCGGCGGGTCGCACCATGCAGGGTTAGGCACAGCCTCCCTTACAATGAATAGATGGGTACTAAAATCTCACGTTTTGCTTTTCTTCGCCCACGCACGCTTTCTTCGATTGTTTTGAGTACATTCGCTGCATAGTAGCGTGTGCCGCATTCGGTACAAACACCAGCGGGAACATCCTCGATAAGTACATAGTGGCCTTTTACTTTGCGGTGCAAGGTCACTCGTTTTTCAGTAATGTTCCCTCCACAGTATTCACATGTCTCGCCTTCCCAAAAACTCATTCGCCTCACTCCATTCTAGGGTTGGTCTTCATATACGGTTATTACTCGCACTTTGCCAGCCTCAGTAGATCCAATTTTGGCCTATGACGTGCCATTCGGCTAGTAAAAAACGGAC
>CAZYXV010000077.1:0-7009 GCA_964651475.1 uncultured Anaerolineae bacterium | reverse complement strand
AATCACCAGCGCCACTCTTGGCGATTCGCACTTCAGACTTGCTGCGGAATCCCACAAGCTCAATCGGTTGCTGATTTCACTGAAAAGTAGTAAAATGCTCACTGTTATGCTGGGTCAGAGATTCAACGGCGGGAGGTTCGCTTTCCATGGAAGATGATGTCCGGGGTCAGCCAGTCCCACAAGAACTGCGAAGCAACATCTTGATCACCGCGTTAGACAAGCTGTACAATTGGGGGCGCAAGCGCAGCACGTGGCCGATGGGCTTTGGCCTGGCGTGTTGCGCTTTTGAGATGATCGCCACGGCCGCCGCACGTTATGACATTTCGCGTTTTGGCATGGAGCTTTTCCGCGCCAGCCCGCGCCAGGCCGATTTGATGATTGTGGCCGGCACGGTGACGAAAAAGATGGTGCCTCAGATTGTGCGCCTCTATAACCAGATGCCGGAACCCAAGTACGTCGTCGCGATGGGCGCCTGCGCAGTTTCGGGGGGGCCGTTCAAAGAAGGATACAATGTCGTTTCTGGCATAGACAAGTTCATCCCGGTGGATGTTTACATCCCTGGCTGCCCTCCCAAACCCGAATCATTGCTGCAAGGTTTCCTCAAGCTGTTTGAAAAAATGGAAAGCCAATCCATTCGCACCGTCGCGTGGTATCAAAAGGGCGACGTCAATGCCATCCCCGTGCCACTGCTGGGGCCGGATTTGTTCGACGTGCGCCGCCTGGCAGAGGTGCAGGCTCGGAACGTGCAAGCGCCGCCGGCGGACGAACCACAAGTAAACGAGGAGTGAGGAGAGCGCATGGCAGACAAAACCGTTACGGCTCCCTTGGCTGAACTTGCAGCAGAGATGCAGGTATTGGTCGAACGCTTTGGCGAGGCGGTCAGGCCGGCCGAGTACGAAGGGGTGGTGATTGATCCCGGCACATTGGTCGAGGCGGCTACTTTTCTTCGCGACGAGTTGGAGTACAATTACCTTGCCTCGTTGAGTTACGTAGACTATATCCAGCAAGGCTATTTCGAGGTCGTGTATCACGTGTCGCGGCTCTCGGGCGGGCCGCCGCTGGTCTTTAAAGCGCGCACGCCGCGCGACGCGGCGACGTTGCCCTCGGTGACGCCTATCTGGCGCGGGGCCGAATTTCAGGAGCGCGAAGCGTGGGACCTGATGGGCATTCGCTTTGAGGGCCACCCCGACCTGCGCCGCATTCTGATGTGGGAGGGTTTTCAGGGACACCCGCTGCGCAAGGATTGGAAAGAAGCCTACTACGAACAAGATGTCAAGCCCTTCAAGTCGCGTTGGCCGGAGGGACACCACGTTCTGGCTGAAGAGCGGGCGGCCTGGCGAGACAATCTCCAGTTCCCCCCCGGCTGGACGCCCGACGGCCTGACGCCCGAAGCCGAGACGTTGCTGTACAGCGGCTTGACCGGCGGCAATGGCCGCACCTCAGACGACTCGCCCGCCGAGACGCTGGTGGTCAACATGGGGCCGCAGCACCCCAGCACGCACGGCGTGTTCCGCATGGCGCTCTTGCTGCGCGGCGAGACCATCTTGGAACTGAGGCCGGTGGTGGGTTATTTGCACCGCAACCACGAAAAGATTGGCGAGCGCAACACGTATATTCAAAACATGCCGTTCACGGACCGTCTGGACTATATCACCTCGATGTCTAACAACTTTGGGTACGCGCTGGCCGTGGAAAAGCTAATGAATATCAAGCCGCCGGAACGCGCCGAGTACATTCGCGTGATCATGGCCGAATTTACGCGCATCGTCAGCCACCTGGTGGCGATTGGCTTTTTGTGGAACGATTTGGGCGTATCGGCCTTTACGCCATCGGTCTACGGTCTGGAGGAACGCGAGCGCATCCTGGACCTGTTCGAGATGGCGTCCGGCTCGCGTATGATGTGCAACTATTTTCGGTTTGGCGGCGTGGCGCACGATGTCTCGGACGAATTTCTGCGCCTGGCGCGCGAGTTGGCCTTTGAGCGTTTGCCCCGGATTATAGATGACTTTGAACGCTACCTGACCACCAACGAAATTTTCCACGAGCGCGCCATTGGCGTGGGCATCTTGCCCACCGAGGCCGCCATCAGTTACAGCGCTGCCGGACCGGTGCTGCGCGCTTCGGGCGTTCCCTACGATTTGCGCCGCGCCGACCCCTATAGCATTTACGAGCGTTTTGATTTTGACGTCGTCACCCGCCCCAACGGTGACCTGTACGACCGCTACCTGGTGCGCATGGAAGAGATACGCCAATCCATCCGCATTTTGCAGCAGGCGCTCGACCAGATCCCCGGCGGCGAAATTCAGACCGGCAAAAAGCAACACCAGGCGCGCGTGCCGGCTGGCCAGGCGTATGGTCGCGTGGAAGGCCCCAAAGGCGAGTTGGGCTTTTACGTCGTCAGCGACGGCAGCCCCAATCCTTATCGTTATCACATCCGCGCTCCTGCGTTCATCAACCTCACGCCGCTGAGTGAAATGTGCAAAGGCAACAAGGTGGCAGACGTGGTGGTCATTGCGGGCAGCATTGACGTGACGATGGGCGAAGTGGATCGCTGATGCGTGACCAGGAGAAGATTTAAATGTATGGCGTTGGCCTTGTCAAAGGTTTGGGAGTTACCCTCAGGCGCTTTGTAAATTCGTACCTGGATGACGTGCGCTATTTGTTCAAGGGCGGGCGCTACCGCCAACAGTACGTGGTGGAGCGGCAGGCGCACAAGACGGACGGCGTCTACACGGTGCAATATCCGGACGAGCGTTTGCCGCTGCCGGAAACCTTTCGCTTTATGCCGTTCCTGGTCATAGATTCGGAGACGGGAAAAGAGCGCTGTACCTCGTGCGGCATCTGCGCCAAAGTGTGCCCGCCGCAGTGCATCTGGATCGTGCGCAGCAAAGATCCGAACACGGGCCGCCCCAAGCCAGAGCCGGCCGAGTTTGTGATTGATGCGACGATATGCATGAACTGCGGCCTGTGCGCCGAGTTTTGCCCCTTCGACTCGATCAAGATGGATCACAATTACGAACTGGCCGCTTACGAGCGTTTCGAGTCGCTGATATTCAAGAAGGATACGCTGCTCAAACCCGATACTTATCATTATCAGATTCACCCCACGGCTCAGGCGACCGAGAAGAAGGACAAGGCCAAGAGCGAGTAGGGGGCGTGTTTTCAGGCGGGCCCCGGCCGCCGGAGCGCGCCAAAAATTAATCGTGGAACGAGTGTTGCCTTGCCCGCCCTCGCCGAGAGGGCGGGTTGTTTATCTGGATAGTTGATGATGCGCTTGCTTGAGTGAGGGATGCATGTCACAAGTCAAGACAATCGCCAGCGTGCGATTTCACACGGTTGGCAAAGTGTACCATTTCGATGCGACAAGACTGCCCCAACTGGCCAGGGGCGATTTTGTCGTCGTGGAGACAACGCGCGGACGGCAGATTGGCGAGGTCGTCATGATTGGCCCGCCAACCCAGCAAACGGTGCTCGAATCCATTAAACCTATCGAGCGCGTCGCCACCGGGCGCGATATGGCTATCGCCCGCTACTGGCGAGATAGGGAACCCGAGGCCCTGGCGGCGTGCAGCGAGACTGCCCGCAGATTGGATTTGCCGCTCAAGGTGGTTAACGCCGAATACAGCTTTGACGGCACGCGCCTGCTGTTTTTGTACACGGCGGAAGACAAGTTGGAGACGCAGGCGCTCAAGCAAGAACTGGGCCGCTCTTTTCGGTCGCGGGTGGATCTCAAACTGGTGGGGCCGCGCGACGTGGCGAAACTTTTGGGCGGGTACGGCGCGTGCGGCGAGTTGCGCTGTTGCAGCACCTTTCTCACGGATTTTAGCTCGATCAGTATCAAGATGGCCAAGGATCAGGCGATCAGCTTGAATCCTCAAGAGATCACTGGCATGTGCGGGCGCTTGCGGTGTTGTTTGCAGTATGAGCACGAGCAATATTCCCAGGCGCGGCACAGCCTGCCCAAACGAGGCAAAGAAATTGGCACGCCGTATGGCCGCGGCGTGGTGGTCGAGGTCTTGCCGCTCAAAGAGGCCGTCGTGGTCGCAGTGGGCGAGCAGCAGTACGAGGTGGCGGCTGCGGACCTCTTGCCGCTGGAAGAGTGCAAAGAAGCGCCAAGCGCGCCGCAGCCAGAAGGCGAGCCGCGCCGGCAGCGGAGAAAAAGCGCGCGGGCCGGCAAGCCCGGATTGCCCGACCAACCCAAGTCGCTGGCGGCTGCACCAGATGCTGCGGCCAGCACCGAAAAAGGCGAGGCGCCGCGGCGGCGCAGACGGCGCAAAAAACGCCCCTCCGAGCCGGGCGCTGTAACGGATAACAAACGTGGCTGAACGAGTTTTGCTGATACTGGCGCATCCCGACGATCCCGAGTTTTTTTGCGGCGCGACGCTCGCCAAGTGGGCGCGTCAGGGCAAAGAGATCGTGTATCTGCTGGCGACGTGCGGCGGCAAGGGCAGTGATAATCCGGCCGCCACGCCAGACGTGCTGTGCGCTGACCGCCAGGTAGAGCAACGCGCGGCGGCGGCCGTCATTGGCGCGCGCGACGTGATCTTTTTGCACTTTCCCGACGGCGAGTTGGTCAACTCGCCCGAACTGCGCCGCGAGTTGGTGCGCGAAATCCGCCGCTACAGGCCCGACGTCGTTGTGACGTGCGATCCCACTACCTATTTTCGCGCCAACGCCTACATCAATCATACCGATCACCGCACTATTGGCGCGGCGGCGCTCGACGCTATTTTCCCGGCGGCGGGCAATCGGATGTATTTTGCAGACTTGTTGGAAGAAGGGTTGGAGCCGCACTCGCCCAAAGAAGTGTGGATTTCGCTGACGAACGAGCCAAATACCTGGGTCAATGTTGACGACACGGTTGAGGTCAAGCTGGCCGCGCTGCGCGAACACAAGAGCCAGATCAAGGACATGGCTTTGCTCGAACGACGCGTGCGCGACCGGCTGCGCCGCGTAGACGATGATGGCCGCGAATGGTATGGGGAATCGTTCCGGGTGATCCGGTTGGCGTGAATTGCTCAGGATGCAGCCATGGAAACTCGAATTTTGATTGTCGAGGATGAGACCACGCTGCGCGAGACACTGGCGTACAACCTTACTAAAGAAGGGTACGAGGTTGCCAGGTCGGGCGATGGAGCCGAGGCATTGGAGATGGCTCGCGCAGGCAAGTTTGATTTGATCGTGCTCGACGTCATGTTGCCCGGCATGGATGGACTGTCGTTTTGCCGTACTATCCGCAAAGAGCAGACCACGCCCATCATCATGCTCACCGCGCGCGGCAGCGAAGTGGATCGCATTGCGGGGTTAGAGACCGGCGCGGATGATTACATTGTCAAGCCGTTTAGCCTGGGCGAGTTTTTGGCGCGCGTGCGGGCCGTGTTGCGCCGCGCGCCGACACAGGTGCGCACCGACCAGTTGGAGGCGGGCGACCTGACGATTGTCCTGTCTGCGCGGCACGTCCGCGTGAGCGGGCGCGAGATTAAATTGAGCCACAAGGAGTTTGATCTTTTGGTCGCGTTGGTGCGCAACAAGGGCATGGTGCTTTCGCGCGATTTGCTCCTGGAGCAGGTGTGGGGTCACGATTTTATCGGCGACGACCGCACGGTGGATGTTCACGTGCGCTGGCTGCGCGAAAAGATCGAGGACGATCCATCCCTGCCGCAGCGCATTGTCACCGTGCGCGGCGTGGGTTACTGTTTTGAGGGTTGATGTGGAAGGCTGGATTGTTGCCTGCGCTGCATTGGCCATCTTGGCTCTTGTTGCCTGGCGCTTGTGGATAGTGCGGCGGCAACTGCGCGCGGCACGGCATCAATTGACCGAAGCGCGGCGCGGGCTGGAACAGGCACAGGGAGAAATCAATGCCCTTCGCATCCAACAGTCGGCGGTCGGCGCAGCCGTTACTGATGCGCTGCTCGTGCTCGACGCCGAGCGACATATCACGTGGGCCAACCCCGCGGCGCGTGAATTGCTGGCGGTCATCGGGTTGTTGGGCGAGCTTGAGGGCAAGACGCTCATTGAAGCGACGCGCTCGCACGAGTTGGATGCCCTGGCAGGCGCGCCCGCTGCTGAAACCGCAACTCGCCAGCTAACGCTTGGGCAGCAAACCTTTAGCGCCCGGGTGGTTGCAGTGCAGGCCGGCTGCGTTGTGGCGCTGGAAGATGTGAGCGAGCTGCAACGCCTGGGCCGCGCGCGGCGCGATTTTGTGGCCAACATTAGCCACGAACTGCGCACGCCGCTGGCCTCGATCCGCTTGCTGGTAGACACCCTCCAGGCCGGCGCGCTGGCCGATTCGACCGTTGCGCCGGACATGCTATCAAAGATCAATCTCGAGGTAGACGCACTCTCGCAGCTCGCGCGCGAGTTGCTCGACCTGGCGATGATCGAATCCGGGCAGATGCCGCTCAAGTTGATCTCTACTGACTTGCGCGAGCTGGCGCGGACGCAGGTCGAGCGATTCTTGCCGCAGGCTGAACAGAAAAAGATCGCGCTCCTCGTGGATATTGCGGCTTGCCCCCATGTGTTGGCCGATAAAGAAATGATTGGCCGGGTGTTTGCCAACCTGTTGCATAACGCGCTCAAGTTCACGCCCGAAGGCGGGCAAATCGTCATTGGCGCGCAGGCCGGAGGCGACGCTGTCACGGTTTCGGTGAGCGACACTGGCCCCGGCATCCCGCGCGAAGAATTGCCCCGCGTCTTTGAGCGATTTTACAAAGTGGATCGAGCGCGCGGGCAGGCGGGGACGGGCCTGGGATTGGCTGTGGCGCGTCATATCGTTGAAGGGCACAGCGGGCGCATCTGGGCCGAGAGCGAATTAGGCAAAGGGACAACATTTCGGTTCACATTGCCGGTGGGATAGCGTTTATCCACGAATACACTCGAATCTGCGCCAATGGTTTTACATTCGTGTTATTCGTGCAGATTTGCGGATCAAAAACCCGGCTGCGGCAGAGTCGCGCTATACTGGGCGCGGGCACAATCTGCAATTTTGTTGTCATTGCGAGGGTGCGAA
>CAZYXV010000076.1:0-7100 GCA_964651475.1 uncultured Anaerolineae bacterium | reverse complement strand
CCACCGTCCCGCTCACAATCTCTTCTCTGAACGCAATGTCGCGCATCGCCACCACGATCTCTGTCGGCGGCGGCGTCGGCGTCGCCGCCGGCCCGCCTCCGCCGCCCATTCCACGCAGCAGAAACACCGCGGCCAATACCCCGCCCAGCAACACCACCACACCCAACAATATGAGCGTCCTGCCTCGTCCTCCCATGTGTTTTTCCTCCTTGTGTCTCCGCCTCTCCGTCTTGGAAG
The DNA here is from genome assembly GCA_964651475.1 of uncultured Anaerolineae bacterium. Taxonomy (GTDB): domain Bacteria; phylum Chloroflexota; class Anaerolineae; order Fen-1058; family Fen-1058; genus JBGSMF01. Next base: position 6,863 of record CAZYXV010000076.1, on the reverse strand, counting down.
ATGGCGGAAGTGTGATGATTTACCTCTATCATACTATAGTGAGTTTTTACAAAAAGTCAAGGAACGCAAGGCATTCTACATGGGGCACTGAGGCAAGGTTAAATAACAAAAAAGGTGTCTTGTCAATAATCCGGGGGAGAAACAGGTCTGGCACGTGCCTTCAAGGGCGAGTGAAAGGATTCGCCCCTACATGTTGATAGGGTATCATCTCAAAATGTAGGGGCGACTCTTGCGGTCGCCCATATGAGGGCAGGGGCAAGCCCTGCCACTACCCCGGATTATTGAGAAGATACTTGATAGGTATAAAAAAAGCCCCGTCTTGCGACGGGGCACCCAAAATATAAAAATGTAGACCGAAATTAAGAGAGACCGCTGGTAATCTGGCTGAAAACGGTGTTAACCTGGCCGCCCAACAGAGTCAAGATCGCGATAACGACGATAGCCACCAAAACGAGAATCAACGCATACTCTACCAACCCTTGTCCTTCTTCACGAGGCAGATACAACATGATTTTCACCCCTTTCTTTTCTAGTCTTTTCCTCACAAGCAGTCACATTATAGCATTGCCGCAGCCGTTGCGCAATAGTACTTTGGTCATGAATTTGCACCCCGCTGTTACTGTTCACATCCGGTGGGCAATTGCCGCTTGATTGCATGGCGCGCTTGGCATATAATGCTGGTGTGAACAACTCGGATGTTTTCAAACAAGCTATCTTGCTGGCCAAGGCAGGCGCTCGCGACCAGGCGCGGCGGATGTTGGCGCAATTGGTCATAGATGAACCTGACCACGAACTGGCGTGGCTGTGGCTGAGCGACCTGGTGGATTCGATTCCGCAACGCCGCTATTGCCTCGAGCGTGCGCGCGCCATCAATCCAGACAACCCGGCAACACAACACAAACTCGATAAACTATCAACGAGGCTGGACGCAAGCCGCGCTAACCTATCTGCTTTGACAAAAGACGATCAGTCCCCGCCGCCGTCCACGCCGCCAGCCTCTCACAAATCGTCGCTGCGCTATGCCTGGATTGCCGGCATGACGGCGCTGGTGATTGCGGCAATATTCATCGCTCTCAACCTGGCGCAACGTATGAGGGCCGCATCGTATCCCATCACACCAGCGCAGTCTGTGGCGTGCCTCGATTGCGAGCAGGCCCTGGGAACACGGACCGCTGTCCCCACTGCGCTGGCCACGCCGTCGCCATTTCACCCTGCGCTCACAGGGTCGCCCCACGCCGCGCCGCCCATACTTTACACTCCGCTCGCCAGCACGCCGGTGCCGCCCGAGCTGGCAGCGATGCTCGAGTTGACATTGACCCCCACGCCGCGCGGCGATTACGCGCCGCACCCGCAAAATCAAGCTTACACGCGCGGCGTATCCGCTTACCTTAAGGGGGATTATGCGGCCGCGCTGGATGAACTCGACCAGGCGCTGATGCAGGCTCAAGACTTGGCCGACGTAAACTATTATCGCGGGTTAACATTGGCCGCATCGGGGCAATGCAAGCAAGCCATCGAAGCGTTCGACCAGGCCATCTCGATTCAAAACGATTACGCCGCCGCTTATGCCGAGCGCGGCGCGTGCGCCGACGCCCTGCAAGATCACGCCGCCGCTCGAACAGATTACAACGCAGCCACGCGGCTGGACCCGAAACTCGTCGCTCCTTACCTGGGACGCGCTGCCGGGTATGTGCGCGAAGAAAAATTCGACCTGGCGTGGGAAGAGTTGGGGCGCGCTCTAAAAGCGCACCCTGATCACATGGAGGCGTTGTATCAGCGCGCGGCGCTATCGCAAGCACGGGGGCGCGGCTCGCGCGCGCTGGACGATTTGGATCGCGTGCTAGACATCAACCCCAAGTTGGTCAAAGGCTACGTGCTGCGCGGCCAGGTGCTCACCGACTTGTTGCGCTACCCAGACGCCTTGCGCGACCTCAGCATGGCTCTTGCTCTGGATTCCACAAGCCCTACGGCGTGGTATTATCGTGGCGTCGTTTACCGGCAATTGGGAGAAAATCAAAGCGCGCTCTTGGATTTTGACAAGGCGCTTGAATTGAAATCGGATTTTTCCGAGGCGCTGGCCGGGCGCGGCGACGTTTATTTCGAGCAGGGCGAGTGGACGTTGGCGCGAGTGAACTACCAGGAGGCATTGGGCCACAATTCCAGGCTGGCCGCCGCATTTATTGGCCTGGGGCGCATCGCGTTAACGATGGGCGATTACGACCAGGCCATTCAACATCTATACAAGGCGCTGGGGGCCAGCCCCGGCCACGAGGACGCCATGATGTACCTGGGGCAAGCGCTGGTACTGGCCGGCCGTTATGCCGAAGCCGTGTCCACGCTTGATCTGGCGATTCGCGCCGTGACGCCCGCGCACAAGCAAGCCGTGATGTACGAGTGGCGCGGGCGCGCGCACCAGGCGCTTGGGCATTATGGGGATGCTATCGGCGATTTGACGTTGGCCATTGCGCGTTATCCAAGCGCGCAACGATTTTACTATAGAGGATTGACCTACCAGGCCGCCGGCAACAAGGGCGCGGCTCGCCTCGACCTTGAACGCAGCCTGGACAGCGGCGAGCTCGAACCAGCGCTGCAGCAAAACGCGCAGGATCAACTTGAAAAGCTGGGCAAAAAGTGACAAGGTGATGCAATGACCGATCTCTCGATCTCCAAAATGGGATTGCGGCAGTTTATTGAGTGGGCCAAACAAAGCGGCGTGTTGGTGACGGTCGAGCGCGAGGTAGACGCGCGGTTCGAGATCGCGCAAATCGCCGCGCAGCACGACGGGCGGCCCGTGTTGTTCGAGCGCGTGAAAGGGTATGGCCCGCGTGTGGCAAGCGGGATATGTTCCGCGCGCGAGTACCTGGCCCGCTCGCTTGGCGTGCCGCAAGACGGGTTGCTGTTTGCATTGGCCGAAGCGCTGGCGCATCCCCAGCCCCCGCCGGTTGTGGCAAGCGGCGCGTGCCAGCAAGTGATTGAGCACACGCCTGACCTGGGTCGCTTGCCCATCCTGACGCATTTGCCCGGCGACGGCGGGCCTTATGTCACAGCGGGCATTATGGTCACACACGACCCGGACTATGGCCGAAACGTCAGCTTTCACCGGCTGATGGTGACCGGCCCGCGCACGGCGACTGTCCGGGTCGTGGAGGGGCGCGGCACAGATACAGCCTGGCGCAAACGCGGCGACGATTTGCCCGTCGCGGTGTGCATCGGCGCAAGCCCCGCCGCGCTGTTGGCGGCTGCAATGTCGCCGGCAAAAGGCGTGGACGAACTCGGCATCGCCCACGCTCTTGCTCCCACCCCGCTAGTGAGATGCAAGACAGTTGACCTGCACGTGCCTGCCGACTGCGAAATTGTGCTGGAGGGCCGTCTGACGCATCGCCTGGCCGCCGAGGGACCGTTCCTCGACCTCACCGAGACGCGCGATTTTGTGCGCCAGCAGCCAACGCTAGAGGTTGACTGCATCACGCGCCGCGCCGACGCGATTTATCACGCCTTGCTGCCCGGCAAGCTAGAACACAAGCTGCTGATGGGGCTGCCTAGAGAACCGACGATTTACGCAGCAGTGAGCCAGGTGTGCGCGTGCAAGAATGTCCTCATCACGCCGGGCGGCACGTCGTGGCTGCACGCTATAGTGCAGATCGAAAAGCGCGCGCCCGACGACGGGCGCAAGGCGATTGAGGCCGCGTTCCGCGGGCACGGCAGCCTGAAGCACGTGGTGGTGGTTGACGGCGATATCAATATCTATGACGTGGCCGAGGTGGAATGGGCCGTCGCCACGCGCTTTCAGGCCGATAAGGGATTGGTGGTGATGGCGGACCAGCCCGGCTCGTCGCTCGACCCAAGCGCGGCGCACGTTCCGGGCCAAAAGACGCGCACGGCCAAGATGGGGCTGGACGCGACGATGCCATGGGGAACAGAGCGAAAAGATTTTGAAAAGGTGCGGTACTAACACTGCCAGGTGTAATCACGTTATGAGATTGACAGACGACGAACAAGCCATGCTCCAGGGCGCGCACGGCGAAGGCGTGCGCAAGGCGATGGAAATCGTCGCCGCGTTGGGGACGATTTACGAGGCAGAGGACCTCGTGCATGTTTCGCACGTGCAGGTGTCGGGCGTGTCGTACAAGAACCTGGGCGAGGCAGGGCTGGAATTTTTACGCGAGTGGGCCGCCCAGGGCGCGCGCGTTCGAGCGCCCACCACGCTCAACCCGGCGGGGATGGATGTGCAGCAATGGCGCGAGTTGGGCTTTAGCCAGGCGTTTGCCGCGCAGCAGCAAGCTGTGCTGGATGCCTTTACGGCCATGGGCATCACGCCGACGTGTACCTGCACGCCCTACCTGGTGGGCTATGCGCCCAAGTGCGGCGATCACCTGGCGTGGGGCGAGTCGTCGGCAGTGAGTTACGCCAACAGCGTGCTGGGCGCGCGCACCAACCGCGAAGGCGGGCCGGGCGCGCTGGCGGCGGCCATCACCGGGCACACAGCCAGATATGGCCTGCACCTCAACGAAAACCGCAAAGCCAACTTTATCGTGCAAGTGAGCTGTCCCCTGCACCAGGCAAGCGATTTTGGCGCGCTGGGCTATCTGGTGGGCAAGGCGGTCAAAAACGGCATACCCTGTTTTCGCGGACTGGACCCCCAGTTTTGCACAACGGATCATCTCAAAAGCCTGGGCGCGGCGATGGCCGCCAGCGGCGCAGTGGCGCTGTATCACGTGGAGGGTGTGACGCCGGAAGCGCGACAAACGGCCACCGCCCGCCGGCCACCGATCAGAGATGACGCGCAGGAGATCGTCATTGACAACCTGGAAGAAGGCTACGCCGCCCTCAACTCAACTCACCTGCTGGAGGGAGAAGATGAAAGGACGAGGGTGGATCTCGTTTGGATCGGCTGCCCGCACGCTTCGCTAAGCGAGATTGCCGCGATTGCGGCCCAGGTTGAGGGCAAGACGCTGCGAACGCCCTTGTGGATCACGGCGGCGCGGCAGGCGCGGGAGCAAGCCGCGCAGCGCGGACAGTTGCGCGTTATCGAACAAGCCGGCGGGCGCATTGTGAGCGATACCTGCCTGGTCGTCGCGCCGATGGAAGAATTGGGCGTCAGGCGAATTGCCACGAATTCGGGCAAGGGCGCGTTTTACGGCCCGGGTCACGCGCACGCCCAGGTGTATTTCGGAACGCTCGAAGAATGTGTGCAGGCCGCCATAGTGGGCAGGTGGAAAGCAAAAGGTTAAAAGTGGAAAGTATGCAGGCGCGCGTAATCAAGGCCGGGCGATGCCAGGGTGAGGCGCTGGTTTCGCCGGAACCGATTGGCTTTTTTGGCGGGGTGGACGCAGAGACCGGCGTGGTGATTGAGCGAGGACATTCTTTGTACGGCGAATGTGTGGCCGGCCGCGTGCTGGTCTTTCCCACCTCGAAAGGCAGCACGGTCGGCTCGTATGTCTTGTACCGGCTGAAAAAAGCCGGGCGCGCGCCGGCGGGCATTATCAACGCGCACAGCGAGCCGATCGTGGCCGTCGGCGCGATCATTGCCGATATTCCAATGGTAGACCAGGTGGACATCACTCAGATCAACACCGGCGACTGGGTGACGATAGATAATGCCTGCGTGAGCGTGTGCGCCAAATAAAAAAATTATGCCACGATTTGCTGTTTACACACACGCTCAAACTTGCCTAACATCGAAGCCGAGTGATCAAGTTGAATTTGTTGGTCATTCATATCCTCATTTTAGCCAGGTACGCCAAGAGTTGGAAAAAGCTTTACGCCATTATCCACCTTTACCCGTGAGAAAGGTCGAGTTTACCGAGTATGCTACTGTCCACGCTGAGGATTATCTTGGCAATCTGGCATTGATGGCCGAAAACAAGCCTCTAGAAAAATATCCCCTGCTCAGCCTTGAATGTGCGGGATTCCAGTATTGTTTACCCGGTTATCAGTATAGCTTGGGGGGAATGTATGAAGCAGTTGACCAGATGAAGGCAGGCAGGCTGGAACGTGCTTATTGTTTCAGCTTGGGTGGTCATCATGCCTACAAGGATAGGGGGCATGGTTACTGTATTCTCAACCCGCAAGCATGCGCAGCGCGCTATGCCCAACGGCAAGGCTTGGAAAAGGTGTTGATTGTAGACTGGGACCTTCATCATGGTGACGGGACGCAAGCCATTTTTGCTCATGATTCGAGCGTGCATTGTGTCAGTATCCACAGTGTAGGTGACCTATACATGGCTTTGCAAGGTGTTATGCGAGAAGGAACGACAACGCGAGGTGAAGAGGTCGGTCACTGCAACATTCCATTATTGGATCAAGTGTATGATGACGATTTCCTCGAAAAGATGCATCTTGCGGGGCGGTATTATAGGGCACACGAGAGCCTGGCGGCTTTTCAGTTAGCTTTGATGCAAATCCCTTGGGCGCCTGATATAATCTTTATCTTTTCGGGTTACGATTCGCACAAGGACGATTGCGGAGATGGGATTACAAATTGGACGAATGACGACTATAAAGTATTGACGCAATATGTGTTGGATGTCGCCAAGCGATCTGCTTGTCCGGTATTGTCAGTCCAAGGTGGGGGATACAAGCTACCCGTAACCATATCTGCCGCCGTGAGTCATATAGAGGTTTTGGCCAATTACAAATGAGATGGGCCTGAACTTCGCTCTTTGAGCCTCAAGACTATGGCGCAACGGCCGGGGAATACCAGCTATTCCGTCGAGGGGATGTATACATTTGCCGATAGCGGCGAGTCGCGCTATGCCCGGCTATTCTTTAGCGACGGCGATTTGACCCGCGTGCTTGGCTTTACGGGGCATTCTCTACCGTACATGTTCTAACTGTGGGCATTGGGAATAAGGTGGAACACA
>CAZYXV010000075.1:0-7544 GCA_964651475.1 uncultured Anaerolineae bacterium | reverse complement strand
TTCACATCACTGGGGTATAGTGGTCTAGTCATTTTTGCCTCTCGCTTCTGATGATGGTTGCTTCGACAACCGGTGTCTAGTAAATCATACACGAGATAGCAAAATTGACCACTTTGCATTTTTCTCTATCTAACTTTCAAAACACGCTCTTAGCGTAACTGCTCAGGTATTTGTCACCCTGAGCGCAGCGAAGGGTCTCTACGTTTGAACAACGAGATTCTTCGCTTTGCTACCCAGAAACTGACTGTCATTGCGAGACCCGCAGGGTCGAAGCAATCTCCACGCTTGTCCAGCGGGGGATTGCTTAGCCAGCCTAGTCCGGCAGGACAGGTCGGCGCGCTTCGCGCGCCTCCTCGCAATGACGAGTTTCTGATTTCTGGCATATCGCCGGGGCGATTTGGATTCTCAGAATGACAGGCTGAGTAGACACCTTGAAGCATCCTGAGCGGAACTGCATCCTGAACGCAGTCGAAGGACGCACACCCTTGGATTGCGGTTCACTCCGCTCAGGGTGCTTACCCATTAAGGCGTTCGCGGCATAACGATTCTCCTTGAACGCCGGCGTTACACATAGTAGCGCGGGATCAGGTATGGCGCTTGCCGGACCACTTCCCGCACATAGCGCTTTTGCGACTCGGTCAACTGCTGGTAGGCCACGTACAGCAATGCGGCCACAATGCCTATCTTTACAACTTGTTTTAAAATGGTTTTCACGCTGGCCTCCTTATTCGTATTTTTCAATCAGGTCGGCGGCGATCAAGCCCGAAGCAATGGTCGTCGGGACGCCGCCGCCAGGATGCGTCGAAGCGCCCACCAGGTATAGCCCCTGGATGGATTTGGATTTGGCCGAGGGCCGGAAGGCCATCTCGCTGGTGATGTCTTGCCGAAGCGCATAGATCGCGCCGTGAGGTGCAAGCAACCTTCGTTCAAAGTCAAGCGGCGTGGCAAGCTCGGCTACCTGGACGTGACTGGCCAGGCCGGGAATATAACGCTCCAAGTCACAGACGAGGCTTTCAGTCAGGCCGGGTTTGACCGCGTCCCACGTTGTGCCGCGCAGATGATAAGGCCCAGGCGCAAGCGTCAGCACAATGATGTGTTTACCTTGAGGCGCTAACGATGGATCGGTGCCCGAAGTCCAACTGATGATGCCAAATTGCTTCTCAGGGTAACGATCTTGCTGATAAGTGTTCCACCAGAATTCGTTCACCTTTTCCATCGGCAACGTGACAAGCGTGTGGTGCGATTCGAGCGGCGGCGCGTAATCCACGCCCAGGTACAGCATCGGCACGGCCATGGCGTATTCATAGCTCTTGATGCCAACACGCGCCAGCCAGGGCAAGTGTTCCTCGCCGATCAGATCGAGATACAGTGTCTTGGCGTTAATGTCAGAGACGATGATGTTGGCCGTCAGTTCTGTCCCATCGGTCAGGCGCACGCCAATGGCGCGCCCGTTGCGCACAAGCACGCGCTCAACGCGCGTGTTGAGCTTGACCTGCAAGCCCAGTTTTTCGCCGCAGCGCAGTAGCGCCGCCGGGATGCCTATCATGCCGCCCCGGCAATAATACAGGCCATCGTGCTCTGCGTAAGGAATCACGGCAAACAAGCCTGGAGCCAATTCCGGCGGCAGGCCAACAAAGAGCGTCTGATAAGACAGCGCTTCGCGCGTGCGCGGATCTTTGAAAAACTTGAGCATCACGTCCTGGTAGCTGCTGAGAAAGAGCGGGGCGAACTGGAGCAGTTTGGGCGATTTGATAAACACCTGCGCCATGTCGCCCAAGGTGAGAGCGGGAGAGGTGAAAAAGTCGCCCAATGCCGCTTTGAAATCGCGCATGTAGCGAACAAACTCGCGCCAGCCTGTCACATCTTGAGGCGCGAGCCGGCCAATTTCTTGCGCCGATTCGTCAATTGAGAGCGGGAATTTGATTTTGCTTCCATCGTGCAGCATGACGGTATATGTTGGGTCGCAGGTCGCCAGGTCAACCTCGTTCCGCAGCGTTGTGCCCAATCGCTCAAACGCCATGTTGATCAGGTCGGCGCTTTCGACGATGGACGCGCCCAGGTCAAAGTGAAAGCCGTCCCGCTCGAACGTTGAGCAGCAGCCGCCCACACGCTCGCTCTGCTCCAAGACAAGCGTCTTGCGGCCCTGTTTGGCGAGCTGCGAACCGACGCTCAGCCCGCCGCAGCCTGCGCCAATGACAATTGCATCGTAATCAGCCATGTAGCCTCCTGTTTAAAAAATGGTTACGGGTTCGAGTTCCAATTCCGGGTAGATTTGTTGCGGCTTGGGCGGCATTGGGCTGTAAACCCAATTCACATTGACCACACCGCAGCGGATTCCGCTCACATGCTGCCAGTTCAAATCGCCGCGCAGCAAAACATCTTCCATCTCAAACGACATGCCAAACACTGCCAGGGTTGTATTGGCGGGAATGGCCGCCAGTTCGTCTGCGTAAACCGATGTGGAAAAAATCACCCGCGCGCTATCCAATGCCTGGGCCTGGATCACGGGAATGATAACGGGGTAGCCCTCCGCGCCAACGTAGGCTATGAATTTCAGGTTTGATATTTTGTCAAAAAGTTGCCGCGTCCACAGGTTCAATATGTTGGCATTGTTTTTGCGCGCAAGCATTTTGGCGAACATTGTCTTGATTGCCGCCGGCACAATGTCATTCATCGGCAGCGCGCCTTGCCGGTACTGCACCAGGTCCATATAGTACACTGTATGCACGCCAAAGTAAGCGTTGTAGCGAAACATTGGCGTGTTGTTATATAGATCATACTCCCGGCCTTGCCTGGCTGTGTGCGTAAAGGTCGCCTGGCCGCGCCACAAGCGCCTATCGAGCGTCATGATGAGAAAGCCGGTCTTGGGATTGGCTTGAATGAATTGCTTGCATAATCCTTCGGTGAATTGCCCCCAGGCCAATTGCCTGGGCTGGCAGGGCTGGAGTGTAGAGATGAGTGTGAGGTGCGGCAAGCCTATATTATTAATAGTTGCCAGCAGACCGATCTTGAGTGGGACATGGAGGCTCCGCATATCCGCTTCAGAAAACGCCGTGAGTGAATTGGGCATCTTGTACTCCTGTTTGGAACATAGCAACCTAACTTTGAGTCGGGCCAGTAGCCAGCACAATATCTGGGCGAACACCTGATGCTTGAGCGCAGCGTTCCCACCCTCGCAGTTCTTCCTGCGTCATGAGCGGCGTTTGGGCAAAGCGCCATTCCATTCCTAATCGGCGGTATTTGTCTCGACACAGGTTATTGAACGCGCACAGTTCCCAACGCTGAACGGCGCCGTCAAGATGTTGGGCGATAAATGCGCCCAGCCCGACAATATTTTCGCTCGTGGCCGTTGCGCCGGGAATGAGAGGTGTTCTGATCCACAATCGGGTCTGCGGCGCGCGGGCGGCGATAAAATCCCGGACGAGCGCAAGGTTTTCCAATATCCTCTGGTTCGATTGCCCCGCAAGCTCGCGGTGCCGCTCCGCCTGGATTTCTTTCAGGTCAAACAACACCAGGTCAGTATAAGGCAACACCTGTTCAAGGTTGGCCGCCGGGCACAGGCCGCACGTATCCAGCGCCGTGTGAATGCCGGCCTCCCGCAGCCGGCGCAAGAGTGCGGCGGCCAAATCGGGCTGCAATGTCGGCTCGCCGCCAGACAAGGTCACGCCGCCGCCGGACTGTTCAAAGTATACGCGGTCTTTGATCAATTCATCGAACAACTCGGCGGCATTGGCGCGCACGCCAAGCAGCTCCATCGCGTTCGCCGGGCACTCGCGCGCGCACGCGCCGCAGCCGGTGCAGCGCTCGCGCTCAATGGCGATGCCTTGCTCTGTTCTGGTCAGACTGCCATTGGGACAAACTCCCAGGCAAGTGTTGCAGCCAATGCAGCGCTGCTCAAGCCACTGAACCTGCGGCTTGGGCGAAAGGCTTTCGGGGTTGTGGCACCACTGGCAGCGCAAGGGGCAGCCTTTGAAAAAGACTGTGGTGCGCAGGCCGGGACCGTCTTCGGTTGAAAGCCGCTGCAGGTGCAAGATTAGACCGGATTGCATAGCGCCTCACATCGAGTGGCTTTCGCGCGCGATAATCTCGTCCTGCAGCTCTTTGCCGATGCTGGTAAAGTAGGCATTGTACCCCGTCACCCGCACCAGCAAATGCCGATAGTCTTGAGGGTGCTTTTGCGCGTCTCGCAGCATGTCGGCGTCTATGACGTTGATTTGCAGCGCCGTGCCGCCATTTTCAACATAGCCGCGCAAGAGCGCTTTGAACTTGGTCTTGTGCTCATGGTCGCGCAGCAAGGCCGGGCTGAACGTCATGGTGTGGCTTGCGCCGTTAGGCAGCAAATTGATAAAGCCTTGCCAATCGCCCTGGCCGGCCGGGTCCCGTCCGCCCAACACTTTGCCCACCGAGTTGATGTTGGCCGTGGGGCCATTAATGTCTGCGCCGTTCGAGGGGCAAATGGCGTTGGATAAAAACTTGCCCTTGGGCCGGCCATCGGGGCTGGCCGGCAAGATATAGCCATCCGAGATCCAATAGTTCCAGCTCAGCATGCCGGGCCGGAACTGGCGCCCCGTGCAGCGTGTTTTATGCTTCCAGGTTTCCTCCGTCCACACTTGCATCACCTGCTGGCCCAACGCGTCGGCCTCGTCATCATCTCGGCCATACTTGGGCGCTTTGTTGATCGCTTTGGCCTGCAATACCTCGTGGCCCACCCAGTTGGCCTCGAGCGCCCGGACCAGGTCGGGCAGTGTGCACACATGATGATCGAATACCAGGTACTTGATCGCCAGCAGCGAATCCACCGTTGAGGCGAACGTGACAGCCTCGATGGTGGTGTAAGCCAGTTCGGCGCCGCCCTGGGTCACATCCAGCCCCTTTTCCGCGCAGCCTCTCACCAGGCAAGAAAGATAGGGCGTGGGAGAAAAGCGAGCGCGGACTTTTTCGGTCCGCTCGTACAACTCGACAATCTTGTGAATGATGTAATGGGTCTGAATCACATAGGCGTTCCAAAATGCATCCCAGGTCTGGAATGTTTCCGGGCTGCCTGTATCTGGCCCCCAGCGCCGGCGCGGTTCGGTCTTGCCCGTCATCGGATCGGTGAACGGAAGCAAGTCATATCCGCCCGCCAATGCCAGTTCAACGGCCTTGAGCAAATTCAGATTATTATCTACCGTGCCGGAACGATCATTGCCCACCATTGTATTTTCCAGGCAACCCACCGGCGCATAGTCATAAACGTTGCTCTCGTTGATCAAGTGCTGCACGTGCGAAAGTTCAGCCTGGCGCAGCATTCCCGCGATGGAGCGCTCGTCAAAGTTTAGCAAAAAGGGCGCACCCTGACTTGAGGCGATCATGTCCACCACTTTGTCCAGCAGCGCGCCAGGCGTGCGGCGATGCAGCCGCACATTGGGCTTGGGTTCGAGGATGGGCGACATTTCGTCAATCACTTCGAGCATGGCATAGGTCAGGTCGTTAGTCATGTCCTGGCCGCCCGCGCCCATTCCAGAAAGCGTGATCAGTTGCCCGTAACCGGCAGTGATACCCTGGTTGCCGCCCGTGCGAATCATGGCGTCGTAGGCGGTGTTGGCGTGAATCCAAAAGCACTTGAGAATGTCTTTGCCTTGCTCGCGGCTCATGCCTTCGTCGAGCGACTTCTTCCACACTGGATAGAGGTACTGGTCAATTCGGCCAAACGACGTGCCGGGGCCGGGATAATTTTCGTCGGCCATGACCAGCATATGAGTCAGCCACAGCGATTGCATGGCCTCCCAAAACGTCTGCGCCGCTTCCCACGGCACGCGCTCGAGGTTGCGCGCCATTTGCCGCAGCTCGGCCCGCCGGGTTTCGTCGCGCTCGCGCTCCGCCAGCCCGCGGCACACGCGGCTGTATTCGGCGGCCAGATCGCGCGGCATGGTGGCAGCGACCAGCATAGCGCGCAGTTGCGCGCCGCGGCTGCCCTGTTTGTCTTGTGCGGAGAGTGAATCGTAGCGCCGTTCGAGTTCGGCGTGAACGTCTTGCCAACCGCGCTCGATGATGCGCGCATAGTCGGGGATGAGATGCCCGCTGGTCGAGCCGGTGTTGCCATAGCCGTGTTCGTGGAACCACTTGATGGCGGCGCGCGTTCCGCCCGGACCGTACACCAGCTTGCTGTACTGTTTGGCCTCGCTCTCCGTCAGGCAGGTAGAGGTCATGATGTTAAAACGCGCGCCGGCGATCAGGTCGCCGGGCAAGATTTCTTTAGGCAGATAACGCACCATCACCTCTCGGGTGAACCAGGCTTTGCGTTCCGGCAGGCTCCACGTCCAAAAGTTGGGATCGAGCGAGACCTTTTTGGCCGTCTGGTTAAATGCAGAACGAAAGGTCTGGAAAAAGGTATAGGTTTCTGGGACGATGTAGAAATCAAGCTCCTGGTATTGAAAATCCCAGGGCTCGCCCGTCGTCCAGGCGGTGAACTCGTTGTTCCACTTGCGCCGGACGCCTTGAAAGTAATAGTCGCGCAGCCATTGAATGCGCGGCGAAAGGTTAGTGGTTTTTTTGATTGCGTAGCGTGGTTGTTCGAAGGTGGTTGTAATCACATTTGCCTCCTATTTTGTTAGCCTCACTTGCTTGATCAGCAGCCCTGCCCGCCAAAAGGCCACTGCCGCCATGCCGTGCGCCAACACGGCAAACAGCGGCGGCGTTTGTTGAGTGTAATAGGTCCAGCAAGCGCGGGTCGTTCCCCAGAGTTCAAGCCAAAAGCCAGCACCAGAACCCGCTACAAAGGTCAACACGGCCAGGCGATAATCGGTGGGGGTCATAATCAAAAGGGCGCACAGCGCCAGCGACATTAGCGTGAATGACTTGTCAGTCGTTGGCCAGACAAAGAGCAGCATCAGGCCGTAAAAGATAGCAAAGATCAGCCAATACAGAGCGGTCCAGATAAGGCGATCACCAACAACAGCTTGTTGATGGCTGACTGCTGACAATTGACTGCTGATGGCCGACTGCTGACGGCTGATAGCTGACGGCTGACGGCTGACTGCTGTTTGCAACAAGCGCACCAAGCGATCTATAGACAAACTGGCAATCGGCCAGGCCGGGATGATCCATAGCGGTGGGCGCTCAGCCGTATAATAGCGCCACAGATTTGTTTGTGTTCCCCAACTTTCAATCACCAACCCACCAGCCAACCCAACTATGACAATTAATGCATCAACTCTAAGGTCAGCCCCGGCCATGATCAACAGTGACATCACCAGAAAGTTGCCCAGCAGCAGCCAGTCAAACTGGCTCCACCAGGGGCGGTGGGGATCAAAGCAAGATAGATACTCTTTAGCCAGCGGCCACCACACGACGATGATGAGAAGCACAATCGCTGCAAAGAGGCTCATCAGAATGTAACTCGAGCGCGTCCAATTCAAAGTCGCGCTCAATTGTTTCCAAAGAGGCAATTTGTTCAAACCAGTTTTCGATGCATGCGATTGCATAGTTGAGCGCTCTGCGATTGTTTTCAGGATATACTGGGCGCGGGCACAATCTGCAATTTTGTTGTCATTGCGAGGGTGCGA
>CAZYXV010000074.1:0-7729 GCA_964651475.1 uncultured Anaerolineae bacterium | reverse complement strand
AATGACGAGTTTCTGATTTCTGGCATATCGCCGAAGGCGATTTGAGTTCTCAGAACGACGAGACGCACGCGCTGTGGCACGCGCTGTGGCAGGCCGAATGACAGTCGCACGCGCTGTGGCAGGCCGAATGGCAATTGCTGTGCACGCACGCGCTGTGGCAGGCGTCGTGGACGCACGCGCTGTGGCACGCGCTGTGGCACGCGCTGTGGCAGGCGTCGTAGCCTTGCGCCTGCGCCGGCTGCGGCGCTGGAACGCCCAACATTCTATCCACGAAACCGGTAGTCGAGGCGGCCAGGTTCTCCATGCGCGTGGCAACCGTAGACGACACATCTTCAAACATGCGGGCGGCCTGATCGGCGGCGGCCACCAGCGGCGGAGCGCCTCCCCCGCCGGAGGGGACTGGCTTCCACGTCCCGCTTTCCGCGCTCTCCGGCTGGTAACGGGGCGAAAGCATGCTCCACATCCACACGTCACCCAGCGTGGGCCGCGAGAGAGGCGGCGTGCGTTCCCAATCATCCCACGCGCTGTCAGCTCGCTCGACGTAGGTCTGGCGCGTCTTGCTCACGTCGGCGTTCCACATCTTGGGTTGCATCCGCGCCGAGATGAGGCTCATCACCCGGTCAATCGTTTCTTTGGGCAGCGTGCCGTCGTCGGCGATGCCTTCCACCAACGCCTTTTCATAATCTTGAGCGGCGGCGGCGGGATTGATGACCATGAGCTGCAGCGGCTTGCGGTTGACCAATTCAACCGCGCCCTTGCTCACCAGGCCGGCCAGTATCAGCGTCAGCGTTTTGGCTGTGTTGCCAATGTAAAGCGAGGCTTCAATAGCATCCAGGTCGGGTACCTGGCCCGCTTTTTCAAACGTCTCGACCTCAATTTCAGGCGCCTGATACAGCGCGGGCGCTTTTTTGGGCGCGGCGCGGCGGACAAAGAACACAAACAGGCCCAGCGCCCCCAGCAGCCCGCCGCATCCAAACAGCGATACAACAGACAACAAGCCAACCGTTCGAGTTTGCCCGGCATCCGGCGGAGGGGTGGGCTGCGCCGGGGCCAATCCACCGGCCGGCGTCTGGCGGGGAGAGGGAATTTCGGCAAAGTAACGCGAAGGAACATAAAAGCGCGGGGCAAAATGATAATTGGAAGGCGCGTTCTTTTTGGAGATATAGATGGACAGATACGTTTTGCCCGAAGCCTGGTCGGGTGTGGGATAGTACACCCAGCGGTCGAACGAGTCAATCGTCGTCTGTTCGGTCACCAGCCCGATCTCGTCAACGACGGCGTCGGTCATCTGCTCGGGTTGGGTGATCCCGGCGGGCAACTCGACCGGCAAGATAAAGCGCACAATCTCTTCGCCGATGGGCAGATTCCACTGCACTGGCGACCAGCTGACGACGTGAAACGAATTGCCCTTGATGTCGGTCGTGTCCAACGGCCCGGGCACGTCGTAACGGATGGTCACGGTGTAGGTTTGCCCGGCCTGCGTCGAAAAGCCAAACGGCACAGCGTAAAATCCGCCGCCCTTGCTGGAAAGCGATAGCGTGCTGCGCTTGCCATCCGTGCCCTGAATATCTGCGCTGCGGATCAGGTGGCCGGCGTCCAGCGGCCCCAGCGTGCTGATGCGGTCCCGGCTTTCCGTTTCGCGAAAGGCGAGCCGGTACGTGACGCCCAGTCCGCCGTCGCTTTTTATGGCTACTTGATTATCTACCCGCACCAGCTCGGGCGGGCCGGCGGCGCGCGCGCGCGCCAGAGGAATGAGAAGCACGAGCAGGATACAAGCCAGTGCAATGCGTGGGAAAGTCTTCATAGGATGCCGCCTTTCTGCCTGCGCGATGACCCACAACTCATAATCCATAATCCGCCACGGGTATTTTATCACTACTGGCGGGCAAAAGCAACTTGAAATGAATTCGTGCTATACTTGCTCTGAGAATCAATGCACGGATTTTCCAAATTGGACACAGATTCACACGGATCTCACAGATCCTCTTAATTAAAATCTGTGTTTATCTGTGTTCATCCGTGTCCCAATAAGAAACTTGAAAGGAGCGGCATGGATTTATTCGATCACGCCCGGCAAGAAGACGTACAAAAGCGCCAGCCGTTAGCGGCGCGCATGCGCCCGCGCCGGCTGGACGAATTTGTGGGGCAGGAACACATCCTGGGCCCCGGCAAGCTGCTGCGGCGCGCCATCGAAGCCGACCAGATCACGTCCGCGCTGTTGTGGGGGCCGCCCGGCACCGGCAAGACCACCATCGCCGCCGTCATTGCCAATCACACGCAAAGCGCCTTTGAAACGATCAACGCGGTGATGGCCGGCGTGGCCGACATTCGCCGCGTGGTGGCCGACGCCAAAGAACGCTTCAAGCTCTACGGGCAGCGCACCATTTTGCTGATAGACGAAATTCACCGCTTTAACCGGGCGCAGCAAGACGCGCTCTTGCCGCACGTCGAAGACGGCACCATCGTCCTCATCGGCGCGACGACGGAAAACCCCTATTTTGAAGTCAACGCGCCGCTGGTCAGCCGCAGCCGCGTGTTTCAGCTTTACCAGTTGAACGACGGGCAAGTGAGCGATATCTTGCGCCGGGCGCTGGCCGATACGGAGCGCGGATTGGGCCGCATCCCGGCAGTGGTGGACGACGACGCGCTGGCGCACATGGTCAAGATCGCCGGGGGAGATGCGCGCACGGCGCTCAACGCGCTCGAGCTGGCCGTCATCACCACGCCGGTCACCATGGCCGACAAGCGCGTCCACGTGACCTTGCAGGTGGCCGAAGACAGCATCCAACGCCGGGCGATTTTGTACGACAAAGACGGCGACGTGCATTACGACACGATCAGCGCCTTTATCAAATCGGTGCGCGGCAGCGACCCCGACGCGGCGTTGTATTGGCTGGCGAAAATGTTGTACGCCGGCGAAGACCCGCGCTTTATCGCCCGCCGCCTGATGATCCTGGCCGGTGAAGATATTGGACTGGCCGATCCGATGGGGCTGGTGGTGGCCACCAGCGCGGCTGAAGCATTCGAGCGGCTGGGCTTGCCGGAGGGGGTATATCCGCTGGTGGAGGCCACGCTGTACCTGGCGACCGCGCCTAAGAGCAACAGCGCCGGGGCGTACTTTCGGGCGCTCAAGCTGGTGCAAGACGAGGGCAAGGTGCAGGTGCCCACCCACTTGCAAGACGCCACCCGAGACGCCGAGGCGTTGGGGCACGGCCAAGATTACGTGTACCCTCATGACTTTGAAGGACACTTTACGCCCCAGAATTACTTGCCCGAAGCGATCAAGGGCATGCGCTTTTATCGCCCCGGCCAGGAGGGTTACGAAGCGCGCGTGGCCGAACGGCTCGAACGCTGGCGGCAAGCGCAACTGGAGGCCCTGGACATCACGCCGCAAGAGGGGCCGCGCCTGACATTCAAGCAGGAGCAGGCCCTCAAGCGAGGCCGGTAAAACTTGCCGGCTCTGGAAAGATTGTGGTTATGAATCCAAAACTGTCGTTGCGCGCCGCGCTGCTCAGAGCGATGATGATTCCCACCGCGACCGTCGTCCTGATCTTGCTGGGCGTCATCGCGCTGAGCGCGGTCTTGATGAGAAACGAGATCATCTCGCGTCAAAGGCTCTTGATAGACACACTGCAGCAGCGGGGCGATCAATACCTGTCCGAAACCGACCATCTTATGCGCTCGCTGGCGGATGCGCTGGTTGATTTGCCGCCGGAAGATCAGGCGAAACTCTTGCGGCACGTCCGCGCCAACTATGCTCGCTTTACAGCGTTATATATGCTGGACCACACTGGCCGTGTGTTGGTCGAAGATACCAGCGCATTCACACTCCTGGGCATGGATTTATCTGGAGCGCCGTTTTTTCGCCGCGCGCTAGGGTCGTCCACGACCCATTTCACCAATCCGTTTATCTCGGGTTCCACGGGCCAGGTGTCTGTGATGGGCGCCGCGCCGGTATGGGAAGGTGAACAGTTGCGGGGCATGTTGGTGGGCGAGTTGAACCTGGCGCTTTTGCAACAGGCTATCGAACGGGTTGACCTCGGGGAAGGCGGCATCTCGTTTATCGTTGACCGCCGGGGCGCGCTGGTCGCTCATCCCGTGCAAACGTGGGTTCAAGAACAGCGTAACGTGAGCAACCAGCCATTGGTCAGGGAAGGTCTGGTCGGCCAAGAGACCGTCGAGATTCTGCACGACGGCTACCAGGATACGTGGTTGATAGGCAGCGTGACCTCTATGGAGCAAGGCTGGGTGGTCGTGGCCACGCAACCCATCTTTGTGGTGGCCCGCCCCCTCATCGTGTTGGCAATTGCATCTGGCCTGGCTTTTGGCTTGAGCTGCGTTTTGTTTGTGTGGACGCAGGTATACAGCTTGCGGCAAATCACGCATCCCATATCGCTCCTGGCGCAAAAAGCCGACGCGATGGCCAGGGGGCAGTACGAGGCGCTGCCAAGCGAACAAATTGCACGGTTCAGTGAAATCGTCAGTCTGGTCCAAAGCTTTAGCCGGATGGTAGAGGCGGTGGCCGAGCGCGATTGTTTTTTGGAGCAGCGCGTGGCCGACCGCACCCATCGTCTTAAACTCCTGGCCACGCTCGGCGAACACCTCAACGTGATTCTGGACCCGCACGTGTTGCTGAGCGAGATAGTCAACCAGGTCAAGGAGAATTTTGGTTATTATTTTGCCTGCATCCTGCTGCTCGATAGCGAGCGGGAATACCTGGTTGTGCGGGCCGCGACGGGCGAAGCGGGAGCAGAATTTATCGGAAATCGCTTCAGCATCCGCCTGGACGCGCCGCAGAGCCTGGCGGCGCAGGCGGCGCGCACCGGCAAGGTGGTGTGCGTAGACGATGTTCACCAGACCCAAGAGTGGCTGTCTCATCCCCTGCTGCCCGACACGCGCTCCGAGATCGCTGTGCCGATTATGATTGAGGACGAGGTGGTGGGCATGTTGGACGTGCAGGAAAACGCCGCGGCGGCGTTCGACGCCAGCGAGATTGACATGTTCCGCTCGCTGGCGAACCAGGTGAGCGTGGCGCTGCACAACGCGCGCCTGTACACGAGCATGGAAGAGAAAGTAGCCGAGCGCACCGCCGAACTGGTCGTGATCAACGAGACGTTGAGAAATGAACTGCAGGAACGCGGGCGGATAGAAGGAATACTGCGCCAACGCGAGCAAGAATTCAAAACGCTGGTGGAAAACAATCCGGATTTGATTGTGCGCTTTGACCAGAACTATCGGCCTATCTATGCCAATCCCGCGGTCAAAAAAGAGTTGGGCGCTTTGTCGGGCCAATCCGGTCAAGCTTTTCCAGGCCGGATGGACGAAGCGTTGCCCTGGTCGGAACACGCCATTCGCCAGGTGTTTGAGACGGGGCAAGAACTGGTGCTCGAAAGCGTCGTCCCAACCCTCCAGGGCGCCCGGCACTATCTGATGCGCGGGGTGCCGGAACTGGCGCAAGACGGGTCTATCGCTACAGCCCTGTTCATCTACCGCGACATCACCCGCCGCAAACAGGCCGAACGCGCCCTGGAAGAACGCCTGCGCTTTGAAACACTCGTATCCGAGCTTTCGGCTACCTTTGTCAATTTGCCCGCCAGCAAGGCCGGCGAAGAAATCAGGCGGGGACTGGAATACATTGTCGAATTCTTGGGAGTGGACCGGAGCACCCTGTTCGAGTTTTCGGAAGACAAAACCACGCTGACAGGCGCCTACTCGTACGCGGCGTCCGGCCAACCTCTAGAGCACACCCGTATTACTTACGAGCAATTTCCATGGTACGTAAAAGCGATGCGCGGGGGCCAAGCCATCCGGGTGGAACGGATTGACAACGCGCCCGGCGAGGCGACGCTTGAGAAAGCGTACTGCCTCAAGGCAGGCATCAAATCAATCTTGACCATGCCGCTGGCGGTGGGCGGCTCGAGCGTGGGCGCGCTGGCGTTCGTTTCATTGCGCGCCGAACGGGCCTGGCCCGACGAGTTGGTGTCGCGGCTGCGCACCGTCGGAGAAATTTTCGCCAACGCGCTGGTGCGCAGGCGAGCCGAGGAAGAAATTCGCCGCCTGAACCAAGAGCTGGAGCAACGTGTCCGCGAACGCACGGAACAATTGCGCCAGCAGACCATAGAATTAGCCCGCGCCAAAGAAGCCGCCGAGGCAGCCAGCCAGGCCAAGAGCCTTTTCCTGGCAAACATGAGCCACGAACTCCGCACGCCGCTCAACGCCGTTCTGGGCTTTGCCCAGCTCGTGCGGCGCGATTCGGCGCTGCCTGCCCGGCAGCAAGAAAGCATAGACATTATTATCCGCAGCGGCGAACACCTGCTCAGCCTGATCAACGACGTGCTGGAAATTTCCAAGATCGAAGCGGGGCGAACCATGCTCGTCGAGGACACTTTTGATCTTGGCCGCATGCTCGACGAATTGGAAGAGATGATGCGCCTGCGCGCTGAACGCAAGGGATTGCGCCTCACGTTCGATTGCGCGCCTGATGTGCCCGATTATATCAAGGCCGACGAACGCAAGCTGCGCCAGGTGCTCATCAACCTGCTGAGCAACGCCATCAAGTTCACCGAAAAAGGGGACGTGACGCTGCGAGCGCGGACGAAAGACGAAGGACGAATCGCCAGCCAGCGGACGTCTGCCGTTCGTCCTTCGTCATTGGTCTTTGAAGTGCAAGACACCGGTCCCGGCATCGCCCCGGACGAGTTGAGCCGTCTGTTCGACCTCTTTACTCAAACCGAGAGCGGGCGCAAGATGCAAGAAGGCGCTGGACTGGGGTTATACATCAGCCGGCAGTTTGTGCAGTTGATGGGGGGCAATATTGCCGTCACATCGCCCGTGCACGCGCACCCCTTTGAAAAGGGAGGCCCGGGAACGCGCTTTGCTTTTGATATTCAGGCGCAACCGGCCCAGTCGCCCCATGCCAGCCGACCCGATTCGCCGCGTCGCCGGGTCGTCGGGCTGGAACCCGACCAGCCGAGTTATCGCATTCTCATCGTCGAGGACAATGTGGAGAACCGGCTCTTGTTGCGCAAGCTGCTAGATACCGCCGGCTTTGAGGTGCGAGAA
Source organism: uncultured Anaerolineae bacterium (assembly GCA_964651475.1). Classification (GTDB taxonomy): domain Bacteria; phylum Chloroflexota; class Anaerolineae; order Fen-1058; family Fen-1058; genus JBGSMF01. The sequence continues at coordinate 667 of CAZYXV010000074.1, read as the reverse complement.
GCCAGCAACGGCGCCGAGGCCGTCGAACTGTACGAACAGTGGCGCCCTCACCTCATCTGGATGGACTTGCGCCTGCCGGGATTGGACGGTTACGAAACGACGCAGCGCATCAAGACCATCGCCGGGGGAACCGCCCCAACTATCATTGCGCTGACGGCCAGCGTCTTTGAGGACGAGCGCGCTGCGGCCTTGCTCGTTGGATGCGACGACTTTGTGCGCAAGCCAATTCACGAGAACGACATTTTTGATAAAGTAGCCCAGCATTTGGGTGTGCGCTACATCTACCAGGAGCCTGATCAACCCGCGGCCGGCCTGCCCGGACCGGGCGCCCTGACGGCAGCCGACCTGGCCGCGTTGCCGTTCAACTGGATCGCCAATGTGCGCCGCGCCGCTACGCAGGGCGAGGGCGAGGCGATTTTGAGCCTCGCGGCTCAACTGGGCCCCGAACACGCCAACCTGGTCAAGGGATTAAAAGAATTGGTTCAAAGATTCCAGTTCAGCCAGATCGTGGCGCTGGCCGAGCACGCTATGCAATCGGACGCGAAATAAATACAAACCAGACACGTTGCGTGCCGTGTCTGTGTTTTGGGTACGAAAATAGAAAGGGGAGAAGTATCATCTCAAAATGTAGGGGCGACTCTTGCAGTCGCCCATATGAGGGCAGGGG
>CAZYXV010000073.1:0-8956 GCA_964651475.1 uncultured Anaerolineae bacterium | reverse complement strand
ACCTCAGAGGGCAATTTACCGCAAGGGTTGGTTGCCCTTTAGTCTAAACTTCAAATGCTGGCAAACGTTTTAAACACCAGTCCCCCGCGGAGGGGGGACCGATATGAAAACCCTGGTATCTGAAATCTAGGCTCGTTTGAGCCGCTCTTTTATGGGTGGCATGGCGCGCAGCGTCTCGGTGAATTCTTTGACCACCTCGGCAAAGATGGTGCCCTCGGAGGCCGAGACCCACTTGACGAGTACTCGCTCCGGCTCGATGCCGGCGAATTCCAGAAATTTCTTGTAAAGCGGCAGGCGCTTGGCGGTACGGTGATTGCCACTAACATAGTGGCAGTCGCCCACGTGTCAGCCAAGCACCATCACGCCGTCGGCGCCTCGCTGAAAAGTGCGCAAAATCAGTTCTGGCTGCACACGCCCGGAGCAAGGTACGCGCACGATTTTGACGTTGGGCGGATATTTCAGCCGCGCCATGCCCGCGCCGTCAGCCCCGGCGTAGGAACACCAGTTGCACAAATAGCCAATGATTTTGGGTTCATAGTCGCTTTTTACCATAATGCTCCTTTGTCAGATAGAGACAGGAGATAGAGATGAGAGAAGGATCAGTTTATTCTCTATCTTTCTTCTCTATCTCCTATCTCCATCTCAAACATTGCTTCCATCGCGCCGGCCATTTCCGCCAAAATCTGCGCGTCGGTGAAATGTTGCAGCGTGATGGATTTGGATGGGCAGGCGGCGGTGCAGGTGCCGCAGCCTTTGCACAGCGCCTCGATGACGTGCGCTTTTTGTTTGTCGGCCAGGTATTCGATAGCCGTATAGGGGCAAGTGGAGATACACTGCTGGCAGCCGGTGCAGCCCATCTCATTGACAATGGCTGTGGCGGCTTCGACGATGACTTCACCCTCGCCGATGATAGATAGCACCCGCGCTGCCGCGGCGGCTCCCTGCGCTACTGTTTCGGGAATGTCGCGCGGCCCCTGGGCGCAGCCAGCGATAAAGACGCCGTCGGTCATGGTCGCCACCGGATCGAGCTTGGGATGCTTTTCGGTGAACCAGCCGTCGGCGTTGCAATTGATGCCGAACTTGCGCGCCACGTCTTGCGCGTCGTGGCGCGGCTCTAGCCCGGCGCTGAGGATCACCATGTCAACCGGGATGCGCCGCTGGTCGCCGGTGAGCGTGTCTTCGGCCTGCACAATTAGCTTACCCTCTGGCTCGCCGTGGCGAGTTGGCTCGGTAATCAGAGCGGCCCGGCCGCGGATAAAATGGTTGCCTTCTTCCAGCAGCCGGTGGTAAAACTCTTCGTAGCCCTTGCCCGGCGTGCGCATATCAATGTAAAAGTTGTAAACCTCAGCGTGGGTCTTTTCGCGAACCATGTGGGCGAATTTGAGCGAGTACATGCAGCACACTTTGGAGCAGTACTCGTGATAATTCTGGTCGCGGCTGCCCACGCAATGAACGATGCCCACCGTTTGGGGTGTGGTCACGCCATCACGCAAGACCACGTGGCCGCCGGTTGGGCCGGCGGCGTTGGTCATGCGCTCAAATTCCAGGCTGGTGAACACGTTGGGGTAGCGCCCGTAGCCGTATTGCGGAATGCGCCGGGCGTCGAACAAATCATAGCCGGTGGCGATGATGATGTTGCCAATGTCAATATCGAGAAAGGTATCTTGCTGCTCGAAATCAATCGCGCCTGTGGGACAAAATTTTTGACATGCCTTGCATTTGCCGGTGGCAAAGAAGATGCAGCTCTCGCGGTCAATCACGGGGTATTTGGGCACAGCCTGGGGAAAGGGGCGAAAGATAGCCTTGCGATAGCCCAAGCCGGCTTCAAAGACCTCGTCAACGATTTGCTTGGGGCACTTTTCCTGGCAAACGCCGCAGCCGGTGCACAGGTCTTCTTTGACGCAGCGCGCCTTTTTGCGGACGCGGACGCGAAAATTGCCAATATAGCCGCTGACGCTTTCGACCTCGCTGTAAGACAATAGCGTGATGTTGGGATGATTGCCTGCGTCGAACATGCGCGGCGTGAGGATGCAGGCCGAGCAATCGAGAGTGGGAAAGGTCTTGTCCAGTTGGGCCATGTGTCCGCCCAGGCTCGGCTCGCGCTCGACCAGGTAGACGTGATAGCCAGAATTTGCAATCTCGAGCGCGGCCTGGATGCCGCCCACGCCGCCGCCGACAATCAGTGTGTTCGAGTTGACCGGGACGCGCTTTTCTACAAGTGGTTGCTGCCAGCCTACCCGCCCCACGGCCGCGGCTACCAGGGCTTTGGCTTTTTCGGTCGCTTCGGTTCTATCGTTGTGTACCCAGGAACAGTGTTCGCGGATGTTAGCCATCTCGAACATGTACGGATTGACGCCGGCCCGCTCGCACGCTTTGCGAAAGGTCGGCTCGTGCATGTGGGGCGAACACGACGCCACCACCACCCGGTCCACGCCCAATTCACGGATATCTTGTTCGATCAATTCCTGTCCCAGGCTCGAGCACATGAACTTGTAATCGCGCGACACGGCGACGTTTTCCAGCCCGGCGGCCCATTGCGCTACCTCTTCACAGTTGACCGTTCCGGCAATATTGCTGCCGCAGTGACAAATGTATACGCCTGTTTTCATAAACTGCTCCCCTCAGAGAGTTCAGATAGAGATTTCTCTATCTCCCGTCTCTATCTCAGACTGGGCATCGGCAACGCATGCTTATCTGGCCTGGGTTTTTTAGGCTGTTCTTCGGCGGGCGGCGGTGCGGCTAACTTGTCCAGCACTCGCTGCGCCGACACGAGTTCCTGCCCAAATCCCATCTCTTTGGGCGGCAAGCCAAAGGCCAGTCCCATCATTTGCGTAAAGTACAGCACAGGCATTGAATAATTGGTGTTGAATCGAGTATTCACCTGCGCCTGGTACGCGTCCAGGTTGAGCTGGCACATTGGGCAGAGCGTCACAATGGCGTCGGCATTTCGTTTGGCGGCCGTGGCGATCAGCTCGTGAATCAACGTAAAAGCCGTCTCGGGGCTGATTTGCGGCATGTGCCCGCCGCAGCAGGCTGCTTTCAGGGGATAATCTACCACCGTCGCGCCCAGCGCCTCCAACAAGCGGTCGAGTGATGTGGGGTATTCCGGGTTATCCAGGCCATGGTCTGGCCGCACGATCAGGCACCCATAATAGGGCGCTAGACGCAGGCCCCGCAGCGGTTTTTTGACGTGCGCGGCAATTTGATCGCATCCCACATCGTTAACAAGAATGTCCAGTGCGTGGCGCACTTTAACACGCCCTGGCGTGTAAGACAGGTTCCCCTCGGCCAGCGCCGCGTTGACATCTTGGTTCAGTTGAGAGTACAACTCCATGTTGTGGTTGGTCTTGTACAGATTAAGATAACACGCGCTGCAAGGGGCGACCAGGTTGGTTATTCCCTCTTCAACCAGAGCCAGATTGCGGGCCACCAACGCGTAAGCGGGCAGGGGGTCGAGGGTAAAGTATTCGGTCGCGCCGCAGCAGTTCCAATCGTCCAGTTCGACCAGTTCTTGCGACAAGAGGGCGGCGACTGCTTTAAACGAGTCGCCATAAGCCGCCGCGTTTTTTTCGAGTGAGCAGCCCGGAAAGTATGCGTATCTCATGCTTTGGTCACTCCTGTTTCACTATCGCGCTGCCGGGCGATTTCTTTGGCCTTGTTCAAAATCGCGCGCAGTTGGGGCAAGCCCTTGATGCGCGTCGGAAGAAGCGGCATGCGCCCGCGCGTCAACATCCCTAGCGCCATAGGCATCATGCTCACCATGCCGAGTGGGCGATGAGTCAGGTAATACTGGCTCGCTATTCCCAGTTCAAAGCTGCGCCCGAACATTTCTACCTGGCCTACAAATGTCTGGGACCAATCTTTGGCTTCGACGGTGTATTGCCTGGCTGCAACCGCCAGGTGCTTGAGGCGGTACATGATGTCGGTGATCGGGATTTGCTGTGGGCAGCGGACGGTGCAATAGTAGCACGAGACACAGAACCAAAAGGTGTTGCTTTGCAGCACCCTTTTGCGTTCCCCGGCCAAAATCATTGCAAATATCTCGCGCGGTGTGTGATCCATATCCGGCCCCGACGGGCACGAGCCGCCGCAGGTGCCGCACTGCAAGCACTGTTTTAATCGTTCCGCGCCCGGCACGGCGGCGACCTGGTCGTAGAAACTGATTTCGCTCTTTTCGTTTGCCACACTTCCTCCTTGCACAGATAGAGAGGTGAGATAGAGATGGAGAAGCCTGTTCTCTATCTCTATCGCTTGTCTCTATCACAAAAAGCTTTCCAGGAATTTCGCCACCTGATCTTGCCGAAAAACCGGCCCGTCCACGCAGACGAGTTTTTCGCCCATGTTGCAGCGCCCGCATTTGCCGATGCCGCAGTGCATGCGCGCTTCCAACGTGGTCCACATCTGCTCCAGACCAAAGCCCAGCTTTTTGAGTGTGAGTGAAACGAAATGAATCATGATCGGCGGGCCGCAGGTGATGGTGACAGCATTTTCGGGCGAGGGAGATACCTTTTCCAATAGTTGCGTAATCAGCCCCTCGTTTCGGCCTGCGGCCGTCCATTCTTCGTCGCCCTTGTCTACTGTGATGTGCAGCTCGGTATTGGGCGCGGAGCGCCAGGCGTCGTATTCGTCGGTAAAGACCAAAAGCTGTGGATTGCGCGCCGCCCACAAGATAGTGAGGCGGCCATAGTCGCTGCGATGGTGCAGAATGGTGTTGATGACCGGGCGCAGCGGCGCGCCGCCAATGCCGCCGCCCAGCACGATAATATTCTTGCCCTTGATTTCATCCATCGGGAACCAGTTGCCCAGCGGCCCCCGCACGCCGACTGTCTCGCCGATTTCGAGCGAATGGAGCGCGCCGGTCACGCTGCCCAGTTTCGCCACGCCAAATTCGAGCAGATCTTGTGAGGGAATGGACGTAATACCAAACGGCGCTTCGCCCACGCCTAATGCCGACACAAACGCAAATTGTCCAGGCCGGTAACTGGCAAAGTGTTCTTTGCCAGATGGTTCGGTCAACTCGATTTGGAACAGCTTGATGTCTGTGCCCAGCATTTTTGTCCCGATCAATTTGCCGAGATAAGGGCGCATCGGATTAGAGATTGGAGATTGGAGATTGGAGACTTGAGATTGCAGCATATATCTCTCCTTGTCACCCTATCGCCTTGTCGCCTTGTCTTTTTGCCAGCTCGCCAATGTCGTGCAGCATTTCTACAATGTCAATGTTCACCGGGCAAGACTCAATACACCGTCCGCAGCCGACGCAACCGGTCGCGGCATAATCCTGCATCATATAGTAAAACTTGCAAAAGAACCGGTTGCGCAGGCGTTGCCCCTTGGCAGGGCGCGGATTGTGTCCGCCGGCAGTGACGCGGTAATTCGGCCCAGTGCAGCTATCCCAGCAGCGCAGGCGATCGTATTGGGCGTAATTTGTGCGCCGCGCTGCAACCTCGTCGCGCACGTCAAAGCAGCGGCAGGTGGGGCAGACGTAAGCGCAAATGCGGCATCCAATGCAACGCTCGGCCAGCAGATTCCAGTATTGATCGTTAAAGTGCTGGGGCCACTGCTCTGGGGCAAGCACGGGTTCTATGGGGTTGAGCGTTGGCTGTGGCAGTTCGCCCGTAACTTTTCTCAACTCAAGCCCGGCGAGTAGCGCCCGGCCTTTTTCTGTCACGGCGTTGACGGCGTATTCATTCTCGATTAGGGTGAGCAGCACGTCTAGGTGGCTGGGATCGTCAGGCGCGCCGCCCATGCTCGTGCAAAAGCAGCCTTCCCACATTTGGGGACACGCCAGGCCAATGAGTGTTGTTGCTTCGCGCCGCCGGGCATAGCTTGCGTCCAAGGGATCTTTAAGAAATACCGCATCCAAGACGGCAATGCCGTGCGCGTCGCACGGGCGCAGGCCAAAGATGACTCGCTTCTTTTCTGCTGCCGGTTCGGCCAGGGTCACTTGTTTGTCGTGTTTCTCGATGGTGGTTATGCGGTCAGTGGATGGAAAGACGGCCTCTTTGGCCGACATTTTGGGGCGAGTGTACTCAAAAGTGATTTCGGCGCTGCCTGTCACAGGGCGATAGAGCACAATACCCTCAACGTCGCGCGGCGCAATGAGCAACGTTTCACCTGCCAGGCGGTCCAACCAGATCTTTAATGCGCTTGGTGTGATGACTTTCATATCAGCGATTTCTCCCCTTCCGCCAGCATAGTCAACAGCGGCGCTTTGACAGGCTCGGCCCCGGCGCGGAAATCGAACAGCTCGCGCACTTCTTTGGCCAGCTTGCGGTTGAGCAGGCTGAGCGGCAGTTCCATCGGGCAGACGCGCTCACATTCGTTGCACTCGACGCAGCGCGCCGCCAGGTGATATGCCCGCCCCAGGTGAAAAAATTCTTTTTCCTCGACTCCCGTGGCAATGCCCACCCACAAGGAATCGTCGCGCTCGAACATGCACACGTTGCAATAGCAGCCAGGGCAAACCTGGCGGCAGGCGTAACAGCGGATACATCGCTCGTATTGTTTGAGCCAAAAAGCCACGCGCTCTTGGGGCGTCATCGCTTCCAGTTTGGCAACATCGGCAAAATCATCCACAGCGTTCACCTGCGGCGGCTCGCCGATCAATACATCGTAGACAACCGGCGTTCGCTCACTACACCGCAAACACCGCGCCTGCAATGTCCCCCCTTCGGCTCCGCTCAGGGCAGGCTTGTCTCCCGCTCTCCTTGTCTCCTTGTCTGCCATCCCCTCGCACGCCACGCCAATGACATAGACTCGTTCTCGCGCAATCTGGCTTTCTGCCAGCAGCACGTTAATGTCGCGGCTGTCGCACGGCTTGACGATAATCGCCACGTGGGGCGGCTGCTCGCCGCGCTTGGCGGGTTTCTTTTTGTCGTGAAGGTATAGCGTCAGGTTTTGGACACAATCCTGATTCCATATCAGGCGATTGACATCTTGGGCGGTGTAAATGAATGCCGGGCGGACCTGGTTGTGCGTCCCCATCTCGTAGCCGATGACGCACTGGACTTGTTTGCTTTCGAGCAGTTCTTTAGCTTTGGCTCTGATTTGTTCTTCCAGGCTCAAGTTGGGCCTCCCTTGGTATGACAAATACCCCCCATGTTCGGGGATACATGGGACAATTATATCACGCGAATGGGGGCGCCGTCACTGGTTACAAAGTGCCATTCCAAATATGCTATGCCAGCGATGTTAGTTACAAAGAATTACTAACCGTTGTGAGAGTCAGGGGCATAGAAAAAAAAGCTGTCCCCAAATTCCTGTAGGAGCGCCCTTTGGGCGCGATAGTCGCGCCTGGCGGCTAGACAGGGAAGGCGCTCCTACGCAGCGACGTCGGGATAATTATTTTCTTCCGCATCCCTCAGTGTGTTGCATTTGGAAACGTCACCGTAAAGGTGGAGCCTTGCCCTTCGACGCTGTCCACGCTGGTGTGACCGCCAAAATGCTCTACCAGGTCTTTGACGATAGCCAGTCCCAACCCCGTCCCCGCTTCGGCCATCTTTTTGGCGTTGGGCGCGCGATAAAATTCCTGGAATAGATTGCGCAGCGATTCCTGCGGGATGCCGATGCCGGTGTCGCTTACCTCGACCTGGGCTTGCCCCTCCACCGGCTGCACCGACACGGCGACAGAGCCGCCGGGCGGGGTGTATTTTACGGCGTTGCCTACCAGGTTGACAAAGATGCGATCCAGTCCCTCTTCAGTCGCGCGGACAATCAGCGGCTCCCGCCCGGCGTGAAGCGTCAGGCTGATGTTTTTATCCTCGGCCCGCGGCTGCAAGAGCAACATTACCCGCCTGAGCGAAGCATCGAGCGCCACTGGTTCCGGTTCTGCCCATCCCCGCGTCTTGCCGGCCGCCAGGTCCAGCAAATCGTTCACTAGGCTTTCCATGAGATCGAGCCGGCGGCTGATGCGGGTGAATACCTCGGTCTGCTTCTCGGTCATGGCGCCGGCGTAACCCTTGAGCACGGCCCGCATCAGCGATTGGGAAACGGTGATTGGTGTGCGCAGCTCGTGAGTGGTGACGCGCACGAATTGGGCCTGCCTGGTTTGCAGGTTTTTTACCTCTTCCTGGCCCCGGGCGGCGACGATGCTGGCCGCGCCCAACTCTGCCAACGGCACGAGGCTGGCCGCGTCATGTGCGCCAAAGCGCCCTGGCGCGGTCGCATAGATATGTAACGTGCCGAGGGGAATGTTCTCGTAGAGCAAGGGAAGGCACATCTCGGCGCGCCAGTGCGTGTTCGCCAGTTCGGGCAGGGTCTGGCCTGCACGGGGGTCGTTCTGGGCATCCGTCACCACGATGGGCGCGCCCGCCAATGCTTCGCGGTCAATCGCGCAAGATTTGATTTCGCGCGGCGCGTGATCCATCCACTCGGCGGGCAGACCGTAGACCGCCGCCACGCTCAGGTGCGCGCCGCTTTCGTCCAGGAGGCAGACCATCGCCGCCTCTGCGTCCAACGTAACCGCAGCGCTTTCTGCCAGTCGGGTCAGGATCAGGTTCATCATAGCGTCAACGCGCGAACCTTGTCCAACAGCACGTCAGGATCAATTGGCTTTTCTACGAAATCGTCCAGCGGTAGATAAGCTTCCTCAGGCTCGGAGCGCAGTGAAGCGGTATTGTGCGCGGCAACCAGCATCAGGATAGGAATGTGCCGGTAGGCGGCGTACCGCGAACGTGGCGTTGGGTTGCGAAGTTCGAGTGAAACCTGGAGGCAGGTCGCTGTTTCCAGAGCAATATCCAGGATGATGAGGTCGGGAGCCGTCTCGGTGATCTTGTGCAGCCCATCTTGGCAGGTGTCGCTTTCCAACACCTCGTAGCCAGCCGATTCCAGCGGCAGGCGAAGTGCGATTACCATGTCAGGATCATTGTGGACAATCAGGATACGTTTCATAGTCTATCCGAGAGTGTTGCAGAATTCCGTTTCTCAAACTTGAAAAAAGCCCCCGGTTGTGCGA
>CAZYXV010000072.1:0-9129 GCA_964651475.1 uncultured Anaerolineae bacterium | reverse complement strand
TTTCAATTATGCGGTCACAGTAGGCAGCAAGTTTGCTTGTCGGCATAAATCACCTGGATGTGTGGATTTGTATTCATGGTTGGGGCAGAGATGCAGCTTTATGCTTAGAATGGTACGCTATCTTACCCCACTTGATAATAAAAATCAAATCATCGAGCGCAGATAGGCTTCCATAAACTCGTCCAGTCCCCCATCCAGCACGGCGGCCGTATTGCCGGTCTCGTGGTCGGTGCGATGATCCTTCACCATTTGATAGGGATGCAAGACGTACGAGCGAATCTGGCTGCCCCACTCGGCGCTGACGTGCGTGCCCTTTAGCTCGGCCAACGCTTCCCGGCGTTTGCGCTCCTCGATTTCGGCCAGGCGCGCGCGCAGCACCTTCATAGCGTTTTCGCGGTTTTGCGTCTGGCTGCGCTCGTTTTGGCAAGACACGACCAGGCCGGTCGCCAGGTGCGTGATGCGCACGGCCGTCTCGTTCTTTTGCACGTGTTGGCCGCCCGCGCTCGAGGCTCGAAAGGTTTCGATTTTGATCTCGTCGGGGCGGATGACAATGTCGCTGTCCTGGCCGATATCCGGCCACGCTTCGACCAGCGCGAACGAGGTGTGGCGGCGGTGCGCCGCGTCAAAGGGGCTGAGCCGCACCAGGCGATGGACGCCGCGCTCGGCGCGCAAGTAGCCATACGCGTATTCGCCTGCGATGGACATGGTCACGCTTTTGATGCCGGCTTCGTCGCCGTCCATTTGATCGAGGATGTCTACCCGGCGATTGTTTTGCTCGGCCCAGCGCAGGTACATGCGCATTAACATGGCGGCCCAATCTTGCGCGTCTACTCCGCCGGCCCCGGCGTGAATGGCCAGGATGGCGTCGCCTCGGTCGTGCCGCCCCGAAAGCAGCAGCGTAAACTCGCGGCGCTCCAATTCCCGTTCCAGTGCATCGGCTTCGCCTTGCACTTCTACCGCCAGCGCACCGTCCGATTCGAGTTCGGCCAGCTCCAGCAATTCCAGCGCGTCGCGCGCGCGGCTCTGCAGACCGATCCAGCCCCCGGTCTCGCCGCGCAACGTGGTCAACTGGCGCATGACGTCCTGGGCTTTTTCCGGCTCTTGCCAGAAATCGGCGCCCGAAGCTTGTTTTTCCAATGTTTCAATCTGGCGGCGCTTGTCGGCCACGTCAAAGACGCTCCAGCAGGCCGGCGATTTTGGCGTTCAGTTCGGTCAAACGAAATCGTAGCTCTTCCATCATGTCACTCCCTGGTATATTGGGTCTTAATCAAACAATCCATCTACAAACGCTTGCGCGTCAAACTCGGCCAGGTCGGCGATCTTTTCACCCGTCCCGATAAAGCGCACCGGCAGCCCCAGCCCATTAGTGATTGAAAATACCATGCCGCCCCGCGCCGTGCCGTCCAGCTTGGTCACAATCACGCCGGTGGCTTTGACGGCGTCGCGGAACTGGCGCGCCTGCGTCAGCGCGTTCTGTCCGGTCGTCGCGTCAATCACCACCAGCGTTTCGTGCGGAGCGCCGGGCATAGCCTTGGCTGTCACGTTGCGCACCTTGGTCAATTCTTGCATCAGGTTATACTTGGTGTGCAGCCGGCCGGCGGTGTCGGCAATGACCATGTTAAAAGCGCGCGCCTCGGCAGACTTGATCGCGTCGAACACAATCGCGCCCGGGTCGGCGCCGTGCTTTCCGCCGATGAGCGGCGCGTCCACGCGCTCGGCCCATATATCGAGTTGTTCACCCGCGGCGGCGCGGAACGTATCGGCCCCGGCCAGCAAGACGGCGCGTCCGCGCTGCTTGTAGTAAGCGGCCAGCTTGGCGATGGTCGTCGTCTTGCCGGACCCGTTCACGCCGACGATCATGATCACCGACAAGGAGCGCGACGGGTCGAGATCCATGGGCGGCGGGTCGCCTAGCAAGCCGCGCAGTTCGGTTTTGAGCGCGGCTTGCAGCTTGTCGGCGCGCGTGATTCCCTCGCGCGCTACGTGCGCGCGCAAGCGATCTAGCAAGATGAGGGTCGTATCCACGCCCACGTCGGCCTGGATGAGCAAAGCTTCCAGCTCGTCCCACGTATCGGGCGTAATCTCGGTCTGGCCGAGCAATGTGGCCACGCGGCCAAAAACGGCCTGGCGCGTTCGAGCCAGGCTGTCGCGGATCGAAGCAAATTTTCCAAACATGCGTTTTGGGACTCTCCCTTCACGAAATCAAAGGCGGGGGAGATTATACCCCAAAGGCGAGAGCTTGACAAAGTATTATTTGCTCGTAGTAACCGCTTATGAATGTAAAGAAATTAATCACGTAACCTGCCTTGTCACACTTGCCCTGGGGGGCAGCGCCAGGGTTGCGAGCGCCCCCTTCGTTTCACTCAGGGTAAACTCCGGGCGCGTCGGATACTGCGTATCCGCGCAATCTCCCCTCCGAAAAAGGAGATTGCTTCGGCGCTGCGCGCCTCGCAATGACAGCACTGTAACGCGGAGTGTTACGGCATTATTTTCTTGAAAACCATGAGCGGTTCTTTCGACGGCTAAAGCCGTTACTACAAACCCAAAATTGGGTCTACTGAGTCTGGCATTGCGGCGCAGCGTTCCAGCGCGGCCAGCACATCCTTGAGCACCGGCTTGCTCTTGAAGGTCAACACCTCGCCGGCCGAGGCGGCTTTGAAATCAAACTTGCCCGCGGCCACGTTGGCGCTTTCGTACACCAGCAAAATCAAATCGCGCCGCTGCGCCTGGCGCACCTTGTCCAGCTTGCGCCGCAAGTAATCGGGATGCCAGTAGCCCACAATTTCCAGCAGGGCGCGCCGCCCATCTTGGTGCGTGAAAGAGAAATCGGGGATCATTACCGTATCCCCCAGCAAAATCAACTCGTCCTCACGCGCCAGGGTCCACTTGCGCCGCGCGCCGCCATACCTGGCCTCAAACTCGGCGGCAAAATCAGCTTCCAGGCGGCTGTCGAATGGCCCCGATGATTTGAAATGGGTTTCCAACCCGGCGCGCTCGTCGAGCGTGTAGCGCAATACGCGCTGGACGCCGGGCAGTTGAATATCGGCTTCCATCTGCCAACTCGAGCACAACAGCAGCGCGGGCAGGAATTTGGCGAACTGCAGCCCGTAGCGCAGCGTGGATTTGACAAAGGGCGAAATGGGGCCATACAGCGTGACGTGATAACCATTGGGCTGGGCCACGCTCACGGTATACATGAGTTTGAAGAGCTTGAGAAATTTGAAGACGTCCTTGTACCCGTCGCGCACCGTCAGCCGCATTTCCCTGGCCCAATACAACACGCCGCGCGCCAGCTCCAGATTGTAGCGGGCAATCAGGCCAGCCGGCTCGAGCGGGTCGCCTGTCTCGATCAGGGTTTGCTCTTCGGGCAGGTCGGCCAGGAGCGCGTCCTCCACCTGGACCGGAGTGAGTCTCAATTCAACGGCGACCTGCGCTACTGCGTCGGCGCGCGTGGTGGTCGAAAACAGGTCGGAACTAACCGTCACCGGCCCATATCTAAAAAGCCGGGCGCGCACGTCGGCCGGCGGGACGGGCGGCGCACCGCTAAAAGCGCAGCGCGTCTCGATGACGGCGGCCAACCCACGTATGATGGGATAATCAAGGCTGTCGCCTTCATAGTCCGAGAAGGCCTGGTCAAGCTCGCCGCGCTTGCAGCCAACGTGCTTTTGAAACAGCGCCAGCAACCCGGCGGCGATGGACAGATAATGATAATCCACCGGCAGCGGGCGAGTCCACACCCGGTTGCCCTGTATCACCAGGCGAGCGCGGATCAATTCAGCTTTGAGCATTTTGCGGCCTGGGTTTGCGGCGCTGCGCCATGCCTTCGTCTACCGTGTTGCGAGCAATGACCTCGTACAAGATGGCCTGCTCGTTGCCCTTTTTGCGCAGCACGCGCCCCAGCCGTTGAATGTACTCGCGGGCGCTGGCGCTGCCGCCCAACACCACCGCTACCTTGGCTTCGGGCACGTCAATGCCTTCGTTGAGCACTTTGCTGGTGACGATAGCGCGATATTCTCGGGCCTGGAATTTTTCCAGGATGGCTTTGCGCTCGGCGGCGGTGGTTTGATGCGTGATGGCCGGGATGAGATGCCGGCGGGCGATGCGATAAGCAAAGCGATTGTGCGCCGTAAAGATCAGCATTTGCTGGCTGCGGTGTTCGCGCAAGAGCTGGTCGAGCGCGTCCAGCTTGCCTTGCGCCTGGTGAACAATATCTTTGAGTTCAAGCTCGGCCACCTTGGCGCGGCGAGCCTGGGCATCGCGGGCGCTGCGGCGGGTGAATTCATCCCACCAGCCCGCGCCGTGGCTTTCCCGTAATCGCGCCTCGCGCACATAGCCGGTGTAGGTGTCGTGGGCGGCGTCGTAGGCAGCGCGCTCCTGGGGCAAAAGATTCACACGCAGGCGCTGGGTGCGATACTCGGCCAATTGCTCGCCCGTAAGCTCGTCAATGGCCTTGCTATAAACCACCGGCCCTACCAGGTCGTTGAGCAAGGCCACGGCGTCGCTTTGATCGGGGTAGGTAGCCGTCAATCCCAGGCGGCAGGGCGCGGCGTACATCAGCGCAATCTCGTGCCACGTTGGCGCGGGCAGGTGATGGATTTCGTCAAAGACGAGGAGCTTGAACTGGTTGCCCAGGGCCTCGGCGTGCGCCCAGGCGCTCGGATAAGTCGTCACGGTGATTGGCGTGGCATGCTTTTCCAAACCATACCACACGCCGATGGGCACGTGAAAAGCGTTTTCCAGGCGCGCGTACCATTGATGCAGCAAATCCACCGTCGGCACAACGACGAGTGTGCTGGCGGATAACTGAAAGATAGCCTGGATAGCCAGCCAAGTCTTGCCGGCGCCGGTGGGCAAGACAATGCTGCCCCATTGGTTAGCAGAACGCCAGGCGGCGACAGATTCGGTCTGATAGGCGTGCGGTTCGCGCTCGTCGTACAGGGTGAGCAGCAGGGTTTGCCAGCGCGGGATAGTGTTGTGGATAGAGTGCTCGTCCAGCCAGGATTGAATCGCCCGGTAGTGCACAGCGGGGCAGCGCCAGCGGGCATTGATCCACTGGAACACGGGCGGCGGCGCGGCGCTTTTCTCAACGCCTTCCAGGACGAGCGTGCCGCCCGCGAAATAGGCGCTGGGTGTTGGGGTATGGGTCACGCTTGATAGTTCCGCATAGATTGCATGGGCCGGCCCACCATGCGGAAAGCGCGCCGCTCGGCTTCCCATCGAATGCGCTCGATGTCTAGTGTCAAATAATCGCCCTGGCGATAGAGCAGCCGCCCATCGCACCACACACAAGCCACGTCGCCGGGGTGCGCGGCGTACACGACGCCGGCGGCCAAATCGTGGCGGGGGAACCAGTGCGGCGCGCTCGTATCCAGCAAGATCAGGTCGGCCCGGCGGCCGGCTTTTAGCGCGCCGCTCTCAAAGCCCATCGCCGCGGCCGGCGCCTGCGTGGCCAGCCGCAACAGTTGCGCGCGCGGCATCGCTTCAGGGTTGCGCTGCGCGCCTTTTTGGTACAGCCCGGTGATTCGCATCACCTCCAACATGTTCAAATCGCTGTTGGAAGCCGGCCCATCGGTCGCCAGCGCCACGTTGACGCCGCGCTCCAGCATCCGGGCGATAGGCGGCATGTCCATCGCCAGCTTTTGATAGGTCTTGGGTGTGTGCGCGACCCAGGCGCCTTTTTGGGCTAAAAGCTCCAGGTCGCTTTCGCTCACCACGTTGCAGTGCGCTACCAGCGCAGGGGCCGGCAAATCCAGCAAGCCAAGCGACGCGACGTATTCGACGGGCGTTTTGCCGTGGCGGGCAATAGAATTTTGCACTTGCTCCTCGGATTCGCTCAGGTGGAAATGCGCGCCTACCCCCAGCCGGTGAGCTTCAGCTGCAAAGCGCCGCAAGACCTCTGGCGGGTCCATATACGGCGAGTGCGGCCCCATCGCCGCGCGGATGCGTCCCTCCGCCGCGCCTTGCCATTCTTGCACAAAGGCAACTGTATCTTCAAAGGTCTTGTGCCCCAGTTCGTGCTGCGCGCCGATGCCAAAATGGCACCAGGCCAAGAGCGCCTTGACGCCGCTTTTCTCTACGGCGCGGGCCACCTGATCCATCCAAAAGTAATGATCCGCAAAACCTACGCAGCCAGCCCGAATCATCTCCGCGACGGCCAGCAGCGCGCCCCAATACACGTCTTCTTCAGTCAGCGCGCTTTCGGCCACCCAGATTTTTTCATTGAGCCAGCGATCAAAGGGGAGGTCTTCGGCCCAGCCGCGCTCCAGCGTCATCGCAGCGTGGGTGTGAGCGTTGAAAAAGGCGGGCATGGCGAGCAGGTTCTGCCCCTCGATAATTTCATCTGGAATGAACTCGGGCGGAACCCGGCCAACGGCGGCTATGCTCTTGCCTTCGAGCGCAATATCAACGTCTGCAAGGATGCGATTTTCCGGGTCCAGCGTGATGGCGCTCACGCGGCGGATTAATGTGCGCATCTTCAAAGCCCTAATCGGCAGGCGGCGCGGTGGGTTTGAGGTAATCGCCAGCGGCCCAGCCCACGTCGTTCGCATCGCTGGGGTTTTGCAACTGCCACCAGACCAGCCCATCGCTGGTAGCGGGGCCATCCACCACGCGCATCACGGTGTCATCGGGCAGGTAGCGCAAACGCTGCGACTGCAAGCCAGGCTCGGAGCGGAAGCTCAACCCTTGCGGCCCGGCGTCGAACACCACCACAAACCCTCCAATCGCGATAGCGGCGGGTGGAGTGGGCGTAGGCACAGGCGTTGGCGTCGGCGTGAACGTGGGCAGAGGCGTGCGCGTTGGCGGGCGCGTGGCGGTAGGGACGACGACGATTACCTCTTCGCCTCCCGGCCTGGCTCGCAACATTGCCCGGCCTCCCCATGCGCACGAAACGACCGCCGCAATAACCACGCCCAGGACCATCAACCATTCGTACCAGGCAAGCTCGCCCTGCCCGGGGCGTGGGGTCAATTTAACACCTGAAGGATTCTGACTCATGATACCTCACAAGATATAGATCGGATTGCTGAAAATCCAGCCTCTGCCGCCTCGATACACTTCGACCCGATATGGCCCGGCATCCGCTGTGGTAAACTTGAGCCGGCGGCCCCTGGCGCGCGCGACCACGCGCCCGGCCACCACCAGGCGAATCTCTCCGGGCAAAGGCGTTTGAGCCTCGAACGTCACCGCGCCGCGCCGCCGCAGTTCCTGCCCCATCGTCGCGTTGGCCGAGCCGCTGCGCGCGGTGAACGCAAACTCGCGCGTGCTGCCGGCCAAATCGTTTCCGATCCAACAGCGCCCGGCGCGCAGCGCTTCCAGGATCACACCCTTGTCAACGGCCAGGTCGCCCGTCAATCGCTGCTCCGCCAGGACGTGCGTATTCACCGCGCTGAACAAGTGAACGTACGGAAAAACCACCCGCCGCAGCGGGCCAATGCTGTACGTGTTGGCGTGAGCATCGGCCCCGCCAATACCCACCACACGTCCGCCCCCGGCCAGCAGGCGATCCCACAACTGAAGCGTCTGCCGAAATGGGCCGCGCACTGCGCCAAGCGGGAAATAGGCATAGTACACCGCGTGCAACAATGTGGGGATGCGCGCCTTGAATTCCGACATGTAATTCCAGACCTCAATGCCGGTGTACCCCGAGATCGCCCAATCCATCCACCCAAAGCAGCTTTCGCCCGACACACGGCTGGCAAATTCTACCGGATGCGCCAGAAAAGTCAACCCGCCGGCCTCTCGCGCCGCATCCAGCAAGCCTTGCGGGTTGCTCGCCTCAGGCGACAAGTCGCGCCCGGCGCCGTACACCAGCAAGTGATTACCCGGCGGCGTCCGCCTGCAATCGTGCACCTCTTCTCCCACCAGCAGCAACACCTTGCCGTAATAGCCCTCGATGCCGCCGACCCAAACATTGTGATCCGTGACGATGACGTAATCGAGGCCGGCCTGCGCCGCCGCCTCGGCCACGCCGCGATGCGTCCCCGTTCCATCCGAATAGAGCGTGTGCAGATGCATGTTACCGGCATATTCAACGTAAGGCATGGGGGTCGCTCCGTATCATTGTGTGTCGGGTTTATGATCAATGGGGCCGCGCCATCCAAAGCAATCCAAATCCACGCGGCCACGTTCGTCAAACAAGACGCCCTCTGCCTCCAGCCGCTTGCGCTGAATCTGACCCCCAAGCCCTTTCAGGCTGATCTTGCCCTGGCTGTTGATGACACGCTGCCAGGGCACGTCGCTCCCTTCCGGCACAGACGCCATGGCCCAACCGACCAGGCGCGCGTCGCACGGCGGGCCAATCAGTGCGGCGATATGTCCATACGTGCTCACTTGCCCGCGAGGGATCAATCTGACTAACGCATAGATGCGTGGAAACAGGGCGGAAACATTCGATGATGTATTCACGGGCGCAATTTTACCATACCATGGCAGGAGGGCAAACGGAGAAAAATGGCAACGTTGTCTTGAGAGAATAAATGCGATATAATGGGCTTAGGGTTCCCCCTGGCTTTACCCGCTACAATTGAATCGCAGGAGGCAAACAATGGCAGCCGTCGAAAAAAGCATCACCATCAGCGCTCCCCCCGATAAAATTTGGGTCGCACTCAAGGATCCCCAGGGTTGGGGCAAATGGTTTGAAGGCGCCTCGGCGCCCAAATCCATAGATGGCAACGGCGACCCCGGCACCATCGTCGAGATCAATATGGCCGTGGCCAACATCCCCTTGCCCACCAGGCTCACCGTGATCGAAACCATCCCATACGACCGTTGGAAAGGCGAGTTTACGAGCGTGGGCGCCCAGGGGCACATGCTGTGGAGCTACATGGCGATGGGCCCGCGCACCCGTCTGACGTTTCGCATCGAAGCCAATCTCATCGGCCCGGCCAAAGTAATCGAAGGCGTGGTGGTCAAAAGCTTTGAAGAAATGGCAGACAAAACCTTGTTGAACATCAAATCAATGGTTGAAGGATAGCCGCGCGCAATCACCTATCTGGCGTGCCTCCTCGATGGAGGCGCTTTTTATATCGCGTATGGAATTATTCAGCCACCCGCACCGCCGTTACAATCCGCTCACCGGCGAATGGATTTTGGTTTCGCCGCACCGCACGCAGCGTCCCTGGCTTGGGC
>CAZYXV010000071.1:0-9698 GCA_964651475.1 uncultured Anaerolineae bacterium | reverse complement strand
CGTGGAACTTTCAATCGTTCGAAAAAGTCCAAATCTCAACCGTTTAGAGTATAACTCTATCAATTCCGGCGTGCTCACTTGACATCAGGTTAGTAGGGGCGGCTTGAACGGCTACCCACAGGATGTCGTGGGGCAAAGCCGTCACTGCAACTATGCTCCGCAACTCGAGTTAACGCTAATGAATTCGGTGAAAGACGGGCGGGGTAAAGATCTGGGCGTGCGCCTGCTGGCGCTGTACCTGCTCTTTGTCACACCGGTGGCGCTGGCGGCGCTCGTGTTTAGCGCGTTGGCCGACGCGCGCCTGCGGAGCGATGTCAGAGCCGCCGACCTATCGCTGGCCCAGGCTGTGGCGCAAGAAACGGATGCCATGCTCCAAAACGCCATGCAGACGGTGTCCCAGTTTGCGCGCGAACCCGCTGTGATCCACGCCAACCACTCCGCCATGCAGCACATGTTTGCCGATGCCGCGCGCGCCCGCAACGACATTAATCTTTTTTACCTGCTAGATGATAAAGGCGTGATGGCCTTTCACTATCCGGTTGGACCGGGCAGCACGGTGGGGGTAGATTTTTCGTTCCGCGATTACTACCGCACGGCCATTGCCGGCGACCATCCGGTGATTTCGTGGGGACGGATTAGCCCAACTACGCAGCGTCCTGTCGCCACGGCCGCAATGCGCGTGCTGGATGAAGACGAGCGGCTGGTTGGCGTGGTTGCCACGAATCTGGAATTACAGCAACTCAGCAAGACGCTGGCCGCCATCGTCGAACGCGCCGACTTGCCCTCGCAGGGCTTGCAGGTGAGCATTATTGACGCGCGCGGGCAGCTTGTCGCTCACGCCGACCCGGCGCGCTTGTTACAGGACCTGAGCCGCGTGCCGGGCGTGGCGGATGTGTTGGCGGGGCGGTCCGACTCCCGCGCGGTTCGAGACGAGGGTGGCGCTGAATGGTTGCGCAGCTTTGTGCCGATCAAGTCGGCGGGCTGGGGCGTGATTGTAGAGCGCCCCGGCGCAGTGGCATTCGCCACGCCGCGCGCGCTGCAACAGGGCGTGTACGTGGCGCTGGCGATTTTTTTCGTCGGCGGGTTATTGTTCTGGTTGGCGCTTTCGTATCGCGTGATCCACCCTCTTGAAACGTTGGCGACGTTCAGCCACGTCGTGGGCAGCCAGGCGTGGCTCGATCAAACGCAACACGCCGCGCCGCCCTTTGCTAATTCGCCCATACGCCACGTCGCCGCACAAGACGATCAAATCGGGCGGCTGGCGCGCTCGCTCCAACGCATGGAACAAGACATCCAACATCGCTTTGCCGAACTATCCACGCTCCTGGAAACCAGCAAGGCCGTCGTTTCTACGCTCGATACCGAACAGGTCATCAACTCAATCCTGGATCAGGTGCAGCGGCTGCTGGGCGTGACCATGTGCGCCGTGGTGGCGCAAGACGCTGAAACGGGCGTGTTCAGCGTGCGCGCCAGCCGCGGCCTCGGCCTGGCGTATGCCCAGGATTTGCACATCTTGCCGACGGATGTCCGCTCACCCACGCGGCAGGCCATTGCCTCTGGCCGGCCGGTGCAGGTGCCGGATGTGGAAACCGCCGATATTTCACCCCGGACGCAGGCCCGCGCGCACCAGGAGGGCTATCGCGCTATCCTGGCCGTGCCTCTCATCGCGCAACACGCCGGGCAGGGCGCGCTGCTCATTTACCAACGCCAGCCGCATACGTTTACGCCCAGAGAAATAGACCTGGCCTGGAACTTTGCCAATCACGCTGCCATGGCGATTGAGAACGCCACGCTGTACGCCCGCACCGACGAGCGTCTGCGCGAGCAAAAGAGCATGCTCGATGCAATTATGCAGAGTATGACCGATGGGTTGATTTTGGAAAGCCTGACCGGTCAGGTGCTTTATGCAAATCGCCGCGTGAGTGAACTGACTGGCTTGCTGCCCGATCAATTGGTCGGGCGCGATGTGAGCGCCGTGCGCGAGGACATTTTGGTTTCTGTAGGTGATCCTGATGCGTATCGCCGCTCCATCCGAGCCGCGCTGGATGGAAGCGGACCGCGCCAGTTCGAGTTTACACTGCGGCGCGAGGACAGCGCGCGAGAGATTCGCTTGTGTGTATTTGACGTGCAAGATCAGGCCGGCCACGCCATTGGGCGCGGCAAGCTCTGGCAAGATGTGACGCGCGACCGCGAGATAGAACGCGCCAAGTCGGCGCTGCTCAGCGCGGTGAGCCACGAATTGCGCACGCCGCTGGCCGCCATCAAGGGCTACGCTACTACCTTGCTGGCCGACGACGTGGAATGGGATGCCGCCTCGCAGCGCGAATTCTTGCACGTCATCAGCGCCGAAACCGATCGGCTGACTTTGCTGGTGACAGAATTGTTGGATGTATCGCGCATTGAAGCGGGCACGCTGATGATTGATCGCCAGGCCAGCCGCCTGCCCGATATTGTGCGCCAGGCGATGGACGCCAGCGCGACAACACCAGCGGCGCTTGGCGCAATTCACCTGGATGTGCCGGACGACTTGCCGCTGGTGTACGTGGATGCTCGCCGCATCCAGGTAGTGATACGCAATCTGGTGGAAAATGCGCTCAAGTACACGCCGGTCGGAACGCCCATTGCCATCAGCGCGCGGGCTGAAGATGGGCAAGTGGAGGTTCACGTGGCCGACCGTGGCCCCGGCATTGCGCCCCCGCACCGGCCTTACATCTTTGATCGCTTTTACCGCGCCGACCAAGCGGTCCGTGCCAGGGGGGGCAGTGGGTTGGGCCTGGCGATTTGCAAGGGCTTTATAGAGGCGCACGGCGGGCGCATCTGGCTGGCGTCGGGCGACGCGGGCGCAGATTTTGCGTTCACTTTGCCGATTGTTGATCCATCGTCGGTTCAGCGCGACTAGGCTGGAGACAGGGAGCGACATGCCACGACTAGGTGTGTTGGTAGTCGAAGATGATCCATCGCTGCGCGAGTTTGTGCGGCGCAACCTGGAGGTGCGCGGCTTTCAGGTGGCGGCAGTGGAAGACGGCCTGAGCGCCCTGGCGGCCCTCGAACAGCATCTCCCCGATTTGATCGTTCTGGACGTGATGCTGCCGGGGCTGGACGGATTAAAGGTTTGCCAGCGCGTGCGCCAGGTTTCCACTGTGCCCATTATTGTATTGAGCGCACTGGGCGAGCAGGCCGACAAGGTGCGCGCGCTCGACCTGGGCGCAGACGATTATTTGACCAAGCCGTTTGGCGTGGACGAATTGTTGGCGCGCGTGCGCGCTGTGTTGCGCCGCAGCCGGTGGACCGAAGCGCCACCCTCGTCTGAAACGCTCCGCGCCGGCAGCCTGGAGATAGACACAGGCCGGCGGCGCGTGACGCACCGCGGCGCGGAGGTCAAGCTCACTCCCACCGAGTTTGATTTGCTCGCGCTGCTGGTCTCGAACGCCGGTAAGGTTCTCACGCATCGCTTTATCTTGCAGCGGGTGTGGGGACCAGAGTACGGCGACGAGAGCGAATACCTGCGCGTTTACGTTGGCCGCCTGCGCCGCAAGCTCGAGGCCGACCCGGCCCATCCCCGCATCATCCTCACCGAGCAGGGCGTGGGCTATCGTTTTGAGGCGTAATTTACACTTTTTTTATGCCTCGCCCTGTTTGTTTATGCGTCGTTTGCGCCTCCTCCGTTATAATTCTAAAGGTGATTTGTGTAACCAGGCGCGAGTCTGGATAATTGGTTCTTTTAGCGGAGGAGTAAGATGAAGCGCTACTCGTGGTTCGCAATTGCATTGCTGGTTGTTCTGGCGTTGGTCGCAGGTTGTGGCGGCGCGGCAGCCCCAACGCCCACCTCGCCGCCGCCCAAGCCGCCCGCCACTACCGAAGAGTCGCCGGCCGCCCCGCCTAAAAAATTGATCCTGGGGTTTACCGCTTCGCAAACGGGCAGCCTCAACAAAGAATCCACCGCGCAAATCAATGGCACTACATTGTGGCTCGAGGCGCTCAACAAGGCCGGCGGTATCAAGCTCGGCGACGGCACAGTGATCACGTTCGATACCAAGTTCTATGACGACGAAAGCAGCAAGGATCGCGTCCAGCAACTATACACCAAGCTCATCAACGACGACAAGTCCGACTTTCTCATCAGCCCCTACAGCAGCGGCCTGACCGACGCTGCCGCCGTGATCGCCGAGCAGAACGGCAAGATCATGATCACCACTGGCGCGGCCTCGGATTCGACGTATAAAAAAGGCTACCAACTGGTCTTTCAACTCTACACGCCCGCCAGCCGCTACCTGACCGGCGCGTTCGACTTGTTCGGCCATCTGGATGCTAATGCTAAAAAGGTCGCCATCGTTCACGAAAATGACAAATTCTCCACTGACGTAGCGAACGCCGCCAAAGCGTATGCCGAAGGCAAAGGGTACGAAATCGCGCTCTTTGAGGGCTACGATTCCGGCACCACCGAGTTCGGGCCGTTCATCAACAAGATCGTGGCGGCCCAGCCCGACGCCATCATGGGCGGCGGTCACTTTCAAGATGGCAGCACATTTGCCAAGCAACTCTATGAAAAGCAAGTCAAGGTCAAGCTCATTGCTTTGCTGGTTGCCCCGCCAGAGCCGGCCTTTGCCGAGTTGGGCGACGCGGCGCTGGGCGTGGTGGGACCGAGCCAGTGGGAGCCGCTGGCCAAGTACACGGCCGAATCGGCCAAGGCCGCCGGCCTGGAATGGTACGGCCCGAGCGTGGATGACTTTGTGTCGGCCTACCAGGCCAAGTTTGGCAGCGAGCCGAGCTATCACGCCGCTGGCGGCTATGCGGCCGGCCTGATCCTTCAAAAAGCCATCGAGAAGGCCAATTCCATCGAGCTAGACAAGGTCAAAGCGGCGCTAGATAGCCTGGACCTGCTCACTTTCTACGGCTATATCAAGTTCGACACCACAGCCGAGGCGCACGGGCTGCAAACCGGCCACGAGATGGTCTATATTCAATGGCAAAAGGGCGCAGATGGCAAACTGGTAAAGCAGGTCGTCTGGCCGCTAGAAGGCAAGTCGGCAGATACGCTCTTCCCCTTGCCGCGTTAATCGCAGCTTCATTCTGATGACTGACCCTTGCGAAGGCCGGCATGTTGACGCTTGAACCCTTCGCAAGGGTCTATAGCCCATATAGAAAAAGCATAAGCTAAGGATTGAGAATTAAATAACTTGCCCACAGTGATGCCGCAATACGGGCAAAGCAAGCTATATATGAGCAAGTTGTTTAATCCTTAGCCCTAAAGGAGCTTGTATGCTCGATCTTCTTCTCGCTTCTCTGGCAGACGGCCTGTTGATCGGCTTTGTCTATGGGCTGGCCGCCGTGGGCCTGACGCTCATCTGGGGCGTGATGAAAGTCATCAACCTGGCGCACGGGCCGGTCATGGCGCTTGGGATGTTTGGCGTATTCCTGATCTCGACCGGCCTGGGGTTGAACCCTTACCTGGCGCTTCCGGTGATCGCGGTGGCCGGGCTGGTGTTTGGATTCCTGATGTATGGCGCGGCTATTCACCGTATCCTGGGCGGGCCTTATCTTTCGACGCTGCTCAGCACATTTTCCGTGAACATGATGATTATCGGCGTCGGCACGGCCATGTTCACCACCACCCCGCGCAATGTGGATTTTTCATTGGGGCGATTGCAACTGGGGCCAATCACTTTGTTGGGCACGCGCATGGTGGCGGCGTTGATTTCCGTGGGGGTGGCGGCCGGGTTGTATTTGTTCCTCTATCGGACGCCGCCGGGCAAGGCCATCCGCGCCGTGGCGAATAACCGCGCCGCCGCCGAATTGATGGGCATTCCTTCGGCGCAAATCCTCGCGCTCAGTTTCGGCATCGGCACCATGCTGGCGGCTTCTGCCGGCGGGTTGATTGCCACTTTCTTTCCCTTCACCATCCTGGCCGGCGGCACCTATCAACTCAAGAGCTTTGTTATTTGCGTGCTGGGCGGCCTGGGCAACCCAACCGGGGCATTGGTTGGAGGGCTGGTGTTGGGATTGCTGGAAGGACTCATCCCCGTCTTCCTGCCGGTCACGTGGGTGCCCGTGTTCGAGTTTGCCTTGTTCGTGCTGATTCTTTTGATCCGTCCAAAAGGCCTTTTGGGAGAACGATAATGAACGCCTGGCGATCCCCTGCATTCTGGTTGACGCTTGGATTGGTGTTCATCGGCGGCTCGCTGGCCTTTGTCACACGCTCGGCCACCTTGCGTGAAGACATGTTTTTGCTGCTCATGTTCGTGGCGCTGGCATCCAGCCTCAATATCTTGATGGGTTATACCGGTTATGTGAGCTTTGGACATATTGTATTTTTCGGGGTGGGCGGTTATGTTGGCTTTTATCTGATTAGCGAGCAGGGTTGGTCATTGTGGCCGGCGGCGCTGGCCGGCGGGTTAGCTTCGGCCCTGATCGCCGGCTTGCTGGGGGCGGCGATCTTGCGTCTACGTGGGGCGTATTTCGCCCTGGCCACCATTGGCATCAACGAAGCCATGCGCGCCTTTGTCAGCAATCTCGAGATCTTTGGCGGCCCAACGGGATTGTCACTCAATTTCGCGGCCTACAAAGCCTACGGCGGCGCGGCTAACGCTTTGTGGCTCACCTATGGGACCCTGTTCGCCGTAACCATCCTGGTATTGATCGCCAGTTACGTGATCAAGTATTCGCGCTTTGGACTGAGCCTGATGGCGATTCGCGAAGACGAAGACGCGGCGATGGTGATGGGCGTGCGCGCGCCCGCCGCCAAGACGTGGGCCTTTGTGATTTCGGCCCTGGCGCCCGGCATCGTCGGCGTCTTGTTCTTTTTCAAAAACGGCAACGTCGAGCCGAACGATGCCTTTCGTTATCAAACGTCCGTCGAGACGATTGTGATGGTCATGTTGGGCGGCCAGGGATTGGTCTTGGGGCCGGTAGTGGGCGCGGCCACGTATGAACGCATGCGTGGTTTCTTGTTGACCAGCCCTATCTTCAAGAACCTGCACCTGGCCTTTGCCGGCCTGCTCTTGTTGATCATCATCCTGTTCGTGCCTGCGGGAGTAGTGGGTTGGCTGCGCGCGCGCTTTCCGCGCCTGCGGAGGGTGTTGGAATGATCCTTCACGTGCAAAAGGTCTCCAAGCGATTTGGCGGTTTGCAGGCTTTGCTCGATATCAACTTTGACTTGCCCGAAGGCCAGATCTTGGGGCTGATCGGACCTAACGGCGCGGGCAAAACGACGTTGTTCAATGTGATTAATGGCGTATACCCGCCCGAAGAAGGCCGGGTGATTTTTAGGGGCAAAGACATCACCGGCTGGCAGTCTTATGATGTAGCGCGCGTGGGACTGGCGCGCACGCACCAGATTGTGCGCCCCCTCAACGAATTGAGCGTGCTGGATAACGTGATGGTGGGAGCGTGCTTTGGGCACGAGGGTTATGGCCTGGGCCGGGCGCGCCAGATCGCCCAAGAAGTGCTGGCTTTTGTGGGCATGGCCGAGCGGCGCGACGCGCTCGCTTCCAGCCTGAACGTAGCGCAGAAAAAGCGCCTGGAACTGGCGCGCGCGCTGGCCGCCCGCCCCTACCTGATCTTGTTGGACGAAGTATTGGCCGGCTTGAATCCAACCGAAATCGCCGAGATGGTGCAAGTAGTGCGCAAAATCCGCGACCAGGGTGTGACGATTCTCATCATCGAGCATGTGATGCACGCGCTGATGAACGTGTCGGATCGCGTGATCGTGTTGGATTATGGGCAACAGATTGCACAAGGCACTCCCTCAGAAGTGGCCTCCGATCCACGCGTGATTGAAGCGTACCTGGGCGACCCCAAACTGGCTGAACGATTGTTGGCGGCGTGAAAGGAAAGCAGGATAATATGGCCTTGCTGGAAATTAGCAACCTGTCTTCGGGCTACGGCGAATTGCAAATAGTGTGGGATGTCTCGTTGAAACTAGAGCGCGGCAAGTTGACCTCGCTGATCGGTTCTAATGGCACGGGCAAAACCACGCTGCTGCGCACGGTGATGGGGCTGCTCAGGCCGTGGCGCGGCGAGGTTCGCTTTGGCGACCGCGACGCCACGCGGCTCTCCCCGCACACCAAGGCGGCGCAAGGACTGGTGCTGGTGCCGGAAGGCCGGCAGTTGTTCACCGACATGACGGTGTACGAAAATTTGGAAATGGGCGCGTTCGCGGCGCGCGCCAAGGCGGGCTTTCAGCGCAATCTGGATTGGGTATACGAGTTGTTCCCTCGCCTCAAGGAACGCAGCGCGCAATTGGCCGGCACGCTTTCTGGCGGCGAGCAGCAAATGGTGGCGCTGGCGCGCGGGTTGATGGCTCAGCCGGAAGTATTAATGTTCGACGAGCTATCTTTGGGGCTTTCGCCGATGTTGGTGCTGAGCCTGTTCGAGGTCCTGCAACGGTTAAAAGCCGAAGGGTTGACCATGTTGTTGGTGGAACAGAACGTCCACCTGGCATTGGCTGTCAGCGATTACGCCTACGTCATGGCCAACGGGCGCGTTGCGCTGGAAGGCGAGTCGCGCAGCGTGGCTCGAGATGAGCATGTGCGGAAAACCTATTTAGGGATATAATACCAAGGTATCATCTCAAAATGTAGGGGCGACTCTTGCGGTCGCCCATATGAGGGCAGGGGCAAGCCCTGCCACTACCCCGGATTATTGAGAAGATACATACCAAGTATCAAATTATCGAGGTGAATGGCTATGTTTGTCCGAGAACGCATGACCAGAAATGTCATTACCATTGCTCCAGACGTGAGTGTGCCAGAAGCGATGGCGCTGATGCGGGAAAAGAAAATTCGCCGCCTGCCGGTGATAGACAAGGCCGCCAGGCTGGTGGGGATTGTCTCTGATCAGGATTTGCTCTACGCCTCGCCATCGCCGGCCACGTCGCTCAGCATCTGGGAGCTGAATTACTTGCTGTCTCGACTCAAAATCAAAGAGGTGATGGTGACTCACGTTATCACGGTGAGCGAGGACACGCCGCTCGAAGAAGCCGCCGCTATCATGGCCGATAACAAAATCGGCGGGCTGCCGGTTACCCGCGGCGACCAAGTTATCGGCATCATTACCGAGACTGATTTGTTCAAAGTATTCACGTCGCTGCTGGGAGTGCGCCGTTCCGGCGTGCGAGTGACGGCCAAGATCCCGGAAAAGAAAGGCACGCTGGCCAAGATTACGGCGGCCATCTCGACGGCTGGCGGCGACATGGTAGCCTTTAGCGAATACCAGGACGCCGACAATCAATGGTTCCTCGCTCTCAAAGTGAGTGATATTTCCCAAGACAGGTTGGTGGCAATCCTGGAGGGCGTGGTGGAAAAGATCGTGGACGTGCGAGACTCGCCCGCTATCGGCCCCCGGTGATTATTCCGCGTCTTTTTCGCCCAACCCCGCTCCTGATGCGCCATACCGTGATGTAACTCTATCAATTCCGGCGTGCTCACTTGACATCAGGTTAGTAGGGGCGGCTTGAACGGCTACCCACAGGATGTCGTGGGGCAAAGCCGTCACTGCAACTATGCTCCGCAACTCGAGTTAACGCTAATGAATTCGGTGAAAGACGGGCGGGGTAAAGATCTGGGCGTGCGTTGGACAAGATTGACAGTCCGCCAATCTTTAAGATTAGACAAATTTTTGCTACTTGACAAACGTCTTGTTCTAGGGGATTCCGCAGCAAGTCTGAAGTGCGAATCGCCAAGAGTGGCGCTGGTGATTGG
>CAZYXV010000070.1:0-10242 GCA_964651475.1 uncultured Anaerolineae bacterium | reverse complement strand
CTGACACCCACTCCCACCCCAGCAGGCAGTTAAGTTTCTGGGTAGCCCTTCGTGCTTCAGGGTAAACTCCGCGAAGAATCTCGTATTTTGAGCGTAAAGACCCTTCGCTGCGCTCAGGGTGACAAATCGGCCAAGCGCCCCCATCGAGAAACCCTTGAAACCAGTATAAGGCACGAGTCCTCAAGGCGCATCAGACATGTGGCGAATATTATTCTGGACAGATGTCCTATTTTCCCATGGGCGCGATCCAGTTCACGCCGCAATAAGTCCAATGGCGAACAAGCAGACGGCGGCGCCCCACCATTGCCCGCGCGACACCTTTTCTTTCAACACAGCGCGGGCCAGCAAGATGGTCACGGCGGGATACATGGCCGAAAGCGCCACAGCCACGTCTAGCCGTGTAAGCTGCCTGGCCCACAGATAAAATATATTTCCCCCCGCATCCAGCAACCCCGCTAATAGAGCTATTGGATTGGAGGTTAGCGATGGCAGCGGCAGGCCGCGTCCCCACAACAAGAGGATCGCCACCCCAAGCGAAACACAACGCGATACAACGAGCGGGGCAAACACCGACCCTTGCTCAACCTGGGCCAGAAAAATAAAAAAGCCGGCAAAGCCTGCCCCAGCCAGCCAGGCCAACCCCAGCCCTTGCCCCGGGCCCTTTGCAGCAGACGTTCTGGATACCAATCCGATTCCCACCAGCGCCAGCATAAAGCCGGCCAGCCGCGCCGTCCCCGGTACCCCTTCGGTGAACACGCCAAACACCACCGGCAGCGCCGCGCCTACCACGGCCGCCGTTGGCGCCACCGCGGCGGCGCTGCCGGACGATAAAGCGCGATACAACGCCGCAATCCCAATAGCGCCCGCCCCGCCTGCCAACGCCGCCCAGAGCACGGTGTTGGGCAAAGGCGCCGGCTCGCGCCACACGAGCATGCACGCAAGCAACAACACCATGCCAGAAAGAGCCGACAGAACCAGCACGTGAAACGGGCCGCTCCGGCAGGCGGCTCGCCCGCCGCTAAAATCTCCGCCGCCCCATACGGCCGCCGCAGCGAGCGCAGACAAGATGCCAATCCAATCTGTTGGGAACATTAAATTCCTCGATAGTTCAAGTAGACGACATGAACTGCGTTCTCCACCAATGCTGAAAATGCCTCAACAAGCTGAGGACTTCGGAGTCCCGAACTCGTTCGGGCTATTTTCGGAATAATAGTATAATCGTGTTTCATGAAATCACTCATCCAACCGCCACACTTGCCCAAACGCTTACGCGCACGCGCCCTCGAACGCATCGAGGAGCAGACAGATTATACCAGCCTCTCGGTATCCGGCAATGACCTGTCTCGTCAAACGGCTCGCAACATTTTGTTCGAACAAATTCTTTTCCGGCGCGTCACCTTTAACCAAACACGGTTCGTCAGGGTGCGCGTGATGGATGTGCGTTTTGAAACCTGTGATTTTTCGGGCGCGGATTGGGAAAACGCCCGGTTCCGTCGCGTTGAATTTGCAGGCTGCCGCCTGCGTGGAGTTCAACTGCCCGGCGCGCAACTCGACGACGTTCTCGTCAAAGACTGCAATGCCGAGGAGGCTATATTGGCGTCAGCTACTTTAAGAGCAGGGCGCTTTGAGCAGTGCAACCTGCGCCGCGCCTCATTCGAAGAGGCCGATCTTTCAGGCGTGGTGTTTCACCAGTGCGACCTGACCGAGGTTGACCTGCGCGGCGCAAAACTGGAGGGAGCTGATTTGCGCGGTTCGATACTCAACGGCGTACAGGTAGGCGCAAAGGAACTGAATGGTGCCATCATTGATCCGGCGCAGGCAGTCCAGGTGGCCGGCCTGCTGGGCCTCACCGTCAAAGAAGCCGGCGAGACCATAGATTGACGGCGAGCCGGGTCTTTCAGGAAAGCAGGCTGACATCCCCATGTCAGCCTATGCCACGCGGCATAGGGATGCCGCTTGTACAGGGTTTTCCAACAGGAACGAGCCTAGTTGGGCAGATCGTCGAGCACTTGCAAATTTTGCTTGTAACTGCGAAAAGCAGTCCGCCCTTGCTCGGTGAGGCGAACCGATGTATGCGGCTTTTTCCCTTTGTACCCTTTTTCGATCACCAGATACCCCGCCTCTTCCAGCTTGCTCAAATGCGTGGACAGATTGCCCCACGTCAATCCCGTCATACTTTTTAAAAAAAGAACGTCAGCGCTCTCGACCACGTAAAGACAGGTCAACACCATCAAACGGGCGGGGGCATGAATGACCTGGTCAATATCCGCCAGGCGGTGGAGCTTTTCCTGATCCAACACTGGAGCAGTCATTCAACTACCCCCAACGTCATCTCATCGGCGGGGAGAGGGTGATCCTGCAAAAACCGAAAGAAAAGCACCAGTCCCGTGAGTATAATGATCCCTGTTGCAATGCCAAAGGTTATGGGAAAGCCATGATGAGGGATGCGCATATTAGCGTAAAGCCACTCGCCGACCAGGGGCGAAAGAGCAACCAGCAACCCATAGAAATAGAGGCGGGTGATACCCAGCAAATAAGCGGCAATACTGAACCCAAGCAGAAAAACAAGCGCAAAGCGAACCATGTGCGTCCAGCCCGGCAAGATGCTTACGTTCAACAGAGCAACAATGCCGAGCATGAATGCCGCCGCGTTAAGCGCAAGCATCACTACATTGAATCTCATCAATCTGGCTTTGCGCCACGATCCGAACTTGACCGTGCCGATGCGAGGCGTGATCACATACTTTTTGATCAGCCAGATGGCAAAGTATACCAACCCCCAAAAGGGCAAAAAGATCGCCGAACTCCAAAAATCTCCCAGCCGACGGCTGAGCAACGGCGCAATGGCGAATTCCAAGACAATACACCCCAGAAAAATATCCCAGAGACCATGTTGAAAAGCGGACTCGAAAGCCTTGCGTTCGACCTGTTTCAAACTGATTTTTTGTGACACGCTAAACCTCCTATGCAAGTAAATCAAAGTACTTTGTTGTACAAAGTACTTTATATAGTATAACACAAAGACAATAGTTTGTCAAGACCCCCTGGACGCCTTGTAAACAACTGCCCATCGCCAGGATGCGAATTGCTTCTGCATCCATTACCGTGTAAAATAGATGAACGTACACTACAGCTTTATCAGTTGGACACCTGAAAAGATGTGCTCAAGGAGGATGTAAATGGCAAACGTTGAGCAATTGCTATCTGATAAATTTGCTTGCGCTCGATGCCAGAACAAGGGCGCTCACGTCGAACAGCTGGCCATGTCTGGCACCGGCATATCTCGCTTCTTCGAGGTTCAGCCCTATCGCTATGCATTTGTATCGTGCACCAACTGTGGCTATACAGAGGTATATAATTTACGTACGCTTCAGGGAAAGGATGACGTGGGCACCTTTCTTGAAATCTTGTTCGCCGATTGAGCCACTGACAGGGTCAGGACTGGCGCGCAAAGCATGTCGCTGGTAAAATAAACTACAGGATGACGATGACGGGCACAGACAAGACTCTCCAGAAAAAAATTGAACGCACCCACCACTTGCTGTTAAAAGCTTACGGCGAACCTCAGCGGCAGGCACTCGATCCCGTCGCCGAACTCGTATCCACCATTCTGAGCCAGAGCACCAACGATACCCTGCGCGACCGCGCTTTTGACAGCTTGCGGCAGCGCTTTCCCACCTGGGAACTGGTGCGCGACGCGCCGGCCAGGCAAATCATCAGCGCCATTCATGTGGCCGGGCTGGCGCAGCAAAAAGGGCCGCGCATCAAGGCCGCCTTGCGGCACATTACCGCCGAGCGCGGCAAACTGGACCTGGATTTTCTGGCCGATTTGCCCATAGACGAGGCGCGCGCCTGGTTAATGGCCATAAACGGCGTGGGACCAAAAACAGCCGCCATCGTCTTGCTGTTTGCGTTGGGAAAGCCCGCCTTTCCAGTAGATACACACATCCACCGCGTCAGCGCGAGGCTGGGCCTGATTCCCCCCAAAACGTCGCCAGAAAAAGCGCACGTCATCCTGGAACGATTGGTCCCGCCAGCGTGGTACTATCCACTTCACCTGAATCTCATCACACACGGGCGCCAGGTCTGCGCGGCGCGGCATCCGCGCTGCGAGCGATGCATCTTGCAAACTCTTTGTGATTACCCGGCCGGGAACCGGGAAAACACCCAATAGTTATTTTGTCTGTGAGGATGCAATGGCAACTAGACGCGCCAGACGATTTCCACTTTTGTTGTACAAGCGTTACCATCAAACCCGCAAGGGATTGAGCCAGTTTTTGATCGCGTTGGGGATATTGTCGTTGGGAGGATTGGTCGCCCTCAAAATTTTCGCTGGCGCTGCGATAAATTCGGACGCATTCATCCTCATGCTGGGATGCGGCCTGGCGCTGCTCGCCTGGGGCATAGCGCGGTTCCTGTTCACGTTCTTTGCCAGCAAAACGGCTTTTGTCGAATGTCGCGCCAGGTCGCTAAAAATCCAGACGCCCTTTATCCCCCTGGTGATTTCTTACCGGCGCATCAAAGACAATCGCCCCTCTGTTTTGCGCGAACTCTTTCCGCCCGACCAGCAAAAACGCGACCGCAATTTGCTAGAAACCTATTGGGGTGAAACCGTCGTTGTCATAGATGTCAACAAGCTTCCCCTGCCGCCGCGCCTGCTCAAAGCCGTCATGGGCCCCTATTTCTTCAATCCAGATGGCAGCGGACTGGCGCTGCTGGTGGACGATTGGATGGCGTTCAACCAAACCCTGGATCAGGCCCTGAGCGAATACCGCTCTCAGCGCGCCTCTCAGCGAGGATGATGACGGCGAGCATCATACGCCGCATTGCAAAATCGCGCCAACTTGTGGTACAATAACCACATCCGACGCACGGAGGCGAACATGCCAACAGAATTTAACCTGACCAAGCTCATCACCGACGTTTTTGCGCCCGAACGAGGCGAGCGCGTCACCGTCTTGACGGACGTGCCTCGCACCGGGCTGCTCGACTTGCCGGCCTGGGCCGACAGGCGCAAAATGGCCGCCGAATGGCAACAGGCGTTTGTGACCCTGGGCGCGCAACTAGGATTTTCGGTGAACCCCCTCCTCACGTATCTGGCCACCGGCGCCAATAATGGGCCGCTGCCGGAACACGGTCAGATGGGCGGTACGATGGTGCGCCTGATGGATATTCTCGAGGCCACCACCCTGGCCGTCGCCCTCACCGAGTTTTCCGCCTCCGCCACTTTGATGGACTGTTCCAAGCGCTTTCCAGATTTCCGCGCCGCCAGCATGCCCATGCTGGCGCGCCGGATGGAGCAAACCGCGCTGGCCGCCGATTATTCGGTCATTGGCCCGCGCACACATCGCCTGGCAGAAAAGCTGGATGTGGCGCAGGCAGCGCACATTCACTTTGACACGGGGCACACCGTCACGTTCGACCTGCGTTACCGCAAGGCTCACGTGGACGATGGAATGTGCCACCGGAACAAACGCGACGCGCGCGTGATCAACCTGCCCAGCGGCGAAGCCTACATCGCACCCTACGAGGGCGAGCGCCCCGGCGAGCGCAGCCAAACCAACGGGCAAATCCCCATCGTAGAAAAAGGCGAATTGATCGTATTCGACGTCATGCACAATCGCATCACCCAGGTCAATGGCGATGGGCCGCACGCCGCCGAGCTGCGCGAATACTTTGCGGTGGACCACGCCCGGCGCAACATTGCCGAGCTGGGGCTGGGGTGCAACGATCAGGCCGTGGTGTGGGGCAACATATTGGAAGACGAAAAAGCTGGCTTTCATTGGGCCTATGGCCGCAGTGAGCACATCGGCGGCATCGTTGGCCCGGCGGCGTTTCTCAACCCCGGCCACATCATCCACCAAGACGTCGTCTACGCCAAGGGCAGCCCTATCGTGGTCTCTAGCCTGGTGCTGGATTTGGGCGACAATCAGGCTGAAGAAATCATGCGCGAGGGGTGGTACGTGAACGTCTAATGAAAGTAAAAAGTGGAAAGTAAAAAGTGGAAAGTAGAAACGGTCTACTTTCCACTTTTTTAGTGAGTGGTCATTCAAATACGACCACTTCTTTGCCTTGCAGCTTGTCCAGGATTTTATCGGCGATCAACGTCAGGTGATGGTCGTTGTGCACAAAATCCAGGCCGTCGGCCGGCACCGTCAGCACGGGGCACAAGGAAAAATTTGCCGTCCATTCTTCGTACAGCCAGTTGAGCGCCTCCAGGTAATCGGCTGAAATTTCGCGCTCGTATTCGCGCCCTCGCTGCGTGATGCGCCGCTGCAGCGTGGGCACGCTGGCGCGCAGGTACACCACCAAATCCGGCGGCGGCAAAAACAGCGCCAGCACCTCGTACAGCTCACGGTAGCTTCTGTAATCGCGCTCGCTCATCTGCCCCTGGCGGTAGAGATTGCAGGCAAAGATTTCGGCGTCCTCGTACACGCTTCGATCTTGCACCACCGAGCCAGGGTGATCCAGCAAAGCGCGGTGATGGCGCAGCCGGCGCGAAAGAAAATAAATCTGGCTGTGAAAGCTCCACGTGCGCATGTCCTGGTAAAAATCAGCCAGGTAGGGATTATCTTCCACGGCCTCGTAAAAAGGCTCCCAGCCCAGACGCTTGGCCAGCAACTCGGTCAGCGTAGATTTGCCCACCCCAATGTTGCCCGCCACTGCCACAAAGTATTTCATACCACCATCCCCCCACCCTATGCCCGCCCCAATAACGTTTCGACCCTTGCCAGGATAGTCTCAGCCACGGCCGTCTTGCTCATCAGCGGCAAATCCTCGCGCACAAAGCCCGCCTCGCTTGAATCGGCGCGCAGCACTATCACGCGATTTGTCTCCACCGCAAACCCGGCGTCAAGCGCGCTCACATCGTTGGCGGCGATCACGTCCAACCCCTTGGCGCGCAACTTGGCGGCGGCGTTATCTATCAGGTTTTGCGTCTCGGCGGCAAAGCCCACCACCACCTGCGGCCCCCCACCCTGCCCGCGCAACTCTTTTACGGCGGCCAGAATATCCGGCGTGCGAACCAGCTCGAGCGAGAGCGAGGCCGCGCCAGATGTCTTTTTGATCTTTTGCCCGGCCGTCTGCGCCGGCCTGAAATCGGCCACGGCCGCCGCCATGAGCAAAACATCGGCTTCAGCGCAAGCTTCCAGCACAGCGTCGCGCATGTGCTCCGCCGTGTCCACGTCTATGCGCCGCGCGCCGATGGGCGTGGGCAAATTGGCCGTCCCGCCGGCGACGAGCGTCACGTGCGCGCCGCGGTCGAGCGCCGCCTGCGCCAGCGCAAAACCCTGCTTGCCGCTGGAGCGATTGCCCACGTAACGCACCGGGTCGAGCGGCTCTTGCGTTCCACCCGCCGTGACGACCACTTTCACGCCGGCCAGCGGCCCGGTTGCCGCCAACGCCAGCCGGGCGCGACCAAAAATCTCGGACGGCTCGCTCATACGACCCAGCCCCGTCAGGCCAGACGCCATGCGTCCCGCCTCTGGCCCCGCGAACAACACGTCGCGCTGGCGCAGCGTCTCGACGTTGGCTTGCGTGGCAGGATGCTCCCACATCCCCACGTCCATTGCCGGGGCGACCAGCACCGGCGAGCGCGCCGCGAGCGCCACGATGCTGACCATGTTATCGGCGACGCCGTGCGCCAGTTTGGCCAGCGTATTCGCCGTGGCCGGCGCAATGATGACGAGGTCGGCCTGGTGCCCGAGCGTCACGTGAGGCACGTGCGCGGAATGATCCCACAAATCCGCGTCGCTATAGACCTTGCGTCCCGTCAGGGCCGCAAACGTCACCGCCCCCACAAAATTCAGCGCCGCCCCGGTCAACACCGTATCTACCCATGCGCCGGCCTGGGTCAGCTTGCTCGCCAGGTCGGCGGCTTTGTACGCGGCAATCCCGCCGCACACACCCAATACAATATGCTTGTTTTGATAAAGTGTTATTGGTTCCATAGCGGCTATTATAACCCGCCCCCCAAAGTATGCAAGGTTCCAAACCATCAGGGTGCATTTCACTTTTGAGGCAAGCTGGGCGCATCCTGAGCGGAGCGTAGCGGAGTCGAAGGACTGCGGCCTGCTTCGGCCCCCCAGCCTAAAATTCTGGAATTTAGAGTATAATCGTAACTATTCAGCCATAACTCTTTAACCACAAAGGTCACCAAGAGCACAAAGGCTTTCCATTTATGTTCTTGTGTCCATATTTGAAATCCTTTGCGGTCTTGGCGTCTTTGCGGTGAAAAATGTTATTACCGATAATGTCTACTCTTTATGCAAGAACACATTTGCCAAAGGTAAAATGACATGACCTTTCTTACTGAAGACATACTCAAGATTCTCCTCTCCCTCGCGGCGGGCGGATTGATCGGCATCGAGCGCGAATTTCGAGACAAGGCCGCCGGCTTTCGCACCCTGATCTTTATCTGCATCGGCGCTACATTGTTCACCATCTTTTCCGCCAAGCTGGCGGGAGATAAAGACCCCACCCGCATTGCGGCGAATATCGTCAGCGGCGTGGGCTTTTTAGGCGCCGGCGTCATTTTGCGGGAAGGCGGGCGAGTGGTGGGGCTGACCACCGCCGCGACCATCTGGCTGACGGCCGCCCTCGGGATGGGAGTTGGAGGAGGGCAATACCTGCTGGCCGGGACCGCCGTGGGGGTGGCGCTGATGGTATTGTGGATTTTTCCCTGGCTGGAGCAGTGGATTGATAACGTGCGGGAAGAACGCACCTACGAGGTGACGTGCGGCCTGAACCCGGCCAAGCTGGCCGAATTGGAAGGAATGTTCCGCCAGTGCCACTTGCGCATCCGCAGCCATCGGCACGTCAAATCGGGGCAGGCCATGATATGCAGCTGGCAGACGAGCGGCTCGCCCAAGCACCACGAACTGCTGATGCAAAAGCTGTTTGCAGACGAGCAAGTGCAAGAGTTTCGATTCTAATGATGACTCTATGACGCAATTACTCTTTATCCGCCACGCGACGAACGATAGCATTGCAGAAAACAAACTGGCCGGCTGGCAGCCGGGCGTGAACTTGAACGACGAGGGGCGCGCCCAGGCGCAAAGGCTGGTGGCGCGCCTGGAAGGCGTGCCCCTGGCGGCCATTTATTCCAGCCCGTTGGAGCGCGCCGTGCAGACGGCCGAACCGCTGGCCCGCGCGCGCGGCCTCGACATCCGGGTGCGAGAGAGGCTGGGCGAACTGCACATGGGCGATTGGACCGGCGGCGATATTAAAGAACTGGCGCAAACCGAAACGTGGCGCCTATTCCAGGTCTATCCCAGCGGCACCCGCCTGCCGGGCGGCGAGACGGCGCAAGACATGCAGACGCGCGCCGTGGCCGAACTGGACGCCATCTGCGCGGCGCACCCCCAAGACACGGTCGCCATCGTTTCGCACGCCGACGTCATCAAGGCCATCATCGCCTATTACGCCGGCGCGCACCTGGACCACTTTCAGCGCATCGTCGTTTCGCCGGCTTCTATCAGCGTGGTGCGCACCGGCAAATTTGGCCCAAGCCTGTTCCGGCTGAACGACACGGGCCGGCTGGATGACCTGATCCCGCCCACCCCCACACACGGGCCGGACGAATCTGGAGCAAAGGAGTGATATGCCCCGATCTGTGATTGATCTCAACCCCGTCACGCGCATCACGGCCGACGCCATTGGCGAGCCGGGACAGCGTGTGTTTTACTTCCAGGCCAGGCAGGGCAGCATGTTGGTGACGCTGCTGTGCGAAAAGGAACAGGCGCAGGCGCTGGCGATGGGGATTGAGCAAATACTGGTACAACTGGCGCAAAAGGACCCCGCTAAAATCGGCCGGCCAGACGAGATACTGGCGGAAGACATGGCATTGGAAGAACCTATCGAGCCGCTGTTCCGCGTGGGACAGATGGGATTAGGTTACGACGAGGAACACAACCTGCTCGTCCTGGTGGCCCAAGAGTTGCTTCCCGAAGATCAAGACCAGGAAGAAGCCTCGGTGGCGCGTTTCTGGTTCACGCCGCTGCAAGCGCGCACGCTGGCCCACCACGCCACGGATGTGGTCTCTGCCGGGCGCCCCCGCTGCCCCTTGTGCGGCGCGCCGATGCAGCCCGACGGCGAGCACTTTTGCCCGCGCAAAAACGGGCACAATGTAAGGTAAAAGGTAGAAAGTGGAAGGTGGAAAGTAGAAGGTATACTGGGCGCGGGCACAGTCTGCAATTTTGTTGTCATTGCGAGGGTGCGAAGCACCCGAAGCAATCTCTGATC
>CAZYXV010000069.1:0-11059 GCA_964651475.1 uncultured Anaerolineae bacterium | reverse complement strand
GCCAGCGACGGTAACATATTTATTTCGGTTTTTGAGTCTCTGGATGTACTTCCTGAAAAAGGCAAAAAAAAGAAAAAAACCGGAGGGCAAAATGGCAGAAAATGGTCAAACCACATCAAGGCTTGCGCTCTTGTCTTTCGCCGTTGTGTGCTCGTTTGCCTTGCTCTGGCTCGATAGCCAACTGCCGCCGCTCGGCGCGAGCCCCGCGCAGGCCGGCGCGCCCGCAGTTGAACTGCGGGCGGAACAAAAGCCCATCCTGGCCCAAGAACCCGAAGCCACACCCACGCCCGGCCCCTGCGTGGAAGTAAACCTCGAACCGGTCACGCAAAGGCTGGATACCATTGCCGGGCGCATTATGCCAGCCAATACCCTTTACCTGGAAGTGGACGGCCAGACCTACGCCTTGCCCATAAATTTTACGGAACGCTGTTCCGCGATGTCAAACGATTGTCACGAGATTTTTATCTGACGTTGCCCAACGAATGACGAAAATAGAGATTCCAGTCAGAATGGTCATTCCAGCGACCAATGGAAGTATTGTCCCGTCGTAGCTGCGGCCGATCACTATGCCAAGCAGCATAGAGATCAAGGTCGAGAGAGAGCCGACCACCGCAGCGCCGATGCCCGCCAGGCGCCCCAAGGGTTGCATGGCTAGAGAGTTGATGTTCCCAAAAAGAATACCGGTGCAGAAGAAAGACGTCATGAGGTACGCCATGAGCATCCACAAGGGAGGTTGGCCGGCGAGAACCAGGGATATCCCTAAAAAGATCACAGCCAGTCCAAACACGATTCCCAACGCCCATTGAACCAGCTTGATCATCCCATAGTGCGTCACCAGGCGCGCATTAAGAAAAGAGGCCATCCCCAACGATAACGAGATGGTGGCAAAGCACAGTGGGAACAATTCCCCTAATGCGTATTGTTCCTGAAAGATTTGCTGGGATGAATTCAAGTAACCGAGAAAGATGCCGTTAAGCAGGCCGGCTGCCAGGGTATAGCCTAGGGCGGGACGAATTTTCAGGATTTCTCGAATTGAATGTACAATGCGTTCCAGCGAAAACCGGGTCCGGTTTTCCCGAGCGAGTGTTTCGGGTATTCGAAGCGCAAACCATATTAGCGTGATCAGCGCGAACAACAAAAAACTGCCAAAAATGCTGCGCCAGCCTCCCAGCGAAAGGATTCCTTGTCCAATGGTGGGGGCAATCATCGGCACGAGAATGAACACCGTCATAGCAAATGACATGACCCTCGCCATTTTCCAGCCTTCGAATTGATCGCGGACCAGGGCCATCGTAACCGCTTGCGGCGCAGACAAGCCAAGTCCCTGGAGAACACGTCCCAACAACATCGTGGGGAAATTTATCGAAAACAGGGAGACCAGGGAACCGGTGATGAACAAGGAATATCCGGCATAGATCGCCGGCTTGCGCCCTGTTTTATCGGAAAGCGGCCCAAAGAATAGCTGGCCAAGCGCCGAACCCAAAAAAATTATCGAGATGACGAGCTGGCGGTCGTTCGGGCTCGCTACACCCAGGTCGTGGCCTATTTGAGGCAGTGCTGGCAACATTGCATCAATGGACAAAGCCGTCAAAGACATCATCATAGACACGACGATTACAAATTCAACAAAAGCCGCTGACGCTTTGCGTTTCGTCGAAATCAACTCTATTTCTCTTTGTGCTTGCAAAAATGTCTATCCTTCGAGTCCCGTGCGCCCGAATGGGCGCACGGGTTGCATCAAAAGCCAGGTTACTTTTTGACCGAATCTATGAAAGCGCGCAGCTTTTCGTCGGTGGTATTTTCAAAGTAGCATCCGTGGGCCATGATGTACGACGATCCTTCGAATAACTCTACCAGGTCAGCGCAGTAAGCGCGAACTTCGTCGGTCGTGCCGGTTGCCATCAGCGAGGCAGGAACGTTCCCGGCGATAATGAATTTGTCGCTCAGAACTTGCTTCACGCGGCGCATGTCGGTCTTGTCAAAGTGGCAGACGAGGGATTTTTCGGGCATTTCGGCCAGGTTTTCCAAGCGGTTATTGTAAGACCCTTCAATGAACAGGTAACTGGTGATACCTTCTTCGTACAGCGCCAGCATGACCTGTTTCCAGGTGGGCCAGTAAAACTTTTTAAACTGCGCCTGCGACATGAAACCGTCCGCGCCTTTGTGCAGCACGTACAAAACGCAGGGAGCACCGGTGCGATCACTGACACCCACAATT
Source organism: uncultured Anaerolineae bacterium (assembly GCA_964651475.1). GTDB lineage: Bacteria > Chloroflexota > Anaerolineae > Fen-1058 > Fen-1058 > JBGSMF01. The sequence continues at coordinate 8,841 of CAZYXV010000069.1, read as the reverse complement.
GACTTGATCAGGACCGGTACGTAGGCTTCGCAGGCTGCCAGCAAATCATTCGGGCGGCGGTACATATCCACCAGGACACCCTTGGTGCCGCGCAACGTGTCGCCGAGGTAATCGAAGGGGGTTTTGACAATGTTCAGGCCCATGCCAGGAAAGCCCTCAGCGGCAACCATGCCCATCGTCTGGCCGACTGCGCCCAACACCTTCATCAATTCATTCCCGGCTTCCATCATCTTGTGGAGCATTTCCTGAAAGGGCGGCAGCCCAAATGGAACGAGCAGATCAATGGTGTCTACGCTTTCCGAGATGCGCGGGAAATCCGGCAGCATGGACAGGGCCCCCAATGCGCCGTAAGCGCGCGGCAGGTATTGCTTGAGCCAGAAAGCGGTTGGATCGGCGATGAAATCTTTATATTCGTCCGGCCTCATGTACTCGCCTTCAACCGCCTGGATGACCGAATTATCGGACAGTTTCTGGCCGCCCCAGACATATAACTTGAAATCCAGCATATCCCATGATTTGCCGGGATACGGCAGCATGCCTACGGACACATCCGGCTGGAAATCACGATGGAACGCCAGGAGAGGCTCTCGCAATTTCTCGTGGTTGTAAACAATGTCTTTGCCCCGTATCCCTTTGCGGCGCGCGACATATTCATTCGCGCCCATGAAAGGATCGGCCACAGGGCGATCGTGCGGCTCCATATCATAGATCTTGCGCAGGCGTTCGATGCGTTCCTTGTATTTCGCTTCCGCTTCCGGGCCGGCGAACTGCACCGGGGCATTCTGCCAGGCGTCCAGACGAGCTTTTCGCCTTTCGAGCGGGGACATTTGGTTCCAATTATCGGGTCTGGTAAACATTTTTCACACTCCTATGACCAACTCTTGGCCAGCGCCACCGCGGCCATGGCGTCTTTGCCATAGGCGTCCGCGCCGGTATACTCGCGAATCTGATCGTCAATCTGCCCGCCGCCAATCATGATCTTGACATCGGTCAGGCCCGCGTCTTTCAATGCCTTGACCGTATATTTCATCGGGTCGAAGGCCAGGGTCAGGAATCCACTCAGGCCGACGATCTTGGCTCCGGTCTGTTTCACCGCCTCGACGAACTTTGTCGGTGGTACATCCACACCTAGGTCAGTCACTTCAAAGCCGTTGACGTCCAGCATAAAGGTCACAATATCCTTGCCGATGTCGTGGATATCGCCTTCGACCGTGCCGATGACAACCCGCCCCAGCTTTTTCTGCCCAACCGCCCGAGCCTGCAGGTGCGGCTTGACCCTGGCCGAAACCTGCCCCAGCATTTCGCCCGCCAGGATCAACTCGGGGACAAAACACTCGCCGGCCTCAAAACGCTGGCCGATGATGGTCATCGCCTCGCGGCATGCGTCCAGGATGGCGATGGGGCTGGCGCCCGAGGCCAACAGCTTGTCGGCGATAGCCAGCACGTCTTTTTCGCGCATCTCGGTGATGGCGTCAATCAATTCCTTTGACATTGTATTTTCCTTTCTCCTCATCGAATTCTAAGGGAACGCCGTTCCGCGACGAGGGGTATTTTTAGTACACGCCGTACTCTTTGGTGGTATCTACCCACACCTTGACCAGATCGGGTTTGCAGCCTTCCATCTCGCCAATACCCACGCTCATGATAAAGCCGCCGCCCTTGCCCACTTCTTTGCACAACTTGATGGTGAACTCGCGCACCTGATCGGCGGTGCCGGCCTGCAGCATCGAATTGCGCATGCCGCCCATGATGCACATCGTGTCGCCCAAAACCTCTTTGACCTTGAAAATGTCGCTGAATTGGAACAGGCCGGCCGTCTTGGCCCTGGGCAACTCGGCCAGGTACTTGAGCCGCTGGTCCCACACCCCCTCGTAAAAGACAAAGGGCATGATGCCCGCCTCCACCAAACCTAACTGCAAGGCCTTGAGCGTTGGCCAGTAGAACTTTTCAAACTGCGCCAGCGACATAAAGCCGTCCGAGCCGCGGTGCAGCGGGATAAAGCAGGCATTGAGGCCGGTGGCGCGGCTGAAATTAACGGCGTACTCCAGTTCAAAACGCAGCACCTTGTCCATGGCCGCCAGCAGCTTGTCCGGCCGGCGGTGAATGTCCAGCATGATGCCCCGCATGCCGCGCAGCGTATCGGACATGAAATCGAACGGGGCTTCTGCGATGGAACCGGCAAAGGTCGGCGGCGCAAAGCCCAACGCCGCCAGGCGCTGCGACGAGTTCATAGTGCGTGCATCCGCGGACGCCTGCGCCTCAACGGCTTTGGCGAGCGCCTGCAGGGCCTTGGCCACAGGCGGCGCTTTGAATATGCCGAGCTGAAACAGGCCATAGTGGCCGAACGCCGCCAGCCCCAACGGCGGGAGCAGCGCCAGTCCCTCCAACTCGCTAAAGACGCGGGGCCAATATTTGCGGATGGACCAGTCCGCCGGATCTTCGATAAAAGCGTCATAGTCCTCCGCCTTCATGTATTCGCCCTCCACGAACTGGAAGGAGCCATTCGGATCCAGGCCGTGGCCGGGGAACCTTGTCATGCGGTCGCCTACGGCCAGGCTGGCGGCGGGGTTATTGAACACGCCCAAGAGGCTGTCCGGCTGAAAGTAGGCCGCGGCCTTTTCCAGCATCTCTTGCTCTTTCTCGGCATTTTCGTGCTGTTCCTGGCGAGTGACGCCGTACATCTCGGCCAGCATATAGCCCATGTTCAACTGAATCGGGATGCGGTCGGGCTGCTTGAGCTGCATGGCATCCTGCAAACGCCTGGATCGCTCGGCAAAAAGCTGTTGAGGCGTCTTGCCAAGATCTGGATCTTTGTATGATGTGGTCATTCTAGTTACCTCCTACCCACTGCTTTGCTAAACTCACGGCGGCCATGGCATCCTTGCCAAAGGCATCCGCCCCGGCGTAAGCGCAAATTTGCTCATCCACCGCTCCCCCGCCGATCATGATCTTGACCTTGTCTCGCAACCCGGCGGCCTTGATCGCGTCTACCGCCTCTTTCATAGATGTATAGGACAGTGTCAGAAAACCAGACAGCGCGACGACGGGCGGCTGCAAGTGTTTGATTTGCTCCACAAATTTTTCGGGCGGCACGTCCACGCCCAGGTCGGTCACCTGAAAGCCGTTCACGTCGAGCATGAAATTGACAATGTCTTTGCCGATGTCGTGAATGTCGCCCTTGACGGTGCCCAACAGCACCCTGGCGCCTTGCTTGGCCTCGGCGCTTTTTGTCAGGCGCGGCTTGACTTTGGCCGAGATAGATTTCAGAATCTCGCCGGCCAGGATCAGCTCAGGCACAAAGTATTCGCCTGCCTCAAAACGCTGGCCAACGGCCGTCATCGCTTCGCGGCAGGCATCCAGGATTGCTAGCGGGTCTGCGCCGGATTCCAGCAGTTCGCCCGTGAGCTTGAGCGCGTCGTCCTCGCGCATATCCGTAATGGCTTCAACTAATGCTTTTGACATAATATGCTCCTTTTCTAATTGTTCGCGAATCCGATAAGGGGCGTGGAAAAAATAAACTGTCCCAAAATTCCCGTGGGAGCGCCCTTTGGGCGCGATAGTCGCGCCTGCCTGCCTGGCGGCTAGACAGGAAAGGCGCCCCTACGCGGCGGCATTGGGATGATTATTTTCTTCCGCACCCCCAAGGGACGTGCCGTCCCCAAAATCCTGTGGATGATGGTCACTTGCCGAATACGCCCGCGCGAAAAGCGCGCGTATAGCCCAGGCAGTGGCGGTCCCGCCCCAGCACCAGCTCGGTAGTGATGATGGCGGCTTTCATCTCTTGATCGAGCGGGTCGAGGATGGCGCTGTCTAGGCCGGCTTGCATCGCCAGCGTGATAAACACGCGGTTGACGTAGGAACGCGCCGGCAGCCCGAACGAGATGTTGCTCAACCCGCACGTGAGATGCGCTTCGGGAATCTCGGCGCGGACGGCCCGCATCACGCCGATGGCAATGTTGGCGCTTTGAATGTCGGTCGAGATCGTCATCGCCAGCGGGTCAAAGTACAGATTGCCGTCCGGCAAGCCCTGGCGGCGCGTCTCGGCCGCGATGCGGTGGATCACCTCCATGCGATCTTCAACCGTCTTGGGGATGCCCTTGTCGTCCATCGCCAGCGCGATGACGGGGCAGCTGTTCTCCGCGGCGATGGGCAAGATGCCTTCCAGCCGCGCCGGCTCGCCGCTGATCGAGTTAATCATCGGCGTCTTGTTGACGGCTTTGATGGCCACGCCCAGGGCAGCGGGATTGGCGCTATCCAAACACAGCGGCGTCTCGGTCACAGCTTGAACGCTCTCGATGAGCCAGATGAGATCGTCGGCTTCGCGGTTGGGATGAGTGCCGGCGTTCACGTCGAGCCATGCCGCGCCCGCGTCGGCCTGGCGTTTAGCCAAATCTTGGATAAAGGCGACGTCGCGCTCGGCAATGGCCTGCGCTACGCGCTTGCGGGTGCCGTTGATTTTTTCTCCGATGATTTTCATAAAGCCTTCCTTTCGTTTGATCTTTCTTCCTGCGGAAACAGCATGGACAATGCAAAACGGCGATTGAATTCCGGGAACGTCGTCAACTCGATATAACCCGTGCGGGCCGCCAGCTTGATGGCGCGTTGGCGCTCTCTGAGCGACAGCAGCGCCATTTTCGCGCCGACGCCGGCCGCGTTGCCGACTTGAACGTAACGCGCGTGGGGCAAGCGCGGCAGCAAGCCAATTGCCAGCGCGCTATCCAGATTAAGATACGAGCCAAACGCGCCGGCGACAACTAGTTTTCTTATTTGCTCCGGCCCGGTCTGGGTCGCCGCCATCAACGTTTCCAGTCCCGCCGCAATCGCGCCCTTGGCCAGTTGAATTTCGTTAATGTCTTGCTGGGTGATCACAATGTCTCGGCCGGTTCCGGTGGATTTGCCCGGCACGACCAGGAACTCGTAGTGGTCCCCATTTCGGCGCACGCCGGCGGCGTCCCGCTGCAAGCGCCCGCGCCGATCAATGATGCGATGGCGGTGCAATTCCGCGACCGCATCCACAATGCCCGACCCGCACAGCCCCACTGGCGGCGCGTCGCCGATGGTCTTGATCCTGACGCCATCCGGCTCGATGCGCACCGCCTCAATCGCGCCGGTCGCCGCGCGCATGCCGTCGCGGATGTGCGCGCCCTCGAACGCCGGGCCAGACGCGCACGAAGCCGAAGTCCAATGGTCAAGCCCGGGCCGCATCAGCGCAATTTCGGTGTTGGTGCCAATATCCACGCCGATGACGCCGTACCCGCGCCTGCCCAAATCGCTGCCCATAATCATCGCGACGTGATCCGCGCCGACGAACCCGCCCACGCACGGCAGAATGTGGACAGTCGCGCCGGGCGCCAACTCCAGGCCAAGCTCGCGCGCCTTGACGTCCACGGCAGCGCTCACTGCGCCCACAAATGGCGCAAGCGCCAGTTGCCTCACCGGCAGTTCGAGCAGCAAATGGTGCATGGCCGTGTTGCCCACGACGCACGCCTCGACGATTTGCTCGCGCGCCACGCCGGCTTGCGCCGCCAGCGCGCCCACCATGGCGTTCAACGCTTCGCGCACTACACTCGCCAGCTCGCGCCCGCCATCGTCGTGGCGACTGGCATACGTCACGCGGCTGATCACGTCTTCACCATAGCTAATCTGGGGATTCATCACGCCGGCGGCGGCCAGTTCCTGTCCCGTCTCGAGATCCATCAGGTAGCCGGCCACTTTGGTCGTGCCGAGATCGCAGGCAAAGCCCACCGGCTTGCGGCCAGGCGCGGCCAAGCCGACGATCTCGTGGCCGCGCACATAAACAGTCAGCCGCCAGTCCGCGCGCCGCGCCAGTGGCGACAGTGTTCTAATCACCGCGGGTTCGGCAAACAGCTTGCGCAAACCGTGCGCCCGCAGCCCGTGCGCCGCTTGTAGCGCGTCCATCACGCGCTCAAGGTCGGAGCGCAAATCGCCGAGCGTGGGCGCGGGCACGTTCACTTCGTAGGCCCGCACGGCAGCCTGTACGTGCAGCTTGCGCGATGCGCCTTCAACCTGGAGCCGTTGATCGGTGACGAGTGAGGCTTTAGGCACGTGGACCTTGATATCATCGCGAACGCGGCAGCGGCAAGCCAAACGCTGGCCCGACGATAATTCCGCCGGCGAGAGAAAGCGCCGGTCTGCATCTACCGGCGGCGTCACTTTGCCCGCCATAATCGTCACACGGCAGCGGCCACAGGTCCCTTCGCCGCCGCACACAGCAGCCAGGCCAATGCCCGCCAACCGCGCGGCGTCGAGCAGTGTGCTGTCTTTAGCAACGTCAACCCGCCTGCCGATCGGTTCAAAGTCAACCCGGTAGCTTGTCGTCATGGTCGCTTGGCGCCTGTCTCGATGTAAAATCCAGGTAGCTGATTGTCCGGCCAGGCGGAACGACGACAATCTCATCATCCCACGGGCCATAAATCATTTTCTCGACGAGCGTGGTCGCCCCTTCGATCTCTTCGTAGCGCAATCCGAACTGCGCGCTCTGCTGGCGGGCATAGTCGCGGTAACGTTCGAGGTCGTATTTTCCGGTGTTGATAAAGGCCAGGCGGGTATAGTTCTTCAGGGTGAGCTTGAGCATGCGCCTGGCGCGCTCTTCGCCATAACGCTCGACAAGGCTGGTATATTCTTTAAACGGGCTGTCGCCAACTTCGATCCAGCCTTTGGTGAGATAATACGTGCCCGGCTCGCGGCCAGATTGCTCCTGATAGGCCGCGCGCGAACCCAGAAAGATGGCGATGCAATCGTCCACGCGCGGCACGACCAACGTGCACGACTCGGAGCGCAACCCGACGACGGCTTGAGAGCAAAGGCCATAACCGAGAATGATGGTATCGGCGGTGGAAGCAGAGGCATCAATCGCTTCCTGAAGGCTGCTTCGCAACCCTTCGGGCCGAAGGTGCAGCCCAAAATCGAGCGTTTGCGTTTGTACTTCTGGAGGTAAGAGGGGAAGCATCTCTTCCATAACAGTAGCACAGGCTAGTATTTTGGTGCGGGCCAGGGTCATAGAGGGTACCCCTTCTAATTGCCAATTTGGGTAAACTCGTTTATAATCGCTATAGTTATACACCTATATAGATAAGTTGTCAAGTTGAAACCAACTGATTTGACCATTTTGTCAAAGTGATTTATCATTTAGCGATGGAAAATATTGTGATAGGCTCATTTTTTTGCTAGAGGGCACTGATGAAGAGCAAGCCGTTGCTGATTAAAGAACCGCCCGTTGCGATTGATCGCCGCTCGTACGAGCCGGCCTATGCTCAACTGGTGGACCTTTTGCGTCTCCAGATTGCGGATGGGACGTTGCGGCCTGGCGATCAATTACCTTCCGAATCTCAACTTTGCAAGCTCTACCGCGTCAGCCCGATGACGGTTCGCCGGGCCATCAATATCCTGGTTGACCAGGGCGTCATCAGCACGGCGCCTGGGAGCGGCACTTTTGTCAAGGCATTGGACTTGAGCACGGCCACGTTCGATTTGCAAGAGTTGCAGACGCTGTTCAGCGACAAGCAGACGAACGTCAATTTGCTGGAAGCGCGCGTTGCTTTGGCGGATGAACGCGTTGCGCGCAAGCTTGCCATCACGGTTGGCAAGCGGGTCATTTATCTCCGCCGCCTGCTGTGCCGGGGTGACGAGCCGCTGTTCTATCATCGAGAATACCTGGTCTATGACCCCACTCGCCCGATTGTAGAAACCGAGATGGAAGTCACGTCGCTGCAGGGATTGTTTGATGGATCGGGAGGCTCGGTCCTCAAGCATGGCGATTTGACGATTGAGGCGACCGTGCTGAACGAAGAAGAAGCGCGCGTGCTGCAAGTGCCGGCCTCGACCGCGGCTTTTCATCTGGAGCACGTCTTTTATGACTTGGACAACCGGCCCATCAGTTGGGGCTGGTTTATATGCCGCGGCGACCGTCTGCGCTTTACGACCAAAGTGGGCATCCCGGAAACCGGCCGGGCCGGCAAAGGAGACGAGGCATGAACATGGCAAGCCAATCCGAACTCGCCAGGCTCCTGGCGGACCTGGAAGAAGACGCCGTGCTCGAGGCCGTGCGCCAGCGCCTCGCCGCCGGCGACGAGCCTTTGCAGATTATTCAAGAGTGCAACGCCGGGATGCGCCTGGTGGGAGAGCGTTACGAACAGAAGCAGTATTTTTTGTCCGGCCTGATTATGGCGGGCGAGATTTTCCGCGAGGTGGTCGAGATTGTGCGACCAACATTAGAGAACAGCGCCTCCAAGCAGGCGTCTGGGCGCGTGCTGCTGGGCACGGTGCAGGGCGACATTCACGACATTGGCAAAGACATGGTCGGGATGCTGCTCACCTGTCACGGGTTTACCGTCATTGACCTGGGGGTGGACGTGCCGCCCGCCAAATTTGCGGAACAGGTCTTGCTGCACGAGCCAGATATTGTGGGGCTTTCAGGCGTGTTGAGCGCCTCGTTCGAAAAGATGCGGGAAACGGTGGATGTGCTGCGCGGGCTGCAGCAAGGCGGCGCCCCGATCCCGATCATCATTGGGAGCGGGATTATTGACGATCAGATTTGCCAGTACGTGGGCGCGGATCATTGGGTGGGCGACGCCATGAATGGCGTGCATTTGTGCAAAAAACTGATGGCGGGCTGATCAGTACCAGAAGCCGGGTTTGTATCATCTCAAAATGTAGGGGCGACTCTTGCGGTCGCCCATATGAGGGCAGGGGCAAGCCCTGCCACTACCCCGGATTATTGAGAAGATACCCAGGTTTCTTGCAGAAACCTGGCTTCTTTTATCTCTTTTCTCTACCGTACATGTTCTAACTGTGGGCATTGGGAATAAGGTGGAACACAAA
>CAZYXV010000068.1:0-11273 GCA_964651475.1 uncultured Anaerolineae bacterium | reverse complement strand
GCCCCAACCCCCTGGGTGCTGTACCCTGTTCCCAGGGGCGGCAGCACGCCCGGCCCGATTTACATTGCGTTCGCAACTTTTACGCCCACACCTTGAAATGTAGGGGCGACCCTTGCGGTCGCCCTGGATGGCAGGCGCAAGACACAGGAGAACAAACATGTACACAGAGCGGCAACCACGAATCAAGAAGGCAGCTTTGCAGCCGGTGAAACAAGAAACGTCCTAACTCACCCCTCGGGCGCTGTGCGCCCATAACGAGGGGGTAACATGGCGCAAAAGCTGGACCGCCTGATAGTGGATTTGTTTGACTTGCGCCGCCGCGAGAAAGAGTATATACTCTTTGGTGGAAGCGCTGCGCTGGCCGCGCTCAAAGATGCAGTGAGCAGGTTCAAGGCCGACCTGAACGGCGACGAGGAACTGGAACAACTTACCGCCAGATACGTGGCAAGCTTGTTCGAGCTGGTGGAAAGAACCTGACGCCGAAAAGTAGCCCCGGACGCCCTTACAGCTTACGGGGTAGAGGGTGCGCAGTTCACCCGTTGGGCCTCGCGCCCATAAAACAAAAACTATGTTGCTTTGATTATACTCCTTGCGCCTGATTTTTCAAATGATTATAGGTATCATCTCAATAATTCGGGGTAGGGGCAGGTCTTGCACCTGCCCACCGAGGGCAACCGCAAGGGATTGCCCCTACAGTTTGAGATGATACGATTATAGCCTATTGACATCGGCAAAAAAAACTGTTACAATAGCCACAACTTCAGCATCTCTCCCTGTCAACTTGCCTTAAAGTAAAAAGGTGGTTAGAATAGGTTAGAATTTAGTATATGCCAATATTCAGGAACAAGGAGAAAAACATGTTTCGAGAACGCATCAAAGAGGCTTATGATAGCCTGTCAGCCGGTTATCGCACAGTTGCAGACTTTTTGCTGGATCACCCCTTCGATGCAGCGTTTATGACCGCTTCGAACATCGCCAAGCAATTGGACGTGGATACGGCCACCGTTGTGCGTTTTGCGCAGCGTTTGGAATACGAAGGCTTTCCCGAATTGCTTGCGGATGTGCGCACGATTGTGAGGGCGGAAATCCAACGGGGATTGACGCCGGCAGAACAAGCCCCCGGCGATGTGGGCACGTTCCGACGCAGCATTGAAGCTGAACATCGTAATCTGGATGACCTGGCAGCCGGGTTGACCGACGAAACCATTGAGGCGTTGTTGGAAGCTATCGTCAAGGCGCGTCACATTTTAGTAGTGGGCCAGTGGGCCATGGAGTCGCTGGGCGAGTTTTTTGCGCTGTGGCTGAGGGCGCTGGGTAAATCGGTCCAGACGGTGAGCGCCGACGTCGTGAGTGCAGGGCACGCTTTTCATGACCTGACAGATAAAGATACGGTCGTCACATTTGCGCTGGCTGGCCTGGGCCTGGAAATGGTCAACACGTTAAAAGTCGCCAAGTCAACTGGCGCGCAGATCGTGGTGTTTGCCTCCAACCGCTCGCAAGCGGCGGCGCGCATTGCGGATATAGAAATCATGTGCCCTGGCGAAAGCGTCCAACCACTCACCTCGTTTGCCAGCACGATGACGGCGATGGCGGCGCTGCTTCACACGCTGGTGGGGCGCGACCCCGATGGCTATGCCCGCCGCATGGCGTCTTTTGAAAAGATGTACGGCAAACTGGTAGAAAGCTACCAGGAAGCCGCGCCAGGCAAAGTAGCAGATTTGAACAGTTAGTTGCAAGATAGCGAGTTTTTGGTTCTGGCCTTTGCTTGTTGCAAGCAGAGGCCAGATATATTATATTAGTATCATCTCAAAATGTATGGGCGACTCTTGCGGTCGCCCATATGAGGGCAGGGGCAAGCCCTGCCACTACCCCGGATTATTGAGAAGATACTTATATTATGCCTCTCACAGGCTTGCGTAAGCCTGCCGAGCGGGAGCGCGCTATGCAAAATTCGCTTGCAGAAGGACATTTGGAGCGGCTTAAATCTGCGCTGCGCGACGTATTCAGCATCAGCCAGGTCAAGATCCTTGACGCGCCTGTCCCAACCTACGAGTTTATGGGGCAATTGCTTTGCGACGCGGACACGGCCTATCCCCTTATGCGCGAGCGTTTTGAAGCTTTGGGGTATACCGCCTATCTCACCCAAGAAAGCCAGGGGCAGGTGGTGCGGGCCATAGGCGACGTCGTTCAAACCCAACCCAGACGCGCCCGGATTAATTTGCTCTTGCTTTTGCTCACCGTTGCTTCGACCTTGCTCACGGGCGCCCTCAATGAAGGCGTCAACCTGCTAGAGAACCCCGCCGGCCTGCTGCGCGGCGTTCCCTTTGCCTTTACGGTGATGGTGATTTTGGGCGCGCACGAAATGGGGCATTACGTCGTGGCGCGCCGCCACAAGGCCGACGTGTCTCTGCCTTATTTTATTCCGCTGCCATTTATCAGCCCATTTGGGACACTGGGCGCCGTCATCGTTCAACGCTCGCCATTTGAAAATCGTAAATCGCTCTTTGACGTGGGGTTGGCCGGGCCGCTGGCCGGATTGATTGTTGCCATGCCGCTGCTGGTTATTGGATTAGCAAGCAGCCCGGTGCAGCCCTATTCCCTCGACCAAAGCAGCTTTTTTGAAGGCAACTCGCTTTTCTACGTGGGGCTGAAATATCTCATCCACGGCCGCTTGCTGCCGGCCAATGGCCTGGACGTGTTCCTGAACTCGATGGCTTTTGCGGCGTGGTTTGGGCTGATCGTCACCTTTTTGAATTTGCTTCCGATCGGGCAACTGGACGGCGGGCACATATTGTACGCGCTGATCGGACGCCGCGCCTGGTCCATCGCCACGTTAGGCTCGCAACTGTTGCTGCTGGTTGGCGGGCTGGGATTGGCGGGCGAGTTTCTGAATATCCCCGTGTTGGCGAGCAATTGTTGGAGCGGGTGGTTCATTTGGGGATTGCTCACAACGTGGATGCGCCCGCAGCACCCGCCCCCACTCAATGACATCTCGCCGCTTGATTCCAGGCGAAAGCTGATTGGCGTTGGGGTCGTGATCTTGTTTTTCTTGCTATTCACACGCGTGCCATTCAGCGCCACGCCAGTGTTATTCTAGGAGCTTGTCGGAGAGGCGCTCCACGCGCCGTCCCCGGCGCGTGTGGGCCGCCGAGACTATCGCGCCCAAAGGGCGCTCCTACGGGGATTTTGGGGCAGCTTGTTTTTTCCAGGCCAAGTCTGATGTCGTCGTGCGATGATGCATCACCGCGCGATGACGGGCAAAAAGGCAAGATGCGTCCGGTGTGTGACTGTAATCCACTCACTGGCCCAAGTCGTCTCTGCCTTGCCGCTTGCGTCCACGGCTCGCGCCTCGACCAGGTACGATCCCAACTCGGGAAAATCTAGCGTGAAGCTAAACGCTTCCTGGCTGCCGTCAAACGCGCCGTCTTGGGGAACAGCCGGCTGCCACGCTCCCCCGTCCAGGCGATATTGAACATTGACCACTGCCCCGCCTTCGAATTGAAAGGCGATCCCCGTCATCGTGCTCTTTCCAGCAGCGTAGCTATTCTTTGGAAAAAGGGTTGTAATCAATCCGCCATCAAAGGGATCGGGCACGGCGATGGTTTGGGCAGCATATTGCCTGGAGACATTGCCGGCCGAATCGAGAGCCGCCGCCTCTACGGTGTGCAAGCCAGGAGCGAGCGCGGCGACCGTAATAGAGAATTGTTCAATGCGTGTATCGAACGCGCCATCGGCGGGGGCGGCCGCTTGCCAGTCGCCATCGTCCAGGCGATACTGCACACCCACCAAAGTGTTGATGGTCACACTGGGGCGCCTGGAAGAAGGATAGGGGATGATGGTTGCCGTACCGCTCAGGGTGGCCTGGCTGCCAACCAGTGACGCGGCGGTGAGGGTGACAGGCAACTCGGCGTGCAGTGGGTCGAGGATATTGTCATTGTGGCTGGCCTGCCAGCCTATCTGCCCGGCCGCGTACGGATCAATGGCGTGATTGAGATAAGGCTCGCTGCCTCCCCGCATGATGCTGGAGACATTTATGGCGCACTGGCCGGACTGGCTGTTTTGGTTTTCGACGTCGAGATAACCCGAGCGGCTGGCGCACGGCTGGCCGGCGGCAGCGTACTGATCGAGCGCGTAAAAGATGTGCCCGATTTCGTGCGCCGCCACCACATCCATCCGATCCGGGCCATTGCCCCCGTTGCCGTAGGTCATCACCATGAATGGCCCGCCCAGGTAGGCGTAAGCAAAGTACCCATCGCTAAAGCTGTTATCCGCGTCGCGCTCGCTGTTGACTATAAAGATTGTAAAGGCCCAATCCGTGTGATGCCTGGCGCGCAGGTCGTTGTCGTAATCGCGGACACGGGTGAAAAAAGAGTCCGCCTGGTACCCCAGCGCGCCCATTGCATCCGCAATCCACAGCTTCTGGTCGCTGCGCGGCCGCGAGATCGGCTCTACGCCGGTGGGCAAGGGAACGGTCACGTGATCTTCGTAGATGAAACTGAGGTGAGCGCGCGGCTCTAACGCGGCCCACCAGTCGAGGGCTGCCGTAATCTTTTCAAAGACGAGTTGCTTTTGAGCGGGCGTCCAATCTTCTGTAGAAGGGTCCACACTGCCGTCGCTTTCCAACAGCACGATCCCTACGGCAACCGAACCCGCCATGTACTCGCTGGTCTGATAATAGCCTGGGGCGACGGACGCGACAGTCGCCGCGCTCAGCATATCCACCTGGGGCAAATCCGGCGCGGCGAACGCATCTGGACGGTCGCCAAATGAATTCTCTATCGCCGGCGCCCCACCCTGCCCCGGCATGGCCAGGGACGTCCCGGGCAGGCTCAACACGGCGCTTGTTATCACCAGAACGAAAACCGATTTGCTGATTTTGGATCGCACGTTTTGCATGGCATATCCTCACTTCCGCCTCTATACTAGCGGACAGCGCCGTGCAAATATATGGGCGGAGTATGCCAGTTGGGGTCAGGTTCCGTGCGAAACGTGCGAAAATGTGGGGCGGAAACAAAAACCCGCCGGCGTTTGCGGACCAGCGGGTTCGAGGCAATACGATGCGGATAACTTATGCGCCGCCCGGCGGGATCAGACGATACCCTACGCCGCGCACATTTTCAATGCACCCCATCACGTTGACGGGATATCCCATTTTGCGGCGCAGCGAGCGGACGAGCGGCCGCAAGAGCGCGCCGGCCTCTACGGCGTCCGCATCCAGCCCGTGGGTGGCCCGGATCAATTCTTGGGGCGGCACAACTTGGCCGGCCTGCCGGGCCAGGTATTCCAGCAGCGTAAACTCGCGAGCAGATAGTTGAATTGGCTCCCCATTCAACCAGGCGCGGTGTTGGCCCGGATCAATTTGCAATTGCCCGACGGACACAGCGCGCTTGCCCAGCGTCGAGGGAGAGTCCACAAGTGTGGCTTGCGCCAATTGTTGGGTGCGCCGCAGTTTGCCCTCGATGGCCGCCAGCAGGTCTTCGGGTTGGATGGGCTTGGTCAAATAATCGTCAACGCCCAGTTGCTTGCCGTAGCGAATGTCGCTATCGAGCGCGCGAGCCGTCAGGAACAAGAAAGGAATCGTCACCCATTGCCGGTTGTGGCGAACGCGCTCGTACAATTGATAGCCATTCATGCGCGGCATGGCAATATCCGCCAGGATCAAATCCACAGAGTGTGATTGGAGTATTTCGAGCGCCTCGATGCCATCGGCGGCGGCCAGCGCCTGGTAGCCGGCCGTCTCTAGCGTCAGGCTAATGTTTTCCAACAAGTCGGGTTGGTCGTCCACGACAAGGATAGAAGCAAGCGTCCTGGTCATGTTTGCTTTTCCTCCACCAGCGGCAAGTAAACAGCAAAAACGCTTCCCGCGCCAGGCGTCGAAGCGGCGGCGATGTGGCCATTGTGCAGTTCAACCAGCTCGCGGGCAATGGACAGCCCCAGCCCTGTGCCCGGGACATTCCCCTGCGTTTCCACGCGAAAGAAGCGTTCGAACACGTGGGGCAAATCTTGCGCGCCGATGCCCATGCCCGTATCCGCTATACGCACGGCCGCCCAATCGCCGCCCAGGTCGGCGCTGCCAGGCCAGGGCGCTCCTTCTACCTGAGCATCCCGCGCCCGGCATTCACACGTGATTTGCCCACCTTCTGGCGTGTACTTGATGGCATTGTTCAGCAGGTTGCGGAATACCTGCCTCAATTGGCCGTCGTTGCCCAACACCATCAATTGCTCGGCGCCGCTTACGCGCAGGGTATGCGATTTTTTGCGGGCCAGGGGCAACTGCTTATTGGCCTCCTCGCGCACCAGTTGCGCCAGGTTAATCGGCCGGCGTTCCATCGGAACGCGCAGGCTGTCAATACGCGAGATTTCCAACACACGCTCGATCAGATCGTTCAGCACGCGGGTGTGCCCGCGGATGTCGTGGATCATTTTTCGGCGGCGCGTATCGTCCAGGCGCTCGTACAGCGCCTCCAGGTTGCCGCTGATGAGAGTGATGACGGAAAGCGGCGTGCGCAGTTCGTGGGACACATTGGAAACGAACTGGTCTTTGAGGCGCTCGGCCTCCCTAAGTGGCGTGATGTCTCGCTGGACGCTGACCAGGCCCATGGTTTGCCCCGGCGCGTGCGGGTCGAAAAGCGGCGCAATAGTCATGGCCGCATTGTAAAGGGAGCCATCCTTGCGCTTGTTGACCGCTTCGCCGCGCCAGGTTTGGCCGGCCCGCAAGCGCGCCTGGATTTGGGCGTACAGCTCGGGCGACCAGCTTTCAGTCTGCCACACCCGCCACGTCTGCCCCACCGCTTCTTGCGCGGCCAGTCCCGTCAACTCGACGGCGGCCGGATTGACGTAGCGAATGTTGCCTTCCACGTCTGTGACGACGACGGCTTCACCCACAGCCTCCAGGATCGCCTGGGTACGGTCGCGCTCGACCTGCAATTCGAGCGTGCGCCGCGCCACCGTCGCTTCCAGGTCATTGGCGTGCCGCTGCAGTTTTTGGTACAGTTGAGCCGTCTCCAGGGCCTGTCCGAACGCGGCGGCGATATTCTGCGCCAACGCCAAATCCTGATCGTCAAAATCGCGCCGCCGGACGGCGCTCAACTCAATGACGCCGGCGACCCGCTCGCGCGCCACCAGCGGTAACACCAGTATAGAAGCAATACCGCGCGCGCTTATGGCGTGATGCAGGTGCGCCAGGCCGGGATCGGCTTGCGCGTCGGCCGCCGCCAGGGGAACGCGGCGCTCAAACAGGTATTGTGCGACGGGATCCTTTGCCAGGGGGGCTATGCCCCCCGTCACGCGCCACCCCCGGCCTGGTTCCTGGCTGGCGGCAGGGGCGCAAGGCCACTCGAGCGCCGCGTCAAATTGGAGGCGCGTCTCGTCGAGTGTCAGGGCGATGGCTTGCGGCATGTCAAAGATATGCGACAGCACATCGCACCCAATGCGCAGCACCTCTCGCTCGTCTCGCGTCGAGGTGGCCGTGGCGACGGCATAGTTGAGCAAGGCAATTTCAAGGTCGCGGCGGCGGATTTCCTCCTCGGCCTGTTGGCGGCGGGCTTGTTCCACCAGCCAGCGGCGGTAGCGGTTGAGCCGCGTGATCATGTGCACCCGCGCCCGCAGTTCGATGGGGTCAAAGGGTTTGGTTATGAAATCATCCGCGCCCACCTCAATGCCGCGCAGGCGAGCCTCGCGGTTAACCAGGGCTGTGACCATAATGATAGGCACCTGGGCTAAAAGCGGGTCGGCGCGCAGCCGCTGGCAGACCTGGAAACCATCCAACCCTGGTATCATCACGTCCAGCAAAATCAGGTCGGGCGTGAGCCGGGCTGCCTGTTCCAGCGCCTCTACGCCGTCGCCGGCGAACGACAGGCGGTAACCCGGCCCGGCCAGCAAGATCTCTAACAGCTGGCGCTCGAGCGGCTCGTCGTCTACAATGAGGATAACGCTCGTGTCATCCATACAAACGCCATTATACCAAACTTTGACAGTTTTCCCCCTTTCGTTTACAATGGCGTTCTGAAATCAAAGGAGGCTTGGATGAAAGATTATTCGATTACCAATTTACGCAACATTGCCCTGATCGGCCACGGCAGCGCCGGCAAGACCAGCCTGGCCGAAGCCATGTTGTATAACAGCGGCGCGACAAACCGTATGGGGCGCGTCGAAGACGGCAATACGGTGACGGATTTCGACGAAGACGAAATCCGGCGGCACATTTCGTTGATGGCGGCCGTGGCGCCGGTCGAGTGGGGCGGCTGCAAACTCAACGTGCTAGACACGCCCGGCTACAACGACTTTGTGGGCGAAGTTAAAAGCTCGCTGCGCGTGGCCGATTGCGCGTTGATCTTGCTCGACGCGGTGGCCGGCGTGGAGGTGGGCGCCGAGTTGGCCTGGGGCTATGCCGACGAATTCAACTTGCCGCGCATGGCGGTGGTGGCCAAGATGGACCGCGAAAACGCCAATTTTCTCAACGTGCTGGATAGTCTGTCCAAGACATTCCATGCCACCTTTGTCCCGCTGCAACTGCCCATCGGCAGCCAAGCCAACTTTGAAGGCGTGGTGGACCTGGTGACGTTAAAAGCCAGGCGCGGCGCCAAGGGCGAGGTGGGCAACATTCCCGACGCGATGCAAGACGAAGTGGACGAATATCGCCTCAAGCTGATGGAATCCGCCGCCGAAGGGGACGACGATCTCATCATGAAATATCTGGATGGGCAAGAGCTAACCGAAGACGAAATCCGGCGCGGCTTGCGCCTGGCAATCAAAAACCGCACGGTCGTGCCGGTGCTGTGCTGCGGCGCGACGGCGAACATCGGCGTGGCGGCGTTGATGGACGTGCTGCTCGGCTTTGCGCCTTCGCCGGCCGAGATGGGCAGTGTGATAGCTACCAATCCGGCCACGCAGGCCGAAGAAACGCTCGACCCCGCCGAGGC
Source organism: uncultured Anaerolineae bacterium (assembly GCA_964651475.1). Classification (GTDB taxonomy): domain Bacteria; phylum Chloroflexota; class Anaerolineae; order Fen-1058; family Fen-1058; genus JBGSMF01. The sequence goes on along the minus strand of CAZYXV010000068.1, from coordinate 2,352 downwards.
GGAGCGCGGCCCGCTGGCCGCCTTTGTGTTCAAGACAATGGCCGATCCTTACGTGGGCAAGCTGACGTATTTCCGCGTATACAGCGGCGCGTTGAATTCGGATACGCGCATCTTTAATGCCAACCGCAATCAAGAAGAGCGCATCGGCCAGCTTTACGTGATGCGCGGCAAGGAGCAAATCCCTACCACGCAGTTAAAGCCGGGCGATATTGGCGTGGTGGCCAAGCTGTCTGTCACGGCCACCGGTGACACGCTGTGCGAGCGCGGGCGCCTGCTGACGCTGGCAAAGGCCACTTATCCGCACGCGTTGATGTCTGTGGCGGTCGAACCCAAAACCAAGGCCGATAGCGCCAAGATGGGACCAACCCTGACCCGCCTGTGCGAAGAAGACCCCACCTTGCATTGGCACCAGGAACCCAGCACCAAGCAGACTATTCTGGAGGGTATGGGTGATAGCCACCTGGACGTGGCCATACGGCGCGCCTCCTCCAAATTTGGCGTGGATATTATCACCTCGGTGCCCAGGGTACCCTATCGCGAAACGATCACGCGCACGGCCTCGACGCAATATCGCCACAAGAAGCAAACCGGCGGCGCGGGGCAATTCGCTGAGGTGCACATGCGCGTCGAGCCGAACGAATTGAACGCCGGCTATGAGTTTACGTGGGAAGTTTTTGGCGGGGCGATTTCTGGCTCGTTCCAGACCTCGATTGAAAAAGGCGTCAAGAGTGTGATGGAAAACGGCGTGCTGGCCGGCTACCCGATGGTAGATATTAAATGCGCGGTGACCGATGGCAAAGAGCACCCCGTGGACTCCAAGCCGGTGGCGTTTGAAATCGCCGGCCGGGGCGCGTTCAAGCAGGCCTGCCTGGACGCCGGGGCAGTGCTGCTCGAACCGATCATGACGATCAAGGTGACGATTCCCGACCAGTACACCGGCGACGTGATTGGCGACCTGAACACCAAGCGCGCGCGTGTATTGGGCATTGACCAACTGGGCAACAAGAGCATCATCACGGCTCACGTGCCGCTGGCCGAGGTGCAGCGCTACGCCACCGATTTGCGCAGCATCACGCAAGGGCGCGGCGTGTTCACGATGGAGCTGGATCACTATGAAAATGTTCCGGCCCACCTGGCCCAAGATCTCATCGAGAAGGCGCGGAAGGAACGCGCCGGCGAAGAGGAAGAATAACGACGATACAAACCTCCCGCAGGTCACGAACCTGCGGGAGGTTTTTTAGGCAGGCCGACGAGCAGCGCTATCGGCCCCAGCAGCAAGAGCCAAATGGCCGCCTCCAATCCCAGCCTCTCGGCCACCAACCCCAACCCCAGCGGAACCAGCCCCCCCACCAGCCCAAAGATATTGCTCACTGTTATGACGGCGCCGCTTTGACCCGGCATAGCGGTGTACAGTTGAGCCTGGAGGATGGAATACCAGCCTGCGTTGAGCAGTCCCAGCAATCCTAACAATACCAGCTTGATCCACTGGTTGGGCGCGAGCAAAAAAGCCGGGAACAGGGCCAGCTTGAGCGCGGCGCTTGCGCGCAAGTAGCCCAGGCCGCTCACGCGTTCGAGCAAGGGAATGAGCAAAAAATCGCCCAGCAGCCCCACGCCGGTCCACACGGCCACGGCCAGGCTGGCCTGAGCCTGCGTTGAGCGCGCCACATCCACAAAGTACAGCGCCAAAAAACCCAACAACACATCCAGCATCAGGTCAGAAAATTGCAGCAGCGCCAGCCAGCGCAGCACCTCGCCGCGCTGCAGCGCGCGCGCGGCGTTGAGCACGCCCGCCTTGAAATCTTGTGGTCGCGGTTCGGTTGGGGAATCGGCGGCTTGTTTGGAACCCGTTTGTTTAAGATCAAACGGCAAGCGCCACGCGGCTGCCAATATGATCACCGTCAGGCCAGCAAAGACCAGAAACAAGCCTCGCCAGCCCAGCCCCAACGCGGCCGCAGCGCCCAGGGCCATCGGCCCGGCCACCACGCCCAGCGAACCGGCAAAAGTCCAGCGCGCCATGTTGTGCTCGTGGCGAGCAGGGTCGGCGTCCATCAACGTTGCCTGCGACAGGCTGACAAACGCGCCTGAAGCCGGATAGATGAGGATGAACGAAACAAGCAACACTACAAAGCCGGAGCTTGACGCTATGAGCAGCAGCGCCAGGGCAAAGAACACGCCGCCGCCCAAAATCAAAACGCGGCGCTTCCATACGTCGCCCAAGATGCCAAGGATGGGTTCGACGAGACTGCTGGCCAGGCTGGGCAAGCCGAGCAGCAGGCCAATCTGCGCGTAATTCAGGTTAAGAGCGTGTTTTGAAAGTAATAATGCACTTTTACAAGTAAACAGCAGGGTTTC
>CAZYXV010000067.1:0-11278 GCA_964651475.1 uncultured Anaerolineae bacterium | reverse complement strand
AATGAGCGCCGCTCAGTTGGGTTGAGTTTTCACTGCCGACTTGCTGCGGAACCCCCTTGTTGGGGAGCATCACCCGTTGGGGATAAGCTGGGCGGCGATTATTGAACGTAGCCGGTCAATTATACCGGCCGGAAGCTGAGCCTTTAGGCGGAAACTCCGGCTATCCGCAGGACGCCTTGGGGCGAAGCCTCAGCTTCCATACTGGGCAGCCGTCCCCAGCCTGATACGCTCACCTTGTTGGACTTTGCGCGCTAATCAAAAGTTGTGTATAATGGTCACGATAGTACGTGAGTTAATTTTTGATTGTAACAGGAGAAAATTCATGCCAGACTCCACTCCCCATCAGGTGACGCGGGTCTTTCCGATTGTCAAGGTTGTCATGGCTGGCGATGGCGCCGTAGGCAAGACGAGCCTGATTCGCCGCTACTGCACCGGCATGTTCCAAGAGTCTCGCATCATGACCATCGGGGTAGACTTTCAGGTCAAGATTGTCGAAGTGGACGGTCAGCCGATCAAGCTGTCCATTTGGGACATTGCGGGGCAAGAACGTTTTGGCGCATTTCGAGACTCGTTTTATCGGGGCGCGCGTGGAGTGGCGCTGGTATACGACGTGACCGATCCTGTCTCACTGGAGAATCTATCCAAGTGGCAGCGGGAGATTGCTCGCGTGGCGCCGGGGTGCAGCTTTATGGTGGTTGGGAACAAGACCGACCTGCCACGCAAGGTGGCGCGCGAACAAGCAGAGGGGTGGGCGCGCAGCGCCAAGTTCCCCTACATTGAAACCAGCGCGCTTTCTGGCGCTGGCGTCGAAGAATTCTTTCACACGCTGGCGCGGCTGGCGATCAAGACAATCAAGTAAGCCACAATCGGTCTAACCCGACAGCGCGTTGAGGTCCACTACACCGATAAAGGGCAAATTACGGTACAGCTCGTCCAGGTCCAGCCCATAGCCAAACACGAACTGATCGGGAATTTCAAATCCCACGTAATCTAACGAGACCGGCACCTCTCGCCGTTCGACCTTATCCAGCAAAGCACACACGCGCAACGAGGCCGGCATGCGCGTGCCGAGCAAGCGCGTGATATATTCGAGCGTGCGGCCGCTATCCACAATATCTTCTACCACCAGCACGTGACGACCGGTGATATTGGTGCCCAGGTCCATTTGAATGCGCACGACGCCCGTAGATTCGCGCGCGCCGGCGCCGTAGCTTGAAACGGCCATAAAGTCAATGGCGTGCGGAACAGACAGGCTGCGCATCAAATCGGCCAGGAATAACACCCCCCCCTTCAAGACGCACACCAGCAACACATCTTTGCCGGCGTAATCGGCGCTGATTTGAGCGCCTAACTCGGCGATGCGCGCCTGCAAGCGCTCCGACGAAATCAACACCTGAGATAAATACTTTTCATAATCCGCCATACCCCATTCCCTTCACTTTATCTTGAAATATCTCCACGCGCCTCGCGACGCGGCACCTGGTGGCAATGGCGGCAACGCGCCTCGTAAGACTCGCTCCCGCCAACCAAAATAACGGGGTCGTCGTAGGCGGCAGGGCGACCATCAATCAGGCGCTGAGTCCGGCTGGCCGGCGCGCCGCACTTTACGCAGATGGCTTGCAGCTTGACAATCTCTTCTGCCTGCGCCATCAGCACCGGCATCGGCCCAAACGGCTCGCCACGAAAATCCATATCCAGGCCGGCCACGATGACGCGCAATCCCCGGTCGGCCAAGTGCTGGCACACCTCGGTGACGTCCCAGCCAAAGAATTGCACTTCGTCAATCGCCACAACCGTCGTATCGGCCTGCAGCAACGCCAAGACTTCGCCTGCCGTTTGGATGGGCACAGCCTCCACCCCCAGGCCGTTATGCGATTGGACCGCCTCGACCGTGTAGCGCGTATCCACGGCCGGTTTGAACACCTGGACTTTTTGGCGGGCAATCCTGGCGCGGCGCACGCGCCGTATCAACTCTTCCGTCTTGCCGCTGAACATGCTGCCACAGACTAGTTCAATGCTACCCCTGTGGGGATGGGGTTCCATCGTGACCTCCTACGCAAAAGGGCAGATGTTCCCACCTGCCCTCCTAAACGATGCCATATTCAAATGCAACGCGCGATCAAGATTCGGTTTCTCCGCCGACGATCTCGACGATGGCGCGGCGTTCCCGGCGGCGCGCCGACTTTTGGCGGCGCGATTCGCCCCCGCTTGCCACGGCGCGCTCGAGCCGCTTGACGAAACGCTCGACCTGCCCTTCGGTATCTACAATGCGCTGCTCGCCCGTAAAGAACGGGTGGCACTTGGAACACAAATCGGTGCGAATCTCCTCGACCGTCGCGCCGACCGTCCAGGTATTTCCACACGCGCAAATGACCCGCGCTTCAGGGTACCACGTGGGATGAATCTTTTCTTTCATGATATTCTCCTTGTCCGGGTTGGGTCAGCCTTTAACGCTGCCCGCGGACGCTAGTCTTGAACCTCATGCCTCGACCGGACGCACGCTGACGCGCTTGCGGCCGCCCGGCAAAGGTTCAAAGACAACCATGCCATCTCGTGTGGCAAACAGGGTGTAATCCCCGCCAACCCCTACGCCTTCACCTTGCTTAAAGTGCGTTCCACACTGGCGAACGATGATATTGCCGGAGCGCACCATTTGCCCCGCGTATTGTTTAATGCCGCGCCGCTGGGCGTTGCTATCGCGCCCATTGCGGCCGGAACCACCGCTTTTCTTGTGTGCCATCTCACCACTCTCCTGTCATCTATCCCGCCACGATGTCATCCACGCGCAGCCAGGTATATTCCTGGCGATGCCCACCCTTGACGCGATGGCGCTTGCCGCCTGGGCGATAGTCGAACACGACAATTTTGTCACCCTTGCTCCGCTCAACGACCGTGGCGGTAACACTGGCGCCAGATACGGTGGGCTGCCCCACCTTGACCTGATCGCCATCCGCCACCATCAACACGGCATCGAGTTTGACCTGGGCGCCGATTTCCGCCGGAAGCCGTTCCGTGCGAATGCGCTCGCCCTGGGTGACGCGATATTGAAAGCCAGCTACTTTAACCACTGCGTACACGTTTTCACCCCCGCTCGAATCTTGCGTTGCAAATTGAAGCGGCCACAACGCACAGGCCGCCACGAAGGGCTATTATACATGCCAGATGCCGTTTTGTCAAACACCTGTTGACGCGCGCCCGCCGTGCTCCCGGTTGCGCAAAGACGATTTCGACGGTATCATGCGGGTCGCTTTTGGGATAGGCGCTTTGCATTCGCAGATAGACCGGGGCGCCATATAGCATTACGACTTTTGACCAGACCATGAGAAAAACTCTTGCCATCATTGGATTTTTCTTGGCCAACGTAGCACTCTGGCCGTGGGCGCTGCGCGCGTGGGTGCATCTAAATACGAGCGAGCGTATCTACGCTGACATTCAAGCCGCGCCGCCCGCCCCCATCGCGCTCGTGCTGGGCGCCGGCCTGTGGGCCGACGGCACACCCACCCCCGCGCTTTACGACCGCGTGGCAACAGCGGTTGACCTGTATAAAGCAGGCAAGGTGCGCAAACTGCTGATGAGCGGCGATAACCGCTTTGAGTGGTACAACGAGCCGGAGGCCATGCGCCAACTGGCGACCCGGCTGGGCGTTCCAGACGAAGACGTCGTGTTGGATTATGCCGGGCGGCGGACGTACGATTCGTGCTATCGCGCGCGCGAAATCTTTGAGGTCAGGCAAGCCATCGTCGTCACGCAGCGATTTCACCTGGAGCGCGCGCTTTATTTGTGCGACGCATTCGGCATTCAATCCGCTGGCGTGGCTGCCGACCGGCGCACCTATACGCCGCCATACGCGCAATTTTGGTGGCTGAGGGAAACGCCCGCGCTGGTCAACGCCTGGCTAGACGTCCACATCTTGCACCCCTTGCCCGTGCTGGGTGAAAAGCTCCCGATAGAAATACCGACTGCTCTTACTCTATGATGGCTCGGACATTTACTGTTGTGCGCTTGTCTCTATCAGCGCCCACAACCCGCCGGCCACCAGCGCGTGCCCGCCTAGCACAATGGGGATGGTCGCCGCTGCCGCCGCCTGGGTAAACTCGCGCAAAAACGAATCGCCCACCTGGTCTGCCTGGAGCAAATCTGAGTAAAAGCGGTCCGCGCCCGAGGGCCACGCGCCGCGCGCCGCCACCATCACACGGCTATCCAAAAAGACTGCGTCGGCCAGCCCTGCCAGCGTATCAAAAAACCCCCGCGTGCCCACACAGGCCAGGTACTCGGCCAACAGCGAACGCACCTCGCCGCGCGCCAGGCGCTGGCTGGCGCGCATGCCGCGTTCTTCCGAAAAGACGCGCAGCCAGCACAACGTTCGCCCCTCCAAAAACGACCAGGTAGATTGTGGCACGCGGCCCGCCAAGACGGCTTGCTTGCCGACGGTGAGCAACACCTCCCGCGCGGCGCGCAAGTGGGCGTCGTCCCATCCCAGCCCTTGCACGCAGGCGCGCAGGCGCGGGCCGCACGCCGGGTGAAGCGCGGCAATCTGCGCATCCACTGGCGTATCCAGGTCGAGCAGCGTCGCCGCCGAGTGCGGCCATGCCAGCGGCTCAAGCCCCCCTTCCCACCACAGCACCCAGCCCAGCGCATTGTCGGTCAAAAGGTTTGGCGCGTGCCTGACGATGGCCGCCGCCGGCGCCACTCCCGCCCAATCGCTGGAGTGAATGTTGTTCGTCACCACACATCGTTCGACCTGGCGCACCCGGCTGGCAATCGCGGACAACATTGACTCGTCCATCAGCGGCATGCTGGCGCCCCCGGCGTACACCACGCGCTGAAGGTCATAGCGCTCGATTAATTCGGCCAAGCGCTTGCCAAAATGAAAAGCGCCAGCGGATTTTGCCACGTCCACCCGCACGGGCAGGTCCGCCAGGGTAGAGGCCCACTCCGCGTCGTCGGTCGCCGCCAAAATCCGGTCGAACGCCCCCGTCGCCAGGCCGCGCTCGATGGTATCGCGCGCGCACGCTCGAACTGCGCCGGCCATCGCCTGCTCGACCGGCGAGGGTCCGCCTCCCCCCACCATGATAATTAATGCCAGTTCTTGTTGCACAAGCGCCCCTAAAACCGTCAGCGGCCAGCTTCCAGCTTGTAGAAAACGCGCGGTCTCTACAATCGGAGGGCTGGCCGCTGACCTATCAAGCTTCTGCGGCCATCGCAATCCCGCAGCTCATGCCAGTTCGGGCTGAATCAAACCGTAATCGCCGTCGCGGCGGCGGTATAGAACATTGATCCTCCCCTCGCCCGCGTTAAAAAACACGTAAAAATCGTGGCCCAACAACTCCATCTGCTCGATGGCCTCCTCAGTATTCATGGGAACCATCTGGAAACGCTTGGTGCGCACCACCTGGCCAGAAGGCTGCGGCTCGCCCACTTCCACCGGCAAGGCCTCGCCGCCGACTTCTTCTCCGCCGGAGCGGCTGCGGTCCTGGCGCTTGCCCTTGTAGCGCGCAATCCGGCGGTACATTTTGTCCAACACGGTATCTACTGCCGCAAAGACATCTTGATCGCGCTCCTCCACGCGCAAAATTGACCCCTTGCTGCGCACGGTCAATTGCACCACCTGGCGATCTTGGGCGCTCTTGGTCTTTTCGGCCCCCAGTTCCACGCGAGCTTCCGTAATCGTCGGCAGGTAGCGGTCCAGCCGGTTGATTTTCTTTTCAATGTACTCTTGCAAACGGGGGGTAACATCCATATTGCGACCGCGGATTGTAACTTCCATACTATTCTCCTTCTATATAAAATAAATCGCTATACAGCGCGTGCCAATGTCAAGGCCCAAACTGAAACGGCGCCCGCCCGGAGCAGGGCCACGCTGCACGCTTCGAGCGTAGCGCCGGTAGTGCACACATCATCTATCAGCACAACACGTTGCCCCGTCACGCGGGCCGTAACACCCTCAAAAGCATCCTTCACGTTTGCCTGGCGTTCGGCGGCGCTCAAAGTCATCTGAGACGCCGTAGCGCGCACGCGCGCCAGGCCGTCTTCTACCACAGGCGCGTGAACGGCGCGAGCCAGGTGGCGGGCTAGCAGCGCGGATTGATTATAACCGCGCTCGCGCAGCCGAGACGCATACAGCGGCACGGGAACGATCGCGTCAACAGGGAATGGATTGTCGGCCCAATAGTGCTCCAACAACTGGCCCAACGGGAGCGCCAAGTCCGTGCAGCCGCTGTATTTGAATGCGTGAACGGCCTGGCGCAATGGCCCCTCAAACAAAGTGACGGAGCGGATGCCGTTCAAGCTGAGCGGGAAGCGCTGGCACGCATCGCACACCTGACCATGTTTGAATGGCTGCCCACACCTGAGGCAAAACGGGGGACAAATCCTGGTCACACTCGACTGGCACGCAGCGCACCATAGTGCCCCCAATTGATGGCACCCTGCGCACCGCAAAGGGAACAGGGTGTCCAGCAAAGCGGCTCGCAAACGGCCTAACCAGACCATCCCCTGGCTTGTTTGCGCCAACCAGTCTCTCCTCGCCCCGCTGTTATTTGAAAAAGGTCTCCTTCAAAATCAATCCGGCCGGCCCCAACAGCACCAGGTAAATGGAGGGGAAAGTCAAGAACACCATCGGGAAAATCATCTTGATAGGCGCCTGGTGCGCCTTTTCTTCTGCGCGTTGTCGGCGCTTGACGCGCATCTGGTCAGATTGGATACGCAGCACCTTGGCAATAGACACGCCCAGTTGATCGGCTTGAATGATGGCGGCCACAAAGCTGGTCACGTCGGGCACGTCCACCCGCTCGGCCATATCGCGCAGCGCTTCGCGGCGCAGCTTGCCCAGGCGGATTTCTTGCAACACGCGGCCGAACTCGTTGCTCAGTTCGTCGTTCCACTTTTCCACGATCTTGCTCATGGCCGCGTCAAACCCCAGGCCGGCTTCCACGCAGATGGTCAGCAAATCCAGAGCATCGGGCAGCGATTTGGTGATAGATTCCTTGCGCTGCGAAATCAACTGGTTCAGGTATAATGCCGGAAAGCCATAGCCCAGCGCGCCTCCCGCCAACATGCCGCCCAGGCGCATGATCATCGGCTTTTTGAGCAGCATGACCAAGAGAAAGCCAAGCACAGACACCAACACAGCAGCGCCGGCGCGGATCGCCATAAATTCGGATGGCGTCCAGTTGTTTGGATTGCCGGCCAGCTCTAATTTGTGGCGCATGCTCTCCAGCGTCTGCTGCGGCGTCATCTGGGCCATCCGCTGCGCCAAGCCGCGTATGACGGGCGCGACAATGCGCTGCGAAAACGGCAACGATAGCTCGATCTCTTCCAGCGTGACAGGCTGTTCTCGCATGCCGTACTCGGCCAGGCGCGATTGGAGCGCGTCGGCCGGGTCTGGCGCCCGAATGCCGATCACAATCAGCACAACGGCCCCCACTATTACTCCCAATACGATGAGCCAGATTCCAATCATCGTCCTTACCTCCTGCCAGGTCTAGACCTCAATCTGAACAATCTTCATCATCACCACAAAACCAGACACAATCAAGACGACGGCGCACACCAGAATAGCTACCCCGCAAGGGAACTCGAACAGCCGCACGGCGTAGGGCCGGTTGATCAAGAAAATCAAGATGAACAAACCGATCGGAACGCCGCTGATGACATAGCCCGTGGCCATGCCTTGCGCCGTGAGCGCCGCGATCTCGCCCTTGATGCGCACGCGCTCGCGAATCGTGTGGCTGATCACTTCCAAAATTTCTCCCAGGTTGCCGCCCACTTCGCGTTGGACATTAATGGCGGTCACCATCATATCCAGGTCGTCCGAGCGAACCCGGCGCAGCATGTTGGCCAACGCCTGTTCCACCGTCAGCCCCAGCTGGATCTCTTTGGTCACGCGCTCGAACTCGACAGAGATGGGAGGCGGCATCTCGCGCGCCACAGCCTCCATGGCCTGCGTGACGCTGTAGCCGGCGCGCAAGCCATTGACCATCAGGTTGAGAGTATCGCCCAACTGGCCATTAAATTTCTTTAGCCGCTGGCCCTGGGCAAAGCCGATGTAAAAGCGGGGCGCAAAGAACCCTCCCAGCGCGCCCAGCGGCGCAAAGAGAGGCGAACGGAATATGACCATCGCCAGCAAGCCGCCTCCCACCATGGCGATGACGATCAGGGCAACGTACTCGGCCACGGTGATTTTCAAGTCGGCGCGCGCCAACTGGGTCGCCATCTCGTTCCCAAAGCTTTGGCCAGCCAGCGCCTCGTTCAAGCGATTGGTCAGGGCAGACGGGCGTTTTTTCTCCCCTGCTTCGGACGGCTTGCCCTCTTTAACGTCGGCGTAACGTTCGAGACGATCTTCAACTTCTCCTCGTGCGCCGCGGAATAATTTCATGAGCGTGCCTCCTCAAATCTCGCGCAGTGGGCGAGTTGTTTAACTCCCACTCCTTAGCGCCGGGAGCCTATGCCAAAGATACTGGGAGGTAAACGAATGCCGGCTGCTTCGATCTTGTCCATGGCCTTGGGGCGGAGGCCAGTCGGCACCAGTCGCCCAATCACCTTGCCAGCTTCTACTCCCAGGCGTTCAAAGATGAACAAATCGGCCAGCGTGATTACGTCGCCCTCCATCCCTTGCACTTCGGTGACGTTGACTACGCGGCGCGAGCCGTCGCGCAAGCGCTCTTGGTGCACAATCATGTCAACCGCCGAGGCAATTTGCTCGCGGATAGCGCGAACGGGCAAATCAAAGCCGGCCATCAGCACCATGGTTTCCAGACGCGCAATCGTATCGCGCGGGCTGTTCGAGTGCAACGTCGTCATTGAACCATCGTGACCGGTGTTCATGGCTTGCAACATGTCCAGCGTCTCGGCGCCGCGGCACTCGCCTACCACAATCCGGTCGGGGCGCATTCTCAGCGCGTTAATCACCATGTCGCGGATGGTCACTTCGCCCTTACCTTCGATGTTGGGGGGGCGCGTCTCGATTGTCACCACGTGTTCCTGCCGCAGTTGCAATTCGGCGGCGTTCTCGATGGTCAAGATGCGCTCGTCGTCTGGGATAAAGCTCGACAAAATGTTCAGCAAGGTAGTCTTGCCAGAGCCAGTGCCGCCCGATACGATAACGTTGAATCGGGCCCGGACGCAGGCCTTGAGGAACTCGACCGATTCCGGCGTCAGCGTACCGAATCGAATCAAGTCGTCAATCGTCAACGGCACCTTGGAAAATTTACGAATGGTCAACGTCGGGCCAACCAAAGACAAGGGTGGAATCACAGCGTTCACGCGGCTGCCATCCGGCAAGCGAGCATCTACGTACGGGCTGGATTCGTCAATGCGCCGGCCCAGCGGCGCAACGATGCGATCAATGATGCGCAGCACGTGATCGTTGTTCTCGAATGCCAGATTCGTGCGCTCCAATCTACCCTTGCGCTCGACGTAAATCTGGCGCGGCCCATTGACCATGATTTCGCTCACACTCGAATCCGACAATAACGGTTCCAATGGGCCTAACCCCAAAATTTCGGCCACGATTTGCTCGAACAAGCGCTGCCGCTCGACGCGGCTTAGAATAATGTTCTCTTCGGACAAGGTATTATCAAAGAGGTCCTCGATGGTGCGCCGCACTTCTTCCGTCTTGGAAATATCCATGCTAGGATCTAATTCAGCCAGCAGCTTGTTCTGAACTCGCGTCTTGAGGTCGAGGTAAGCGTCGCGGCTGGGCGCGACGACGGGCGGCGGGCGGCGCGCCCGCATTTCACTCAGCGTCGAGGACTGGCTCGCCTTGGGATCTTGACCACGTTCAATACGTTTTAGCAAAGACATAACTCACCCCCATAATTGCATCAACACACCCGGCTCATCGCCCCATCAAACGGCCCAGCCGCTTGCGCGCCGCGTCGTCGGCGGTCTCGGCGGCGGGCGCGGCAGCCTGCGGCTCGGGCGCCGGCATCAACTCGTTCACCAACACATCCGCCAATTGAAAAACCGCGCGCGCAATTGGCTTGGAGCGTTGATCGGCTACGAAAGGAACGCCCCGGTTGATGGAAGACAAGGCCGCCCCCTCGTCGAGCGGTATCTCGACGACCACGGGATGCTTGAGATTGTCAGACACGTCCTTTGCCGTAATGCCCATTCGGCGGTCAGTCTTGTTCAACACAAAAATGGTTTTATTCGCCGGGTAAGAAAGAGCATCCAGCACCCCAAAAAAATCGCGCGAGGTTTTGAGCGTGGGAATATCCGGGGTAGCCAGCAACACGATGCGGTCTGCCTCGTCCAAAATCGTCAACATGGGATCTTGCAAAGACGACCACGTGTCCACAATCACGAAATCAAATAAATATTTGATTTCCTTCAAGATGATTTTGAGCAAATCGCCTGTCACCAACTCGGCCATTTCTGGCCTGGGCGGCGCCAAAAGCACCTTGACGCCCGAAGGGTGCAGCGATAGAACACTTTCGACCACCTGGGCTTCGATCTCTCCACTCAACTTGGACAGGTCGGCAATGCTTCGCGCCGACTGCAAGTTGAGCAACACGCCAACGTTGCTAAACTCGAAACTGGCATCTATCAAAGCCACCTTTTGTTCCGGCTTGTGAAGCGCCAGCGCCAAGTTGACGGCCAGCATGCTGGTTCCCACGCCTCCCTTGGGACTGAACACCACAATCATGTGGCCGCGCCGCCGCTTGGGAGCGCCCGGCATCACGGGCGCGCCTCCGCCCGCCTCGACCGCCTGGGCCATCTGCAGCGCCGGCATGCGCGCCTGCCCCATTTTATAGACGCGCCGCACCGTAGCCACCAGCTCGTCGCCCGTAAACGGCTTGGTCAAAAAATCACGCGCGCCGGCCAACATAGCGCGGCGCAAGTAATCCGCCTCACTTTGCACCGACATCATGATGACCTGGGTAATGGGCGCCTGCTGAGTGATGGACTCGACCGCCGTAATGCCGTCAATATCCGGCATATTGATATCCATCAGTATAATGTGCGGCTGGTGCTGCTTGGCCAGCTTGATTCCCTCGTTACCCGACCCAGCCATCGCAACCACTTCGATATCGTTTTCAAACGCCAACAGCTTGCGCACATTCTCGCGCGTTTCGGGAATATCATCTACGATCAAGACGCGGATTTTATCTGAGGACGCGATATTAGCCATAATTATCCTTCAGTAAACGTACTAGTATTTTACCATCATTGAGGCGGAAGGGGCGCCTCGGTTGGCTTGGGTTCGATGCCATACGGCAGCTTGGGCGGCTGCGTGATGTTGAAGCGCGTGAACATGTACTGCAGCGTCACCGAC
>CAZYXV010000066.1:0-12363 GCA_964651475.1 uncultured Anaerolineae bacterium | reverse complement strand
GGTATCTGCCCTGCCCTTGGCAGACCCGGTAGGAGCTTAAGTTGTGACGAATGGCCACAACGTGAATTTCACCCAGCACGGTCAGGTCGCGAGTCAGCCGGCCCACCAGCGCCTGCGGGACTTGGACTTCTACCAGTTCCACCTCGCCGGTTCCCAGGCTGTACACAGCATCCAGCGGCGAATAGAGCAGCATGTCGGCAATGCGATTGATGCCCCATACAGTAGGGGCGATGACCGGCAGGCCCAAGCGCCGGTAGATTTCAGCCTGGCGCGGGTCGTACAGGCGGGCTACCACGCGCGGCACGCGAAAAATCTGTTGGGCGATCCGGCCAATCAGCACATTGCTCTCGTCGCTGGCGGTGACGGCCGCCAGTCCATCGGCCCGCTCAATGCCGGCCTCGAGCAACACGTTGCGATCAAAACCGATGCCGGTGACCATTCGGCCCTTGAACCCCTCTCCCAGGCGCTCAAACGCCAGCGGGTCTTTGTCCACCGCGGTGATGGTGTGCTCTTGCCGGCTCAAGGTCTGCGCCAGGCCACTGCCCAGGCGACCGCAACCGATAATGATGATTTTCATGACTCACCTCGCCTCACTCGTGTGTTTGCGCTCCGACCAGCGCAGCATTGCCTTGCGCGCCTCGTCGGCCAGCAGGAGCGAAGGAGTCCAGGCAAACAAAAATACCCAGTACCACAACGGGAAAGAGCTGGTGCCGATGATGTTTTGGAAAAATGGCACGTAGGCGATCAGGGCGATCAAGAGCAGCTCTGAGGCAATGCCCACCCAGATCAGCCGGTTGTTGAACAACGGCGTGCGGAAGAAGGATGCACGCTCAGTGCGCTGTGCAAAGAGATTGCCGATCTGCGTGGTCACGACCGCCGCCAGGGCCATCGCCGTGGCCGAACGGTAGAGCGTGCCTCCTCCTGGCAGGTCAATCCACTGGCCCCAGTAGCCGTTCATCCAGTACATAAAGTAGAACGCCGCCATCGTCGCCGCGCTCTGGATCGTCCCCAGCCAGAGATAGGCCCGGATCAAAAGCCCCGCCGTGATGACGTGCTCTTTCAGGCGGCGCGGCGGGTGATTCATCACACCAGGCTCAGGTGGCTCGGCCCCCAGCGCCAGGGCGGGCATGATATCGGTGCCCAAATCGACCGAAAGGATATGCATGACGTTCAAGGCCAGGGGGATGCGTGTGCGGCTGAGTGCAAAGAGGATGAAGGGCCATGCCTCCGGCGTGTTGCTGGTAAAGATGTAGGTGGTGAATTTTTTGATGTTGGCATAGACCCCGCGGCCTTCTTCGACCGCATTGACGATGGAGGCAAAGTTGTCGTCGGTCAAGATGACGTCGGCAGCCTCTTGGGCCACATTGGTGCCGGCCAGTCCCATCGCTATGCCGATCTCGGCCTTTTTGAGCGCCGGGGCATCATTGACCCCATCGCCGGTGACGGCCACCACGTGGCCCAGTTCCTGGAGTATGCTGACGACCCTCAACTTGTGTTCCGGGGCCACGCGGGCAAAGATTACTTCGCTCTGTACGGCCTTCTTCAGCGTCGCGTCGTCCATTTCGTCCAGTTCCACGCCGGTGATAATACGCGGGTGGTCGCCATGGATGATGCCGATGCGCCGGGCAATGCTCTCAGCGGTCAGGCCATAGTCGCCGGTGATCATGACGACACGGATACCGGCATGGCTGCATTTTTCTACGGCCTCGCTCACTTCGGGACGCGGCGGGTCCATCATCGCGGCCAGGCCGATAAAGGTCAAATCGCGTTCGACGGCTTTAGCGGTATACTCGGTCCCGTCCGGCAGCGCTCGCTGCGCAATCGCCAGAACGCGCAGACCGTGACGGGCGTACCCATCGTTCGCCACGACAATCTGCGAACGCAGCGCGTCGTCCAACGGGCGTTCCTGTCCATCCAGCCAGACGCGGGTGCACAGGGCCAACACCTCTTTAGGCGCGCCCTTTACGTAAGCCAGCCGATGGGGAGAGGAGGCATTGGGGTTTGGAATTTGATGAATGGTGCTCATGCGCTTGCGCCGCGACTCGAAAGGAAGCTCGCGCAGGCGGGGCAACCTCTGCGCCTCGTCCGCCAGGTCAATCCCGGCCTTGGGTGCGACGACCAACAGGGCCGCTTCGGTGGGATCGCCCAGGACTGTCCAGCGCGGAGACTCGCCGTTGGGCGGCAGCAGGCGGGAATTGTTGCACAGCCCGGCCGCGACGAGCAGGCGGCGCAGGTCTTGCCCTGAACCTGTCGAAGGATTGTCTTCCGCAAGTGCGGCCGGCCGCCCGTCTTCCAGGATTTGTCCTTCCGGCATGTAACCGACGCCAGTCACCTCGATCCGCCGTCCATAGTACTCGCCCTGTGGGCGGGCCGGATCCAGGGGCAGCCAAACCTCCCTCACCGTCATCTCGTTCTGGGTGAGCGTGCCGGTCTTGTCGGTGCAAATGACGGTGGTGCAGCCCAGCGTCTCCACCGCCGACAGGCGTTTGATCAGGGCGTGGCGGCGAGCCATACGCTGTGTGCCCATCGCCAACGCCAGCGTCACTGTTGGCAGCAGCCCTTCAGGGACGAAAGCGACAATCATGCCCATCGAGAAGATAAAGCTCTCTGCCAGAGTTACACCCGCCAGTAAGGCAGCAATGATAAAGAAAACCACACCGATGCCGACGGCAATGATCGTTACGACCCGCGTCACGCTCTTGATCTCTTTCTGCAATGGGCTGAGTTCTTCTTCCAATGCCTGGGTGAGCGAGGCGATCTTGCCAAACTGGGTCTCCATGCCGGTGGCAAAGACTGCTGCCTTGCCAACGCCGGCGACGACGCTCGTCCCGGCAAAGGCCAGGTTGGGCAGCTCGGCGCGCGCCAGGTCGTCCCGCAGGACGGCTTCCGCCGTCTTGCGCACCGGGTGTGATTCGCCGCTGAGGGTAGACTGATCCACGCGCAGTTCGGCTTCTTGCACCAGGCGGGCGTCGGCCGAGATGCGGTCGCCCTCGGCCAACAGGATCACGTCACCGGGCACCAGCTCTTTAGCCAGGATGCGCTGCTCCTCGCCGTCGCGCAGCGCGCGGACGTAGGAGGGAAGCATCTCGCGCAGGGCTTGGGTGGCCTTTTCGGCGCGGTACTCTTGCCAGAAGGAGAAAACGCCGTTGATGATGACGACCATCCAGATGGCAATGCCCAACTGGGGCATCTGGGCGACGAAGGCAACGGCGCCGCCAACCCACAGCAGGATCGCCATCAGGTGGGTGAAATTGGCCGCAAACTTGAGCCAGAGCGGCTTGCCCTTGATTTCGCGTATGACGTTGGGGCCAAAGCGCTGCAGGCGATTCCGGGCTTCCGTTTGCGATAACCCATTCGGACCCGACTGCAACGTGGAATATACGTCTTGTATAGATAAAGAGTGGATCGTCGCGGCGACATCGGTCTCGCCTGATTGGGTCTTGTCCGTCATGATCGGTAAATCCTTCACCAGGCTTGACCCCCTATCCAAGCCAAGCCAATTTTTGTCAGTGCGTAAAGTTGTGTCCATTCCATCACCTCGAGGCATCCAGCGCCAAGTTGAGCTTGAGCACATTTACGCGCGGCTCGCCAAAAATTCCACACAAGCGCCCTTCAGTGAATTGCTCAACCAGCGTCCGGATTTGATCCTCGCTCAGGCCGCGCGCACGCGCCACGCGCGGGAGCTGGTACAACGCCGCCGCCGGGCTGAGGTGTGGATCAAGCCCGCTGCCGGAAGCAGTCACCAAGTCAACCGGTATCGGAGTGGTATTCGTGGGGTCAGCCATACGCAAGGCGTTGATGCGCGCCTGTGCGGCCTGGCGCAGACCAGGATTTGAGGGCCCAAGATTTGAGCCGGATGACGCCGCGGCATTGTAGGGGAACGGCGACGTGGCCGAGAGCCGGCCCCAAAAATATTTCGGATCGTCAAACGATTGGCCGACAAGCTCGGAGCCAAGCATTTGCCCGTCCTTTACGATCAGGCTGCCGTTGGCCTGATGCGGAAAGAGCGCCTGCGCCAGTCCCGTCACCGCCAGTGGATATGCCCCCCCTGTGATCAACGAGAGCAAAACCAGCAAGACAATCGCCGGCCTGAATTGAGAGAAAAACACGAGTGAACGCATATCGGCCTCTATGTGCAATTACCCAGCCGCCATTGCGAGCGCCCGCATCCTGAGCGGAGCATAGCAGAGTCGAAGGAAGGGCGCGAAGCAATCCCCCCTTTCGCACAGTGGAGATTGCTTCGGCGCTACGCGCCTCGCAATGACAGTTACCCCACACCGGCCCTGGCAAACCCTTGGGCGCGCATTTCGGGGTTGACCGGCTGGGCGCGCTCAATCGCCAAAGCCGCCTGCATAGACAATCTTTGAATCAGGCGACCGTCTTCGGCCGGCGGCACCAGGCTGTGTTCGCCGCGCCACAATTGGATTTCGCCTACCAGCCCGCGCGCGGCCAGGATGGGATACACGTGCTCTGGCTCGCTGTCTGCATTAGCGTCGCCCGGCGCACGGGCGACCAGCGGGAGCGAATGGTCTTGATGGTAAACAACCACCTTGACAAGCGATGCTTGAAACATTTGCTGGACATGGCGTGCCAGGGTGCGGGCGACGGCATCCTGCGTGCGCAGGCCGGCCAGGGCCGAACTCAGCTCGTACATCAAGATAGCGTCGCGCTCGCCCGTTCGCGCCGCCGAGAGCGCCGATTGAACGCGGCCCACGATCACGATGGCGACCGCCAGAAAAATCGCCAGCACCAGCCAGCTTTCCAGCCGGCCCACCGCAAACGTGTAAAACGGCGGGATGAAAAAGAAATCAAAGAGCAGCCCCGCCAGGCCGGCGGCGATGAGGCCGGGACCTTGTCCGCGGCGGGCGGCCACCCAGCCAACCGGAACCAGGTACAGCAAGGCAATGCCCGCTTCGCCCAGCGTATCGCGCCCGACGAGCGATAACACAACCGTAGCGGCTATAACTATGCCGATGGCTTCGACGCATCGCGCAAGCATTTCAATTGAGAAAGACAGATGAACTTTCACCAGACACCTCCTCAAATTTTAACCTCACCCCTCTGACTCCCCTCTCCTCGCAGGAGAGGGGAAGGGGGTGAGGTGAACTAGGCCAGATGTAATACGACCAACAGCAAATCAATCGCCTTGATCCCAATGAACGGTGCGGTTAGCCCGCCCAGGCCATAAATGATCAAGTTATCGCGCAAGAGCTGCGCCGCGCCAACCGGGCGATAGGGCACGCCGCGCAACGCCAGCGGGATGAGCGCCACGATAATCAGCGCGTTGAAAATCACCGCCGAAAGGATGGCGCTGTGCGGCGTCGCCAGGCGCATCACATTCAGCGCGCCCAGCGCCGGATAAGTAGACGCGAACGCCGCCGGAATGATGGCGAAATACTTGCTCACGTCGTTGGCCAGGCTGAACGTCGTCAGTGCGCCGCGCGTCATTAGCAACTGCTTGCCAATTTCAACAATCTCGATCAGCTTGGTCGGATTGCTATCCAGGTCAATCATATTCGCGGCCTCGCGCGCCGGCTGCGTGCCGGTATTCATCGCCACCGCCACATCGGCCTGAGCTAGGGCCGGCGCGTCATTTGTGCCATCGCCCGTCATTGCCACCAAGCGCCCGCCGGCCTGATACCGGCGGATAAGTTTGAGCTTAGCTTCGGGCGTGGCTTGTGCCAGAAAATCGTCTACGCCGGCTTCGGCGGCAATCGCAGCGGCGGTGAGCGGATTGTCGCCTGTGATCATGACCGTCTTGATGCCCATGCGCCGCAAGTGCGCAAAGCGTTCCTTGATGCCACCCTTGACCACGTCCTTCAAGTGAATCACGCCGATGGGCAAGCCATTGCACGCCACCGCCAGCGGCGTGCCACCTGAGCGCGCGATGCGCTCGACGACGACTTGCATCTCGTGCAGCACATGTCCCCGATTTTCCAGGTGAGCCATGATGGCATCCGGCGCTCCCTTGCGGATGCTCACCCCCCCTTCATCCCCTCCGCCAGCGGCGACCGCAGGAAGGAGAGAGAAGGGAGGAATATCCACGCCGCTCATGCGCGTCTGCGCCGTGAAGGGAATAAAATGCATCTGCGCTTGCACACGGCCCGCCCGCCCGCGCAGGTTATATTTTTCTTTCGCCAGCACCACCACACTGCGGCCTTCGGGCGTCTCATCAGCCAGCGAAGCCAACTGCGCCAACTCGGCCAGTTCGCGCTCACTTGCGCCGTCCACCGGGATAAACTCGACGGCCTGTCGATTGCCTAGCGTGATTGTTCCGGTCTTGTCGAGCAGCAGCACATCCACATCGCCCGCCGCTTCGACCGCGCGACCCGAAAGCGCAATCACGTTGCGTTGAATCAGCCGGTCCATCCCGGCAATGCCAATGGCCGAAAGCAGCCCGCCAATGGTGGTCGGAATGAGGCAGACCAGCAGCGCGACCAGCACCGTGATGGCAATGGGTGTGCCTGCGCCCGCCGCCTCGACGCTGTAGAGCGAATATGGCAAAAGTGTGGCGCACACGAGCAAAAAGATGATGGTAAAACCCGAAAGCAAAATATTGAGCGCGATTTCGTTGGGTGTCTTTTGCCGCCGCGCGCTTTCCACCAGGCTAATCATCCGGTCGAGAAACCCTTCGCCGGGGTTTGCTGTCACGCGAACAATGAGCCAATCCGAAAGCACACGCGTGCCGCCCGTGACAGCGCTGCGGTCGCCGCCCGATTCGCGGATGACGGGCGCGCTTTCGCCGGTGACGGCGCTCTCATCCACCGAGGCGATGCCTTCGATCACTTCGCCATCCACTGGAATAATGTCGCCAGTTTCCACCAACACCACATCGCCCTGGCGCAGTTCGGTAGAGGCAACGATCTTGACAGCGGCAGCACGCTTCGGTTGGCCCAGTTTTTTGGCCTGCGTTTCCTGGCGCGTTTTCCGCAACGCCTCGGCCTGTGCCTTGCCGCGCCCTTCGGCCAGCGCTTCGGAAAAATTGGCAAACAGCACCGTGAACCATAGCCACAGCGCCACCGCGCCGATGAATCCCGCGGGCGCTTCTCCCCGGTCCAGCACAGCCTGCGCCCACAACGCAGTGGTCAACATGCTCCCGATTTCCACCACAAACATCACCGGGTTGCGCATCATCCAACGCGGGTCGAGTTTGCGAAACGACTCGACTATCGCTTTACGCACGGTATGCAGATTTGATAAGGATCTTGCCTTAGGTTTGTCTGACATTTTTAAAAGTCTCTTGACAAGGTGACGTGTGTCACCTTGTCAGCATTAACTGCTCGACGATTGGCCCCAGTGCCAGCGCCGGCAGAAAGCTCAACGCGCCAACGATGATGACGACGGCGATGAGCCAACCAACGAACAGAGGCGCGTGCGTGGGCAACGTGCCCGCGCCAGCCGGTGTCTTGGTTTTGCCTGCCAAAGACCCCGCAATCGCCAGCACCGGAATTGCCAGCCAGTAGCGAGCAATGAGCATAACCATTCCCAGCGCGATGTTGTAAAAAGGCAGGTTCGCATTCAACCCGGCAAAGGCGCTGCCGTTATTGTTGCCCGCCGAAGAAAAAGCATACAGCACCTCGCTGAATCCGTGCGGGCCTGGGTTGAGCACGCTCGACTTGCCCGCGGGTGCAACGACAGCCAGCGCAGTTCCAACCAGCACCAGCAGCACCGGGATCAGGATAACGAGCGCAGCCATTTTCATCTCGAAGGTCTCTATCTTTTTGCCCAGGTATTCGGGGGTGCGGCCCACCATCAATCCAGCCACGAACACGGCAATGATGGCAAACACCAACATCCCATATAGCCCTGAGCCAACGCCGCCGTACACGACCTCGCCCAATTGCATTAGCCACATCGCAGCCAATCCGCCCATCGGCATGTACGAATCGTGCATCGAGTTGACCGAGCCGTTTGACGCGGCGGTTGTCGCCGTGGCCCACAGCGCCGAAGAAGCAATCCCAAAGCGCACCTCTTTGCCTTCCATATTGCCGCCGGATTGCAATTCGCTGGCAGTTTGGTCAACGCCCAATTTTGTCAGCGCGGGATTCGCGCATTGTTCTGCCCACACAGCCAGGCTTACCATCACGACAAAAATAATCGTCATTGCTGCCAGTATTGCCCAGCCTTGCCGCGTGTCGCCCACCAACTTGCCAAAGGTGTAGCACAGCGCCGCCGGGATGAGCAAGATTGCCAGCATTTCTAGCAAGTTGGAAAGCGGCGTTGGATTTTCGAACGGGTGCGCCGAGTTGGCATTGAAAAAGCCGCCGCCATTCGTGCCAAGTTGCTTGATGGCGATTTGCGAAGCGGCGGGGCCAAGTGCCAGAGTTTGTTGTGTCATTCCCCTCGCAGGTTGGAGCAGCGTCACACTCTGGTAAGAGTTGAACGTCTGCACCACACCCTGAGACACCAGCACCAGCGCCAACACCAGCGAGAGTGGCAGCAGAATGTACAATGTGCTGCGGGTGAGATCAACCCAAAAGTTGCCAAGCCCTCCCTCTGTCCCCCCCGCGAGCGGGGGGGATGGAAGGGGGGGACGCCGCGCCAGGCCGCGCACCAATGCGATCAATACCGCCATCCCTGTCGCCGCCGAGACGAAATTCTGCACGGCCAGTCCAAGCATTTGTGTAAGGTAACTCAGAGTAGTCTCACCACTATAGCTTTGCCAGTTTGTGTTGGTGGCAAAACTGACGGCGGTGTTGAAGGCCGTGTCGGGCGAAACGGCCGGCAAGCCTTCTGGGTTAAGTGGCAACATACCTTGCAATCGTTGCAGCGCATATACCACCAACAAGCCCAGCGCATTAGATAGCAGCACGGCGATGGCCCAAGTTTTCCAATCCATCTCGTCTTCTGCATGCACGTCGCCAACGCGATAGATGAATCGCTCCACAGGCCGCAGTAATGGATCGAGGAAAGTGCGTTCGCCCTGGTACACGCGCGCCATATACGCTCCCAGCGGCTTGACGAGCAGCAGCAACAGGACCAGATACAACCCAATCTGAAGCCAGTTTCCAATCATCCGAACCACTCCGGTTTCACCAGCGCCGCAAATAGATAGGCCAGCAGCGCCAATGCAATCAGTCCAGTCACAAGATACAGCAGATTCATCTCAACCTTCCATCAATCGCTGGCAGACAGCGGCCAGGCTGGTGGCCAAGAACATTATTGTCAGGCTAATGAAAAAGAGATCGCTCATTGAAACGCCTCCATTGAAGCTATCAAAAGTATATCTAAAAGTGCGTCAATTAGGGGTCAAGAAAATGGGGAAGCAGGTCAAGAAAGTATAAAGATGCCAGGATGAAAAAGCTTGCTATGCTCGTTCCTTCATCTTCTTTACGGCTGCTGCCGTGCCGCGTCTGCTTTTTTGCCCTGCCACGTTTTTAAGCATGACTACCCCCGAAAAATGTAGCGAAATACGACCATGACCCACGCCGCAGAGGGCGGAGGTTGCCGCTTGCCGGTAGGCAAACGCGTCCTCCGGCTACTGCCGTCCTGCGGATCGCCCCGACAAAATGGCGCTTTTCGCTGCGAGCGTATCAGGCTGGGGACTGATGTCCAGTATGGAAGCTGAGGCTTCGCCCAAAGGCGTCCTGCGGATAGCCGGGGCTTTCGCCTAAAGGCTCAGCTTCCGGTCAGTATAATTGGCCGGCTACGTTCAAAAATCGCCGCCAGGCTTGTCCCCAGCCGGTGACGCTCCCTTTCGCTTTGTGAAGAGAGAGCGGCATGTTATGGTATCATGAGCATATACTCGACCTGCATCTCATACCCGCTTCAAGTTACCTGGCCAGTTCATTCTGGTACAGTAACCATCTACTTGGATTAGCGAGGCGCGTATGCACCTGGACATGCGGACCATCATCTTGAGCCACGCCATCAGCAGCGCGATCTGCGCGGGCGTGATTGCCATTATCTGGCAGCAACACCGCCGGCGCTGGGCCGGCCTGGACTGGTGGCTGGCTAATTATTTGGCGCAATTTGCGGCGTTTGCGCTGATTACCCTGCGCGGCATAGCGCCGGACTGGGCGTCCGTGGTGGTCGCCAATACGCTCATCGTCGCCGGCGCGCTCCTGTTGTACGGAGGGCTGGCCCGCTTTCTGCACCAGCGCGTCGTCCAAACGCATAATGTTATTTTGCTGGCGGCTTTTTCGGCCGTTCACGCTTATTTTGTGGCGCAGCCGAGTCTAGCGGTGCGCGAGATCAACATTTCGGTTGCGCTATTGGTGATTTGTGCACAATGCGCTTGGCTGATGTTGCGGCAGATCAAGTCGGACCTACGTCCCATCATCCGCTGGTTGGGCGTGATTTGGGTGGGTTACTGCCTGACCAGCCTGGCGCGCATTATATTGGCCATCGCCCTGCCGCCGGGCAATGATTTCTTTGCCGAATCCAATCCCTTCGACGCCTGGGTATCTGCAGCCTACCAGACGCTTTCCGTCGCGCTCACCTTTGGCCTGGTCGTGCTGGTCAATCGCCGCCTGATGCTGGATTTGCAGATTCAAGGCGAGGCGCTGCGTCTCAGCGAAGACAAGTTCGCCAAGGCCTTTAACGCCAGCCCGGACGCTATCCTCATCACCCGCCTCCGCAATGGCCGTATCGTCGAAGTGAACGAGGGCTTTTGCCGCCTCTCGGGCTATACGCGGGAAGAGGCAATGGGCAACTCTATCCTGACGCTGCGCCTGTGGGCCAACCCGCAGCAGCACGCCGAATACATCACGGCGCTGCGCGCCCACGGGTCCGTGCGCGATTGCGAATATGATTTTATCGCCAAATCCGGCGCGAGATTGACCTGTCTCTGTTCGGGCCAAGTCATTTACCTGGACGATCAAGTCCACATCCTGTCTGTAGTCCGCGATATTACCGAGGCGCGCGTGATGCAAGAATGTCTGATGGAACAGCAGCAAGCCGAAGCCGCGTTGGCCGAACGCGAGCGGCTGGCGCGCGACCTGCACGATTCGATGACCCAATCGTTGCACAGCCTGAGCCTGCTGGCCGACACAGCTCAACACATGGTGCAGCACGGACATTATGCCGCGCTGCCAGATTTGGTAGAGACGCTGCGCGCCGGCGCGCGGCAAGCCCTGCGCGACATGCGGCTGCTGGTGTACGAATTGCAACTGGCCTCACCCGACGGTATGGACCTGAGCCAGCTTCTTCAGGACCGGCTGGCGCACGTCGAACAACGCGCCGGCCTCAAGACCCATCTCAGCGTCCGCGGCGGCGGGCACATTCCGCCCCCCATGCGAGCGCACATCTTTTTCATTGCCAGCGAGGCGCTCAACAACATTCTGCGCCACGCGCGCGCCGCTGCGGTGAACGTTCAACTAGAGGCTGCGCCCGGCCTGGTTGAATTGCGCGTCAGCGACGACGGCTGCGGTTTTGACGCGCCCCACGCCGAGCCGGGGATGGGGTTGCGCAATATGCAAACGCGCGCTGACGAACTGGGCGGCCAGTTGACGGTTGATTCCGCGCCCGGCCGGGGCGCGACCATTCATTTGCGCGTGAGTTTCGAGGAATAGAAACCAGGTTTCTGCCAGAAACCTGGTTTCTTGGAGTAACGCTATGGACAAGATCAACATTGTGATTGTAGACGATCACCCGCTGATGCGGCAAGCGTTACAATTCGCCATCGAGGCCGAAGCCGACATGCGCGTGGTCGGCCAGGCGGCGGACGGCAGCCAGGCCTTGCAAGTGATTGCCGCCTGCCGGCCGGATGTGGTGGTGTTGGATTTACTTATGCCGCAGATGGACGGTATAGAGACCATCGCCCGCCTGGTTGCCGTCCAGACGCCGCCCAAGATTCTGGTCGTGAGCAGCGTGGAAGACGAAGCGCAAATCTTGCAGGCGTTGAGCGCGGGCGCCAGTGGCTATCTGACCAAAGCCGCCGACCGGGATGAAATTGTCGCCGCCATCCGCGCGGTGCAGGCCGGCGATTCCTACTTGCCGCCCCACATCGCCGCCAAAGTGATGCGCGCCGTCCGGCAAGACGCCCAAGACCGCGCCGCCGGGCCGCTCGCCGCGCTGACCAAACGGGAACGGGCCGTGCTGGATTTGTTGGGACAGGGTTACTCCAACCAGCAAATTGCCCGCGCGCTCAATATCACCCCCGCCACTGCGCGGGTTCATCTGCTGAACATTATGGGCAAGCTGGGCTTTGAGCACCGCCACCAGGCGGTGGCCTATGCCGCCCGGCAGCGCAAGAAATGACCCCGCGCCTTTTGTCCACAGGTTCGCATTTTGATCTGGGCGCTGATTCACGCTGATTTTCGCAGATAAAAAAATTAGGCCTTGATCATTGTTTCGGCCATTTTCACCGCAGAGGCCGCCGAGTTTTCAATTGATTTTCCTCTGCGTTCTCCGCGTCTCTGC
>CAZYXV010000065.1:0-12456 GCA_964651475.1 uncultured Anaerolineae bacterium | reverse complement strand
TGTGATGGTGTGCATTTGGCTTTTCACTCGTTACACGATGCTAGACATGAGCGATCATCAAAACCTGTTCCAGCATCCGCCTGATCTTGCTGCCACCGACCGGGGGATAGCGTCACCCGACAATGAGGACCTCGCCCATCAAGCCGGCGTCAAACAGGTCTCCATGCCCCACTCTGGCCAACGCTCCCTTGACCGCATCGAACATGAGCGCCAAGAGTGGTTTCGCCTCGCCCAACGCTTCCGGGCCGGCATCGAAGGCCGCATCAGTGTCCTCAAGCGCGCCCGACAGCTTGACTGTTGCCGGGACAAAGGCGAGGCCGGCTTTGAAAAATGGATCGGGTGGGGATGCATTGTAAATAATTTGGTCAACATTGCGCGATGCATCATCAAGCCGCGTCGGCGACGATCGGCGCCCGGGGCCACCTAAACAGACGTTTCCAGACAGAAACTAGAATAGCCAGGCCAGATTGACAACATGACCCGCCCCGGCGCTGTACGACGTGCAGCTTGCAGTTGAGAAAGCAGTATACTATCGCATATTGACCGCCCGCCCTGGCGTAAGGGGCACGAAGGAATGGAGCCGGCTATGCCCAAAACCCGCTCGACACAGACGCGCCAGTCGCCGCACGATCTGTTGGCGACCAAGCTTTACATCCCGTCTCCGCGCCCCAATCTTGTTTCGCGCCCCCGCCTTTTGGAGCGTCTCAACCAGGGCCTAACGTGCCGCCTCATCTTGATCTCTGCCCCGGCCGGCTATGGCAAGACGATGCTGTTGAGCGAGTGGACCTCGCAAGTATCAACCAGGGATTGGCGCGTGGCCTGGCTTTCATTAGACGAAGGCGATAACGACCCGGCGCGCTTCCTGAGCTACCTGGTTGCGGCGCTCCAGACAGTTGACGAAAATATCGGGCGGGACCCCTCTCGCTCTCTTTCTGAAGAGGCCATCACGGCGTTGATTAACCGCGTGAGCGCCATTCCACACAACATCATTCTAGTTCTCGACGATTGTCACCTGGTCACGGCCCAGGCAGTTCACGATATGCTCGCCTTTTTGCTCGAACACTTGCCGGACAACATGCGCCTCGTCGTTGCCACGCGAGCCGACCCTCCCCTGCCGGTGGCGCGCCTGCGCGCGCGCGGACAGTTGGCCGAGTTGCGCCAGCCCGACTTGCGTTTCACTCACGTCGAAGCCGCCGAGTTGCTGAAGCAGGCGATGGGACTGCCGCTTGTGGACCGAGATATCGCCGCGTTGACCGCTCGCACCGAGGGCTGGATTGCGGGCTTGCAGATGGCGGCGCTGGCCATCAAATCACACGCTGCGCGAGGCCATGCAGATAGCTCTACATTTGTAGCGGCGTTTGCCGGCTCCAACCGCTACATCCTGGATTATTTCCTGGAAGAAGTGCTATATCGCGTGCCAGAGCGCGGACAGCACTTTTTGCTGCAAACGTCCATCCTGGACCGCTTGTGCGGCCCTTTGTGCGACGCGGTCGTGGACTGGAAGGCAGGAACCAGCGATTGGGAATCAGGAGAAGATCGCTTTTCCTCCCCCCTTCACCCGCCGGCCTTTGTTCCAGTCTCTAGCCAGAAAATCCTGGAACGGCTGGAAAACTCGAACATGTTCATCGTCCCGCTCGACGATCACCGCCAGTGGTATCGCTATCACCAACTTTTTGCCGACTTGCTGCGCAGCCGCGTGCAGCAGACGCAGCCCGAACTGGTGCCGGTTCTGCACCGCCGGGCGAGCGATTGGTACGAGCGGCACGAGCTGATGGAAGAGGCTATCGAACATGCCCTGGCCGCGCAGGACATTGAACGAGCCACCCATTTGATTGAGCAGAATGCCGAAGCGACCTTGATGCGCGGCGAGCTGGCTACGTTCCTGCGCTGGGTAGAAGCCTTGCCCGACGAGGTCGAGGCCGCTCGCCCATCTTTGTGCGCCTTTCACGCCTGGGCGCTCATGTTTAGCGGCCGCCCGTGGGGCGCAGTCGAGGCGCGCTTGCGCAAGCTGGAAGGTGCCGAAGCCGTTTCAAGCAAGGCAGCGCCCCTGCGCGCGGTGGCGGCGATCTTACAAGGTCAGGTAGCCCGCGCGGCTGACCTGTCTCACCAGGCCCTGGAACAACTGCCCGAAAACGAGCGGCTTTTGCGCGGCCTCGCCGCGTGGGGCTTGATTGCTTCCTACTTTGAAGAAGACAGCGCGTCCGCCGGGATGCAAGCCCTATACGAGTTTGCCGAGACTGAAAAAAAGACCGGCAATGTTGCGATGGCGGCGTTAGCGTTGTGCCACCTGGCTGAACAACACATCGCCCAGGGACATCTTTACAAGGCGCAAGAAATCTACCAACAATCGCTCGAATCAGCGACCGATGAACAAGGGCGACCGTTGCCCATGGCCGGCCTGGCTATGATTGGGTTGGGCGAGCTGGCGCGCGAATGGAACGAGTTGGAACAAGCCGAGCACTATCTCGCCCACGGCCTCGAATTGAGCCAGCAATGGGGGCAGGCGGGATCGCTCGACGGCTATATCTCGCTGGCGCGCGTCAGGCAGGCGCAAGGCGATGTAAGCGGCGCTCAAGCCGCCATTCAGCATGCGCTCGAGTTCACACAAAAATTCGACGTGACGCAGGCGGATGATTGGACCGCGGCCTTGGTCCAGGCGTTGCTTTGGGTAGCGCAAGGCAATCTGGAGCCGGTCGAGCGTTGGGTCAAAGAGCGGGGAGTAGACAGGGCGTTGGAGACTGTCAAACGC
Organism: uncultured Anaerolineae bacterium; assembly: GCA_964651475.1. Taxonomy (GTDB): domain Bacteria; phylum Chloroflexota; class Anaerolineae; order Fen-1058; family Fen-1058; genus JBGSMF01. The sequence goes on along the minus strand of CAZYXV010000065.1, from coordinate 9,707 downwards.
CAGGAAGGCGATGCATCTCTCGATTATCACTTGCACAAATACGAGCAACTGGTCCTGGTTCGATTGTGGCTTGCCCGGCATCAACCCCAGCAGGCGTTGGCGCTGCTTGACCCGCTGATGGCAGCAATGAAACAACGCGGGCGGGATGGACGGGTGATCGAGATCGAGGCGCTCAAGGCGCTGGCTTTTGACGCCCAGGGCCGGCGGGGCCAGGCGCTCAATTGCATGGAACGGGCGGTGACACTGGCCGAGCCGGAAGGCTATGTGCGCGTCTTTGCGGACGAGGGCGAGCCGATGCGCGTGTTGATTTCGGATCTCAGAACCCGAATCTCAGAACAGGGCCGCCACAACCCCACCGAGGCAACGCGCCGCTTGCTTGCTTACGTGGGTCACCTGCTGGCAGCATTTGGCGTAACGCCGGTCTTACCAGGCCAATCTAAAATTGACCATCCAAAACCTGAAACGGTCGAGCCTTTGAGCGAACGCGAGATGGAAGTACTGCGTCTCTTGCCTACCAGCCTGTCAACTGCTGAAATGGCTGATGAACTGGTGATCTCTGTCAACACACTACGCACGCATCTGAAAAGCATCTATGGCAAATTGGGCGCGCACAGCCGCTACGACGCGACGGCGCGGGCCAAAGACCTGGGCCTTTTATAGGGTCGCCTTTCCTCTTGGGCAGGGGCAAGCCCTGCCCCTACGTCAATTTCTTTTCTCCACCCTGGTATGGATTTTCACCCCGCCGGGCGCAGGCACAATCACCCATTTATGTGATGACAACTCACCCTCCTCCTCTCTATACTGTACACAGATAAGGAGGCCACCATGCAAGTTGAAGACGAGTCCCAAAAACAAACGCACTATGAAATCAAGGTGCAGGGCGCTCTTGACGAGAGATGGCAAAGCTGGTTCAATGGGCTGCTATACTCGATGGAGCAAGTCGGCGACGGAACGGCCACGACGACGATTACCTGCTATGATACAGACCAGGCCAGGTTACGCGGCATCCTGACCAAAATTTGGAATTTGAATCTAGCCTTGATTTCAGTAAACCGTATCGAGAAACAAAAAGAGGAAAAATGAATCCCAATCTATCTCAAACCAACCCTACACCCGATGTGCGGCGCGGCGCAATACGATGGCTGTTCCGTGAAACGATGGGGAACCTGATCCTGATCGGTCTCTTGTTTGGCATTGTAGGCCGCTGGAACTGGTGGATGGGTTGGGCATTATCGGCTATATACATCACTTGGAGCGCGGCCACGGCCATCTTGATCTTGCCCGTCAACCCGGGCATGTTAGCCGAGCGCGCCCGGCCAAATTACGCGGACACCAAGAGGTGGGATTTGGTCTTGTTGAGTCTCATGGGAGTGTTGATGATAATTACGTATGTCGTCGCCAGCCTGGATGTGCGCTGGGGTTGGACGCCGCCGTTGCCGCTGGCGGTGCAACTGCTTGGCCTGGCCGCGGCGATATTCGGCCACGATGTGCTGCTGGTGTGGTCAATGGCGGCCAATGCGTTCTTTATCGCCACTGTCCGCATTCAAACCGACCGCCAGCACAGCGTTGTTTCGAGCGGGCCATATCGCTATGTGCGCCATCCGGGTTATGCCGGCGCGATCTTGCTTCACCTGGCAACGCCGTTTATGCTCAACTCGTTGTGGGCCATAATCCCATCTGCGCTCACTGTGCTGGTTCTTGTTGTGCGCACATACGTGGAAGACAAGACGCTTCAGGCTGAACTTCCTGGCTATAAAGAATACACCGAGCGCGTGCGCTATCGTTTGCTGCCGGGCGTGTGGTAGGTTCTGGTTAGCAAGATTGAATAGGGAGAAACCAAAATGTCTAATGCCAGTCGAGCGATTCCAAGATACTTGTTGCAAATCAGTATATTCGTCTTGTTCTTTGCCGCGAGTCTATTCCTCTCGGCAGGCCGCACTGATTGGGCGATGGGATGGGTATTCATTGCTATCGTTGCGGCCAGTCAGATGAGCATCGCACTAATTCTGATGATGAGAAATCCAGAGTTGATGGGAGAACGCGATATAAGCAAGGGCAAAAGAGATTTGGACAGAATACTCTCTGGTGTTATGACCTTGTTTGGGCCAATCAGCATGTGCATTGTGGCCGGGCTGAATATCCGCTTTGGGTGGTACCCACAGATTCCCTTTACACTCCAAATTGCTGGAATTGTGCTGGCAATCTTGGGATCTATACTGCCGCTCTGGGCAATGGCGTCAAACAAATTCTTTTATGGTGTTCTACGTATTGCTCAGGAAAAAGGCCATACAGTTTGCGCCAGCGGGCCTTACCAATATGTGCGCCATCCTGGTTATCTTGGCGCAATCCTGTTTGATTTAGCAACGCCACTGATACTCAACTCTGTGTGGGCGCTCATCCCGGCGGCGCTTACAGTTTGCGCGATTTTTGTCCGCACAAGGCTTGAAGACAAATCACTCCAGAATGGTCTCGTTGGCTACAAAGACTATGCCCAACAAGTACGTTATCGCCTGTTGCCGGCAGTATGGTAAATGGGAGGGTAAGATGTCACTGTTTGTTCTTTCGCTCTTTGATCTAAATGCCACGTTGGAAAGCGTCGGCGGCAAGGGGGCGTCGCTAGCAAAGCTGGCGAACGCTGGATTGCCCGTGCCTGGCGGTTTCCACGTAACAACCGCTGCCTACAAGCAGTTCGTAGCCGAAAACGACCTGCAACCGCGCATCCTGGCGGCCTTGCAGACGGCAGACGCGGCGCAACCGGCCACCCTCGAAACCGCCTCGGCTCACATTCGTGATCTTTTCGTCCAGGCCGCCATCCCTCGCGCCATCGCCGACGAAATCCGCGCCGCCTATACTGCTCTTTCCAATCCCCACTTGCCCGTTGCCATCCGTTCCTCCGCCACCGCCGAGGATCTGCCCGGGGCCTCCTTTGCCGGGCAGCAGGACACCTATCTCAACATCCAGGGCGTGGACGCGGTGCTGGACGCCGTCCGTCGCTGCTGGGCCAGCCTGTGGACAGCACGCGCCATCGGCTACCGGGCGCGGCAGGGCATTGACCCCGACGCCGTGAGCCTGGCAGTCGTCGTGCAGACGCTCGTCTTTGCAGATGCAGCGGGCGTCATGTTCACCGCGAATCCGCTCAATGGGCGGCGCGACCAGGCCGTCATCAACGCGACGTGGGGACTGGGCGAGGCCGTCGTCGGCGGGCTGGTGACGCCGGATTCGTATACGGTGGACAAGGCCAACGGCCAGGTTGCCGCGCGCGAGGTCGCCGACAAGCAGGTGATGACCGTCCGCACGGCAGAAGGCACGGAGGAGCAGATGGTGTCCGAATCGCTGCGCCAGGCACCCTCGTTGACGGATGCGCAGGTTGTCGAACTGGGACAACTCGGCGTGCAAATCGAGAGTTTGTATGGGATGCCGATGGATGTCGAATGGTGTCTGGCGGACGGCCGCTTCTTCATCGTGCAGGCGCGGCCCATCACGGCGCTCCTGGAGCAGACGGTTGAGCCACCCACCGAGTGGCCCATGCCCGATCCCAAGAGCAAGTACGTGCGCGCCAGCATCATTGACCTGATGCCCGATCCAGTCAGCCCGCTCTTTACCACGATGGCGTTCAAAGCATACGACGCTGGACTCACCCGCGCCATGTCAGACATCACACGCTCCAAGGCCGTGCTCCCTGAGCATTTTCTGACGATCAATGATTACGTTTATTCAGACACCCGGCTCAATGGCCGCCAGACGTGGTGGCTGCTGACCAGAATGCTGCCGTCTTTTCCGCGCATGATACGTACCGGCGTCTCCTACTGGCGGGAGCACGGGCGTCCGCCTTATGTTGACACTGTCTGGCATTGGGAAGGCCAGCCACTGGCAACCCTCTCAGCGACTGACTTGTTGGATGGCGCGAGAGAGATCGTGCGGGCTGCGATGTTCAACCTCACGGCGCAGATGGTGTGGATGGGGGCCTGCGCGGGGAGCGAGATGCTCTTCACGCGCGTGTACAACAGGTTGGTCAAACGCACCGGCGACCCTGATGCGACCGCTTTCCTGATGGGCTACGACAGCACGCCCATCCGCGCGGAGAAATCACTTTACGACCTGGCCGAATGGGTGCGCGACCATCCTGGTCTGGCCGACCACATCCTTAACACACCTGCCTCTGATCTTGCCATTCACCTGTCTATTTCTCCTTCCTTACTCCCTATTCCCTACTCCCTACTCCCTGACTGGCCCGACTTATGCGCGCGCCTGCAAGTCCATTTGAACGCCTATGGTCACATCATCTACAATCTCGACTTTGCCAAACCGCTGCCGCTCGATGATCCTGCGCCGATGCTGGAGACGCTCAAACTGTATCTGCGCGGTGAAGGCGCCAATCCGCACGAACGGCAGGGAGCCCTGGAAGCCAGGCGCGTGCAGGCGACAGAAGCCGCGCTCTCCCGTGTCAGGGGATTGAAAGGCTGGGCCTTCCGTAAAGCATTGAACTGGGCGCAGTCCCTGGCCAAAGTGCGCGAGGATGCATTCGCCGATATCGGGTTGGGGTATCCGGTGCTGCGCCGGGTGCTGCGTGAGTTGGGAGGCCGTCTGGTTAATGCGCGAATCCTCGAACACCCCGACGACATTTTCTGGCTGCGGCTGGAGGAACTGGAGCAGGCGGTCGCCATGCTGGAACAAGAGACAGCGTTGCCTGGGATGATGGCGCGCATTGGGGAACGCAGGGCGTTCTCGCGCGCGGCCGGGCGCGTCACACCCCCGCCGCTGTTACCCACCTCGGCAAAGAAAGTGATGGGGGTGAATGTCGAGGGAATGGTGGCGGTTGGTGAGGGCAGCCACACGGACAACACGATCAAGGGTGCAGGCACAAGCGCCGGTCGGGTCACGGCCCCTGCGTGCGTCCTCCACGGCCCGGAGGATTTCAGTCGAATGCAGCCGGGTCGTATTCTGGTGGCAAGTCTCACTACGCCGGCCTGGACGCCGCTCTTTGCGATGGCGACCGGCGTCGTCACCGACATCGGCGGGCCGCTCAGCCACGGCAGCATCGTCGCCCGCGAGTATGGCATCCCGGCGGTGATGGGCACGGGCGTGGCCACCCGGCGCATCCAGAATGGGCAGACGATCACCGTTGACGGCGGCGCCGGCGAGGTTGTGCTGCACAAATCCGAGGTGACGCTCGCATCACCCGCCATCGAGTGGAAGCTGCCCAATCCCAAGGGCCAGTATATGCGCTCCAGCGTCGCCGACCTGATGCCCAGTCCGGTCAGCCCGCTGTTTGAGACGCTAGCCATCTCGACGATCGCCCGCGTCGGCGTCAAGGAAGTGCTGCGGCCATTGACCCGCTCCGAACCGATACTGCCGGACTATATCCTGACCATTAACAGCTATGTGTACATCAATGGCACGTATACGCTGCGGGAGTGGTGGTGGATTCTCACCCGGATGATGCTTTCCATGCCGCGCATGCTGCGTGAAGCCCTTCCGCTCTGGCGCGACAAAATCCGCCCGCGCTATGTGGCAACGGTTGCCCGCTGGCATGATCGAGCGCCGGAAGCATTGCCCCTCGACGAGCTGTGGGCCGGAATCCAGGAGCTTAACGATGCGGCGATGCTGCACTTTTCGTCGCTGCTGGTAGCGACGACGGGCGCATCGGCGGGCGCCGAGATATTGTTCACCAGCGTCTACAACAAGTTGATCCGGCGCGTCGGCGACCCGGAAGCGCCCGTGTTTTTGATGGGCTATGACAGCACGCCCATCCAGGCCGAAAAATCGCTCTACGACCTGGCCGAGTGGGCGCGCGCTCATCCCGATCTGGCCGAACACATCCTCACCACCCCCACCGCCGAAATTCTCCGAACAAGTTCGGAACTCCGGACTCCTCAACTGGTTGAGGAGTTTAATGCTCGCCTGCAAACTCACCTCGACGCCTACGGCCACATCATCTATGACCTGGACTTTGCCAGACTGCTGCCGCTGGACGATCCTACGCCCATGCTGGAGACAATCAAGATGTATTTGCGTGGCGAAGGTGTCAACCCACACGAGCGCCAGCGGGGTGCCGAGGAAAAGCGCATACAGTCCGTCGAGGCCACACGCGCACGCTTGAGAGGATTGCGTCGCTGGGCCTTCGACAAGGCACTCAAGGCAGGCCAGTCGATGGCGCAGGTGCGCGAGAACGCCCTCGCCGACATCGGCCTGGGCTATCCCACGCTGCGCGCGCTGCTGCGCGAACTGGGAAGACGCTTCGCGCAGGCCGGGAGTATTGAGAAAGCTGAGGACATCTTTTGGCTGCAAGCCGAGGAAGTGCAAGGTGCGATGACCGCTCTGGCGCGCGGCTTGCCGCCCGCGGCTCTGACAACAAGCGTCGAACAGCGGAAAGCCCGCCATGCAGCGCTCGAGCGCGTCGTCCCGCCGCCGATGCTGCCTCCGCGCAAAAAGTATATGGGAATTGATATGGAACACTTTACACCGGCGACAGAAGAAAGCCAGGTCGGCGGCACACTCAAAGGCATTGCCGCGAGCGCGGGCCGGGTGACGGCCCCCGCCTGCGTCCTGCACGGCCCGGAGGACTTTGACCGGATGAAACCAGGCTGCGTCCTGGTGGCAGGAACCACCACGCCCGCGTGGACGCCGCTGTTCGCCATGGCCTCCGCCGTCGTCACCGACGTCGGCGGGCCGCTCAGCCACGGCAGCATCGTCGCCCGCGAGTACGGCATCCCGGCAGTGATGGGCACGGGTGTCGCCACGCGGCGAATCAAGAGCGGGCAGACGATCACGGTAGACGGTGGGGCTGGGATGGTGACCTTGCTCAAAGAATAAAAAGAGAATCCATATGACAGAATGGAACGATACCTTTACGGGGGATTACCTGTGGACGAACATGAACGTGGGCGAGGTGTTTCCCACCACGGCAACACCGAGCACCTGGTCGGTATGGAAGGAGCTTTTCCGTAATGTGTCCTTTGGAGACATTTCTGCGTATGGAAACATTGCTGGCCGTCTTTACCTCAACTATAGCCTGGTCTATTCGTTCCAGCTTAAACTCACGCGAAAACACGAGCGAGCGATGGACATCATCAAGGACGCCGTTGGTGCCCCGCCGGTCGGCGTGGACGTTCCCCCGCTTCCCGTTTCGTGGGGGACGATATTGTTCCGGCTTGTGCCGCGGGAGTTTGGCAACGAACTGAAGAAAAACAAGCTGCGAAAATCTGCGCCCGAGTTTCTGACGACGGTGCGGGATCGGTGTTCGAAGTTAGGGCAGCGGATAGAAGCAGCACAAGGAGACATATTAATCTCCTTGTGGGTGGATGAAATCAGGCCATTGTGGAAAGAGATTTATCTTCTCCTGGACAAGATGAACGAAGAACTCGCTGCGCTGACTCGTAAACTCAAATCAGAGTTGACCAAGCTCCTGGGAGAGGATCAAGCCAACGCACTGCTGGCCACGATCAGCAATGCCGGAGAGTTGGCCAGCCTGGGACCACTGGTGGGTCTCTCCCAGGTGAGGAGTGGGGAGCTAAGCCACGAAAAGTACATGCAGCGCTACGGCCACCGGGGAACCTATGAGAACGAGCTATCCGAACCTCGTCCGTACGAGGACCCGACCTGGCTCGACCGGCAATTGGCGGAATTTGACAAATCACCGCTCGATGTGAACGCGATGCTGAAAAAACGAGATGCCGAGTTCGACGCGGTGCGACAGGAGATCGCGCACCAGTTGCCTCCAAATAAAATCCAGACCATAGAGCGTAAAATCAGTGAGGTGATCACAACGAATATGCTGCGCGAAGCAACACGCTCGGAGATCACGCGAACGGTAGATGTGATCCGCACGTTTTTCCTGCGCGCCGGTGAGCTTACCGGCCTTGGCAATGGTGTGTTCTTTCTGACGGTGGATGAAGTTGTCGCTGTTCTCTCTGGTGATGCATCATCGGTGGACCGGATTCCCAGCCGGCGAGATGTGTACGAGAAATACAAGGCTTTGCCGCCCCTGCCGAGGTGGATTCGCGGTCGCTTCGATCCGCTTGAGTGGGCTGTTGACCTAGACCGCCGGATGGATGTTTACGATGACCGCGCCTCTGTAACCCCTGCTGCGCCGAGTACAGACAACGTCATCAAGGGACATCCCGGCTCCGCGGGGGTTGTGGAGGGGGTGGTACGCCGCATTGACAGCCCTGATGAAGGCGACCAGCTCCAATCCGGCGAGGTCCTGGTCACCGGCTCGACGAACGTGGGTTGGACGCCGCTGTTCCCGCGTGCTGCAGCAGTGATTACAGACATTGGCGGCTCACTATCCCACGCTGCTATCGTCGCCCGCGAGCTGGGCATCCCGGCTGTGGTCGGTTGCGGCGATGCTACCCTGCGCCTGAAGACCGGCGACCGGGTACAGGTGGATGGGGGAGCAGGTACGGTGAGAGTGGAAGCTAGAAGCTAGAAGCTGGACTGAGCATCCAGTATCCAGCATCCGGTATCGCGTGTCTAGCTCGGAGGGAATACTATGAACACCAGCAATCGCAAGAATATCGCTATTCTTGCCTTCACCCTGATTGTGGTGATGTTGGGCTACGGCCTGATCATCCCCATGTTCCCCTTCTACATCGAAAAACTGGGGGCCAGCGGCAGTGAGTTGGGGCTGCTGGTCTCCATCTCGGCCCTGTTGGAACTAGTGTTCGGCCCGGTGTGGGGCAATATCTCTGACCGCACGGGGCGCAAGCCGATTCTGCTGCTGGGTGTGTTCGGCTACGCGCTCTCGTCGCTGCTGTTCGGTCTCTCCACCCAAGTGTGGATGCTGTTCGCGTCGCGCGCGCTGTCGGGCGTGCTCTCGTCGGCGGTGTCTGCAACCGCTCTGGCTTATATCAGCGATAGCACCGCCGCCGAGGAGCGCGGGTGGGGGATGGGGATGATGGGCGCGGCGATGGGCCTGGGGCTTATCCTCGGCCCGGCGGCAGGCGGCTGGCTGGGCGCGAATTCGCTCTCCCTGCCGTTTTTTGTCGCGGCGGGAATGTCGCTGGTGGCGTTAGTGCTCGGCGCAATGCTGCTGCCAGAGTCACTGCCTGCCGAGGCGCGCCAGCGCGAGGGGAAGCTCAAGACAGTGCAATTCAAGGCGCTGTGGCTGGCGCTGTTTGGGCCAGTGGGGCTGCTTCTGTTCATGCTCTTCCTGGTCAGTTTCGGGCTGACCAACTTTGAATCCATCTTTGGCTTGTACGCGGCGCAGGTATTGGATTACGGCCCGGAGCGCGTGGGAACAATCCTGGCGGTCGTCGGCCTGACCTCGACGCTCGGCAAAGCCATCCTTATCGGCCCGCTGACCCAATGGTGGGGCGAAGCGCCGATCATCAAAGTGTCGCTGGCAGCCAGTTCCGTGGCCTTTATCGTGCTGCTGCTGGCAAAATCCTATCCCGGCGTGCTGGCGGCGACCGGCGTGTTCATCCTCTCCAAGACACTGCTGCGCACTGTCATCATGTCCCTGACTTCCAAGCGCACCACACTTGGCCAGGGCACAGCGATGGGGCTGTGCAACTCCTTCATGAGCCTGGGGCGCGTCGTCGGGCCGATGTGGGCAGGCTTTATCTTTGACGTGAACGTTACCTACCCCTACCTCAGCGGTGCTGTGATTATGGCTGTCGGGTTTGTCATCAGCCTGATTTGGATTTCACAGCATTAGTGTCAACTTAAGGCTCTTACGCTAACAGTGGGGCGGTGCGTCGCAAGCG
>CAZYXV010000064.1:0-13964 GCA_964651475.1 uncultured Anaerolineae bacterium | reverse complement strand
CCGCCATGGGATACATTGCATTGATTGGCATGGACAGGTTAGTGGGCGCGGCGCTCCCCTCTCCTGGTGGGAAAGGGGCTGGGAGTGAGGTCGTATTGTTCCCCCCCCATCGCGGCAAAAAGCAAGCCCTGGTGTGGTTCGAGTGGCTGGCCCATCTTGGCCCCGGCGGGCAGGCCCACCCGGAGCAAGCGATGCTGCACTATGCCGCTCACGCGCGCCGCCCCGGCCCGCTCGTCCTCGTCAGCGATCTGATGGGCGACGGCTGGCGCGGAGGCATCCAGCGTTTGGCCGAGCGCCGCTACGAGATCACGCTGCTGCACATACTGGCGCCGCAAGAGGTCAACCCTGAACTGGAAGGCGACCTCAAGCTGGTGGATAGCGAATCCTCTGAGGACGTCGAAATCACAGCCGATTTTGACTTGCTGGCGCGTTACCGGGCGCGCGTGCAGACCTGGCAAGCAGAGTGGGCGCAGTTTTGCGCCGCGCGCGCTATCAATTACGCGCCGATTGAAACCTCGCTGCCGTTTGAAGAGTTGGTGTTGTCGTTCTTGAGGAAACGAGGAATAGTCAAATAATGCGCAAAACGTAATGTGTGCTAACCCTCGCACAAGGACATAAGGATGTACTACATTCGAAAGGTGAATGTCTGGTGCTATTCAATCATGATGATTTGGGCCACGGGCACGTTCATCGTATCTTGCGCGCCTATACCAACTTTGCCTACTGTTGCGCCCGCGGTAACCAATATCCAGATGCCGACAAACATCCCTTTGCCAACATTGTCGTCTACAGTTACAATGGTACAACCATCGCCGCCGACGCGGGTAACATCCCCACCACCTGCGATAAAGCTATCCCCTATGCCAACGCCAACACCCATGTCACAACCGGCAATTGCTATCTTACCTGATAATGTTGGGCAAATGGGACAACTGGCGCGGTGGGGTACCGGTACAATCAATCAGGTTGCTTGGTCCCCAGATGGTAAACAGTTGGTCGTGGCCTCTTCAATTGGTGTTTACCTGTATGACACCCACACCTGGCAACAAACCCGATTCATTGATACTGGTATGCCAATGCAAAGCGTGGCTTTTGCATCTGATGGTAAATTGCTGGCCTCGGGCGTCTTGAGTAATACAATAAAAATATGGGATATGACCAGCGAGGGTGAACCTCGCACTTTTACCAGCAGGGGCGAAGTAAAGGACACAATTCTTTCACCTGATGGTTGCTTGTTAGCTTCAAGCTCATACAATGAGGCAGGCAGTGTGTGGAGTGTGGCGAGTGGGCAAGAACTGCACGTCTTTACAGGAACCCTGGAGGTGTTTTCTGCTGACCGCAAATTGCTTGTCTTGACCGAGTGGGACGTAGTCAAGATATTGGATGTTTCAAGTGGGCGCGAATTATCAAGTCTTCATCCCACAGAAGCAATGAATAGCGCAACTTTTTCGCCCGATGGAGAACTGGTTGCCTTGGGAGAATCCGATGTAATTGAGATATGGCATGTTTCGAGCGGACATAAAGTGTATTCGCTAAAAAGCTCTGATAGGGTGGAGGGTATGACTTTTTCGCCTGACAAGCAACTGTTGGCCGCAGGATCAGGCGACGGTAGTATAAAGATATGGGACTTGTCCAGCGGTCACGAACTGCATACCATGGAACACTCCAACTACGTGAGCAATGTAGCCTTTTCACCTGATGGAATATTGCTAGCTTCATGGTCTTGGGATGGCACAGTCGTGATTTGGGAAGTATCGAGTGGACGCAAACTATACACGCTCGGCGAACGCACTGGCGGAATAGTGAGTGTCGCCTTCTCACCGGATGGAATGCTTTTGGCGCTCGGATCGCTTGATAACACAATCAGAGTGCGAGAAGTATCAAGTGGGCAAGAGCGACAAGTTCTCCTGGGGCACACCCACTCTGTACGGAGCGTGGCTTTTTCACCTGATGGCGCCAAGCTGGCTTCGACATCGGGTGGCCATACGGTAAAAGTGTGGGATGTTCCCAGTGGCCGCGAACTGTACGTTCCTACTGTAACAGAGGGATGGGGAGAAAGCAAAAAAGTGGTCTTTTCACCCGATGGCCAGCTTTTGGCTTGGGCTGCGCACGATGCAGTCAAAGTATGGGATACAACAAATGGACGTGAATTAGAGGCCTTTTCTTATGGAGATTTTGTAACGGTGAATGGATTGGCTTTTTCACCTGATAGCCGCCTGTTAGTTTGGGGATTGGGAGGATTGATGGATGGCGGGGGAAAGGTGGTATTGTGGGAAACAGCAAAAGGAAGCAAAGAACGCATCTATATCAAAGACGCCGGCTGGATGCATAGTATAGCCATTTCTCCTGATGGAGCTATATTGGCCGGGGGAACAGACGACACAATCAAGTTGTGGGATTGGGCAAGTCGGCGTGAGTTATATGTACTGTCCAAACACGCGAATTGGGTGACGGAGCTAGTCTTTTCGCCCGACGGCAAACTCTTGGCTTCAGCAGCGGATGGCGGCACGATAAAGCTATGGGAAGTGGCAAACGGGCAAGAACTGCGCACGCTCACCGGACATACCGACCAAGTAGCAAGTGTAGCCTTTTCACCTGATGGCAGGTTGCTAGTTTCTGGTTCATACGATGGCACTGTGCGATTTTGGGGCGTCAAATGAGTCTTTGGGATTTGCTCCCCTTGGGTCTGGCAGTGCTTTTGCCCGTCAACCTTGCGCTCACGTAGCGCACCGCTGCGCCGCACACGCGCTTACTGCGCGAGCGGCAGCACCAGTTCCACCACGATCCCCGGCCCATCCTGGCGATTGAACGCCCGGCACTCGCCGCCCACGCTCCACACTTGCGTGGCCACCAGCGATAGCCCCAATCCCATCCCCGCCACCTCTCCGGATAAAAACTTGTCCGCCTGGTAATACGGCCTCCACATGTGCGCCAGTTGCTCTGGCGAAAGATGAATGCCGTCGTCCGCAATCTGAATCCTCACCTGATCCGGCGCGGCATAAGCCAGGCGGATTTCGACCACAGGCGACTGGCTGGGATGGAATTTTTGAGCGTTTTCCAGAATTTCCCACAAAATCAACTCAACGGTCTGCCGGGAGAGCACCACCCGCTCGTCAATCAATTCGTCCGCGCCAGATACAGTCACCGCGCGCAATCCCGCCACGACGCTAATGTGAGTGGCGACCGCGTCCAGCTCGCACAGCGAAAAAGCTTCTCCGGGGCGGGCGATGGTGGGAGCGTGCAAGTATTGCACAATGTCTTCGATTTCGCCGTAGAGGCGCTTGACGCCTTTGAACGCGCTCTGAAGAAATATTTTGATATCTTCTCGCGATAAAGTCGCCGCGTGGTCAGATAGATACTGCAGATTGCTGTACATCGGCACCAGCGGCGTCCGCAGCTTGTGAGAGATCATCGAATGAAACTTGCCCAGCTCGTCTTGAAGGGAGGTTCTTTCCGTAACGTCGTAGAGGTGAACGACGCGCCGTTGCCCATCGCCGACGGTGGGCGGCGCCTCCAGCGGGTTCACGCGCAGCCAGAAAACCGCCGCGGTCGGCGTTTCAGGCCGCACCAGATAAAGTGGAGACGGCGCATCGGCGCGCACGTTCGGCCACGCCGCCCACGCCTCTTGAGGCTCGCAACGGTATTGCTGTTCCGCCAGTTCTCGGAACGGCCTGGGAGAAAGCAGGTCCGGATAAAGCCCCAAGTACAATTGCGCCTGCGCGTTGGCAAACGTTATCTGGTCCTGATCATTCACGATCAGGTAGCCGTCCCGCGCCTGTTCGAGCAGGTAACGATACGTTTCTTCGGACGCTCGCAGCGCCGCCTCCGCCCGCTCGCGCTCGGCAATTTCTGCCGTTAGAATGGCGTTGGCCTGGGCCAGCTCAGCCGTGCGTTCCGCCACACGCTGTTCCAAATCGTCGTTCGCCCTTTGCAGCGCGGCCTCCGCCCGCTCGCGCTCGGCGATCTCGAGCTGCAACTGCGCATTTTGAGCTTCGAGCTGCTTTTGGAGGCTGCGCAGCGACAGGTGCGTTTGCACGCGCGCCAGCACCTCGGCGAGCTGGAACGGCTTGGTGATGTAATCTACGCCGCCCACGTCAAAACCCTTCACCTTGTCCGCCACATCGTCCAGCGCGCTGAGAAAAATCACCGGGATAGCGCGGGTTGCGTCCCTGGCTTTCAGTTGGCGGCAAACGTCGTATCCATCCATCCCCGGCATTCGAACGTCCAGCAAAACCAGGTCGGGCGGCTCGGCATGGATCATCCTGAGCGCCGTCGCCCCGTTCGGCGCGCCCCGCACCTCGTACCCCTGCCCCGTCAACATGTTGGATAAAACGTGCAAATTGGGCAAAGTATCGTCAACAATGACAATATCGCCCCTGGGATGATCGGGGGTGTGAATATTCATAATGCTCTCCTGCTCTATGTGTAAACGTCTCGCTGGGGACGAGGCTCGCCGCGCCATCGGCGCCCAGGCTCAGGCCTCGTCGCGTTCTGCCTCCGGGCCGTCGCCCCGGGCAAGTGATTTTTCCATCAGCGTCGCAAGCTCGTCGAAACGAAAATCGCGCACCAGTCCCGCCAGCGCCTCGGCCAGGGTGGCATGTTCGGGCCGGATCTGATCAATCAGGTCGAGCGCCTGCCGGGCCTTGCCGCGGACGGCGGCGCGGTGCAAAGCCGCGCTCCAATCCGCCGGCAGCGCCCAATCCTCCGGCAAGGCTGGCGGAGGCAGCGCCGCGCCGGCGCGTTCGAGCGGCGGAGATAGCTCTCGATAGACGTAGCGCACGCCCAAATAATGCGCCATCTTTTCAAATATCTCGCTTTCCTGAAAGGGCTTGCGCACGAAATCGTCGCAACCGACCGCGAACGCCACGGCGCGATGATCTTCAAAAGTGCTGGCCGTCAGGGCAATGACGATGGGAGCCGGCGCCGCGGCCTTGATACGCTTCGTGGCTTCGTAGCCGTCCATCACCGGCATGCGCATGTCCATCCAGACCAGGTGGGGCCGCCAGTGCTGGCACTGTTCGATCGCTTCCTGGCCGTTGACGGCCTCTTGCACCGCAAAGCCAGTTTCTTCCAGCAGCCTGCGCAGCAAGAGGCGGCTTTCCAGGTTGTCTTCCACAACAAGAATACGATACAGCGGTTGGTCAGGTTCCAGCCCGACGACCTGGCGGGCAGGCGGCTGAGACAGCCTCTCGGCGGCGGGGGACAGTTGAACCAGGATGTTGAACGTAAACGTAGCGCCCTGCCCCACCTGGCTGCTGACGGCGATGTCGCCTCCCATCAATTGCACGAATTGCCGGCTGATAGACAGTCCCAGCCCGGCGCCCTCCTGCGCCTGCCGCCCGCTGGCGGTTTGAGTGAAAACCTCGAACAATTTGTCCATCTCGTCGGGGGCAATGCCCACGCCGCTATCCTGGAGTTCAAAGCAGAGAGAGACGGGAGAGTGAGAAGCCTGATCCGCTCTCACGCGCAGCGTCACGCCGCCTTCTTGCGTAAACTTGATGGCGTTGCCGAGCAAGTTGATCATCACCTGGCGCAGCTTGCGCTCGTCGGTCTTGATGTAGCGCGGCAGGTCGGCGGCGAGATCAAAGACAAAGCGCAGCCCCTTGCGTTCGGCGCGAGGGCGGAACATGTCTTCCAGGTCGCCCAGGAGTATGTAAAGATCAAAGCTGCTTTCGGTGAGCGTGGCGCGCCCAGCTTCGATTTTGGAAATTTCCAGCACATCGTTAATCAGGCTGAGCAAGTGTTCCCCGCTGCGCGTAATCACGTCCAGGTTGTCCAGTTGCTGGGGAGATAGCATTGGATCGCGCCGCATCATCTGGGCAAAGCCCAACACCACGTTCAGCGGGGTGCGGAACTCGTGGCTCATGTTAGCCAGAAAGGCGCTCTTGGCGCGATTGGCCGCCTCGGCCGCGTCGCGCGCGCGCGCCACTTGCTCTTCGGCTCGCTTCCGTTCGGTGATGTCATCTATGTGAACCAAAACGGAATCGGGGGGGACAAACGCATATTTGATAGAGAGATATCTATTGTCTTCCAGCGGCTCGAGTTGGTACCATCCTTCGGCCACAATCGC
This sequence comes from uncultured Anaerolineae bacterium, assembly GCA_964651475.1. Classification (GTDB taxonomy): domain Bacteria; phylum Chloroflexota; class Anaerolineae; order Fen-1058; family Fen-1058; genus JBGSMF01. Next base: position 7,894 of record CAZYXV010000064.1, on the reverse strand, counting down.
GGCCCGCCCCACAAAGCAGCGCGAAAAATTTGCCAACATCTCTGGCCTGTCCCGGTACAACTCGCTCGCTCGGACGCCCAACAGCCGGGCGAGCTTGCCCTGGGTGAGGTCTCGCGCCGCGTCGTTATAGTCCACAAAGATAAAATCGTCCCCCTGCCACTGCCAGGTATAGGTGGGCACCGGAACGCTTTTGTATTGCGCGCGCTGCCTTTCTTCGCTTTCGCGCAGTTGCGCCGTCCGCACCTCCACCATCTCTTCCAGGCGGTCGCGATATTCCTCCAGTTCCTGCTCGGCCCGCTTGCGTTCGGTAATGTCCCACGATATTCCCAGAATGCCGTTGACGTGGCCCGCCCCGTCCCACACGGGCGTCTTGACCACCAGCACCCAGTGAACCTGGCCTTCCTGCACGATTTGCTCTTCGACCTCTTCGGCTTTCCCCCGCGCCATGATTCTTTGATCGTCCGCCCGGTACTGCTCCGCCTTTTCCGGCGGGTAAAAATCGTAATCGGATTTGCCCACAATATCCAGAGACTCGATGCCCAGCCCGCGCGCGTAGCTGGTGTTGCAAGAGACGTACGCCGAGTTCCGATCTTTGAGGAATATCTTTTGAGGGAGGCTTTCCACCAGCGTGCGGTAGCGGCTTTCGCTCTCTCGCAGCGCTTCCATCACCGCCTTGCGCGCCGTGATGTCGCGCACGATGGCGATCACCTCTTCCGCGCCGCTGGCGATCACGCGGGCTTCGTAATCGCGCCAGCCTCGCGCGGGGCTGGGCAATTGATATTCAAACACTTGCATCTCGCCCGTATCCAGCGCCGTGTTGACGTGGTGCTGCAACAACCCGGCAAAATCGGGCGGCATGACGTCCGCGCTTTTCTTGCCGACGATGGTTTCTGCCGATGGGACGAACAGGTCGGAAGGTTGAGCCTTGTAATCTACAAAGACGCCCGCGCGGTTCATGCGGAACATTAAATCGGGGATGGCGTCCAGCAGCGCCCGCGCCCTGGCTTCGTTGGCGCGCAGCTCTCGTATCACCCGCTCAGAATCGGCCTGGGCGGCTCTTAACTCGGCCACCTGGGCCTCCAAATCAAGTAGCGATCCGGTCACGTGCCTGTCACTCATCCTCACCGTTGTTCCTCGAACGTGATTTTGAACGTCGTCCCGCCGCCGCGATCAAGCTCGACGGCGCCGTTGAGTTGGCCGGCCAGGCTGGTCACCAGTTGCAATCCCAACGACCCGGCGTGCTGCACGTCCAGGTCTTGGGGCAGGCCGACGCCATTATCGCGAACGGTCAAGATAAACCTGTCTTTGCGCGGCGCGTTCCGCGCGTCGTCTGCCTCGAGGCGCACAAGTTCGACCGTTATCTCGCCCGTCTTGCCGCCCGGGAAAGCGTGCCTCATGCAATTAGACACCAACTCGTTAATCATCAAGCCGCACGGAACAGCCGTGCCCAGTCCCAACCACACGTCCTGCGCATCCACTTTCAAGACAATGGCGCCCGGATCAACCCCGTGCTGCTGGAACAGGTTTCTTGCCGTTTGCTGAATATAGCCGGCAAAATCAATTTTGGCCGCATTTTTAGACTGGTAAAATCGTTCGTGAACGAGCGCCATGGCCCTGATGCGGCGCTGGCTTTCCCTGAAAACAGCCCGCGCCTGTTCGTCTTGAATGTGCCTGGCCTGCAGGTTGAGCATGCTGACGATAATTTGCATATTATTCTTGATGCGGTCGTGAATTTCGGCCATCAGCACTTCTCGCTCTCCAAGCCGGATCCCGAGTTGTTCCTCCGTTTGCATGTGTTCGGCGATTTCTTTTTCCAGTTCGGCGGTGCGTTCCTTTACCAACTCTTCCAGGTGGTCACGGTACCTTTTTAATTCGGCCTCGGCCTGAACCCGCTCGGCGATTTCCCGCCGCAACTGGATATTCGTCGCTTCGAGCTGCGCCTGCAAACGGCGCAACGTCAGGTGCGTCCGGACGCGCGCCAGAACTTCTTCGACGTGAAACGGCTTGGTGATATAGTCTACGCCCCCGGCTTCGAACCCCTTGACCTTGTCTATCACTTCGCCCAGCGCGCTAATAAAGATCACGGGAATAGCGCGGGTTTCGGGGTGCTCTTTTAATCGCCGGCATACGTCGTACCCGTCCATGCCGGGCATCTTGACGTCCAGCAAAATCAGGTCCGGCGGTTTGGCCTGGGCGATCATCAACGCCGTTGACCCATTGGGTGCGCCGCGCACTTTGTAGCCCTGCTCGGTCAACATTGTAGAGAGGACCAGCAAATTCGGCAACATATCGTCGGCCACCAGGATATCGCCTTCGAGCCTGTCAGACTGCGCCTCGTCCATTGTTGTTCTCCTGCATCCATTCAGGCGGGAGGTCAAGAAAGCAGAATTTCATTGTGGTATGCCTTATTGTACTCTACAACCTGCAAACCGCAACCCCTTGTTGCGAAATCTTAATAAAACGATAACCGTCGCATAATGATTTAATGATACCACAGTGGTATAATAAGCCGGTTGTAACGCACCGGCACAGAGCGGCGTGCATGCCTTGCCAATCATTTTTAACGACAGGAAAGAAAAGCTATGATTGACGTTCAAGACTTGAGCAAATCGTATGGCGCGATTCAGGCGCTAGACCACGTGTCCTTCCACGTTGCGCCCGGGCAAATCATTGGCCTGCTTGGCCCGAACGGCGCTGGCAAAACGACGGTGATGAAAATTCTCACCGGCTACCTTCAGCCCGACGGCGGGCAAGTGACGGTAGACGGCCTGGACGTGGTGACCAGCACGCTGGAGGTGCAAAAACGCATCGGCTACCTGCCCGAAAACGCGCCTCTCTACCCGGAACTATCCGTTCAGGCTTATCTCAAAATGATAGCCGAGTTGCGCCAGATTCCCCCCGAGGCTCAGCCGCAGCACATCTCCGCCGCCATCCGGGCGACAGGGCTGGCCAGCCACCTGGCGCGCCCCATCGGCCAGTTGAGCAAGGGCTACCGCCAGCGCGTCGGGTTGGCCCAGGCCATTTTGCACAAGCCCAAGTTGTTGATTTTGGACGAGCCGACGGTGGGGCTGGATCCGACCCAAATCGTCGAGGTGCGGCGCCTGATTCGGCGGCTGGCCGAGCACAGCACTGTCTTGCTTTCCACACACATCCTTTCCGAAGTAGAGGCGACGTGCGATGGCGTGGTCATTTTGCTGAACGGCCAGGTCAAGGCCGACGCGCGCCTGGCCGATCTTTCCACCACCATAGACGCGGTGCTGGTGCTGCAAGAAGGCGCGCCGGACGCTTTGGGCGATCTAAAGGCGCTGCGCGGCGTCCGGGCCGTCGAGACCGCGCGCACCGCCGACGGGCGCGAGTATCGCGTGCGAGGGACAGAAGGCGCCGATCTGCGCTCCGCCATTTACGACCTGGCGCGGCAAAAGAACTGGCCGCTGCGCGAATTGCGGCGTGACGTGAGAACGCTCGAGACCGTCTTTAACGAGATGGCCACAAGCACCGACCCACAACCCGCGACAAATGACAAATAGCTCGCCGCGCATCGCAACACGCAAGAGGTAAGACAATGAAAACGTTATGGACGCAATCCTGGGCCATTGCGCGCAAGGAACTGCGCGCCTATTTCGGCTCGCCGATGGCCCTCATCTTTGTAGGCGCCTTTTTGGTCGCCGCGCTCTTTTCATTCTTTTGGGCCGAGACCTTTTTCGCCCGCAATATCGCCGACGTCCGCCCGCTGTTCAAGTGGATGCCGATTCTAATGATCTTTTTGGTCGCCACGCTGACGATGCGCCAGTGGAGTGAAGAACAGCGCGGCGGGACGCTGGAAATTTTGCTCACGCTGCCGGCGCGCCGGTCTCACCTGGTGTTGGGCAAGTTCGTGGCCGTGATGGCGCTGGTCGCGCTATCGCTGGCGCTGACGCTATTTTTGCCCATCACCGTCATCCGCCTGGGCAATCTGGATTGGGGGCCGGTGGTGGGCGGCTACCTGGCGACGATTCTCATGGCCTCAGCGTATGCGGCGATTGGATTATTCGTATCGTCGCGCACCGACAACCCCATCGTCGCCTTGCTCGTCACCGTCCTGGTGTGCAGCGTGCTCTACGTGATTGGCTCGAGCAACGTCACCGGCCTGGTGGGCGACACGCCCGCCGAAATTCTGAGAGCCTTGGGCACGGGCAGCCGCTTTGAAAGCATCGAACGCGGCGTGATTGACGCGCGAGACTTGATCTATTATCTATCGTTGACGACGTTCTTTTTATTGCTCAACGCGGTCTCGCTGGACGTCAAGCGGTGGAGCCGGGGGCTAGACACGGCGCTGTATCGCCGCAACGCCCTGTTGAACGTGGCGCTGGTCGGCGTGAACCTGCTCGCGCTCAACACGTGGATGTTCCCGCTGCACAACCTGCGCGCCGACCTGACCGCGCAACACGAATACAGCCTGTCGCCGGCCACGCGCGACCTGGTGCGCAACTTGCAAGAACCGCTGCTGATACGGGGATACTTTAGCGAAAGGACGCACCCCCTGCTCGCGCCCCTCACGCCCACCATCCGCGACATGCTGCGCGAATACCAGATCGCCTCCGGCGGCAAGATCAAGGTCGAGATGATTGACCCTCAAGATAACGAAGAGATGGAAGCAGAAGCCAACCAGGTATACGGCATTAGCCCCACACCTTTCCGCATTGCCGGGCGCTACGAAGCCTCGGTGATCAACTCGTACTTTGACATCCTGGTTCGCTACGGCGACCAATACGAGACCTTGAGCTTTCAGGACCTGATCGAAGTCGAATCGCTTCCTGGCGGGCAAGTTGACGTCAGGCTGCGCAACCTGGAATATGATCTCACCCGCTCGGTTAAAAAAGTGGTGTATGGTTTCCAGAGCCTGGATTCGATCTTTGCCAGCGTAGCCAGCGCGGACAAGCCCGTCCGGCTGACGGCCTACGTCACGCCCAAGACGCTGCCCGACGCGCTCAAGGACGCGCCGCAGCGCATTGAACAAGTGGCCCAAGACATTCAAAAAGAAGCGGGCGGCAAGTTTGTGTTTGAAATCGTTGACCCGGATGCGAGCGGCGGTTCCGCCACGCGCCAGAGCCTGTACGATAGCTACGGCCTGCGCCCCATCGCCGTCTCGCTCTTTTCACCCGATTCTTATTACCTGCACATGGTGCTGCACATTGGCGACCAGCCCAGCGTGATTTATCCCAGCGGCGATCTCAGCGAAGCCAGCCTGCGCACCGAGATCGAATCGGCGCTCAAGCGCGCCGCGCCCGGCTTTCTCAAAACGGTGGGATGGTGGACTCCGCCCCAGCAACCCATACAAAATCCCTATACGGGCGCGGCGCAGCAGCCTATCTCCAGTTGGACCATGCTCCAGGAACAGCTTGCTCAGAACTATACGGTCAAGCCGGTTGATTTGGCCTCCGGCAGCGTTCCCGGCGACGTGGACGTGCTGGTGGTGATTGGGCCGCAGGCGATGACAGATAAGGATCGCTTTGCAGTTGACCAATACCTGATGCGCGGCGGCGCGGCAGTGCTGGCCGCCGGCAATACCATCCTTTCGCCGATGCAGTTTGGCGGCAGCATTATGCTCGAAAACGTGCAGAACGGCCTCAAAGATGTGCTGGAAAGTTATGGCGTAAAAGTGGGCGAGCAACTGGTGATGGACCCGCGCAACGAGCCGTTCCCGGTCCAGGTTCAACGCAACGTGGGCGGCATGAACATTATCGAGATACAGCAAGTCAGCTTTCCACCCTTTGTAGACGTGCGCCAAGACAGCATGGCCAAAGATAGCCCCATCGTCGCCAATCTGCCCGCCGTCACGCTCCAATGGGCCTCGCCGCTCGAAATAGATGCCAAAAAGAACAAGGATCGCCAGGTGGTCACTTTGCTCCAGTCTACCGCTCAAGCGTGGCTGCGTACTTCGCTAGACACTCAGCCCGACCTCAAAACCTATCCACAGTTGGGCTTTCCGGTCGAAGGCGAACAAAAAGCCGTGCCGCTCGCGGTGAGCATAAGCGGCTCGTTCGAAAGCTATTTCAAAGGCAAGCCGTCGCCGCTCCAAGCCAGCCAACAGCCCACCGCCACGGCGCCCGTCGGGCCGCAGCCCGCCAGCGGAACGTCGCTGGGGGTGATTGAAAGCTCGCCCGACACCTCGCGCCTGGTGGTGATTGGCAGCGTCGAGTTCCTGAACGATGCGGTGTTGGAAATCTCGCGCAACCTTTCGCAAGACCGCTACCTGCTGAATCTGCAATTCATGCAAAACGCCATAGATTGGTCCGTGGAAGACCAGGACTTGCTCACCATCCGCTCGCGCGGCACCTATGCGCGCCTGCTCAAATCAATGGACAAGAGCGAACAATCGCTGTGGGAAGGATTGAACTATGCGGCGGCGCTGATCGGCCTGGTCGCGCTCGGCGTGATTTGGAACGTGCGGCAGCGTAGCGAGTTGCCGATAGAGCTGGTGGAGATTGAGGATCAGGAATTGGGGACGGAGAAGAAACGATGAACCGACAGAACCAGATTTTACTCATTGTCCTGGCGCTCCAGGTGGCATTGGCCGCGTTTGTCTTTTGGCCCCGCACGGCGGCCACCGCCGGCGGCAGCCTGTTTGAGGGCATGGAAGCCGATAATGTCGTCAGGCTGACGATTAGCGACGCAACCGGCCAGCAGGTGCAGCTGGCCAAGGGCGCCGCCGGGTGGGTCTTGCCGCAGGCGGATGATTACCCAACCCAGGCGGACAAAGTTTCGGGGCTGCTCGACAAGATTGCGGCGCTCAAGACCAATCGCCTAGTGACCCAGACTGACGCCAGCCACAAGCGGCTCAAAGTGGCCGATCAAGATCACGAGCGCCTGATCGAGTTCGAGTTGGCCGATGGCACGCGCCACAAGTTGTACCTGGGTGTTTCAGCCGGCTATCAAAACGTTCACGTGCGCGCCGACGGCAACCAAGAAGTGTACCTGGCTTCGGGGCTTGCGGCGGCGGACGCGGCGTCCCAGGCTTCGGGCTGGATAGACACGCGCTATTTTTCCGCGCCTCAAGATCAAATCACAACCTTCAGCGTAGAAAACAAGAATGGGCGGGTCGAGTTGGAAAAGAATGACGCCAGCGCGTGGACGATAAAGGGGCTGACGGCCGGCGAGCTAGTCAACGAAAACAATATCAAATCGCTCGTGAACCGGGCCGCCACGATCAACATGCTCCAGCCCTTGGGCAAGACCGAGCAAGAGGCGTATGGCCTCACATCTCCCAGCGCCATCGTGACCCTCCAGACGCGCGATGCGAGCGGGACGGTCAAGAGCTATACGTTGCGAATCGGCGCCCAAGACAGCAAAGATAACAGCTTTGTAATGATCTCTTCCGAGTCGCCCTACTATGTTCGCGTGGCCAGTTTCACAGCGCAGGATTTTGTTCAAAAGACGCGCCAGGATTTCATCCAGCCGCCGCCCACGCCCAGCCCGGCGCCAACGCCGTCGCCCGCTGTCCCCTGACGCTACCGCCAGTGGCCACAGAACCCATCAGGATGAGAGATTCTTCAGACTCAGTAGATGCGGAATCTTGCTCGTAGTAAGGGATGCGGAAGAAAATAATTATCCCAATGTCGCCGCGTAGGAGCGCCTTTCCTGTCTAGCCGCCAGGCTGGCAGGCGCGACTATCGCGCCCGGCCTGTCCTGGCCGACAGGCCGGGGAGGGCGCTCCTACGGGAATTTTGGGACAGCTTATTTTTCCCATGTCCCTAGCCTGGCCGAGCCAGAACCAAACAGGTTTTACTTTTACCCAATGTGATTATACTTCTACCCAGTTCTCACACATAGGAGGCTGGGATGGAAACGACTCTTTTGCCCGCTCATGGACTTACACTTTTAACATTTGACTAATTTGAGTGCTAAGGTATAACTT
>CAZYXV010000063.1:7771-14064 GCA_964651475.1 uncultured Anaerolineae bacterium | reverse complement strand
CATGCACTTCTCACTGGCAAGTGTACCCCCCTCATTTTTGGACGAAAAATAAGTGTCAGGCCGGCGATACCCGCCGCGTCCATCTGGCCAGAGCGTCAAGCAAATCTCGCAGAAAGCCGCGCGCCGCTGCGTCTATCAATTTCCCTTCGGCGTCGAAAACCTGCTCGGCGCGCGCAACCAGCACTTCAGGCTTGCCTAGCGGCAGGGCGCCAACGTGCGTCAGTATCTGGCGCAGGTGCAATTGAGCTCTCAGCGTGCCAAAGCTGCCTGTGCTGGCTCCAATAATGGCGACTGGCTTGCCGTTCAAAGGCTGCCGAGGCGGGCGAGATGCCCAATCTATGGCGTTTTTGAGGGCGCCGCTGACCGAACTGTTATACTCTGGCGTGGCGATCAGTAAAGCATCGGCCTGCGCCAATCGGGTGCGGAACTCGAGCACTGCCTCAGGAAACGGCTTTTCAGCATCCTGGTTGAACATTGGCAGGGGCGAAAGGTCCAAGATTTCCAATGTCATTTCCGGTGGCATAAGCTCGACCACTGCCCGCAAGAGGGCAGTGTTATACGAGGCTTTACGCAGACTACCCGAGATGCCCAAAATGTGGAGCGGATTAAAAGTTGTCATAAGTACTCCCAGTTTCGTGCAGGATTACCAACTTTGGCTTGACTAACCACAACGCGATTCCATCTACCTCAATTCGATCCAGCGCGTCGCGGCGCATTCTATGGCGCAGATGCGGCATAAGCTATCACGTCATCCTGGAGTCCCCATCCCGTCACGCCGGTCCTCACGTCGCGCATCCGAATCCAAGACAGGTTATTGGCTTTTACAGAGCCGCCCAGCACGTAGAGTATAGAGCCAGAGGAGGCCGTGGTAATAAACTCCTGGTCGAACCCGGCCGCCGCGTGCAGGTTGAGTCCCTCGGGCTTGATGGCCTTGACGTAAATGCCGGGGACAATTTTAGCATCGGGAGATAGATAGCGCCACTTGGGTGTGGCCGTTGGCGGCGGGGTAGGAATGAGAGTTGCCGTGGGACTGAAGTGCCAATCGGGCGTCGGGGTCAGTTGAGAAACAACACTCACCACTGGCGTAGGCGCAGCCGCCATACCCCACTGCTCTAGCGCATTGCGGGCAAAGAACGCCACGTTGAGCGCCCAAACGGCTATCGCCGCCACGCTAATCAATGCAATCCCCGCTATCTGATACGACCTGTGTGCAGCCAGAAAACGTCTGGCTGCGCCAAGCACACGGCCAATATGCAACCAGGTCGTATAACGGGCGGCTGCCCACGCCTCACCCCACTTGCTCCAATGCACGCGCATGGCTCGAGCAACAGGGCGAGGTGGACGAGACAAAGGAACAGTATCGCTCGCCGCATCGGGAATTCCCCACGTGAGCATGCGCGCCGCAGACAAAGGATGGCGGCCCGGCAAGCGCGCCGCGCTCACCAATGCGCTCACAAAATCTTCAGCCGTCTGGTAACGCTGGTTGGGATCTTTGTTGAGAGCGGTGAGGATGACATTTTCGACCGCCACTGGCAAATCCGGACTGCACTGGCGGGGCGAACTGGGCGGCTCTGTGATGTGCTTGACAATCACCCCCATGGGACTTTCGGCGTCGAACGGCACCCGCCCCGTCACCATTTCGTAAAGCGTCACGCTCAGGGAATATACATCGGCGCGGTGATCTACAGCGACTCCCTGGGCCTGTTCGGGCGCCATGTAATCTGGCGTCCCCATGCTTTCCCCCGAGCGCGTCAACTTTTTTGAACCCGCCAATATCTTGGCCAGGCCAAAATCGGTTAACAAGGCCCAGTTGCGATGACCCAGCAGAATGTTGGTTGGCTTGACGTCTCTATGGATGACGCCTTGCTTGTGAGCGTATCCCAGCGCCAACCCCACCTGGGCGGTCAACTCGACCGCCAGCTTCAAATCTACAGGGCGGCCGGTCATCAGGTCTTTGAGTGTGCCGCCCTCGACGTACTTCATCACCAGGTAGACTGTGTCGCCCAGGCGGTCAAAATCATACACGGGCACAATGTTGGGATGATCGAGTTGGGCGATAGCGCGCGCTTCCTGGATAAACCGTTCCAAAAAGTCGTCGTCGTCAATGACCTGGGGAGAAAGAACCTTGATGGCGACAAAACGCCCCAATTTGGGTTGGTAAGCCTTGTAAATGACCGCCGCCGAACCTTTGGCAATCCGAGATAAAACGTGATATTGCCCCAAACGTTGACCGGTCAAATCAGACATACAGTACCATCATCCACAACGAGGCGCATGCGAGCGCCGCCTTACCCGTCCAATCTCATCGAACAGCAAAACGCGGATCGCGTTCCAACGTCCGGCGCAGGCCGCTTTCCAGGCTGATCTTGGGGCTATAATTCAACGTGCGGCGCGCTTTAGCCAGATCGGCGCACAGGCGGGTCACGCCGCCAGCCTGCGCGCTGCTGTACAGGGTCTCGACCTGGCAGTGCGTAATGCGGCCCACCATCGCCGCCAAGTCCTGGACACTGACCTCCTGTCCGCTGCCTACGTTGACAATCTCGCCATCCACTTGGCGCGCCGTTGCCGCCGCCGCCAGCGCGTCAACCACATCGTCCACGTAAACAAAATCGCGCGTCTGTTTGCCATCTCCAAAAACCACCAGGCTGCCGCCTCCCATGGCCTGGCGTATGAACTGTGGAATCACCGGCGCGTGCGCGGGCGGCAGCGCTTGCCCCGGCCCGTAAGCATTAAAGATGCGTAAAATCACTGTCTCGATTCCCCACAATTTGCCGATTGTTCGCACGTAATGCTCGGCAGACAACTTGCTCACCGCATAAGGCGAATCCGGATGCGGCGGCATGTCTTCGCGCACCGGCTGGCGTTTCTGCCCGCCGTACACAGCGCCCGACGAAGCCAGCACCACGCGCTTGACGCCCGCGTCACGCATGGCTTCCATCACCGCCACAGTGCCGCCCACGTTGACGGCATTGTACTCGCGCGGATACAGCACCGACTCGGGCACCAACACCCGCGCGGCCAGATGATACACGCAATCCACATTGTGCAGCAGCGTCCACAACTTGGGCACGTCGGCCACGTCGCCCCGCGTGAATGACACGCGGCTATCCAAGCGGGACGGATCGCCGGCGCTTAAATCATCTATCACGCGCACGGCATCATTCGTGTGAACCAACCTGTTCGCCAGGGCCGCTCCTAAAAAACCCGCCCCGCCTGTAACAAGAAAACGCATGAATGTCACCTGATAGAGAATAAAGACACAAGATTATAACATACTCTGGATGATTTGCACGCAGACCTTGACATTTTTGGCAAAGAGGCGTATCTTTAAGCCAATGTTAACCGTTAGATTTAATAAGAGTAAACGCAGTAACCATTATCGGAAATCACATTTTTAGATAGGTGCAAATTGCACAACAGAAAGTCAGCGTGATGAAAAACAAACAACGTGCAACAAAAATTATGACGCCGTGGGGATTTAGACACTCCCAACCGGCCTCGTACTGCCCGCCGCTCGTCCTGAGTGATCAGGCAGTCAATGTGCACGTGGTGTCTTGCGCCAATCCAGGAGGGTATCCCTAGGATCGAGTACGACCTTCTTTAAGCGCAAGACCCGGCGGTCTTGCGCTTTTTTTATTCTGGCAGCCTGTCGGAGAGCAGGCTGGCATCCCTATGCCAGCCCCGCCAACGCATAGGGATGCGTCGGCCACTCCGACAGCCCGCTAGTATTGCACGTATTAACTAAATCGTTACCCAAGTGTAGCGCAATCTTGAAGTGGCAAGCATATACTGAAACATGTACTGAAAATGTTCCATAAAAGTGTTGGCTCAAGACGGCTCACCTCCTGCGAGGCGAGCTGGCCTGCGCGCGCAGGCCATTGAGCACAGGGCGATCCTCGCTCACAAGGAGCGAGGATCGCCCGCCGCAGACGCCGTGACCTTCGAGGGTCATCGCCCGATCCAGGCCGCTGCGCCGGTGAAGAGCCGGAGACACGCGGCGGCGTGAGGGAACCCCGATTAGTCGGTGGCGACGGAGAGACGGCTCCGCAGCGTGGTGAAGCGAGCGCCGGCGACGGGCAGCAAGGGGGCCTGTTGCCGGCTACTGGCCGCGCAAGGGATGACTATGCAACGAGTCCTAGTTCTCAATGCCAGCTACGAACCTCTTAATACTGTGAGTGTGCCGCGCGCTGTTGCGCTGCTACTGGCAGATAAGGCCGAGTTGGTAGAGGCGGCCGAAGCTGTGTTGCGCAGCCAGCACGTGGTGCTGCCCATGCCGCTCGTCATCCGGCTGCGGATATACGTGCACATTCCTCGCCGTTTTCGCCTGAGCCCAAGCCGGCGTGGCGTGATGCTGCGCGACCGCTTCACGTGCCAATACTGCGGGCGCGAATTGCCGGCGTCCGAGTTGACGCTCGATCACGTCATCCCGCGTTGCCGCGGCGGAGCGACGAGTTGGGAAAACGTGGTCGCCGCATGCAAGCCGTGCAACCATCGCAAGGGTAACCGCACGCCCGACGAAGCGCGCATGGCGCTTCGCCGCGCGCCTTATCGCCCGCGTTACCTGGCGTTAGCGATAGTCTCTAGCAGCATTCCGCCATCCTGGCAGCGCTACCTCGGCTAGCTACTTTCTGTCAGGAAAGTAGGCTGACATCCCCATGTCAGCCTATGCCAAGCGGCATAGGGATGCCGCTCGTAAAGGGTTTACCAACAGGAGCCAGTTACCTTCCCGGGAGCAAAGCTTCCGGGAAGGTAAGAGAACGCTCATTATTGATACACCAGGCGCAAGTGGTAAGGTTGTGTATAGCTCCCCGCCCCGCTCCGATGGTAGACTCGCACAAAATAACGACCCACTGGCAATATCTTTGTCAAGATGTGCTCGCTTTGATTTCCCGGCAGGCCAGAATAGCCTCTCATAACCAGTGCATCATCATACAGCACCAGGTCATAATCGTTCTTGGCGGGAATGTTACTCAGCCAAAGCTCAACCGAATGGCCTGCGGGCAAGTCGAGGTAAAAGTAATCGCTCGTGCCGCTTGTGCCAGTAAAAGTGCCATAATAGGTCAGGCCGGAAACCAGCGGGCCGTTGGCCTGTCCCCTCGCGTCGTTAGGCTCCATTTCCCACAGCACGTCCACCCAGGATATATTTGACCAATCGCTCTCACCCCAGTCGTTGCGCGCCTTGACGCGATAGTAATAACGCGCCGCGCCTCTGCCCTCAAGATCAACATAGGTGTCCGTGCCGCTATAGACCTGTGTCACGTCAGAAAAAGCGCTTTGCGTATCCTCTTCCAATACATAGTGCGTCGCCAGGTAAGCGCTGTCCCAGCTTACCTGATAGCGGCCATCCCCGTCGGCATTATCAATCGCTGCCAACACGGGAGGATCTGGAAGAGGCGGCCACCGGCGCAACACGATGGGCAAATAGACGAATGTGTGCGCCGGCTGGACGGTGACATCATGTTGCGCCGTATCAAAGCTGGGGCAGCCGTTGGTCGCCGTCATCGCCACGGCAAACACCCCAGGCGTCCCATAGATATGCGTGATCACTCGCCCGCTATCCAGATGTCCCTCATCCAGGCTCCACGTATAGGTGACAGGCTCCGTGCCGGCGGTCACCACGCCGGTAAAAGTGATGACTTGGCCAGCTCGGGGGCTGGCCGGCTCGAACGTAAAATCTGCTCCGCCAAGAGCAATGCACTCTGACTCTACCGTAAGCGTCACCGGAATGTCTATGAGTGACTTGTCTGGATCATTGCTGCTGAGGCGCAAGGTGGTGGTGTAGACATTGTCGTCCAGACCCCCAGCGTCAAACTCAAGCGCCACATTTTGGCTGCCGCCAACCGGCACGGTGCCGCCTGTGGGCGCTTTGCTCAGCCAGCCTACCTCCGGCGCTTCTGCCAGACTCCACACCAACTCCGCCTCCCCCTCATTCCCAATCGTCAAGGTAGAACTGCTCACGCCGCCCGGCGCCAGTTCCACCGCCAGCACCGGATGGGCCAGTGTGATGTCCGGCACAAAAAGCACCACGCTGAGGGTGTGGGTGGCCTGAACCGTCCCACCCACATTGCCCGCCGTAACCGTAATGACCTTGAGACCCAGAGTATCCCACCTAAAGCTCACCGTGTCTGTGTAACTAGAGACAGCCGGATGCTCCACCATCGCCTGCCCCGTGGCCTGCCACACATACGTGATGGGCTGCGTGACCGTGATTGGTGCAAGCTCCGCCGTAAAGGTCTGCGTTACACCCACTGGACCACTCAATGCGCCGCTCAGCGTAACACCCGTCGGCGTAA
>CAZYXV010000063.1:0-7671 GCA_964651475.1 uncultured Anaerolineae bacterium | reverse complement strand
GTTACACCCACTGGACCACTCAATGCGCCGCTCAGCGTAACACCCGTCGGCGTAACTAGCAGAGTCGTAAAATGCCACGGCCCTTCCACCGTAGAGCTTAGACCATCTGTGGCCGTGATAACCCAATAATAAGTCGTGTCCGGCTGCAATACGCCAGGAGAAAAAGTATAGGCTGTGACATTCTGAGCGACAAGCGGCGGCGAGGCGCTGGTCCCAAAAGCCAGGCTAAAAGTCAGCGCATCCTCGTCGGGGTCGTCACACTCCCAAGAGAGAATCGGCGCATACGGAACACCCGTTGCACCGATGGAAGGATCGGGATTGTACGGCGCGCCGGGCGGGCAGTTATTGTACAATATCGAAACCGTATTGCTCAACGAGTTGGAAACAGCCACATCCAGGTCGCCATCCGCGTCCAGGTCGCCCACCGCCAGCGAGGTGGGGCCGTCCTGGGCGCCGTAAACTACCTGCCCGCCCAAGTAGCCGCTCCCTCCATTGCTCAGCACCGAGAGGGTGTTACTGATATAATTGGTGGCGACCAGGTCCAAATCATCATCCCCGTCCAAATCTCCCGCCGCCACCTGGCGTGGACTCGTGCCCACCGCATATTCCACGCCGGTTGTATCAAAAGTGCCGTCTGTTTTATTTAGAAAAACTGTGACTCTGTTGCTAGAAACTCCGCTGCTAACGGCCAGGTCTAGATAATGGTCTCCGTTCAGGTCGCCCACGATGACCGAAAAGGGCATGCTCACCACATTACACGTTACGCTTGGGGTAAAAACGCCGCCGCCGAGATTGCGCAACACAGAAAGGTTGGAGGTATTATTATGGTCGCTAACAGCGACCATGTCCAAAGCGCCGTCGTTGTCAAAATCACCCACTGCCACCCAGAGCGGCCCGTATGCCATACTTAAAGTCGCTGGGGAGCCAAAAGTGCCGTCGCCCGCATTGAACAAGATAAAAATGTTAGAGGCGCCGTAATCGGCACCAATCACGTCCAGGTCGCCATCGCCGTCAACATCTGCCAGGGCAATGTGGCGCGGGTCGGTGCCCATGCTCAACAACGTCCAGTTAGAAAGATCTCCCCCCTCGTTGAATCGCACCATTGCGTTCTTGTCGCCCAGATTCACCACAACCAAATCCAGGTCGCCATCCTCGTCCACGTCGCCTGTGGCTACCGCGCCTGGCCCATCTCCCACGTCAACAGGGTCGCCCAGGGCGAAAACGCGGTTCCCCTCATTGTACAGCACCGTGATAGTGTCGTCGCCATAATTACTGGTGACCAAATCCAGGTCGCCGTCTCCGTCCATGTCCCCTGCCACTATTGACTGCGGAGTGGTGCCCACCCCGTGCGCGCGGTTGGAGTTAAAGACGCCGCCCGCCTGTGCTGCTTGGGCCGCAAACTGCCAGACGGTGGGGGTAATGGGTTGCCCGGCAGAACTGTGTACGTCGCTGGTGACGCTGGTCCAGACCACTTCGCCGGGCTTGAAATTGGCCGTGGGGGTGAGAACAGCAGTCAAAGTAGCGTCGTCATAGGCAAGTGTGGCGCTCAGCCGCCCCGTCTGCGCGCCGTGAGCAACAATCGCCTGCGTGGTAAAAGTGGTCGCGCTCATTGGGACGCTAAAGGTAGCCGTAATGCTCGCCGCCTGCGAAACCGCCAGCGCATTGCGCGGCGGGCCAACCGAAACCACGGCGGGGCCGGCAAAAACCGCTTGCGGCCTCGCGGCAGCAGAGACGTGCCCGGTTTCACCCTGGCTAACAGGGGCAGTGCCTGTCTGGATAAGCTCAGGTTCCTGCTCCCCATAGGCTGGCGGCCCAGTCAGCCAGCCTGACGTAACCAATACTAGACACGCAAAAAGCACTCTACTAACACGATCCCACTGCATACACTATCTCCCTCATATTCATAAATTCATTGCACAACTTTCATTGGACGATGAGGGGATTTCGAGGCGAATATCCCGGACATAGTAAATGGCCCCTGTGCCACCCCTGGGCAGAAAGGAAAGAATACGATAACGCTGCTGAAGCAACTGCCCCCGATTGCAAAAACTGTCCCATCAACACATTCCTTCCAAAGCATTGCCATGCAAAGTATACCCAAATTGACACTCAAGGTCAAATAAAAAAACTTTGCTTGACAGGGTCAGGTAAACAGGCTAAGATAAGCCTGTTGCGCCAATGTTGCCTTGCCACAAGCCTATGCTCAAACGTATCTGGACAATTAGTGAGCTTTTAATATTCCTGAGCGTCATGGCCCTCGTAATTATTCAAGAGGCCCCGCCGCCAGGCAAAATTGGAACACGGATTGACCTCCTGGTCGCTGACCAGACTTTTAATTATCTGGGCTGGGAGTTGGACGCGCTTTACGACAAGGGCGCCCAGGCGTCCGTTCCCGTCCAGGATTATTTGCCTGACCAGGCGCGCAAGGACACGGTGCTCTATTACGTCAGCCTGGTTGGACAAATGGAGCAGCAATCACAACGCGTCGCAGAAATATACGGCGATTCCCACGTGACTGATCCGGACGCTGCCTCTGCCAGCCATCGCGCCGAATATGAGCGGCTGCGCGCCGAGCAAAGCCGGCTGCAATCCACCGTCGAAGCCATCATCGAAGACCAGGTGGCCGCCATCCTGGCCGAGCAAGGCTTTGCCCTGGGCGGGCAAGTGGTGCCGCCGGTCAAGTTTCGCTTCACCCCCCTACCCCAACAATTGATCATCTCGCCGCGCTGCGAAATCAGCCGCCTCTACGAATTCAGCCTGGAAGCCGGACTCACCGTGGACCGCGCCGAAGCTTTGGAAAAAGAAATTGACCAGAAATTTGACGTGGCGTCGTTGGTAGTGCCCATTGGCGGCATGGGTTTGTACCCCGCCATGCTACTAGAGACCAGTTCGTTGGAGTGGACTGTGGGCGTGGTGGCGCACGAGTGGGCGCACAACTGGCTGACCTTGTTCCCGCTTGGGTGGCTTTATGGAAGCTCGCCCCAACTCACCACCATGAACGAGACGGCGGCCAGCATCGTGGAAAACGAGATCAGGCCGCTGGTGCTGGCGCGCTTTTATCCCGAGTTGGTGCGCCCGCCCGAACCGGCGCCATCGGCCACGCCCGACGCGACCGATGCCCTCTCCACGCCCGAAGCGCCATTTGATTTTCGCCAGGAAATGCGCACCACGCGCGCGCAAGTGGACCGGCTGCTGAAAGAAGCCAGGATCGCCGAAGCCGAAGATTACATGAAAGCGCGCCGCCAGGTCTTTTGGGAGCACGGCTACCTGATCCGCAAACTCAACCAGGCGTACTTTGCATTTTACGGCGCGTACGCCGACGAACCGGGCGCGGCCGGCGAAGACCCGGTTGGCCCGGCCGTGGTCACACTGCGCCAGCGCAGCTCCACGCTCAGGGATTTTATGCTCCGGTTGGCGCCAATGACGTCATTTGATGACCTGACCCGTGCAGTAAGCGAATGAAAAGCCGAGTCCCTCACACCCGCCCGGTCAGCCAGCGTTCCATATCTTCCAGCACAGCTTCTTTGCCAATGTCGTTCAATATCTCGTGGTAATATCCTTCGTAAGCGTGGACTGTCTTGTCGGGGCAGGTCACGCGCTCAAAAAAGGCGCGCGACGTGTTGGGATCGGCGATCTTGTCTGCCGTGGCGTATGCCAGCAACAAGGGCGCGCAGAATTCGTGGGCGCGCGCCATCACGCTGGCCTGCGCCGCCGTCGTTTCGGTAAACCAGCGCGGGGTGACAGCGCGGTGATTGAGCGCATCCTGCCCGGCCGCCGCCACCACCTCAGGGTCGCGTGACAAATCCTCATTGTGCAAATCGGTATTGGACATTGAAAACGCCGGCAAGAGGCTCGATAGCCCCCGCGCCAGCGCCACTTTCCAGCCGGGTGCTTTAATGTTTATCCCCAGGAAAGGCGAAGAGGCGATGACCGCATCCATATCTTGCGGGTGGTGAATAGCATACATCAAGACAATCAGCCCCCCCATCGAATGTCCCATCAAGAACAACTTGCCCGGCTGGGCGGCGCGCACCAGCTTGAGGAATTGTTGCACATCCGCCAGATACTCGCCATAACGATTCACGTGTCCGCGTTGGCCCGACGAGCGCCCATGCCCGCGCTGGTCGAACGCATACAGCGCATAGCCGCGCGGGACAAAATAATTCACCAAGTTGAAATAACGCCCGCTGTGCTCGCCGAATCCGTGCACAATCACCCACGCGGCCTTGGGCGATTTGTCCGGCAACCACGCCTGGTAGAACAGGTCCAACCCGTCCGCTGATTTAAATGTACCTTCAGTGTGATCCATGATTTACCCCCTTGCCGGGCTGGCGCTCTTGCGCCGCGCCAACTCCTCCAGAGTCCTTTGGTGCGATTCTTTGGTGATTGGGAACAAATACACCAGCACAATGCCAGCCACCAAAATAACGGCGGGGACCGGCCCTACCATGATGCGAATCGCCAACAAGGCCGACGCCGGCTGCGTGACGATTTCCGCAGACCCGTGGGGGGGGGTGATGTAACCGGTCCAATTCAACACCTGGCCCACCAGGAACAAGCCTAACGCCAGGCCCAACTTTTGCAGCAACACAAAGAACCCGTAAAACAACCCTTCGCGGCGCCGTCCGGTTTCCAGCTCGTCCAACTCGACCACGTCGGGCAACATGGACCACGGCACCAGGTAAGCCGTCGCCACGCCCACGCCAGCCAGCACACCCAATACAATGACCGTCCAGGCAGGCCACGTCTGCTGAACGGCAAACAAGGCCAACTCGACCGCGATCCAGAAAACCATGCCGATATAATACACACCCTTTTTGCCCACGCGCCGGCTGACTGCCGACCAGATAAACAGCCAGATGATAGCGCTGCCTTGCACAGCCAGCACGACCGGCGCCATCAAATCGCCCTGTCCCATCCAATACGTCAGAAAGTAAATAATGACCGCTTGCACCGTCTGCACCACCAACCACGAAAGCAAATAGATGCCGGCGACGTAGCGGAACGCTACGTTGTCGAACGCGGTCCGCAAGCCCTGCCAGAACGGCAGAGGTTCTGCTTGTTCTTCCACGTGCCTTTCAAACGTACCTGCAAAGGCAAAGAAAAACGGCACAGTTGACAGCACTCCCCAAATCAGCGCCGACACTATGTACCCCATGGGCGGATCGTTGGGAAACGCGCCCACGATCATGGGGTGAGTGACAGCGGCCAGGAGGCCGCTGCCGATGGAAAATGCAAAGCGATAATTGTTCAGGCTGGTGCGCTCGTCGTAATCGCGCGTCATTTCCGCCGTCAGCGCCGTATAAGGCACATTGACCACCGTAAAGGCCACGTCCAGCAGCAACGAAACGACGAGATAATAGGCCACCCGTCCCATCTCTGAAAACGGGGGCACCAGCCACATCAAAAAATACGTCACCCCGAACGGCATTGCGCCAAACAGGAACCAGGGGCGCCGGCGCCCCCAGCGCGTGCGGATGCGGTCAGATAGCATGCCGACGATAGGGTCATTGATCGAGTCCCAGATTTTGTTGACGAGCAGAATGGTGCCGGCCCAGGCCGGGCTGACGCCGGCAACGTCGGTGAGAAAATAGAGCAAGAAAAATCCCAGGACGCCTGTTGCCACCGCCGGGCCTACATCGCCGGCTCCAAACGCCAGTTTGTTAATCAGTGGTACTTTATCGGAATGTTCCATCTTGGTTGTCATGGTTATTCTGCCTCCTGGCGGTATCATACAGGCAAACCGGCAAATGAGCAAGTGAAATGACACCTTATCGCAAAACGGCCTCCGTCCACTTTTCGATCCACGTCTCGCGGTTGGCCTGGATCATCTCGGGCGCGAGCGCGGCCGGGTCAAGCGGCGTTTCCGCGAACTGCACAAACACCTCCGGCAGCCGGGCAGCCGGGTTGGCGGGGTAAACGTACATCTGGAGCGGTATATCTTCTTGGAAGCGCACACTCAGCATATAGTCCACAAATTTCTCGGCCAGGGCGCGATTTTTACTCCCTTTGAGAATCCCCACGTACTCGATCTGCCGGAAGCACGCGCCCGACCCAATGACCACGCCGCTGGGTGGTTCGGTGAGCTTGCCCTCGCTGAAATATACCTCGAACGGCGGGCTGGAGGCGTAGCTGACGACAATCGGGCGCGGCCCTTTGCCAGAAGATCCGCTAAAGTCGGTATAGTAGGCCGTCTCCCATCCGTCTACCACTTTAACGTCGTTAGCGCGCAAGGCTCGCCAGAATTCCAGATAGCCCGGATCGCCAAAGCGCGCGACGGTGGCAAACAAAAACGCCAGGCCGGGCGAAGACGTGGCAGGGTTTTCCACCACCAGCAGACCCTTGTATTCCGGCCTGGTCAAATCGTCCAGCGTTTGCGGAGGGGCCAGGGTCTTATCCTTGAAATAAGCCTTGTCACAGTTCAGGCACACATCGCCGTAATCCACCGGCGATAGCTTGTCATGTGTGTGAGCTTTAAAAGTATCGGGAATATCTTTGAGCGCCGGCGACGCATAGGCGTCAAAAATGTCAGCCTCCAACGCGCGGCCCATAAAAGTATTGTCTACGCCATAGAACACGTCGGCCAGCGGATTGCCCTTGCTGAGAATGGCCTTGTTGAGCGCCGAACCCGTGTCGCCGGATTGAAGGAAACTCAGTTTGGCGTTGTTGGCCTTTTCAAATTCGGCCACCACGTCTTCAGAGACGGCAAAGCTGTCGTGCGTCATCACCGTCAGGGTGCGCGGGCCAGCCGGCTGGCTGGCGCACGACGACGCAAACGCCATAACCAATACACCAACCAACAGGCTGTAGAACTGCTGCCTTTTCATTTTGACCTCCGTTCAACTGTCAGACTGTTCGTCATTTGCCGATATATGCACCGCCAGCAGCGCGCCGCGCCGGAGCGTGACGCGCGCCGTTTGCGCTGTAAACACATTACTCACGCCGCGCGCCGGACCGGGGCGTAATGTCTCGTCGCGCAGCGGATACAACAAGCCTTCGGTGAGGATGCCCTGCGCGTCGCCGCCCAGGGGAATGAGCGAAAGTACGTCGCCGGGGCGGCCGTGGATAGTCGCTTCGCCGCGAATGATAAAGGCTTGCTGCCGCCCATCCACTATGCGCGCCGACACGCCCTCCAACTGCGGCAAGGTTAGCAGCAACACATTCGCAATCAACTGGTCCAGCCGTCCCCCTAACCCACCCAGCACTACCAACTCGGTAGCGCCTTCTTGCAGCGCCAGCAGCAAGGCCAGTTCCAGGTCGGTTTCGTCTTTGGCGGCCGGATGGACAACCAGGCGCGCGCCCAACGCTTTCAGTTGCGCCTGGGCCGGCTCATCCAGGCTATCCATATCGCCGACCACCACTTGAGGGCGCAGCCCCAGCGTCAGCGCGTGACGCGCGCCGCCATCGGCGCACACCAGGCGGTCGCCTGGCCGCAGCCAGCGATGAACCGTGTCTTGAGTGGGACGCTCGCCATTCGCGATAATGACAGTTCGCATGATCATCACCTCGGGTTTAGGTTTAGAACAGACAACATGAGCTGCGTTCTCCACCAACGCTAAAAATACCTCAACAAGTTGAGGACTCCGGAGTCCCGAACTCGTTCGGGCTATTTTCGAAGTAGTTTGACAATGTCAAGTTTCGGGAACGCGTTGTCGCTGTTTACGAAGGCGG
>CAZYXV010000062.1:0-14261 GCA_964651475.1 uncultured Anaerolineae bacterium | reverse complement strand
AACCCTGCTGTTTACTTGTAAAAGTGCATTATTACTTTCAAAACACGCTCTTAGATACTTTCAACAGTATTCCAGCGACCCGGCTTCTACAGCTTTTCAGTTGAATGGACAAAACTGCAGAGATATCGCGGCGCAACAATTTCGGAACAGGGCCTTGCAAAAAGAAAGAATGAACTCAGGTTGGCGCTACCAATACTTGGCAACAGACTGCGCCCAACGGACTGGCAGGTTCTTGAGCGTCTCTGAGCTTGGACTAACGGAGGCCGATTTTAATGCGGATATTGAAATAACCAAGACGCGCAAGCGACTGAGCATCTATGTCTCGGTAAAGAATCGAAGCAATACAATAGGCGGCCCGGATTGGCCCAATGCGATTCAGGCTTTGGAAAATTTGGCGATGGGCGACAAGAACAGGCGCGGGCCGTACATTTGCATATTTGCTTTTGTTATGGAAAGCGGCGGAAGGAGCGTCAAACGGACAAAAGACAGATCCCTTCGCTCCCCAAATACCGAACTGTGGTTCTCTGATTTCTTTTGGCCGTTTTTTACTAACCGCACTTACGAAGACATCATGCAAGCGGTTCTCCGCGTTCTGATGGATAACCCGGAAGCGGAAAAGATTTCTCTGGATGTTCCAAAAGAAGTCATAGATTCCTTTGAAGAGTGTTGTAAAGAGTTGGGGCTTGTGGATGATAGCGGAATATTTAACGACCCTTCCAAACTGGTGATGTTTTTCTGTAACAAGAAGAACCAACGAAGGGGCAAGAATGGCAAAGCGAGTGCATGAAGGCTGCACTGAAGCAGCTACAATTCAAAAACGCACAACCATTAACAATGGCATCGCGACTTGCACGGTCATCTGCGGCGACAGCCGGCAGGCGCTGGCCGAATTTTGCGGGCAAGTGGATCTGATTGTTACGTCTCCTCCCTATGCGGACGCGCGCCGGAAACATTATGACAGTGTGCATCCAGATAGATTTGTTGAATGGTTTCTAGAGTTTCACGAGCCGTTCTATAACGCGCTGAAACCCGATGGCAGCCTTGTCATCAACATCAAAGATAAAGTGGTTGACGGGATCAGGCATCGGTACGTGTGGCATACGATTGAAGCATTGTGCGAACGCGGCTGGTTCGCGATTGATGATTATCTGTGGCATAAACCTAATCCTATGCCGGGGCATTGGCCCACTCGCCTGCGCGACGGATGGGAGTATTGCTTCCATCTTGCAAAATCCAAGCAGCCGTTTTTCAATCCCGACGCTGTGAGAAAGCCTATCGGTGAGTGGGCTGAAACGCGGCTGGCTAAATTGGGCAAGAACGATCAAAGCCGCCACAATTCTGTCAACCAGAGCGGTTTTGGGCGAGATATTTCAAGATGGTCGGGCAAAGATACAGTGCTTCCTTCCAACGTTTTGAGCATTGCTCTCGTCGGGAAAAACAAAGGACATCCAGCCGTTTTTCCAGTTGAACTGCCATCCTTTTTTATAAAGCTATTGTGTCCCGAAGATGGCCTGGTCGTTGATCCTTTTGGTGGAAGCGGAACGACCGGCATCGCCGCATTATTATTGGGGCGCGCGAGTGTGCTGATTGACAACAATGCCGAGTACTTTGAGGAAGCCATCCATAGACTGCGGCAAGAAGGCAGCCTGAGAGGCAAACGCCCCGAGTTGCTCACGCCACAATTGCCGCTAGAATAGGCCGCTATGCACCGCACTGCTTTCTTCATGCTTCGGGCGACGTGCTCGCTTTTGATGGCGCTGGTGGCCGTCGCCGCGCTCAACGCCTGGCTCGGCCAGCAAGCTGCCGCCGCGTCCCTGCCAGACGAGCCAGAGCCGCCCACCGCCAGCCGCCCGGCCACGTTAACCGGCACCCTCAACCTGACGAACCACGTCTATCTGCCGGTCATTTTCTGCCCGACCAAAACAGTCACGCACACAGACACGCTCACCGAGCTGCGCGCCGTGTGGGTCAGCCGCTACGATTGGACGCGCTTTGAATATACGCCCACCGTGACGGACGTACAGCACATTGTAGATGCGGCGGCGCAGGCCGGGTTTAACGCGATTTTCTTCCAGGTGCGCGGGGCTGGCGATGCCTACTATACGCCCGGGCTGGAACCGTGGGCCTCGCGCCTGACGGGGTCTTTGGGGCCGACGCTGGGCCAGGACCCCGGCTGGGACCCGCTGGCCGAAATCATTACGCGAGCGCGCGCCGCCGGGGTACAGGTCCACGCCTGGATCAATGTGTACCCGACCTGGCTGGCGCCGCCCTCATCTACCTATGGCTCGCTGGTCCCGCCGCTTGATATTTCGCCGCCGCAGGCACTCAATCGCTTTACCTACAGCGCCCATGGCGGCTATGGCCTGGGTTATACCTGGCGCGTGTACGATAGGCCCGCCAGCGACGGCTATGTGCGCATCGGTTGGAATCAATACACCTGGGCCAGCCCCGCCGTGCCGCAAGTGCAAGACCACATCGCCAACATCGCCGCCGACCTGGCGGCGCGCTATGCCATAGACGGCATCCACCTGGATAACGTGCGCTACCCGGCCGGGCAATACTCGTTCGATCCATTCACGCTGGCCGCGTACGCGCGCGACCCGCTTTCGCAGACGGTCGCCATCACCGATTGGCGGCCCAACTTTCAGCGCGGGCAGGTGACGCAACTGGTGACGCGCATCACCACGCAGACGCACGCCACGCACCCCACCCTCACCATATCGGCGGCGGTGTGGCCGTCTTACACCAAGGGGTACGAATTTTATTATCAGGACTCGCAAAAATGGATGTTGAGTGGAACGATTGACGCGATTGCGCCCATGCTGTACAGTTCCGACGTCATCACCGACCTGGAGCGGTGGATGGCGGCGGCGGCGGGTTTCCAGGCGCACTCGGGCGGGGGTTGGGTGCTGCCGGGCATCGGTGTGACGCTCGGCTCAGGCGAGTGCGCGCCGTTTGAAGCCATCGCCGCGCGGATACAGGCTGCGCGCAATCTAAAAACGATGGGACAGGCGGTGTTTTCACTTTCAGGGCTGGAAAGTTGCGGTTACGTGGACGATCTGCGCAGTGGGCCGTATGCCAGCCCGGCCAATCCCCCTTGATAAAGGGCATCATTGGGGTGATTGTTTGTCTGGCGTTTCATCTATCGCCCTGATAGGCCCGTGCGCGGGATATACCCGGGTAGCACCATGTGCTCGGAGAAGCCTCCAGGTTGCCAAAGCGACGGGATTATCGAAGGCATGTGCCTCCGGCGGGAGATCCCCGGTGAAGACTGAGCCGTCGTCGAGAAGGAGTGAGACACAATGATCAGAGTGGCCGGGTGTATGCAGGATTTCTCCGGCAATTCCAATCTGGCTAAGGAGTTGGCGGCTCTGCTCAAATGAGATGATGACATTGCCATTCTCTGTAATATCAACATAGTTGTCCCCTGGCTTTGTCCAAGTCTTCATGATGGGAATGGCGTCAACCTGAACGTCGAGTACGAGGAGGGGAACGCCTTCCCGCTTCAATTCCTCGGCAAGCCCCGCGTGGTCAATGTGATAGTGGGTGGCGAGTGCGTAACGAATCTCGCGGAGCGGTATGCCCATCTTCTTGAGGTTCGCCTTCATGGTTCCGAGGGTTCCTGGCCAGCCGATGTCAACAAGCAAGCGAGAAGCGCCCGCGCTTACAACCCAATAGTTGGTTGAGCGATAACCGACGTTCACAATCGTTACTGGTATTACTTTACGGCAATTGGCTTCTAGTTTATCGCTCAAGGCACCAGCCTGATCTCCTCGAGCGGCCAATACACTAACCATACTCGCCCTTCAATCGTACTCAACGGCACAGGCCCTATGGCTCGAGAATCTCGCGAAACGCGGCGATTGTCCCCCAATATAAAGACATATCCCTCAGGCACCTCTGCTGGCCCATAGTCCGGCCCACCAAAATGGGTCACCCAAGGCTCTGCTATCGGCTGCCCATCTATCATCGCGTGCCCATCACGCACCTCTATGGTTTCCCCTGGCAACCCCATCACTCGCTTAATCAACGATACTTCTTTCCCCGGGCGATCTGCTACCACAATGTCTCCCCGCTGAGATAGATGAAACCGATAGCTCACTCTCTCCAGCATCACCCGATAGCCTTGATACAGGTTGGGCTGCATACTTGGCCCCGCCTCTATCTCGACGGCTTGCGCAACGTAAACATTGATGAACAGCGCTATCAGCATAGCGGGTACAACTGCTGTTATCGCTTCCCAGACAATTCTACATATATGCCGAACCACACCAAATACGATTCCTGTTTTATGTTCTCTCATAGGTTTCTCCACAGATATCTTCCAACGCAATAGATCGCGCTTCTCAACCCAGGTCAGGTTGGTCATTGTCCCTGTATTCAGGAATGTCGCTCCAACATCGTAAGGAGCTTGGCCCTCGTTAGAGGCTTATCGTGACCCTCGACATAGAGCGTATACTCTTTGCTTTCCAATGCCGCCAGCATAGCCATCGAATCTTTCGATTCGGGGGTCCGCAGGTGGAGCGGCGGCGGATAGTAACAGTCCCCGAGAAACATGATCTGCGCCTGAGGAACCTTGACCACAATAGAGTCTTTGGCATGTTGCCCACCGACATGCTCCAGTTCCAGGCTGAGACGCCCGAACTGGAGGGTCAGCGAGTTATCGAAGACCAGGTCTGGAAGAATGATACGGAATGTAGCCCAATTCCGAACGGCGCGCTCTCGTGCTTTGTAACTCACCCTGAGTCGAGGATTGTCTTTTATCTGCTGGCGAAGATACTCTGCACTCCATGGTTTTTGGGCTTCTTCGGCGAGAAGGGTTTTACATGTTGAATGAGCCACAACGGGAACCTGAAACTCGCACGCGCCGTAGGTATGATCCCAATGATGATGGGTATAGATGATGTGACTCACCGGGGGAAACCCGCCTTGTCTCAATGCGTCCTTGACGCAGCGAGCAAGCTGTGGGCTGTTACCGGCATCTACCAAAATCGTCTCATTCTCGCTGATGACGACGCCGAGGGAACTCTGAGAACTTGAACTATGAGGCCATAGCCAGACATTCCCGGCAAGTTGAACAAGTTTCTGGCGCATACTGTGCGTCCTAAAGGTTGCGTCAACCCAGGTTGGGGCAGCGGGACGGCGTTTCTACCCTAATTATCTCGCCGCATCAAACTGAAACTCTGAGCCGTCGGGCCAATCTCTGGCTGCATGGCTAAGAACAGCGCCAGCCCAGTAACCTCTTCCGGCGTCTTGATCCATTCGCTTTCGCCAAGACTGCGCAACTGAGTAGAGGGTTGTAGGTCATCTATGCTCGTCTTGACCGGCCCGGGGATCAATTCATTGACGCTGATGTTATACGGCCATAACTCCTGTGCCAACACCCGCGTCAGCATCCACAAGCCAGCCTTGGAGCATGCATAAGCCGAATCCCCAGCCCGTCCACGATGCCCCAAGCCCGAACCAATGGTGATGATCTTCCCGGCCCCCCGCTGCTTCAAGTAAGGTAGGGCCGCATGCGCGCAATAATACGCCCCTACTAAATTCACTTGCAGCGTCGCTTGCCAATCTTCGGGATGGCTCTCTTCGACATTCCGAGGATCATAATTGGCGCCTGCATTGATAACTAGAATATCCAGACCCCCCAAGTGCTCCACCACCGTTGCCAAAAGATGCCGGACAGATTCCAACTGGGTCACATCGGTTTGAACCGCTACACTTTGCCCACCGAGTTTTCTGATCTCTTGGGCGGTATTGTCTATCTCAGTTAAAGTGCGCGCAGCACATCCGACTGCGGCGCCCGCTTGAGCATAGGCTAAAGCGATTGCTCGGCCAATGCCCCGGCCCGCACCCGTTACAATCGCTACTTTACCATTCAAAGATGGTTCGTTCATAATGCAACTCTCCATTTGTCGCCCGCTTTTATGTTCTGTGGTATTATACCACTCATGACATTTTCAACTCTGACCCAATCTAGCCTCCAAGACTATGCCGATTGCCCGCGCCGCTTCCAGTTGCGCTACATCCTGGAGCAGCCGTGGCCGGCGGTGCAGAGCGAGCCGCTGCTGGAGCACGAACGCCATACCGAGTTGGGCCGCCGCTTTCACCAGTTGATCGAACAGCACGTGGCCGGCCTGCCGGTCCAGACGCTCACCGCGTCAATCAACGACGCCGACCTGGCGCGTTGGTGGCGCAACTATCTCAATACGCCGCCGGAGGCGTTGGGGCTGCCCGTGCGCCGCGCCGAGATGGTTCTATCTGCGCCGCTGGCGGGGCGCCGGCTGGCGGCGCGCTACGACCTGGTGGCGATTGACCCGCCCCAACGCGCCGTCATTGTGGACTGGAAAACCGAGCGCAAGCGGCCGTCTCGCGCGCAACTGGCGGCCCGCATGCAGACGCGCGTGTATCGCTACGTGCTGGCCGAGGCGGGACAGGCCCTCAACGCCGGGCGCCCTATCAAGCCTGAATACGTAGAGATGGTTTACTGGTTCGCCGAGTTCCCCACCGAGCCGGAGGTGTTTGCTTACGACGCGCAGCAACACGCCGCCGATAGGGATTATTTTTCCACCCTCGTCGCCGAAATCATCCAACGGACAGATCCCGTTTTCCCGCTCACCGCCGATGCAAGACACTGCCGCTACTGCGTGTATCGCTCGTTGTGCGAGCGCGGCGCCGCCGCCGTCTCAAGCCCCCCCGGCGAACAAGAGACTGAACGAGATCGGATCGAGTTTGACTGGGAAGAGATCCAAGAAATCGCTTATTGATCAGGAGAACCATGCTCAAAACACACGAAATGCACATTGAGGGACACAAGATTGTCGCGCTCGCGCTCAATCCAGACGCCGCCGGGGCGCCGATCATACTGCTGCACGGCATCGCCGGCTCTGCCGACTTTTGGATCACAGACGACGTTTTTACGCGCTATGGGCCGTGTTACGCCCTAAACCTGCCGGGGCATTATCCGTCGGTCCTTCCGCAGGAATTCACCCGCCATGAGCTTGATCCCGAGATGATCGCCCGCGTGCTCGCGGCGGCGATTCGCGAACAAGTGGGCGCCCGTCCCGTCATCCTGGCCGGCATGTCCACCGGCGGATTTGCGGCGCTGGCGATTGCCGCTCACGCGCCCGAAATCGCCCGGAGCGTGATCAGTTTATCGGGCTTTGCACGGGGCAAGTGGACCGGCTCTTTGGGACAAATGCAGCAATGGGCGCGCAGCGGCGCCATAGGGCAAGCGATGGTCAAGGCGGGGTTGTGGGGAGGGTGGCGCAGCCTCGCGCTATACAAATCCATGTGGCAGTCATACGTGGCCGACGCGCATTCCTTTGACGCCTATCCTCATTGCAAAGCGCTTTTGGAAAATAGCCGCCGGAATTTCAGTCATCTCGACTTGAACGCTATGGTGCACTATTTCTACGCTATGCCCGATATTGACATCACCGATTGGCTGGCTCGCATCACGGCGCCCACGCTTGTGGTGGCGGGCAGCCGCGACCCCATCGTGCCGCCCGAACAATCCAGGCTCATTGCCGCCCGGGTGCCCAATGCCGAGCTGGCTATCGTCAACGGCGCCGGCCACCTGATATTCGCGGAAAACCCGCCCGAATACCAACGCATCCTTGAGGGCTGGCTGCAGCGCTTTTAAAAGCAGATTGTAATCTACGAAACATGTGGCGCGAACCGACTTTTATTCAAACCCCAGACGCATTGCGGCAAGCCGTCGGCGGGCATCCATTGGTGGCCGAGATTTTGGCGCGGCGAGGCATCCTCACGCCGCAAGCCGCCGGCGCCTTTCTCGACCCGGCGCGCTACGCGCCCGCGCCGCCGTCGGCGCTGCCTGATCTATCCATCGCCGCGCAGCGTTTGAAGGAAGCGATAGCTCGCGGCCAGCGCATCGGCGTGTGGGGCGACTTTGACGTAGACGGCCAGACGGCCACGGCGGTGCTCGTTTCTGCGTTGCAAGAATTGTCCGCCGACGTAGTGTACTATATCCCCCATCGCCTCACCGAATCGCACGGCATAAAACAAGCGGCGCTGGAAGCGTTTCTGGCCAAGGGCGTGCAGATTGTGCTCACGTGCGATACCGGCATTGCCGAGCACGACGCCATTGCGTACGCCAACGCGCAGGGCGCGAGCGTGCTGGTGACGGACCATCACGATTTGCCCGAGCGCCTGCCGCCCGCCGACGCGCTGGTCAACCCCAGGCGCCTGCCGCCCGAACATCCCTTGTACGATCTGCCCGGCGTGGGGGTGGTGTATAAATTAGCGCAGGCGCTCTACGCGCCGGGCGGCGGTGAGCAGGCCAGCCAATGCCACCTCGACCTGGTCGCGCTGGGCATTGTGGCCGACGTGGCCGAGCAAAAGGCCGACACGCGCTACCTGTTGCAATGCGGCCTGGCCCGCCTGCGGCGAGCAGAGCGCGCAGGCTTGCAGGCGCTCTTTGAAACGGCCAACATTGACCCGGCGCGCCTTTCAGCCGAGCACATTGGCTTTGGGGTGGGCCCGCGCCTGAACGCGTTGGGGCGACTGGGCGACGCCAACCTGGCCGTCGAGCTGTTGACCACGCGCAACACAAGCCGGGCGCGCATCCTGGCCGCGCAACTGGAAGGGCTGAATAACCAGCGCAAATTGCTGAGCGAGCAAATCTATGCCGCCGCCCAAGACCACATTGCGCGCGACCCCTCTTTGCTAGATGCCAGCGCGCTGGTGCTGGCGCACCCGCAGTGGCACGGCGGCGTCATTGGGCCGGTGGCCGGACGGCTGGCCGAGCAATACGAGCGCCCTGTCATCCTCATCGTCATTGGCCAGGATGGCATCGGGCGCGGTTCGGCGCGCTCGGCGCCCGGCTGCGATATCCACGCGGCGCTCAAGCGGGCAGATCAACACCTGATCGGCTATGGCGGGCATCCCGGCGCGGCGGGGCTGTCGCTCCAGGCCGAACTCATTCCTGCTTTTCGGCGCGCGCTTTCGCGGGCGGTGGACGCGGTGTGGGATCGGACGGCGGCCTCGGAAGGAACGCAGATTGATGCTTACGTCTCGCTGGGCGATCTCTCGCTCGATCTGGCGGTTGAGCTGGAAAGGTTGGCGCCATTCGGGCAAGGCAATCCGCCCATTCGCCTGGCCACTCGCGACCTGAGCGTGGCGAGCCATCGCGCATTTGGCCGCAACGGCGAGCATCGCGAAATGACGGTGCAAGACGGGACCGGCGTCACGTGCAAGCTGGTGTGGTGGCGAGGCGCTGAACAAGAATTGCCCGGCGGGCGTTTCGACCTGGCTTTTTCTATCAAAAGCACCGATTACCTGGGGCGGCCTGCCTTAACTATCGAATGGAGCGAGGCGCGCCTGCTCGAGGCGCCCGTCATTGAAAAGGCCGCACCCAAGCGCGAGGTGGTGGATTGGCGCAGAGAGCTTGACCTGCGCGCTCGCGTGATGGCGCTGGCGGCCCAGGGCGACGTGCAGGTGTGGGTGGAAGGCCAGGCCGCGGCCCAACTGCCCGGCCAGCGCCGGCACGAGTTGGCGGCGGCCTCGACGCTGGTGGTGTGGAACGCGCCGCCGGGACCGGCCGAGTTGCAGGCGGCGCTGGCGCGCGTTTCGCCCCAGCGCATTGTGGTATGCGCTGTGCCAGAAAACGACGACGCCCTAGAACCGTTTGTGCGGCGGCTGGCCGGACTGCTCAAATACGATTTGGCGCAAAGGCAGGGGCAGGTCCATTTGCCGGCGCTGGCCGCCGCCGCCGGCCAACGCCTGGCCACAGTTCGCAAAGGCATCGAGTGGCTGGCGGCGCGAGGACAGATAACAATTGAAGCGTGGGAAGGTGATTCCATGCGCGTCACCGCAACCAGCAATCAGCAACCAGAAATCAGAAATCAGAAATCAGAAATCAGCGATACGGAACTAGAATCCGACCTGCGCACTTTATTGGCCGAAACGGCGGCTTATCGCGCGTACTTTCGCCGGGCTGACGCGATGCACATTGTGCAGTAAAGACAACCTTTTGTATTCACGGTTCTACACGGACGCGGTCGAGCACGATGGCATTATTTTGAACCGGCACGCTGGCCGAGCGCACCGCCAGGCGTTCGAGCGAGGGAAAGTCGTAAACCCCCGCGTAAAGCGAATACTCGCCGCCCGGCATTCCTTTTGGCAAAGTCAACGTGTATTTTTCGCGAATCACATCGCCGGGCTGCCAGAAATTGGTGCGATAGATGCCTCGGCCCAGTCCGTGATCATCTTGCGCCACGAGTTGACCGTCTGGCCCAACCAGATGTATAAAACCTGTATAAGCTTTGGACGTTGCGCCGATCGTTTTCCAGTACACATTGACCACAACCTCTTCACCCGCGATCAATTTGTCTGAGCGCCATTCGTAGCCGATCACGCTGAGTAGATCGGCGAAATTGGCCTGTATAGCCTGCACGGTGGGGCGGAGCGGCGCGTCATCCGCCAGCACAAAAGCCGGCTTGCGCACCTGTTGGGCGTCTGGAATAGTATACACGCCATAGCCCCGCGCGCGGGCGTCTTGCATGGCCGGCGAGTCCCAGGCCACCAGGTCAGCTTGCAACTGAACACGGGGCACTTCTTTGTTATCCAGCATGAGGACGATTGGGCCGCTCTCCTTCCCGGCCGCCAGCCGCTCCATAACAAGTTCAAGCGGCATAAGCCGGTACGGCACGTGGTTGATAGCCATAAAGTACTCGGTGGCGTTGTATTCGTTGTACGCCTCATCGTAGACGACAAAACCGTCCAGCGAATCGCTGATAAAAATCTTTTCGCCGCGCCACTGCTGAATGAATTCATCGAAAAAAGCAAAATAGTGCGCGTTGGTCCGTCCGGCGGCCATGGTATGCTCGTAAAAACGGAAAAGCGAGACGAGCGGCCACAAGCTGGCCGCCACGAGCAGCGCGCCTGCCCCCAGGGCGAGAGGGCGGGCGAATTCGGCCCGGCGCAATCGCTCGCGCGCCCAGGCCCAGCCGCCTGCCGCCAGCGCGCCCATCGCCGCCAAAATCAACGGCGTGAGGTGGTTGGTAAAGCGAGTCCTGGAAATCATCCCATAATAATTACTCAACCACGGCATGATAAGCACGTGTGAGCCAACGGCCAGCGCCAACAGGCCCAGTCCCCGGCGCGCCGCGTAAACAAGCCCGGCCACGCCCCAGGCGCTAAACAAGAGCGGCCAGCCCAACAACGTTCGGAAAGACTCGTCGCCTTCCAACACGCCGCTTACCTGTCGGCACAATTGGAACGTCAGGCGCTCCAGGTTGCGAACGTAGGCCAGCAGAGATGGATTGGGCTGCCAGACATAAAGCCTATCCCCAGCCTCTTTCACGCCTGCCAGGTTGGCTTGCAGGTTGTGAATAATAACCGGCGCGTACACCAACACCAACGCGGCAACGGCCAAATACGGCCAGCGTGTGCGCAAACCAATGGACCGCTGGCCTCGAACCAGAAACCATACCGCCACGCCCGGCAGCATGAGGGCCGGGACCGGATTGGCCTGCAGCGCCAGCCCAAGCAGCGCGCCCGACGCTACCAACCACGCTCCAGATTCGCGCCTGACGGCCATTGCCAAGGCCGCCAGGAACACTGTGGTGAATAGGGGAAGCACGTAGGTGGTGCCGGCATAATGGCTGCTGACGAGAATGTGGTGAGGATTGGCCGCCAGCATCAAGCCCACCAGCGCCGCCCACACTCGATTCAATCCCAACGCGCGCGCCAGCCAGTATGTCGTCCCAACCGTCAGCGCGCCCAAAAGCATCGCCGCGACGCGCGGCACAACGGGCGAGAAACCCAACACATGCAAGCACGCCGCGATGAGATATGAAAATATTGGCCCGGCATAAGAGTCGTTGCCCACCAATGGCATGAACTTGGGCTGGATGCTCAGCGCGTATACAGTTTGCAGCACCTCGTCTTCAAAGACCGGCATCAGCGCCAGGTACGGCAGGCGCATCAATGCGCCGCCCAACGAAAGCGCCGCGGCAATCAAGAGATCTGATTGGGCCGGCGAGAGTTTTAAAGCTGTTCTTGCACTCATATATGCTCTGTAATCGTAATTCAGCCTCCTGTCATTGCGAGGGCGCGAAGCGCCCGAAGCAATCTTTTTCACTGTGGCAGGAAGATTGCTTCGCCGCCCGCCATAGGCGGAGCGGCTCGCAATGACACCTCTGAGTAGTTATCTGCAATCACCGGTTTGAAATTATGTTTAGGGCGCAATGTGAACTGGCGTCAGTGTGATGTGATCGTCGCCGGAATTGGTTGGCAGGCGCTGGCCTGTCTCCCAATCGTACCACCCCGCCCACAATTCATAGTCCCCGGCGGGCGCGCCGGGTGCGATGACCAGGCGGCGCTGCTCGACGATCCACTCGCCCGGCGACCACCACGAGGTGGGGTAGGAATTGTCGCACGGTTGAGCGTCTTCCTGGCCCCACAGCGGATTGCCGCGGGCGGGATTGTACGGGCCAACCAGTTGCACGAACGACGTATAATCGCGCCGCATCGCCGCCAACGCTTCCCACGCCAGCTCTACCTCGATCGTTTCGCCTGGATGAAAAGCGCGCTCCTCGACGGTCAAGCCGCGCAGGCGGATAGCCCCCTCAAAAGTAACCTGGTATTCACGTCCCCAAAAGGGCGCGGGCTGCGTTCCACCCGGCGTCTCGATCACGGCCAGGTAAGGAGTGCTCCCCATCTTTTCGCGTTGGATGATTTGCAACTGGGGAAAGGCCGCCTGGAGAAAGGGCAGGCTGCGCTTGTCTTCGGCCACGACGATGACGTGAAAAGACGGCTGCGCCGATTGGGTGGGGAACACCACGCAGCGCCGGCCATTGTAGCTTTTGATCGAGCGCGCTCGCTCGTCGCCCACGATAAAGCGGATTGTCAAGTAATCCCGGTCAATGGGCGAAAGATACACAGGCGCGTCGGGCGGCAGCCGGCGAATGATTTCGGCCGCCCTCCGAAACCCTGCGTCGAACGTGCTCAGCAAGTCGGGCACGCGCGGCCAAAGCTCGAAATAACCATAGGCGCTCCACGCGCCGGTGACCAGCGCCGCGAGCGGCAGCACACTCCACGCCAGCTCGCGGCGGCGCCTGTAAAGCCAGGCGGCCAGCGTCACGCCGCCCCACGTCACCGTCAACGTGAGCGGCGGCAGCACGCCGCACAAGCGGGCATAGTGCGGCGGATAATCGCTGAGGATGCCTGGCAAGAACATCATGCCAGTCCACACAAAGATAAAGGTGCTGGCGGGTTGCCGCCAGCGGCGCAACAGCGCCGCCAGGCCGATGACGAATAAGGCCGCTTGAAGCGGGTCGAGCAACGGGCGCCCCGGCAAGTTGAGGCGGGGATTCGAGTCGCCGCGCCAGAATATTCCCCCCAAAGATTTGAGCGTGTTATCCAGCAAAGCGCCGGGTGAAAGCACGGCCACCTGGCCGGCGCGCTCAATAAATACGTTCGGGTTTTGCGCGAAAAAGATCAGCAGGGGCAGGGCCGCCAGCACCGCCCCCCCCACGTACACCGCCGCCGCCGGCCAGTATGACCACCAACTTGCGCGCGGCTGGCCAGGGCGCTGAACTTGGCGCATCAACACAACGCATAGCACAGCCTGGCCGGCTGGCACCAGCGGCAGCAAGCGCGCCGCGGGATACGTGTAAATAGATAGACCCAGCAGCGCCCCCGCCAGTCCATAGCGCCACAGCCCGTCGCCGCGCGCCGCGCGCCACAAGGCCCAAAAGGCCAGCGTAGACATGGTGGGCACCAGCATCAGCTCGAACCCCATGCGGCTGTGGTGAATGTACCAGTACGTAAAGGCCGTCTGCGCCGCGGCCGCGAGCGCGCCAACGGTGGCCCATCGCCTTGACTCGGACCGTCCCAACATCTCGCGCGCCAGCGCAAAGCTCAGCGCCACGTTAAAAAGGCCGGCCCACGCCGACACCACCCGCCCCCCCTCGGCAAACGGCCCCGCCAGCGCGAACAATCCGGCAATGAGATAAATGTACCCGGCTTCCAGCCCAAAGTTGATGGGAAAGAACGGCGCGAAACGGGGCGCCTGCGCCAGCTCGCGCGCGGCGATTTCGTGCGCGGCCTCGTCGTGATTCAGACCAGGCGGCAGAATGCCCAACCCGTAAAAGCGCAGCGCCGCCGCCAATAGCAATATCAGCAGCAACGCCGTCCACACAAACGCGCGCCAGCGCGCAGATGAGGTTGATTTCATAGTGGTCGAATTTTACCTTTTCAGGGTGTAATTGGCAAGCTCGCGTCAAGCCCACACACAC
>CAZYXV010000061.1:0-14520 GCA_964651475.1 uncultured Anaerolineae bacterium | reverse complement strand
CATATGAGGGCAGGGGCAAGCCCTGCCACTACCCCGGATTATTGAGAAGATACCTACCCAGCATCCTGAGCGTCCTTCGGCCTCGCCCAGGATGAGCACCGCGCTCCTTCGACCGCGCTCAGGATGCGCGGCGCGGAGTCGAAGGATGCGGCCGAGTTACGTCAGAATAAGGATTTATTCGCCCAGGTAGGCCGTGCGCACCATGGTGTTGTTGCGCAAGTTGGTGGAGGTGTCTTGCAAGACGATCTCGCCAGTTTGCAGTACGTAACCGCGGCTGGCCAGCCCCAACGCCATCAGCGCGTTCTGCTCCACCAGCAGAATCGTCGTGCCTTGCGACTGGTTAATGTCGCGGATGGTATCAAAGATAGATTCGACCAGCACGGGCGCCAGCCCCATCGAAGGCTCGTCCATCAGCAAGATGCGCGGATTCATCATCAACGCGCGGCCGGTGGCAAGCATCTGCTGCTCGCCGCCTGAAAGCGTCCCGCCTTTCTGGGCGCGGCGCTCCTTCAGGCGCGGGAACAGGTGAAACACCAATTCCTTCTGCCGCTCGATCACCGTTCGATCTTTGAGCGTGAACGCGCCCATCTCCAGGTTCTCTTCGACCGTGAGGCGCGGAAAAACGTGGCGGCCCTCCGGCACGTGCGCGATACCCAGCGCCGCGATTTCGTGCGGCGGCATGTGATCAATGGCCTGGCCTTCCAGCGTGATGCTGCCTTCGCGCGGATGCAGCAAACCGGAAATGGTCTTGAGCGTGGTGGATTTGCCCGCGCCGTTAGCGCCGATCAGCGTGACAATCTCGCCCTGGTCCACTTGAAGCGAGAGGCCCTTGATGGCGTGAATATGTCCATAGTAAACGTGCAGAGTGTTGACTGTTAGCAGCATGCGCAAGCTCCCGTCAGGCGCGGATTTGAGCCGCCGCGCCGCGTCCCAAATACGCCTCGATCACAATAGGATTGCGGCTAATATCCTTGGGCGCGCCCTCGGCGATCTTGGCGCCGTAATCCAGCACCGTGATGTATTCCGAGATGCCCATCACCACGCGCATCTGGTGCTCGATCAAGAGCACCGTGATGCCCAACTCGTCGCGCAGGCGGCGGAACAATGTCACCGCATCGGACGATTCCTGCGGGTTCATGCCCGCCGTCGGCTCGTCCAAGAGCAGCAGCTTGGGGCGGGCCGCCAGCGCCCGGGCGACTTCGACGCGGCGCTGCGCGCCGTAAGGCAGGTTCTTGGCCAGCTCGTCGCCGGTCCCTTTCAGTCCCACGTATTCCAACAACTCGAGCCCTTTTTTGCGCGCCGCCCGGTCTTCAGTGTGAAAGCCGGGTGAATGCGATAGGATGTCCCACAAATGCGAGCGCATGTGCGAGTGCATTCCCACCAAGACGTTTTCCAACACCGTCATGTTGTTGAACAGGCGAATATTTTGGAATGTGCGGGCAATGCCCATCGCCGTGATTTGATCGGGCCGCCTGCCCACCAGCGCGTGACCATCGAATTGGATCGTGCCGCCTTCCGGCCTGTAAATGCCTGTGATGCAGTTAAAGAACGTCGTCTTGCCCGCGCCGTTCGGCCCGATGATGCTGACCATGCTGCCCGGCTCTATCGTAAAGTCTACCTCGTTGACGGCCATCAATCCGCCGAATCGCTTGACGACTCGTCGTGCTTCCAAAAGTGCCATCGTCATTTCTCCTCTGGGGCCGGCGCGCCGGGTTCGATGCCGCCCTCGATGTCTTCGCCGTGCAGCGCCTCGACGATTTCCATGCGCCGGCGCCTGGCGGGCAGGATGCCCTCGGGGCGGAAAATCATCATCACGATGAGGACGATGCCAAACACCATGCGCTGGTATTTGGCCGGCTCCAACTGGTTCGGGAATTTCGTCCAGGGGATGTTGAGCAACGGGATCACCCCCCCGCTCTGCCGCAGCGCGCTCAACTGGAGTGAGGCCTCCGTGAGCACCTGGAGGTTGAGCACGGTCACGATGGTCGCCCCCAGGATGGCGCCCGGAATGCTGCCCATGCCACCCAAAATAACCATGGCCAGCACGCCGATGGATTCCATAAACGTAAAGCTATCGGGGTTGACGAACGTTTGCTTGGCGGCAAAGATCATGCCCATCGCCCCGGCAAAGCTCGCCCCGGCCGCGAACGCCATCAGCTTCATGCGCACCAGCGGCACGCCCATGGCAATGGCCGCCTCTTCGTCTTCGCGGATGGCCGTCCACGCGCGGCCGATGTGGCTGTTATCCAGCCGCCGCGCCACGAGGATGGCGATTCCGGCGATGACCAGCGCGAGCAGGAAAAAGTACAGGCCGTACAAGTCCGAGTTTTGGACGGGCCGCCCGACAATCTGCGAAAAGAACGCGCGCAGCGGCGCAGCGATGGCCTCGGGGGGCAAAGGCGGGCGGGAGATGGGCGTGATGCCCTGCGAGCCATTGGTGATGTTCACGGGCTTGTCCAGGTTCTTGGCCAGCACGCGGATCACTTCGCCAAAGCCCAGCGTGACGATGGCGAGATAGTCGCCGCGCAGCCGCAGCACCGGCGTGCCCAACAGAATGCCAGACAGGGCCGCCACGCCCACCGCGATGAGCAGGAACGCAAAGAACCAGCCGGGCGGAATGGGGAATTTCCCCACCGCGCCAACGCTGGCGCCTAACGCGAGCCAGGCCAGTTCGTAAAAGACGACGCCGATCACTATCGGCGCGGCCCATTGAACCACAGTTGCCCAGCGCGCAGGGAGCCTTGCCCGGGTTCCCGAAGCCAGGAAGCGCTTCAGCCAGGCAAACGACAGCAAGCCGGTGAGAACGGCGGCGGTCAATCCGATCCCCGCGACGACTAGAGCGCCCGGCGCGGTGAACTCGTTGGCATGCGGGGAGCCAAAGATCGCCCATACGTACGCGCCCACGGCGTAAAAGGCCACGTAGCCCAAATCGAGCAGACCGGCAAAACCGACGACGATGTTCAGCCCCAACGCCAGCGCCACATAGATGCCAATCTGCGTCGCCACCTCGAGATAGTAAATGTTCCGCATCCCGAGGATGGGCAAGAGAACGAACAAGACCAGCGCTCCATAAATCAGCTTGGCCGTGTTGGACATTCGCGCGTAAAAGATCAGCAGCAGCGAGCCTTCAAAGATCAGAAAAATGGGCAGCGAGCGCTGGTTCATGAATGCGCCGAACGCCGTCAGGGCAATATACAGGCCCAGGAAGACATAAACCTGCGGGCTTTCCAAAAGCCAGCCCGGCCATCGCGCCGGAGCGGAAGGTGAGGATTGAGTTAACTTGGCACGGTTCATCGTCTTATGCCTTTTGTCCAACTTGTTCGCCCAGCAGACCGGACGGCCTAAAGATAAGAATGCCGATCAGGATCATGAATGCGGTGATGGCAGCATAGTCCGCGCCGGGCAGCGCCCCTTTGGAAAACAACGTCAGGTACGAAGCGACAAACGCTTCGAGCAGCCCCAACGTGATGCCGCCCAACATCGCGCCCGTGATATTGCCGATGCCGCCCAGCACCGCCGCCGTGAACGCTTTGATGCCGGGAATGAAACCAAAGAAGGGATCAATCGTCCCCGCTTTGATGCCGGCCAACACGCCCGCCGCGCCGCCCAGGCTCCCGCCGATGAGGAAGGTCATGGCGATTACCTGGTTGACATTGATGCCCATCAGCGCCGCGATGGAGCGATCCTGCGCCACGGCGCGAATCGAGGTGCCCAGCTTGGTGGCATTGACCAGGTAATTGAGCGCGATCAAGATCAACACGGCCGCTACGATGAAAATGATCACCTTGACCGAGATGCCGACGTCAATCATCCCGCCGCTGGCGGTGGCGATTGACCCAAAGATGATTCGCTGGTCAAACACAGGAATGACCGGATACGTCAGGTAAAAAGCATTCCGGTTAAAGCTTTCGAACATGCGCACGGCGTCTTGCAAGAAAAAGGACACGCCCACGGCCGAGATCAGCGGCACCAGGCGCGGCGCGCCGCGCAGGGGCCGGTAAGCGATCCGCTCCACGGTGACGGCCAACAGTCCGCTGGCCGCCATGCCGGCGAGGACGGCCAGCACGACGTATAGCAGCGGCGGAATCGCCGCCAACACGTTAGCCGATTGCAGGACCAGCGCCAACTCGACGCCCGCGAACGCGCCGACCATGTAGATTTCGCTGTGCGCAAAGTTGATAAATTCGAGCACACCGTAAACCATGGTATAGCCCAGGGCGATCAACGCGTACAGAAAGCCCAGCGTGATGCCGTCAATCACCGTTTGGGGCAACATTGAAAATACGCCGACGAGCAAGTCGGTGTCGGTGCGAGTGCCGCGCAGCACAACAGCCAGGAGCAACACGATGACCGACAATACCAGTGAGCTGGCGATGACAAAAATAATGATTTGTCCTAGAGGCAAAAAGAGTTCGCGCAGAGTGCGCACGTAGAGTTTTGGCATGATGCTCTCCCGATTCAGGGGACAATCATACAAGCTTTATGCGATGTAAAAGAGACCTGCCAGGCTTGAGACCTGGCAGGTCCGGCGGACGCTATTGGGACGGCGGAGGTGGAGCCGGAATGTCCAAAGTCTTGACGGCTTTGTTCTCGCCCCACTTGGCCGGGTCGGAAGAGCCGACCTGGATCACAAAATACTTGGCTACGGCCGGGTCGCCCTTGCTATCGAAGGTGATCAACCCGGTGAGGCCTTTGAAATCTTTGGTCGCACGGACGGCGTCGCGCACCTGCTCGCGAGTCGGCTTTTTGCCGCCGGCATCCTTGGCCGCCTTCTCGATTGCTTTCAAAAGGATCACTGCGCTGTCATACGACTGAGCGCCAAACGGCTCGGGATCCTTGCCGAACTTGGCTTTGTAATCCGCGGCGAACTTGGCCGCCTCCGGGTAGTAGGTGACGGGGCCGGCAACGGTTGTGTAATACATGCCTTTGGCCGCATCGCCAGCGATCTTGACCAGGTCAGCCGAATCAATGCCATCGGGGCCCATAAAGACGGCCTTGATGCCCTTGTCGCGCGCCTGCTTGAACATCACACCCCCCTGGTCAAACATGCCGCCAAAATAGATCAGGTCGGGGTTGGCAGCCTGAATGGGCGTGAGGATCGGATCAAAGTTGGCCTTTTCCTCGGTGCCCTCAAAGCCGAGCACTTTGAGGCCATCCTTTTCGGCGGCCTGGCGGAAATACTCGGCAATGCTCTGCCCGTAGGTCGTCTTGTCGTGCAGGATGTAGACGTTCTTGACCTTTAGTTCGTTCAAGGCAAACTGCTCGCCCACTACACCCTGAATGTCGTCGCGCCCGCAGACGCGGTTGACTTCCGCCAGGAGGCGGTCGGTGACTTTGGGGTTGGTGTTGGCCGGGGAGACGTTCACCAGGCCGGCGGCGTGGTATTCCTCCGAAGAGGGGATTTGCACACCAGAGTTATAGTGGCCGACCACGCCGAGGATGTCCGGGTCGGAGGCAATGTTCTTGGCATTGGCCACGCCGACCTCGGGCTTGGCCTGGTCGTCAAACGGCACGACCTGGATCGTAAAGCCCATGGCCTTGAGCGCGTCGCTATTTTGTTCCACGGCGAGTTGGGTGGCATTCTTCATGCCCTCGCCCACAGCCGCCAGGCCGCCGGAGAGCGGGCTTTGCGTGGCAATCTTGATGACTCCACCGCCTGCCGGCGCCGCCTGGGTGGGAGCCGCCGCACCGCCGCCGCCACCGCCGCACGCAGAGAGAACCATCACAACAACTACCAAAAGACTGAATAGTTTCAGGGTTTTCATTTCTCCTCCGCAGAGTATGAGTGGGGCCGGTCTACGCAACCGACCAGGATAAACGAGACTGACAAGACTGAATTGCACGGTGGAACTCTTGGGGGGGCTAACCCTAGCCATTTATCGCGAGCCGTTTCACTTCCGCATAGGAAAGATTTGTGAGTATACATCCAAATGAACACTCGTGCGGCTGCCTGAGTGAGGAAATTCTAGCATAGTGAGAGATGATTGTCAAGAAAGCATCTTGCCCCCTTCCCCGGCGCCACCCCTGGTTTGACGGCAAAGCCATGACAGATTATACTTGTCCCAGGCGCATCCAATACAACCTGGAGCGCCACACACTGGGGACAAGCCCGCGGCGATTTTTGAACCTAGCCGGTAATTACTCAGATGGACGGCTTCCCGCTTTGTCATTGCGAGT
Organism: uncultured Anaerolineae bacterium; assembly: GCA_964651475.1. GTDB lineage: Bacteria > Chloroflexota > Anaerolineae > Fen-1058 > Fen-1058 > JBGSMF01. The sequence goes on along the minus strand of CAZYXV010000061.1, from coordinate 8,343 downwards.
ATCATCTCAAAGTGTAGGGGCGACTCTTGCGGTCGCCCATATGAGGGCAGGGGCAAGCCCTGCCACTACCCCGGATTATTGAGAAGATACCATTGCGAGGAGCGAAGCGACGAAGCAATCTCATCGTCGCAAAGTTGAGATTGCTTCGCTTCGCTCGCCATGACAGGTTGAGTAGATTGCTTCGCTTCGCTCGCCATGACAGGTTGAGTAGTTACCGTAGCATTATACCGAGCGGGAGCTGAGCCTTTAGGCGGGGGCTAAGGAGCATATATGCACAAGAGTCGCATTGGAATCCATTGGGTGATTTTGCTGGCCGTGTTGGCCGCCATGGCTCACCCGCTCACACTACACGCGCAAGACGATCCCGATCAATTCATCGCCAAGTTGGTGGAACAAATGTCGCCGCAGGCCAAAGTGGGGCAGTTGTTCGTGGTCTCCTTTCCAGGCGCCAACGTAAGGGAAAATTCGGATGTTGCCACCCTGATTCTCAAGTACAATGTCGGCGGCGTCGTCATTTCCCCTTATTCAAACAATATCGTCAACGCGGGCAACACGCCGGCCAGGGTCGCCGCCCTGACCGCTTCGCTCCAAAATCTGGCGATCAGCGCGTCTCAGGCCGTCAATCCCGATACCGGCAAAACAGCGCCATTCATCCCGTTATTCATTGCCATGCCATACAACTACAGCCGCCCGCTGGATAGCAGCGGCGTTCTATCCTACAGCCAGGCCATCAGCGGGATGACGCCGCTCCCCAGTTCGCTGGCTTTGGGCGCCGCCTGGAAAAGCGAAGACGCGCAGGCGATTGGCAATCTGCTCGGGCAAGAGCTGGCGGCCATGGGCATCAACGTGACCCTCGGGCCATCCCTCGACGTGCTCACCACACCTTCAACGCGCCCCGACCCTTCGGCCTGGCAGGTGTTCGGCGGCGATCCCTACTGGGTCGGCAAACTCGGTCACGCTTTTGCCGGGGGAGTGCAAGAAGGCGGCGCCAATCGCGTGATGGTTGCCATGTCTCACTTCCCCGGCCAGGGCAAAACCAGCACTTACGAAGGAACGATTGACAGGTCGTTGGACGAGCTGAAAAAGCTGGATATGCTGCCGTTTCTGCAGGTGATGAGCACGCCGGCTGTGGGAGAAGGCCGCCCCGTGGTCGAAGCGCTGGTGGTGACGCAAATGCGCTATCGCGGTTTTGGCGGCAACATTCGAGAGCGAACCCGCCCGCTGGCGGTAGACGCGCAGGCCATGCAGTTGCTCTTGGAAATACCCGAAGTCAAAAACTGGCACGATACGGGCGGGGTATTATTCAGCGATTCGCTCGGCTCGCTGGCGCTGCGCCAATATTATAGCTCGCAGGCTGTAGCGCCTTCTCGCGCGGCGCAAGACGCCTTTTTGGCCGGCAACGACGTGCTCGTTCTATCCGATTTTGGCGGGAATGATTGGAACGCTCAATTCAATGCCATCACCACAACCATCACGTTTTTCCAAGATAGATATTCTAACGATCTGGCGTTCCAAAGGCGCGTGAACGAGGCCATCGCGCGCATCTTGCGGGCGAAATATCATCTGTACCCCGGCTTTGATCCGGCCACGGTGCCGGCCGATCTCGATGCAGTTAATCAAATCGTCGGGCACGGCTACGAGCATACGGCGCGCGTAGCGCAAAACGCCATCACACAGTTATGGCCGCTGCCCCCGCGCCCCGGCGAACGCCTCTCGCCTCCCCTGGACCCTCAGAGCACAATCGTGATTCTGACCGACGACATGCGCCTGCGCGACTGTCCCACGTGCGAGTCCAGGCAAGCCCTGGGCGCCGACGCGTTGGCTCGCGCCATTACGCAGCGTTATGGGACGAGCGGGCGGATAGATCCGACCCGCATCACCAACCTGAGCTTTGGCGAGGTGCGAGCTTACCTGGATGGAACGCCGCGCGAGGGCGCGCCGGACGTGGGCGCGGCGCTCGACGCAGCGAACCGCATCGTCATCGCCATCCTGGATCCCCAGTCCCAATCGGCCGCCGCTCTGATCCAGAAACTAGTTGTCGAACGCCCCAGTATACTGGATGGCAAAAACATTGTGGCGTTTTCGTTCCGAACCCCCTCAGCTTTGAACCGCGACGCGCTCGACCGTCTGGCTGCCTACTATTGCGTGTACGATAGCTCTGCACCGTTTCTCGATATTGTAGCTCAGATGCTCCTGGGAGATTTGCCGGCGTCTGGTTCTTCGCCAATCAGTATTCCATCCATTGGTTACGATTTGACGCGGCAAACCGAACCTGACCCCAGGCAGATCATCCAGATACTTGTGGGCGAGGCGCCGGCTAGCCCACAGGCGACGCCCCAGCCGCTCGAAGTCAAGGTGGGAGACACGCTCAAGTTGCGCACGGGCGTCATTGTGGACCGCAACGGCCATTCGGTGCCCGACGGCACGCCCGTCACCTTTACGCGCGTGTTTTCCGACGGCCCCGAGTCAACAATCCAGACGGTGGGCACGCGCAACGGCGCGGCGACCGTGGACGTCGTGTTGGATAAAATCGGCTCGCTGCGCATCCGGGCTTTTAGCGAGCCGGCGCTCACGTCTTCCGTTCTGCAAGTGACCAGCTCTCAAGACAAGCCGGTGGTGTTGGCAACGATTGTTCCTCCCACGGCCACCCCACTGCCTCCCACACCCACTACCGCGCCCACCCCCCTGCCCACGCTCACGCCGACGCCAACCGCCACGCCAGTGCCGCCTTGGTGGCAGCCGCTTACTAAACCCGACGCACCCCGGCGCGTCGGGTTTGGCGAGTGGTTTGCTGCGCTGCTGGGCATCGCCGCCGTCAGCGCCGCTGGGTATCGCTTGATGATCCACGCCGGGCAAACAAACCAGCAAGCCGCCGCCATGCGATGGGCGCTGTGGTGCGGCGGGGGAGGCGTAGCGGGATATATTTTGTACGGCCTGGGAGCGCCAGGGCTTGACGTACTGGATGGTCTGGGGAGTTTGTGGGCGTCGCTCATCGCCAGCGTGATATGTGCGGCGCTGCCATTAGGCGTGGCGTTGTGGCGGGAGCGGGCCAGGCGCGCCGCCTAGTCCCTCTCCGACAAAACGCCAGGACCTTGGTCAAATCGTTGCTTTTTCGGCAAAGAGAAAATTCACCACTAAGGACACAAAGTAAAAACGTATCATCTCAAAATGTATGGGCGACTCTTGCGGTCGCCCATATGAGGGCAGGGGCAAGCCCTGCCACTACCCTGGATTATTGAGAAGATACGTAAAAACCTTGGTGTCCTTAGTGTCCTTTGTGGTTTTGGCTCTGGCTCGGCCAGGCTAGGGCAAGATGAGGGGAGAATTGAACGGCGCAAACGCGGTAGACATGTTGACCATCACGGGCGACAGCAAGGTCACCGCTACAGAGATAAGCAATAGCAACGCCACCAACAGGAGCCACACCCAATTGGCGCTCAGAGCCGCCTGCCAGGGGCTAAAGACAGCAAGAGCCGCCTGTTCCGGCACAGGCGGGCCCAGCAGCGTAGCTCGAAAGGCGCGCACCGTCGGCGGGCGCTCGTCCGGGTGCATGGCCAGGGCCGCCATCAGCGCCCGCTCGACATTGGCGCTGACCTTGGGGTTGAGGGTGCTGGGGCGGGGCAGCGTCAGCGGGTGCAAAAAACGCTGCTTGGCGTCGAGCGGCGGTTGGTTGGTGAGCAAGTGATAGAGCGTTGCGCCCAACGAATAAATATCGCTGCGCCCATCCGTGTGGCCGGCGTCGCCGCCGTATTGCTCCATCGGCGTGTAGGCGGCGGTGCCGCGCCCCTGCAGCACGGTGATGGTGCGGTCGTCGCTGGCGGCCAACAACTTGACCAATCCAAAGTCTACCAGCTTGATGCGCCCGTCGGGCGTCAGCTTGATGTTGGCCGGCTTGATGTCTCGATGAACGATGGGCGGGTCTTGCGTGTGCAAATAGTCGAGCGCGTCGCACAACTGCGTTGCCCAATCCAACACCTGCCGCTCCTCCAAAAAGCGGCCCGCCCGCCGAGCCTCGTCCATGATGACCTTTAAATCCTGGCCGGGGACAAAATCCATCACCAGGTAATCTTGGGTTTCTTCTGAAAAATAGTCGGATACTTTGGGGAGATTGGGATGGTCCAGCCGGGCCAGGATGCTGGCTTCGCGGTAAAATTGTTCCTGCGCCTGTGAGCGCTCGCCGGGTTCAACGCCAGGCTCGAGACGAATCTCTTTAATAGCACAACGGCGGCCTGCCAGGCGGATATCTTCCGCCTCGTAGACCGCTCCCATGCCGCCGGCCCCGACGGACTCGACGATTTTGTAGCGTTCACGCAGAACAGCGCCTGGTTGAAGCACCATATTCCTCAGGTCGGCGTGCCGCGGAGCGGGTGATCCGCGGCCCTGATGGAAGGCAACCCAGTGAATTGCCCTCGTCCTCGAAAAATAGAAACGAGTGTATAATTTTTACTAGCTTAGCTTACAATCTCAAGATTGTCAAGGAGAGCAAATATGGAACCCGAAGTTCCATTGTTGGTCATGCACGAAGGGCAACTGGCCGGCCGAAAATGGCCGATTGACCGCGCCGAACTCGTCATCGGCCGCGGCGAAAACAGCGACATTGTGCTGCCCGAGCGATTGGTCTCGCGCAGCCACGTGCGCGTTGGGCGCGACGAGCAGGGCTATTTTGTGCAAGACCTGGAGAGCAAAAACGGCACGCACATCAATGGCCAGCCGCTCGCCCCGGGAGCGACGCACCGCTTGCAAGACGGCGACGAGATTCAGATTGCCCTCAGCGTGCGTCTGTTGTTCGTCGGCGCCGAAGCGACGCTGCCCTTGTCGCTCGACGTCGCCCCTACGGCGCCGGTCGAAACGCCGCCCGCGCTGCGGCTGGACAAGGCGCAGCGCCGTGTATGGGTGCGCGGCCGCGAGGTTGACCCCTTGCTCAGCCTGGCCCAATATCGCCTGTTAGAATTACTTTACGGCGCGAGCGGGCGCGTCGTCAGCCGCGACGAGGTGGTCTCCATCGTATGGCCAGAGGCGCTGGGCGAAGGCGTGTCTGAACAAGCCATAGACGCGCTGGTGCGCCGCTTGCGCGACCGCCTGGCCGAGTTCGACCCGGACCACGAATACATCCTCACCGTGCGCGGGCACGGCTTCAGGCTGGATAATCCCCAGGCCTGAATTTAATGTAGGGGCAATCCCTCGCGGTTGCCCTCGGTGGGCAGGTGCAAGACCTTGCGGTTGCCCATATGAGGGCAGGGGCAAGCCCTGCCCCTACCCCAGATTATTGAGAAGATACTGAATTTAATGTAGGGGCAAGACCTTGCGGTTGCCCATATGAGGGCAGGTGCAAGACCTGCCCCTACTTTAAAAATCTATGGATTTGCCCTCGTAGGCGTATTGGTACAGCCGGCGCATGTCGTCATCGGTGGGGATGCGCGTACTGGTCATGGTTTGATTGTCGTTGCCGGCGTGGTCCACCAACAAGCCCAGATCGCGCTCGAAATCCTGGCGCGCTATGCCGCACGCGGCAAGCATGCGCGGCTGGTCGAGCGCCAACTGCAACTGGCGAATGGCCGCCGCCAGGCTGCCGGCAGCCTCTTGCTCCGTGGTGTAAGGCAATCCCAAAAAGCGCGCCAACTCGCCATAGCGCGTGGCGCCCGGCTCGCCCAACGCGCAGAACTCGATGACGTATGGCAAGAACAACCCCACCGCGCGCCCGTGCGGCGTGTGGAAGACGCCCCCCAGCGCGTGCCCCATGCTGTGCGCCAGCGACGCCATGGCGTTGCCAAAGCCCAACCCGGCGATGGCGGCGGCGTTGTGCATCCTGGTGCGCGCAACCACGTCATTGCCATCCAGGTAAGCGCGCGGCAGATATTCAAATACCAGGTGCGCCGCCCTCAGGCACAACCCATCCGAAAAATCATTGTGCCACAGGCACGTAAAGCCTTCGATGGCGTGCGTCAACGCGTCCATGCCGGTATCCGCCGTCACGCGCGGCGGCAGGCTCATCACAAACGAGGGGTCCAGAATCGCCACGTCGGGGATGGCCTCGCGGCTGCCCAGGCTCAGTTTGCGGCGTTCGGCCTGGTTGGTCAAAATCACGCCCAGCGTCACTTCCGAACCGGTGCCGCTGGTGGTAGGAATGCCCACCAGGCGCGCCTTGCGGCGCAATCCCAAGGTTTCGATGGGGTTGATGCCTTCGGGGTCGAGATCGGGCCGCTCGTACAGAATCCACATCGCCTTGGCCGCGTCTATCGGCGAGCCGCCGCCCAACCCGATGATCCAGTCCGGCTGAAACTCGGCCATCACGGCCGCCCCGGCGCGCACCACATCCAGGGGAGGATCCGGCTCGACCTTGTCGTACACGGCCACCTCAAAACCGGCCGCGCGCAGCGCCTCTTGGACGCGCGCCGCGTGTCCCAACTTGACCACGGTCGCATCGGTGACGATAAAGGCGCGGCGGCCTTCCAGCCGCTCCAGGTAGCTGAGCGCCTCTTCGCCAAACACAATTTCGGGGCTTTTAAAAAACCACATGGCTTTCGCTCCGCGCCCTCATACAGGGAATTCGGTCTCGACGCGCGTGCCGCTTTCCACCAGTTCTTTGGCGGCTTTGACGCTCTTCATAATCATGGCCATGTTGCCCTTGAGCTTGAGCTGGCCCGTCATCAAGCCCTGAATCGGATCGAGTTTTTTGGTGAGGACTTTTTTCCACGTGGCCACCGGCGCGCTCATCCTAAAGATGGGCGTCTTGGACGAATCGTCCGCCACCTCAAACGCCTCGCGGCATTTGCCGTGCCACAAGTCCATATACAACTGTACGGTTTTTTCCAGCGTTCCGCCCGGCTCGACGATGAAATAAAAATCGCCTTCCCAGGTTTTGGCCGCTTCGGCGTAAGCTTCGCTGCCGTTCAATTCTTCCATCAGGGCTTTGACCCACGCATCGCTCGGAAATTTGTGCGCCATTGAAAATGCCTCCTTATCATCATCGTAATGTAAGTAAAAGTATATCACAACCAAAACACTCTAGTCAACTAGAGTATCATTGATTTCCCAACGGCTGGCATAGGGATGCCAGCCTGCTCTCCGACAGCATCATTGATTTCCCAACGTAAACTCGACGACTTCCGGCGCGCACAAAAAGCGGACGCGCGGCGCGGCCAGCCCTTCCATGCCGATCCCCCGGCTGACGTACAACTGCGTGGCCCCGACCTGGTACAGGCCGGCTTCGTATTGCTTGAGATAGCGCGAAGACGTGACGATGGCGCCATACCACGGCAGGCGAATCTGGCCGCCGTGCGTGTGACCCGCCAGATAAACGTCCACGCCCAACTCGGAAGCCGTCTCGATCAAATCGGGCGTGTGATACATTAAAATCGTTAAAGCCTCCGGCGGCAGGCGGCTCATCAATGCGCGCAGGCTTGCCGCGTCTCGGCTCCAGCCCAGGTTAGCCACGCCCACCAGGTAAATGGCCTGCCCGTTCACGTCCACCCGGGCAATGTCGTCGTAGAGCAGCGTGATGTTATCCATGTCGGTAAAGAGGGCCTGCAGCGCGCCGGGCGTATCTACCACCGGCGTGCCGGGGATGGCATACACGCCGTGCGGGGCGCTGAGCTGGCTCAGCACGGCGCGCGCGTCGCGGCGCGCGTCGTCGTCGTCCACGTATGACCAGTTTAAATAATCGCCCGTCAACAAAAGCAGGTCGGGTTCGAGCCGCTCAACAGCCTCCAGCACGGCCCGCTCGCGCCGCGTGATTCGCTCGACGTGCAAATCGGAAAGCTGAACGATGCGAATTGGGGGCGGGTCAGCCGGCGGCGTGAGGCGCACCGACGCGACGCCCAGGTTGAACGGCTCGAAATACAAACCGTATATCTCGCAGCCCAAAATCGCCAGGTTGAGCGCCAGCAGCGCGGCGAGGTTCACCGCCTGCTTGGGGGCCGGCAGCATGCGCCAGGCCAACGCCGCCGCCAGCGCCAGACCGGCGCGAATCACCGTCATAGCAAGCCACGGGAATCCCGCCGGCCCGTAAGAAAGCCCCAGGCGCGGCAGCGCGGCAAGCAGCAGGCCGTCGCACAATCCCATCGCCAGCAGCATGCCCGCCGCCCAACGCGCTACCCGCCGCTCGCTCATTTTGGCCCACACCCGGTAGCACATCCAAACGTCCAGCGAGAGCGCCAACAACACAATGAGCGCAAATTCTGTGATTGACTCTGAAAATGAACTGGCTGACATTAATGTCTATTGTACCACTAAAATTGATAGCGGCGTTCTTTCCAGGCCGCAAGGACGGCAAAAAAGCCGCGCCAGGCTTGATCTATACTGCACGCGGTCATAAATTGCAATTTTTCACAATCCTGTCATTGC
>CAZYXV010000060.1:0-14656 GCA_964651475.1 uncultured Anaerolineae bacterium | reverse complement strand
GGCTTTACACTGACACCCACTCCCACCCCAGCAGGCAGTTAAGTTTCTGGGTAGCTTCATCCTGAGAATTCATATCGCCTCCGGCGCTATGTTTACAAGTCAGAAACTTGTCCGGCGATCTGTCATTCTGAGAACTCAAATCGCCTTCGGCGATATGCCAGAAATCAGAAACTCGTCATTGCGAGGAGGCGCGCGAAGCGCGCCGACCTGTCCTGCCGGACTAGGCTGGCTAAGCAATCCCCCGCTGGACAAGCGTGGAGATTGCTTCGACCCTGCGGGTCTCGCAATGACAGTCAGTTTCTGGGTAGCCGCCGCAGGCGGCGAAGAATCTAGACTCAGAGTGTAAGGAAATATCCAGCCTTGGTCGGTGGGGGCGAACCGACAATATTTTCACAAACTCTGAGATGTGCGCCCCTACCCAACCCTCCCCCGCACAGCGGGGGAGGGCTATTCTCCCCCCGCGTAGCGGGGGGAGTTAGAGGGGGGTGCAATTCTTTGCCGGTTCGCCCGCAGCCTGCCTGGCGGCAGATAGGTTGAACTGCGGGCGGAACGAAGTGAGCTTTTCAAAAAGATCAGGGCTGTTCACTGCATCGGAAAGCCCATCACTGCAACGGAAAACCACTAATCTGCATCGTAAAGTCAGCCCTACTGCATCGCAAAGTCAAAAGTTACACTTGCTCCATCGCCATCCTCGCCACTCTCCGTCCCAACTCTACCGCGTAATTCGTGCCGCGGTCCCACGGGTATACCTGGCTCATGCTGGCAAAATACAGGCCGGGGAGCGGCGTGCGCACGTCGGGAATATGCTGCGCGTGGCTGACCGGCGGCACCGGCTGCGCGTACGCTTCTTTGAACAGCCAGCTCGCTTTCACCCAATCTGGCCCGAACCCGGCATTGAAGCGTTTGAGCGCGGGCAAAAAGCGCGCCAGCAATTCCTCCTTTGACAAGCGAAAATACTCGTGATCGGGATCGAGATAGTCGCCGCAGTAGATAATGTGATCGCCGCCGAAATATTCGGGGCTGAGATAGTTGGTGTGCTCGACCATGGCCAGGAAAGGAAAGCCCGCTTCTTTGGGCAAATTATGCCAGTAAAAGCCTTGTTCGCTCAAACGCTTCTTGAGCGCCAGGATCAACACCACCGCCCCCATGGACTTGAGCTTGAGCAATTGTTCGGTGTACGAGGCGGGCAATTCGGGCGCGAGTTTCGCCAACAATCGCGGCGAGGTGGTGGCAATCACCGCGTCGTACACAGCCTCGTCGCTCGCCGTGCGAACTATCCATTGAGATTTGGCGTTTGACGTTTGACCCGAGATGTGCGTCACCGCCGTATTGAGGCGAAGCGTCGCGCCCTGCGCGCTCACGGCGCCAGCCAGCAGGTCAAAGAACGCCTGGAACCCGCCGGCGAACGTTCCCAGGCGCGGGCTGCGCTTGTGGACGCGCGCCCAGAACCATGCCATGTTGACCTGGCGGTAATTTTCTTGGCCGAATTTGCCCACCAGCAGCGGCTCCCACAAGGCCTGATACCCGCGTTGCCCCTGCCAGCGCAGCAGCCATTCGTGCGCCGTGACGCGCTCTAACGCTTCCCACCGGGGCGTTAACACCAGGTAGACGCCCAGCAGGCCGTAACGAATTTTGTCCAATAGCGAAAGGCCGGGGAACGTGAGGGCCAGCAGTCCGCGCGCAAGCAGGTTGGCGCCGGGAACATTATCCAGCCAGGGCAGCGCCGGGAACAAGGCGCCCAGCGACGCATCCAACGGATAAAATTTGCCGGCGTGGTAAACTGCCGTCTTGGGACGGGGGAACACTATCTTGTCGCCGTGACCGATTTCGCGGATCAGGTTCAATACGTCGCTATCCGACTCGAACCAGTGATGATAAAACTTTTCTACCGACCATTCCCACCCAGGTGCTTTAAAGCCGCCCGCCAGCCCGCCCGTGCTCGACGCGGCTTCGTAGAGGGTGACGTCGTGACCGGCTTTTGCCAAATCGTAGGCGGCGGCCAATCCCGCCGCGCCTGCGCCAATGATTGCTATGTTCATACTCGTTGCCCGTTACTCGTTGCTCGTTACTCGTTGCCCGTTACTCGTTGCTCGTTGCTTGCCTGGCTTTGCCAAAGTCGCTCCAGCGCAATCCCTCGCGCACAAAGTACCACGCGCCAAGCGCCGTGATGGGGAACCACAAAGCGACGTGCAGCACCAGCGTGTACGCCGTGGCGACCGGCAGCTCGACGCCAAACGCTTCCAGCACCTTGATGCCGGGTGTGTCAAACGTGCCCACGTATCCCGGCGCTGCCGGCAGGGTGGTGGCCAGGTTGACCACGCCGTTCATCAACATCAATGCGAAAAAGCTCACCTGGAAATGAAAAGCGTGCATGACGAACCAGTATTTGACCGTCTCTGTCAGCCACACAAAGAGCGACGTGACAAACACCATCGCCACGTCGCGCCCGCTGCGCAAGCTGGCCAGCCCCTCGCTAAAGCGGTCCAAAAAGCCCGTCAACGGCGCGCGGAAACGGGGCGGCGCCAGGCGATTGATCAGCCCGGTGTACACTGCGGCAAACCTGGCCGGCGCGGCCGCCAGCGCCAAAAAGACAAGCAGCGCGCCAACAAAGGCCACCGTTCCCAAAATTGCCGTCTGACGCACCCAATCCGGCAAGATGCTCAGTTGCGGCAGCGTGAAAAATATAAACAACAGCATCACCAGCCCGTCAAAGATGCGCTCGACAATGATGGTGGCCAGGCTGGCCGATACGCTCACGCCGTGGCGCTGTTTGAGCACATAAGCGCGAATCACTTCGCCGGCGCGCGCCGGGTACACGTTGTTGCCCATGTAACCGATGGTCACGATGGGAAACAGCGCCCGCAGTGGAACGGGCTTGAGCGGCCTGAGCAGATAATGCCAGCGCCAGGTGCGCGCCCACACGGCCACAAAATACACCGCCACGCCGGGAACCAGCCACCAGTAATTGGCCGTTTTTAAATCTGCCCATACTTCGCCCAGTTTGAGGCCGGGCAAAACCAGCGCCAGGCAAAACAAGCTGATCACCACGCCCAGCCAGAATCTCCAGTTCTTGAATCTCAACGTATCCTCGTTATAACTGCTCAGCCATTTGCGCCATTGTACCACGTCCGCATAGATATACAATAAAAACGGGCAAGGGGTTCCCTTGCCCGCAAATCACTGCGCAGAAACCAGGTTCCTCAAAGGCCGGGTTTCTGGCTGTATCTCAGTTTTTCGACATCACCGACGGAATCGCGCCAGGCAGCATTACGCCGAGAATCTTTTCCATTGCAATCGTGTGGCTGCAATTGCCGTGCGACTTGAAAAAGTCACACGTGCAAGTCAGTTGTTGCTGGTCATAGACAACGGTATGAGTGCGATGTTCCCCACGCACCTTGACCGAAAATTCCTGGAATTCAAAACGGTCATGCTCTTGAGCATACCGCACTGCTTTTTCAATTTTTCCAATGATGTCTGAATCCATACTTTCCTCCTGTGTATTGGTTTTGAGTGAGGACCGCGCGCCCCTCGGCGGCAAACAAAAAGGCACGCTGCCAGGCGCCTGGCTTTCGTGCCCTGGGGACACATATTCAGTTCGACACAACCCTATTCTGCTCAACTGGACCCATCCCCAACTGTGATGACTCTAGTATACCCTATTCTGTATTGGCTTGTCAACTGTTGTTAACAATTCTTAACTAACGTTTTGCCTACGCTGGCGCAAGATTTCGTACAGTGCAATCGAGCCTGCAACAGCTACGTTGAGCGATCCAACACGGCCTTGCATAGGCAGCCTGATTAACAAGTCACACGTCTCTTTAACCAGGCGGCTGATGCCCTGCCCCTCACTGCCGACGACGAGGGCCAATGCCCCTGTCAAATCGGCTTGAGTGTATTCTTGAGCTTTTGGCAAAAATTCCAGGCCGGCTATCCAAAGCCCAGCTTCTTTTAGTGTTTGCAGCGCGCGCGTGAGATTGCCCACCTGGGCAATGCGCAGGTGCTCCGCCGCTCCCGACGAAGCATTGACCACGGCGGGGGTGATTGATGCCGAGCGATGCTCTGGAAAAATCGCGCCGTCCACGCCAACTGCTTCGGCTGTGCGCAAGAGCGTGCCCAGATTTTGCGGATCCTGAACGCAATCCAACACGAGCAGCAGCGGCGTATGCTCGCGGCCAGCGGACAGGATGGCTTCCACGTCGGCGTAAGGATAGCCGCCCACCTGGGCGACGATGCCCTGGTGCCCGGCGTTGATTTTGTCGAGTTGAGTGCGAGGGGCGCGCCGCACCGGGATATTTCGGCGCTCGGCCAACAAGAGGCTTTCGCCCAGCGGCCCCTTGGGCTGCGCATTTTCTGCCACGATCAAATTAAACACCTGGCGCCGCCCGGCGCGCAGCGCCTCGACCACAGCCTGGCGTCCATACAAAAATTCGCGCATTGATTTGACCTCTTGCGGCACTTGCGCTTGTTGCCGTGACATGCTAAACTTGTAGGCAAGGAGCACTTATGACCAATCGCCGCCCTGAGTATACCACAGATATCGTTTGGGATGCCAAAACCGTCAAAGCGCTGCGCGAGTTTATGGGGCTTACCCAGCAGCAATTTGCCGATGAACTGGGGGTGCGCCAACCGACCATCAGCGAGTGGGAGGTGGGCAAATACGCGCCCAGCCGCGCCACGTCCAAGTATCTCTCGCTCGTCGCCGAACGCGCCGGATTTGAATATAAACTCAAACCTTAAAAATTTATCATCCCCTCTTGACTTTCATACGCTAACGTATTATAATTGATAAAGTTGAAATCGCCCAAGCATGGGCGATTTTTTAGCCAGGCATTATACGGTAACAGATAAACGGAGGACTCGTGTGGGCGCTTATTCATTGGAAGAACTCGTCCGGCGCTGGCAGACAGGCGAACTGACCATCGAGCAAGCCATTGGCCAAATGCTGCTGCTGCTGAAAGAACTGGACGCGCAGGTGCGCAAACTTGAACTGGCACAGTTCAGGAAGGAGAAAAGCAAAAAGGCCATGCCCTGAGGAGTTGAGTGTTAGGGTAATTAGTGTTATCATAGGGCGCATGTTAACCAGACAATCACTTCTTTTGCTGCTCATCGCAGCTCCTCTGATCGCCGCATCGGCTTACACGCCGGCATTGTTGATCGTGTCGGTGGGCTACCTGGCGCTGGTGGGCGTGATGATCCTGACCGACGTGCGCATCAGCCCGCAGCCGCGAGATTTTCAGGCGACCCGCCAGCACGACACACGGCTGTCTCTGGGCGCGTGGAATTTGATTCGCCTGTCCATTCACAACGCCAGCCGGCAGCGCGTGGCCATCACGGCGCGGGATGAGCCGCCCGCGGTGTTTGGCCTGGATGCGCAAGTTGTATCGGGAGCAGCTTTTCCCCGCGAGGAGATCACGCTGGCCTATCGCGTCCGCCCGCCGCGCCGGGGCGATTATGTGTTTGGCAATATTAATCTGCGGTGGACGGGCGCATTGGGGCTGGTTGTTCGCCAGGCGACTATATCCGCGCGCAGCAGCGTCAAGGTCTACCCGAACCTGCTAGAGATTCGCAAGTACGATTTGCTGGTGCGGCGCGGGCACATCCAGGAACTGGGGTTGAGGTTGTCCAAGCGATTTGGCGAAGGGGCCGAATTCGAGCGACTGCGCGATTACGTCCCCGACGACGACTATCGCCGCATTGACTGGAAAGCCACGGCCCGCCGCTACAAGCCCATTACGCGCGAGTTCCAGACCGAGCGCAGCCAGAACATTGTGTCGGTGATTGATTTGGGGCGCATGATGCGCAGCCCTGTGGGAGAGCTTTCCAAGCTTGACCACGTGATTAACGCAGTGTTGCTGTTTTCCTACGTCGCCACGCGCAAAGGAGACAGAGTAGGCTTGTTGACATTTGCAGACGCGGTGGGCGTGTTCCTGCCGCCGCGCCAGGGCACGGGCCAATTTTACCGCATGCTAGAAGTGCTGTATGGCGTTCAATCGCAGCCGGTCGAGCCGGATTACGGCGAAGCGCTGGCTTACCTGGGCGTGAAGAATAAAAAACGCTCGCTGGTGGTGCTGTTCACAGATCTTTCCGGCGGTCCCTCGGTACAGTCGCTCGTCGCGCACATGAGCGCGCTCTATCCGCGCCATCTTCCCCTGTGCGTCACCATTAGCGATCCGGCCATGCTCGCGTCCGCCTCCGCTCCCCCCACCAATTCAACCACGACCTACGAGCGCATGATTGCCGAGCATATGTTGGATGATCGGCGCGTGCTGCTCGAATCGCTGCACCGCCACGGCGTGCTCACGCTGGACGTGCCGGCGGACAAGTTGACGGTGGCGGTGATCAATAAATATCTGGAGCTAAAGGGCCGGGGGAGAATTTAGAGGTTCTTTGGGACTTGTGGAAAGCATGCTGGATTCCCGAACTTGTTCGGGTAAAGCGCCATTTTGCCCCAACAAGTTGGGGACTCCCAAAGAACCAATTTAGAGTTTAGATTTTGTGTGGTGCCGCCTATGACGAGAAGATGTTTGCGCCTGATTATTGGTTGCACAATCATCACTATTTTGGGTGGTTTGTTTTGTTGTTCAAATATCGGCTATAGAATTTACAAGCGGCAGGTAAAAATATCTCCCGCTGATCCAGTTGTGGTTGATCAATTCCCCTTGGTCGAACAGTGGCGCCTTGAAACCGGGGGAAAAGTTGTTTCTACGCCCGCGGTCAGAGATGATTGGGTGGCTATCTGGACAACGGAAGGGCTTGTAGTAGCAAATGGTCTAACGGGCGAAGAGAAGTGGCAATACAATGTGGCTATAAGCGGTCTGACAATGCCGCCGGTGATGGTAGAAAGTTACGTCCTCGCGCCTCATGGTGAGTTCGTTGACATTTTGAGCATAGAGACGGGTCAATTATTGGCGCAACTAGAAACTCTGGCATGTTGCGAACTTGGCGCCACATCCATAGCTGTAGGCAATGATCATGTCTACATAGTGTGGGGAAGCGAGAGTCTGGCTGCATACAGCCTGAGCACAAGGGAAATGATGTGGCAGTTGGCTCCTCTTGGGACTCGCGCTCCACCTGACGTTGTTGTGTGTGGCGAGCATACACTGTGTCTGGTCATGCACAATTTTGTTCAGGTCTATGATGCTTTATCGGGTAGCGAGCTTGGAAGGATTGAAGTAGGTAAAGAGGACACTACACTTGGGTACCCCATTTACGACGGCAAAGCTACATTGTATGCAGTTAACGGCTCGATTCGCGGCGATACTCTGGTCAGGCTGAGCCCTATAACGAGCATACAAAACTGGAGCCTGCCGGTTCCCGAGATGAACGATTCACCCTCACTGTACAATGACACTATGTATGTGGCGGGCGTGATGCCCGCCAAGGTCATGGCAATAGATACTTCCACAAGGTATGTGCTCTGGGAAAGCGTTATAGATGATGGTTCATTTCAAACGCCGGTCGAGTTTTGCGGGGCAGTATATGTGCGATGCACATCCGGGCGCATCTATGCGCTCGATGCAAACAATGGGCAAACTCTTGGCTGCCTGCAAACACGAGCCTATGGCATATTTGGTGTAATAGGTACAGACCACCCTATTGCCCTAAGACCAGTGGCAATAGATGATCAAGTCTTGGTCGTTCCATCTGGCAATGGATTATACGGCTATGCAGTGCCCCAGCCGTGATGCTACATGGGCCGGTCTGAGATCTATTTTCTGCCGGCCAGCCCCAAGTACGCGTACAACGCCACACCCGTCATTACGCCGGTGAATACCTTGAGCGGCCACGGCAAGGCCGACGGCGAGATAAAGCCTTCAATCGTCCCGGCCACCACCAGCAAAGGAATGCTGCCGATGATCAGTCGCACCGATTGGCGCGCGGCCAGCGCCAGCGCGTCGCGCCGACGCAACAGGCCAGGGCGCAAGATAGCCCATCCCAAAGACAGCCCCGTCCCGCCCGCGATAAAAATCACCGATAGCTCGATGACGCCGTGCCCGATGATAAACTCGCCCAGCGCGCCGGCCAGCCCATAATGCGCCGCCAGCCCCAGCACCCCGCCGATCATCAAGCCGTTGAATACCAGCACGTACACGGTAAGCAGCCCGACCACGACCCCTCCCGCAAATGCCAGGAACGAAACCTGAATGTTGTTGGTCATAATGAACGACGACGCGCCGGGGCGCTCGTTAAGCGGGATTGCAGTCCACAAGTCGCCCTGGCGCATCATGACCTCTTGTTGTTCCAGCCCCAACCACGTAGCGATAGACACATCGCGCGTTGCCACGACAAACGCGATCAGGGCCGGCACGGCGAACATTAAAAAAGCAGCGGCGGTAAAGGGGAACAATGCGCGGTACAGGCGTGGAAAGCCAACCGTAAAAAAGTGTACGATGCGCTGCAAGCTCAGTGGTTCGCCGCGATAAATGGCGGCGTGCGCGCGCCCCACCAATTGGTTGAGGTACGTAGCCACCTGGTGATGCGGCCAGTCGCGCTGCGCTATTGCCAGGTCAGATGCAATAGCGCGATACAGCCGCCCCATTTCGTCCAGTTCGCTCTCGCTCAGCGCATTAATCTGCCCTGAATGGACGCGATTCAACAATCGGGTAATTCGTTCCCAATCAGGGCGCCGACGGGTGACAAAGTCTTCTACTTTCATAGTTTAACCATTCGTATACGATTTCTCGATGAACGTCCACATTTTCCAAAAATGAACGCCGCTGGCTTGCATTGCTGATTTTGGAGGCTACTCCCTGCAGCGCGTCGTGAGCAGTCTTGAGGAGACTGTCTGCGCGGGAATCGTTGCTGGCGCGCAGAACATGATAACACGTCAGATAAATGCGGAATGGTTCGCTGGTTCCATACAGCGCGTTGGTTTCCAGGTAGCTCAAAATTTCCTCGACCTGGGTCTGAGCCTGGCGCGTTTCTCCTTGCGCCAGAGAGATGCGAGCCAGACCGGCCAGAGGCTCCATAGCCAGGTGCATCTGCCCCACGTCGCGCCGCAACTCGAAAGCTTTCTGATACGCTTGGGCGGCTTCTGAGAAGCGGACCATCGCAGCCAGGGCATGTCCAATCGCTATCCAGGCATTTCCCTCCAGGTTAGAATCGGGGAGCTGTTGCGCAATGAGCAGCGCCTGCTGGCCGTATATGTGGGCATTTTCGTTATCGCCCAGGCAGCCGGCCAGCAGACTCAAATCGGTCAGAGTATTCCCTTCGCGCCTCCGGTTGTCTATCTCTCGCGCGATAAGCAGCGCTTTTTGGTAATATGCGCGGGCCTCCTCGTAAGCGCCTACCGAATACAGGCTGACGCCGAGGTTGCCGAGGGTCATGCCCTCGCTTTGCCGGTCGCCAATTTCTTGCCTGATGAGCAGGGCTTGCTTATAAACCGTTTGGGCGGCGGAATAATCCCCTAATGAATCGTACACCACCCCCAGGTTATTGAGCGCCGCGCTCTCGTCTTTTCGATTGCCCGTTTCGCGGCTGATGGCCAGCGTCTGCTCGTAATACGCTCTGGCCTGAACGTACTCTCCCAATCTTTCGGCAACCGTACCCAGGCTGATGATCGAGCGCCCCTCGCCTTGCCGGTCGCCCAGCTCTCGGTAGATATGCAAGGCCAACTCAAAATGATGTCTGGCCTCGACGTACTCGCCTATATGCCAGTATACAATGCCCAACTGGCGCAAGTTGGCGGCCTCTATCTGATGCAACCCGGCGGCGCGCGCCAGGTCCAGGCATGCCCGGCACCGCTGCTGCGCTTCGGCGTAATTGCCTTGAAGGTAGGCTACCCGGCCCAAATGACTGTGGGCAATGGCAGCATCGTAATGGTTGCCGGCCTCCTGGCAAATGGACAGGCTCTCCAGGCACAATGTTTGCGCTTCGTCCAGTTCGTTCTGGTTAAAGGCAACTGCGCCGAGGTGGTTGAGCGCGCGCGGTAAGAACTGCTGCGCGCCGAGAGCTTGCAATAGGCCAAGCCCCTGTTGAATTAACACCCGGGCCTGCGTATAGTGGCCGAGTTGACAGACAAACCATCCCTGGCAGGCTAACACCCGCCCCAGCACGGTTTTCTCGTCGTGTGTTTGCGCATCGCTCATAGCTTGCGCCAGGCTGGCAAAGATCTCTTCGCCTTCTTTGAACCAACTGCGCGCGTCATAATAAAGAAACAGGCTGTCTAGGGCTTGATCAAACTGGGCGACTTGTTTGTGGCTTAATGCCCACTGCCAGGCCGCGCGCACGTTTTTGATCTCATCGCCGATGGCGTTCAACGCTTCGCGCTGAGCGCCGCCTTTCAGGCTGGTCTCTTGCTGTTGAAGAAAGCCCAGATAATAGCGGCCGTGTTGATCGCGTGTGGCGGCTTCTAGCTCCGGCTCGCCGGCCAGCTTTTCCGCCGCGTATCGCAGCAACAAATCGTGCATTTCGTAGCGAACCGCGGACGCGTCGTCCGCATACGTGTACTGGCGCAGCACAGACTTGTTGACCAGCGCGGTGATGAGCGGCAGCGTGGCCCCCGCCGCTTGCGCGGCGGCGAATCGAAAGCCGCTCTGAAAGACGGACAATTTGCAGAGGAGATTGCTTTCTTCTGGCGAGAGCAAGTTCCACGAGGAATCGAGAACAGCCCGCAGGCTGCGGTGGCGTTCGGGCACGTCTTGGAAGGACGTTTTCAAAAAGTCCAGGTCGCGCTCAATCTCTTGGGCAATGTCAGGGCAGGCTAATACCCGCGTCCAGCTGGCAGCCAGCTCGATGGCAAGCGGCATTCCTTCCACCAGCCGGCAGATTTGCCATACGGCTTCTTGGTTGGCGCTGGAGAGGGCAAAGTCGGGACAAATGCGGCGAGCGCTTTGTACAAAGAGTTGCGCGGCGCTCGATTCCAGGCTGCGCAGTGGAGCGCTGCCAGAGCACTCTAGCCCTTTTACTTCGTATAACCATTCTGCCTGCACGTTGAGCCGTTCTCGCGACGTGATCAAAATCCTCAGGTTGGGCGCACCTTGCAGCAATTGGGTCACTTGCCCGGTAGCGGCCAGGAGATGCTCAAAGTTATCCAACACGAGGAGCAGTTCTTTTTCTCGCAGATAATTCAAGACTTGCGTCTGAGGATCCTCCTGACTGACGAGGGAAATCTGCAGGCTCTGTGCTATCGCAGTGATTAACAAGTCAGGCGAGGCTATAGCAGAGAGCGGCACAAAACGCACCCCGTGCTGAAACGCGCCCTTCTCCTCTTCCGCTGCTCGCAGGGCCAGGCGGGTCTTGCCAATGCCGCCCGCGCCGACCAACGTCAGCAAGCGGCAGATGGGATGGCTCAGCGAGTCGGCGATGTGAGCCAATTCGGACTCGCGCCCGACAAAGGGCGTCAGTTGGACAGGCAGGTTGTGCTGCTGCGCCTTGGGTGGAACCAGATTCCCTGCCAGGATTTGTTCATAGAGCCGCGTGGTCTCTTGGGCGGGTTCTACGCCCAATTCTTGGGACAGGATTTGGCAACAGCGTTGGTACTGGGCAAGCGCGGCGCTGCGCTGTCCGCTCAAGGCCAAAACACGCATAATTTGTTGGTGAGCCTCTTCGCGCCACGCCTCCAGCTCCACTTGCCGCCAGGCGTACTGGCGGGATTGTTCGTATTCTCCACGCTGCTCGTGATAAGCTGCCAACTGGTAAAGCGCCTCTACCGCCTGCCGGTGCAAATGCTCGCGCTGCACAACCAACCATTCCTCAAAAGGACGGCTGTTTAAAAAAAAGCCGTGCAGCAAATCGTTTCGATACAATTCGGCGGCCTGCCGGAGCCGCCCCATACAAGTGCGGCACGTTTCCAGGCGCCGGTGTGGATGCTGCCGGGTGGCGGCAATCAACGCTGCGAACGCCTTCACGTCCAAATCGTAATCACTACCTGGGTCAAATTGAATATCGCCGCGCGTAATGCGCAGGAACGGCGTGTCCGCGTTTCGATCTCCTATGGCATTGCGCACCCGGTTCAATGCCTGGCGGAGCGCGTGAAGCGCCTCCGATTCAGGCTGATTCGGCCACAACAAGGCCGCCAGCACCTCGCGGGGATGGGCTATCCCGGCGCGCATGGCCAGGTAAGCCAATAGCGCCCGCGCCGTATCGGCCTCGAACTGGGTGACGGCTATCCCATCTCTGGCAACCTCAAATGTACCCAGCAAGGCAATGGTCAGTTGGGCCATGGGGGACTCTCCCGTGACGTTTTCGTGACGTTGGTCTGTTACACTGTCGCTAACCGTTCATTGAAATGACGCAATTATAGCGCAGAATGGAAATGCTACATGGGACCATCCCGGACCGAATACCAATCATACTTGTTGCGCCTGTGGCGCTGCGGTCAAACAGAACCCTGGCGAGCCATGTTGGAAAATATCACGGGCGACGAGCGCCATAGTTTCCCGGATTTAGAAAGCCTGTTCGCCTTTATCAGAGCGCAAACCGGTCAGGTACCGCCAGGCCGCAAGAGTGAAGGAGGTGCAGAATAAAAATGGGTTTGTAAAGCGCAGCTTGATTTTTACGTAATAGATTTGAGCCAATTATTAAAATGGAGGTCATAATGAACAAACAAATTAGATTACTTGGTGTGATATTATTTTCCCTGCTGATGGTCGGCGTCTTGTTGGGAACGGTGCACATGGCAAGCGCCGCGCCCAAAACGCCGCCCACAACAGACAAAGCCACGCCCATCCTGGCGCAGCCCGCCGCCACGCTCGCCACGACACTGACGATTTCGATTTCTGACGTGGTTGTCTTGGCTGTTGACGGCCTGACCAAAACGATGGATCTTTCAAGTTGTACCTACTATGATGACGACCCGGCCGCACTAGTCTATACAGCCACCAATCTATCGGCGCCTGGGATATTGGACGTTGACGTGGTGGGGCATCAACTCATCATGACGGTGGTCACCACCTCTCCCAACACCGGCACCGTCAATATCCTGGTGAGTGATGGGGTGCTGACTGCCACCACAGACTTTTTGGTCCACGTTGATCTCCCCCCCGAGATCGAGTTTCTTTTTGGCGTGGACGAGTTGCCCAACCCGTTCGAGATCTACGCCGGAACCGGCGACTTGCTCAGATTCGCCAGCAGCGGTGGAGGTTATGGGGCTCCGGCTGATCTGGAAAGATATTCCGGAGACATGGGCACTCCCACAAAGACGCTGACTTATTCTATCGTGAGCACGCCCATAAGCCTGGGCGTCTCAATCGTGGTCTCGACCGTGGCCGGCAGCGCGTGCGGAGAAAATTGCCACTATGTTTGGATTGAACCTGATCCGGGCACGGTGGGCACATTCCCCGTCACGGTGCAAGTGCAGGATACTTATGGCCTGACCGCCACCGACGTGTTTACGGTCAGCGCGCAACCCACTACCACGGTCGCCACGACACTGACGCTTTCGATTTCTGACGTGGTTGTCTTGGCTGTTGACGGCTTGACCAAAACGATCGATCTGTTAAGCTATACTAACTATGATGGCAACCCGGCCGCGTTAGTCTATACGGCCACCGATCTATCGGATCCCTGGACATTGGACGTTGGCGTGGTGGGGCATCAGCTCATCATAACGGTGGAAACAAGCTATGTCTCCACCGGCACCGTCAACATCCTGGTGAGTGACGGGGTGCTGACTGCCACCACAGATTTTTTGGTTTACATTGATCTTCCCCCCGAAATCGATTTTGATTTTGGCGTGGACGAGTTGCCCGACCCCTTCGAGATTTATGCCGGGACCGGAGACTTTCTCAGGTTTGTCAGCGGCTATGGAGGCTATCGGGATCCGGCTGATCTGGAAAGATACTCCGGCGATATTGGCACCCCCAGGTCGGCGCTGACCTACTCTATCGTGAGCACGCCCATCAGCCTGGGCGTCTCAATCGTGATCTCGACCGTGACGGGCAGCTTTTGCGGGGAAAATTGCCACTATGTTTGGATTGAACCCGACCCAAGCATGGCTGGATTGTTCCCCGTCACGGTGCAAGTGCGAGACACTCACGGCCTGACCGCCACCGACGTGTTTACAGTCAACGTCTTTCAGCGCGTTTTCTTGCCAGTCGTTCTTCGAACCTATCCGCTCGTCCCCATTTTGCACGTGGTGGACAATCCCGATGGAGACGGTGACTATACTTTGGAATGGCACACGCCGGACGCACCGGACAGCGTCTGGTACGACATCGAGTATGCTCTCAATCCAGACTTTACAGATGCTGTACGGGATACCACACACAACACGTCTTATTCTTTTTACAACATCACCCCCGGCGTTCGTTACTGGCGCGTCCGGGTCCAGGCAGACTATGACGAGGCCCCGTTCCCGTGGAGCAACGTCCAGGCTGTCAATGTGGGTGAGTTCGCTTACCTGTACGTCGAACCTCTCTGCGCCTTTAACACCAGGGTGGAGCTTTTTGGCGCCAATCAATATGTAGGCACGTTCGACAACAGCGACTGCATCAACTTTCAATACTGGCGCAGTGTTCCTGTTGGGACGTACACCACCAGGATTACGTGGGTGGGCGGCAGCATTGTGGAAAACGTCCCCGCCTTTGCCTTTGGCAACGCCGAGTACGAACTCAACACACATAACTACCCAGGCAGTCAGTGGCAGCCGCACTAGCCTTTGAGCTATACTGCACGCGGTCATAAATTGCAATTTTTCACAATCCTGTCATTGCGA
>CAZYXV010000059.1:11419-15196 GCA_964651475.1 uncultured Anaerolineae bacterium | reverse complement strand
ACGATTTACCGAACCTCGCAGGGCCTCGAATTTGATGACCCCCTGCAAGCGCAATTAGCCGAGGACATCTTAGCGGCCCTCGACCGCTTCTTTGAGGGCAGCGCCGACCGCAGCCTGCTGCGAAAGGTGGCGCAGACCCGCAAAGCCCAGTCCGCGCCGTCCGTTGAGTCCTCAGCGTCCCTTGAGTCCCTGAGAAATCTCAAGCACGCTCAAAAGCTCACCAACCGCAAGCTGGCCGCAAAAGCGGGCATTTCGCCCGGCATGCTGTCAGACGTGCTTAACCAGCGCGTGCCCCTGACCACAAACATGCGCCAAAAACTGGAGGCCGCCCTGAAAAACTAACATAATCACCTTGATTTACAAGGCTTTTCAGACGAGGATAGCCATCATGACCAAACAAGAGATCAGCATCTATGTTCAAACGCAGCATCCGGCGTTGACGGCCAAAGACGCCGACGCCTACGTGAGCAGCGTGTTCGACGCCATTCGCGAGGCGGTTGCTCACGGCGAAGACGTGACCCTGCGCGGGTTTGGCAGCTTCCGCCGCAGCCTGCGAGCACGGCGCGAGGCCCGCAACCCGACCACCGGCGAACCCGTGACCGTTGACGAACACTACGTTGTCAAATTCAAGCCCGGCAAGGAATTTAAAGACGCTGTAAAACGGCGGTAAAGGGAGTGTAACGCCATGGGAAACCTGACATTTTCAGCGAATTTCACCCTGACCGGCGAAGAGCTCGAGCTGATCGCCATGCAGGAAGGCGAAATCGAAGGACGCGGCCAGTACATCGGCGCAGCGGCCTTGCAGTCGTCGCTCCCGGCCTTCGAGCGCGTCTGGCTGCAAAATCTGATTTTCAGCAGCGGCGAGCAGAACCATTTGAGTGGCAAAGCGCGCGCCATGTTCCCGGAAGGCGTGATTCTGGGCAACGTGGTCGGCGTGGCTGATCAGCCGCGCGTGGAAACCATTGACGGCAAAACCGCCATTGTGCAGCGCGGGGCCATTGCCGACGGGCAGCTCAAAGCCCTGCTGAGCCTGGCCGCGCAGAAAGGCAAGCTCAGCGACATCGGCCTCAGCATCAACGGCAGCGCCGCGCCGGAACACCTGCGCCCCGTACAGAAGAACGGGCGCACCCTGACCGAAATCACGCAGATTGACGCCATCCACAGCATTGATTTTGTGACACACCCAGGGGCGGGCGGACGCATCCGCGCGCTGCTGGCAAGCCTTAACCAGGATGTACCGCGAAGCTCCGGCTTCGCGGAAGAACCGCGAACCGGAGGTTTGCGGTACAAGGAGAAAATTATGATTATCGAAAAATTAAAGACCCTCTGCCAGGCGCGAGGCATCAGCTACAGCGACGACGCCTCCCCTCTGACGCTGTTGGCCTCAGTACAAGACGCCAACGGGCAGCAGGAGGCATTGACCGCCATCGGCGACGCCCTGAAAGCCGGGCTGGACAAAGCAGCGGAAATGCTGATTTTAGCCGCCATGCCCCCGGCCGAGCCGCCAAAACCTGAACCGCCGCAAGAACCCGACAAACCGGCGTCCGCGCCGTCCATTACCGCGTCCGCACCGTCCACACCCGAACAAGACGCCAAAATACGAGAACTTGACCTGCGCCTGAGCGCGCTGCGCGTCAAAGACGCCATAGACGCCAGCAGCCTGCCCCAGGCCGTCAAAACGATTGTGGCCTCAAAATTTGCCGGTCAAATTGTGGAAGAAGCGGCCGTGAAGCAAGAAGTCGAATATCAGGCCAAAATCCTGGCCCTCACCAGCGACACAGGCAAGCCCAAAACCTACGGCGGCGGAGCGCAAGTGCTCTTTGCCTCAGCCGACAAAGTGCAGCAAGCCTGTGATCAATTATTTGGGGTCGTCCCGGAGAAACTGAAAAGCGCCGTGCAAAAGTTGGAAAGCTACCAGGGACTTGATCCGCAGTTCTCTTTAGCGCGTTACGGCATTCAAGCGTCCGCGGAACTGCCTTCAGCCTACAGCACACCCCGCGCCGGGCTGCGCGAACTGTATGTAACGCTGACCGGCGACACGGCGATTTCCTTTGATTTTTTGTCGCCCGTCACGCAGCGCAACCTGGTGCAGGCCAGCACCACCCTGCAAACCACCCTGCCGCACGCCTTTGGCGTGAGTATGAACCGGCGGCTGCTTCAGGATTGGATGCCCGGTGAACTCCCCTGGCGGAAGCTGTGCCGCATTAAAGGCGACGGGCTGAAGGATTACCGCGAACAGCAGATCATCCGTCTGGCAGGTTGGGCCGAATGGCGCGCCGTCGCAGAGGGCGAGAGCTACCTTGAGTTGGCTGTGCCGACCGAAGTGACAGAGACCTACACCCCGGTCAAAAAGGGCGAGTTGCTGCCCATCACACGCGAAGCCATCATGCGCGACGACATCCGCGTGGTCAACAGCATGATCAGCATGTTCCTGCTGGCCGGAAGAAACACCTTCCACAAGGCATTTTTCCGCAAATTCGTGAACTACGAAACCGCGGCGGTCAATGACGGGGTGATGGGAGATGGCGTCGAGGTCTATGATACCGCCACACACGCCAACTTACTGGCCGCAGCCATTACGCACACGAATATGCTGGCCCTGCGCCGCCTGGTGCGCAGCCAGAAAGCGACAATCAGCAACATCTGGTTACAGTTAGAACCGAAATTGATTGTCGTGCCGCTCTCGCTCGAAGACAGCCAGAAAGTGTTTGTCATGTCCGACCGGCTGCCCGGCGACATTGTCAACGACATCAACATCCTGAAAGTGCATAACGATGAACTGATCGTCATTGATGACGGCCTGCTCGAAAGCAGCAGCTATATCTATGCCAGCGTGGATCCGAGCGTGTACCCAACGTTGGAAGTCGGATTTATCAACAACCAGCAAGTGCCCGAACTGCTCCTGCAAAATGACCCGACCGTGGGCAACGCCTTTCTCAAGG
Source organism: uncultured Anaerolineae bacterium (assembly GCA_964651475.1). Lineage (GTDB taxonomy): Bacteria > Chloroflexota > Anaerolineae > Fen-1058 > Fen-1058 > JBGSMF01. The sequence continues at coordinate 12,254 of CAZYXV010000059.1, read as the reverse complement.
ACGTGTTCACGTATAAGGGCCGCTACGAATTCGGCATCGGCTGGGAAGATTACAAAGGTGTGGCGCGATTAGGCGTGTAACCATGTACCGCGAACCTCCCGGTTCGCGGCGAGAGAGAACCCCGCGAACCGGGAGGTTCGCGGTACAACAAGGAGAACGAACCATGAAACGAATTTTCACTTACCTCCTGCTGCTTGCGCTGCTCATCGCCATTCCGGCGCAGGCGCAAGTGACCTATGACGAAAGCAAGAATTTTTCACGCAACCTGGTTGACGTGCTGATCCATCTGGTCAACAGCGGTGGCACGCTTGTTGTTGGCGGCGCGGTGGACGTGACCATGAACGGCGATTTAGACGTGGTGGGCGACATCGGCGCAGGCGGCGACATCACGATTAACGGCGACGCCATGTTTGCAGGCGGCACAACCGGCGGCATGGAGTTGACGGTGGCCGAGGCGACCGCTGTACTGGCTTGGCGCAACGACTGATATTGCCGTGGACGTGCCGGCCGGCGCGCTGCTCGTGGGCGCACAATTACGTGTTGACACCCTGATCACGTCCGACGACGGCGCGGTCAGTTGGAGCGCAGCCTATATCACCGGCGCAACGCAGAGCATCGCGGCCGCGCAAGCCTTCGCGCAAAACACCAAAGTCAACACCTGGTTTGACGCCAGCGGCGATTCGCCCATCACGACAAACGTGACAAAAATCCAGATTACGCCCAACGCAGGCACATTCAGCGCCGGCGTGGTGCGGGCGATTGTGTATTACTACCAATTCGCGGCGATGGCTGACGCGCCGTAAGAGAGGGGCAACCCACAGACTTCAAAAGTCTT
>CAZYXV010000059.1:4981-11319 GCA_964651475.1 uncultured Anaerolineae bacterium | reverse complement strand
TGAGATTTGACATCAACATCACCGGCGCAGACCAGGCCGCAGCCCGCTTGCGCAACCTCTCCGCGCAGATGGACAGCATCAGCCTCCGCACGCTCTACAATGAGCTTGAGAGCCTGGTGACGTGGCTGGAGGGCGAGGTCAAACAACGCGCGCCCTATGACACCGGCGTGCTGCGCAATAGCATTTTTTCGGAAGTGCGCGTCAACGGCGCGGCGATCACCGGCCTGGTCAGCACCCCGATGGTCTATGGCCCGCCGATGGAATTCGGACGCGCCGCCGGGCGCAGGATGCCGCCGAGCGACGCCCTCAAAAACTGGACGCGCCGGCACTTAGGCGACGAAAAGCTGGCCTTTGTCGTGGCCCGCAGCATCGGCAAAAAAGGCATTCAAAAACAAGAAATGTTCCAAAACGCCTGGAAAGACAACCTCAGCCGCATCACGTCCCTGCTGAACGACATGGGCGTGCACGTCACTGAGGAATTGTTGCGAAACCTGTAACCACAAAAAAAACCGGGTTTTTTCCTAAAAACCCGGTTTTTGAAGGAGCAATTATGAACTATGAACACCACCCCCTCCCCGGCCCCGGCTACATTGCCATCTGTGAGGCCCTGGGAGTTTCGCCAGACAGCAACGTCAGCGCCGTGCTGGCCGAAATCGCCCGCCTGAAAATGGCCGCCGCCGAAGGCCCGCAGCCCGTGAAGCCCACACGGTCCTTGAAGTCCCTGAAGTCCTTCAAGCCCTTTGAGGACTCCGCCGACAAGGAGACCGCCTGATGATTGTTGCCGCCATTACGCAAGCCATCACGCTGATTAAGACCGTGGTCGCCACGCCCAACGTCTACGACGCCATGCCGCTCAAAGAGGATATGACGCTCCTGAAAGCGGCAGTGGCGCATGACGGACGCTTGCACTTCTGGACGGTGCTGCGGCCCCAGGCGCGATTGGCAACCCGCGGCGGCAACCTGCGACTGTATGATCATCAACTCGACATTGAGGGGCGCATCGCCTTCCAGGGCAGCCCCACGCAAACCCTGTTAGACAACGAAATTGACAGCATCCTGGTAACGCTGTCAGACCACGCAACCCTGAACGGGACCGTGACCGGCTTCCAGAGAGTGGAGCTTGCCGAAAGCCAGCCCTACGCCTTCTACAACCAGGCCGTGCACTATGCCCGCATCGAAATCGAGGTACAATTATGAGCACCATTTCCAGCGCGAATTTCGTGACCGAAACGAAACGCATTGCGGCCATGATGATCGCCATGCAGACCGCGGTCGGCGCAGATTACAGTTCGGCTGGCACCTGCGCCAAAGGCGTCGCCAACGCCAAAACCGCGATTCTGGCCCTGGGCGATGCCGAGCAGATCAACGCCCTGCTGCCAGGCGTGCAGAATTTGTATGAGGCCATGATTCTGGATGGCACAAGTTTTATGTACGCCGCGATTTATGATTGGCTGAAAGCCTTAGACCGGCATGTCGGCGGCATCAATACCTATTGCGAAGATGAGGCGATCCGCATCCATTATACCCTGCGGCAAGCCCTGCCCGAAATCCTGCCCAAATACGTGTTTCCCCCCGTGACGGATTTCGGCTCCGTGCTGCTGAGCGGCAGCGGCGCAGGCGCGTTAACCCTGCAAGATGAGGTTGATACAGACTTATATGGCGACGGCCTGATTGAGATTGTGACCGAGAGTCTCATCGGCGCAGCCGACATCACCGGCACGGTGTACGGCTACGATTACGACGGCAACGCCGTGCAAGCCGACTATACCATTGGCAACGGCACCGCCAGCGCCACAACAGTGGCTATCGCCGGAACCACGCGCTTTGCATCAATTAACAAGACCTTAACCGACGCCGCATATACCGGCGGTACCGCCGCCGACGCCTGGCGATTCCAGACGAAAGTTGACCGGACACCGGCGGGCTTAACCTAACAGAGGGAGAAGGCAGACTTCAAAAGTCTTGAAGACTTTTGAAGTCTGTTCTAGTACACTATGGCCTTTACAATCAACAAAAATCTCTTAATCAGACCCGAATCGCACCTGGCGATTGACACGCCGATTCCGGCCGAAGGCACGAAAGTCACCCTGGTCAACGGCTTCCCGGCGACCGGCGGGCGCGACATGGGCGAAATGGTGACGGCCCCCAAAGTCAAACGCCTGGGCAGCATCCAGGAGATCAAGGTCGTCAACCAGGCGACCCCGATTGACCAGTTCATCACCGACCCCGGCGCCGAAATGACGGTTGTTGTCAACCGCTACATCGCCGAAAACGTGCGCCTGGCCTGGAATACCAGCATCCGCATGATGGCCGACGGCTCGGCGCAAGTGGGCATCGGCAGCCGCACGGAACTGACCGGACACCCGATTTTTGTCAGTTTCCAAAGCGCCAGCGGCTCCGGCCTCTGGTTTTACATTATGTTTTACGACGCCGTGATGACCGCCGAAATTGAGGTTGACCTGTCGCCGGATAACTCCGTGGGGATGCAATACACGTTTAAAGCGCGCCCCATTGACGGACGTTCGACCGATTTCAGCCTGGGCGAGCACAACCTGCCAAGCGCGTTTGTAGTGTAACAAGACACCCCCCTTTCTCCCCCCGCAAGCGGGGGGAAACTGACGTTCCCCCCGCTTGCGGGGGGATAGCTGACGTTCCCCCCGCTTGCGGGGGGAGAAAGGGGGTCACTCTGGAGGGAACAATGACCGACACAACCAAAATACTGAAACAACTCAACGAAGGCTTTGAGCACACCCTGCCGAGCGGACTCACGGTCAGGTTAAAACGCCTCAGCCTGGAAGCCTACAAACGCGCTGGCAAGCTGCCCACGCACTTACAAGCCATTGTGCAAGACATCCGCGACAAAGGCTTCCCCCAGATGTATCGAGAGAACGAACCCGCAGTCAGCGACTTTTTTGAGTGGGCCATCTGCGAAGCCCTTGTTGACCCAAAAGTCGCGGTTGAGCCGCAGGATGCCGACACCCTGCCCCTCGACTATCTGCCGGAGCAGGATAAAAGCGAAATTTTCCAGGTCGCCTTCCTGAACGTGAGCAAAGCCATCGAGCGGCTGCGCCCTTTATCGAATGCGAGGAAGGCGCGTGGCTCGGCGTCCTCGACAGCCTCGCCCGACGCTACGGCTGCCGACCCTCAACCCTGATAGACGAGCGCGATCCGCTGATCGCGCTGGACTTTGACCTGGCCGTCCTGCGCCACATCGCACAGCGCAGCCAGCAAGAGCAACCCGCGTCCCCCTCCGGGCGTCCCCGGATCATCCCGGATTGGGACCCGTACAAGGTATTTCAACCCTGACAGGGTTTCTTCCCCTGTCAGGGAAAGAACTTTCTATGGCCGCACAAGACCTGGCAATCAGACTCAGCATCAACGCCGATACCGCCGCAGGGCGCGCTGCGCTGCAAGCCTTTGCCGAGCAGATGGGGCAGATACCGGACGCAGCCGATACCGCTTCCAAAAAACTCAAAGGCGCCTTCCAGCAGATCCGCGACGACATCAATGCCGCCTTCACGTTCTCCGCCGGACAATTGATGGCCGACGGTCTCAAAAGCGGCATCGAAGCCGTCGCGAGTTTTGTCGGTGATTCAAAAGACAAATTCCTGGACTACGAAACGGCCCTGACCGGCGTTGCCAAAACGACCGGAATGAAAGGCCAGGAACTCAAGGGATTGAGCGACCAACTGCGCCAAAGCGCCATTGACCTGAAAGGCTTAGGCGAAGACGCGGCCACGCAGATGGCACATATCAGCGAGATCGCCGGACAACTCGGCATCGCTGCGGACAAAATCAAAACCGGCAATTTCCAGGCCGCCACACAAGAGATCGCCGGATTTTCCGAGACCATTGCCAAAGCCAAGATCGCCCTGCCGGAATTTACCGGCGGGGTGGAAGAAGTCGCGACCTCCACCGCGAAAGTTATTCAATTGCACGGACAGACCGCCGCAAGTGCTGAGGCCATTCTCAGCACCTATAACGAGATGTCCAACACGACAGCGGCCAACGCCAAACAGATCGCCGCCTTTATGGAGTCATTCACCATGGCTCCGCAACTCAAGATTGATATTCAGACTGCGGCAGGATTGGCAGCCACTTTTGTGAGCATGGGGCAAGATGCCAATGACGCCGCTACCCGCTATCAGGCGGCAATTACAGCCCTGTTAAAAGGCACGGAAGGCACAATTGACGCCGTCAATACCGCCATGACAGGCAGTACCTCCGCGCAAAAAGAACTGGAAGCGATTGTCGGGCGCAGCAAAACCTCCTCCGAAGATTTCTATACCTATTTCAAGCAAGCCGTTGCTGTTGATTCCGTGTCTGCCGTCAATGCATTAATTGATGCTATTGGCGCCATGCCCGATTCCGTGACCCAGAGCCAGACCAGCACCGAAGCCTTTGGTCAGGTCGGCGCGCGGGTCATGAACACCCTGATTGGCCACACCGACACCCTGAAACAAAATATTGACAATGCCTCCGAGGCTTACAAATCGGCGACCTCCATCCAGGAGGAATTTGAAACGGCCATCAGTACTCAGGGCACGGCCTTCGCTGAACTGAAGACTAAAGTCGAGGATATTAAGATTGAGATCGGCGAAAACCTGGTTAAGGCTCTGGGCGATGTGGCAAGATCCGATGTCTCACCGGCCATTGACCAGTTTTCCAATTGGCTCAAAACCAGCCAGGACGCCAAATCCCTTTTTGAAAATCTGCCCACGGTGATCAGCGGGCTTTCCTCGGCAGCGGTGGGGGCGGCGAAATTGGCGGTCGGCGCGTATAACGCCATTGTCGAAGCCGCGAATTTCTGGGGCAACGCCCTGGTCGACGTCGAGGCGCAGATCCGCAAGGTCATTGGCGCGATTGATGACACGGTGAAGAAGGCCAAAGAGCTTTCGGATGCCGTGTTTCAGAACGAAACCGCCATCGGCATTTTTGAAAACATCACCAACAAGATTTATGGCGTCGATGCTGCTGAACAGCAACTGACGGAGAGCGTCCAGGAAACCACCACCGCCGTTGACGAACTCGGCAAGATTGCGTACGGCTTTTCGACCTATCCCGACATGACCGCCGCCATTGTGGAGACCACCGGATCACAGGAAGTCTTGACCGAGCGTGTGGCTGTGACGACAGAGCAAGTCGCGGAACTCGGCGCGACGGCCTTAGAAAGCTTCTCGGCGTTTTCGGAGGCGGTGTCTGGCATCGGCGACAACCTCAGCGGACTCGGCGGCAGCCTGGGAGATTTGGGCGGGCTGCTCGGCATCAAAGAGCTTGGCGGGTTGGGCGGCTTTTTGGGGGATATTTCCAAATATACCCAACTGCCGTCGCTTTTAGGTGACATCGGTGGGCAATTCAGCAGCCTGATTTCCAGTGCCGGCAGTTTAGGCGGGCTGCTGGGCGGCGGCGGACTCACCGGCATTCTGAGCGGGTTGGGCGGCACACTCTCCGGGGGACTGGGCGGCGCGATCAGCATGGTCTCCGGCGCGTTTGGCGGCTTAGGCAGCACGGTCGCGGGTCTGGGCAGCAGCATACTGAGCGGCTTAGGCGGAGCGGTCAGCAGCGTCACCGGTTTATTTGGCGGGTTAGGCGGGGCAGTGTCTGGCGTGCTGCCGATGCTTGGACCGATTGGCCTGGCCGGAGGCGCGATTGCCCTGGCGTTCAATCCACTCAAAGGCTTGTTCTCTTCGATTTTTGGCGAAGCGCAATCCGAGGGCAACAAGGCGAACGAAGTCTGGCGGCACTATGTGGGCGATGTCATTGATTCCAGCGGCCAGATGGAGGGCGCCCTGACCCATGCCTACAAGACGTTCAGTTCGTCGGGCAATGATTACATTAAGTTCCTCCAAAACGCCGGGCCTGCCACGCAAGCCCTGCACGATGAGCTTGGTGGGTTAGATGGCGTGACGCTCTCCGGTCTGATCGGCGCGATGGAAGCGGCAGGGGTGAGCAGCGAAAAGTCCGCGCAAGTCGCCTTACAGCAGGTGGCCGCGTTCGCGGAACTCGGCTATTCAGCCGAGGAAGCCCGCGCGAAGATTGACGAGATGATTGCCGCTACGCAGGGCGCAGGCGAGGAAGGCGAAAGCACCAGCAGCGTGTTTGACGCGCAAACCGCCAAAGCGCAAGCCCTGGGCACGGAGATTGACGCCTTGAGCGGCAGCCTGGGCGACGTGACGAGCGAACTCTCTGGCACAGGCAAAGAGGGCGGGCAGACCGGCGCAGTCTTTGATCAAGCCGGTGACAAGGCTGATGGATTGGAAGGCCGCATTGAGCAGTTATCGCACAGCCTGGGCGACGTGACGAGCGAACTCTCTGGCACAGGCAAAGAGGGCGGGCAG
>CAZYXV010000059.1:0-4881 GCA_964651475.1 uncultured Anaerolineae bacterium | reverse complement strand
CAGCCTGGGCGACGTGACGAGCGAACTCTCTGGCACAGGCAAAGAGGGCGGGCAGACCGGCGCAGTCTTTGATCAAGCCGGTGACAAGGCTGATGGATTGGAAGGCCGCATTGAGCAGTTATCGCACAGCCTGGGCGATGTCACGAGCGAACTGACAGGCACGAGCAGCACCGGTCGCGATACGGGTGCCGTGTTTGACATCGCCGCTGACGCTGCGCATGGGCTGGATCACACGGTCAGCAGCTTATCAAGTGAGGTCTCACACCTTACACATGACATGTCGGAGACCGGAGTCAAAGCCCTGGCAAGTTCTAATATGTTTGAGGTGGCCGGGCATTCGGCCGATCATTTAAGTGGTGACATGAACAGCCTGGGCAATCAAGCTGCGGCCGCCAGCCACACACTTGACGATATTAACGCGATCTTGCGCTCTATTCCAGAGGAAAAACGCCTGACCTTTGTGGTTGAGCAGCAAGGCGACATCCCCTCGCTGGCCGCAGGCGGGGCGATTGGTCTGACTGGTTTGGCGATTGTGAATGAACGCGGCCCGGAAATTGCCCACTTCCCTGGCGGCAGCCTGGCCTTGCTGACGCAGCCCGGCCCGGTGCTGGGCGCGTTCCCGGTCGGCACAGAGATCATCCCCCACAGCCAAGCCATGCAGATCTTGCGCGACAATCCGGCGATTCCGCGCATGGCCGAAGGCGGCACAATTCGCGGAACGGCGGCCTTGACGATTGGCACCATCGAAGTTCATAATCACTTTACCGAGGCCCCCACAACCGCCAACCTGGAGCGGCTCACGGAACAGATGAGCCGCAGCCTGGCCCAGAAAATTCGGAGAATGCTATGACAGACGGACACATCGCCATTATCGGCGTCGCACGAGTCGGCGCGGCCAGAGTGGGCTACTGCCCGACCGGATTACTCTGTCAGGTCGGACGGCGCACTCTGCCCGCGCGTGTGGGGGTGGCGCGAGTCGGCGCAGCGCGGGTGGGCGCGACCGTGCTCTCTACGGCCCTGCGCTATTTAGAGCAATCCTCATTTCAGATGCGCGACTCCGGCTACACCGACCCGCCGACCTGTGATTTTGAGATCGTGTGTCTCGATACGGACATCCGCCCGCGTGTGGGCGATATGGTCGTGATTGCGGTCGGCACGCTGCGACGCCGGTTCTTCGGCGGCAATCTTGTGAGTTGCACTGAGTCACGTCAGTTTGCCGCCTCCGGCCGCAGCGTGTACCGCTGCCAGGCGGTTGGCTACCTGCGCCGCTTGCAGCGCATCAAAAATATTTTCGCCTCCTATAGCTCAGCCCTGGCCGGGGATATTCTGAAAGCCCTCTTTGCCGAACACGCGCCGACTTATGATGCGACGATGATTCAGGATGGGCCGACCCTCAATAATCTCGTGTTTGATGGCTGCTCCCTCTTAGAGGCGTGTAATACGCTGGCCGCGCAAGCCAATTATCTCTTTTATATCAATCCGCTGCGCCAGGTCATCTTCCGGCCGCAAGATACGGAGCTTGCGCCCTGGGTGCTGACTGATGAGAGCGCCAGCGAGATTGAGATCTCCGACACTGATGATGAGTTTCTTTCGCGGGTGATCGTGCGTTACTCCATCCCGGAACGCCGCACGCAGCACTTCCTGGGCAACGGCGAAACCAAAGAATTCCCGTTGTATGGCACGATTGACGCGGTACACAGCCTGACCGTGGATGATGTGGCCGTGAGCTATGGCTGGCGCTATACCGAGGATAATTCCGAGAACGATTTCAGCATCCGCGGCACGAATCCGGCCTATATCGCCACCATCGCGCATCCGGTGCTGACGGTCGGGCAGCGGTTGACGATTACATACACCGCGCTCTTTCCGGCGCGGATTGCCGTGTCAGATCGCGCGGCAATCACCGCCCGTCAGAGTGTTGAAGGCGGCACTGGCCTGTATGATGAGGTGTTGACCAATCGCGATCTGCGCGTGACGGATGCCGTTGCGCTGGCAACCGAAACGCTGGACCGGGCTGATGCCGCCAGATATGCCGTGAGCTATACCCGCCTCGAACTGCTTTCGCAGGTGTTCACACGTTTGCTGCGCGTCGGCCAATTGCAGACCGTGCAGGTACACGACTATGATACGCAATTGATGATTCAGGAGATCACGATGTCAGTGCTGCGCCCGGCGTCCGATCTCTCAGCCCTCTTGCAGCTTGATGTGCAGTTAGGCCGCAAGATTTACACCTTAACCGATATTTTTAAGTCCTTAACACCGCCGTCTGACGTGCCGGCGAATGAGCGCACGAGCGTCATGACGGTCTAACCACGGAGGGAAGCAGTATGAACGCGATTTTACAAGCCTTTTTAGACGCGATGGTCAATGATGACGGTTCCGGCACGACCGGCGACCTGATGGACAAAACCTGGTGGACGGATCTCATTGGGCGATTAGATACCGTCATTTCACTCGCAGGGTTGAGCATCGAAGAAGACCAGACGTATTATGTCTCGCCGACCGGCTCAGATACGACTGGCGATGGCAGCCTGGCGCAGCCCTGGTCCACAATTGACCACGCGTTGGACAATCTGCGGACGTATCGTATTGCGCCAGGGAGTCAGGTTATGCTGAAAATTGGCGCGGGAGCGTATACATTGACGAGTAGTCTGCACACCGCTCCAAAAGGATTGATTCTTGAAGGGGAGACGCGCATTTTGCGCCAGATTACCTCGGTACAATCTTCTTCTGGGAGTTCTGGGGATTATTCGATTGTGCTGAATGTCTTTGATGTTGATGGAATTGTCGAGGGCGATGAATGCGCTATCAGCGATGCGACTGGCGGTACGAATCCGTTGGCTTTGCATGGGACGTATGAAATTACGGATGTCGATGTCGTGAACTCGCGTATCACTATTCATTCGACAACGGCCACGCTGCCATCGGGCGCAGTGGAAGCCACGCTGCGAGTGTATCGTACTGTCCTGAATTGTGTCGGATGCTCAGGCGTAACGACCAGCGCAGATATCGCGCTGCAACATCTGGCGATTGTCGGCGATGGGACCGCAGATATGTCTGGGATCGCGCCAACGGCAATGGTCCAGATTGATCAAGTGGCCGTGCGAAAATTTTCAACCGCAGGGGTACTTTGCTCAGATGGAGGATCGGTCATCGGCGACGCGCTGGCGATAAGCGATTGTGGCAAAGGGATTTTGGCTGAATTGGGCAATTATTGCCATCTTACCGGGCTTATTATCTCACATACGACGGGATCAGGGTTATATGCTCGGACATCTGGGGTGATTATTGCGCCGGAAGTATCGATTTATGCTGGCACGAATGGTATAGAATGTCTCACATCAGGCACGGTGATTGCCGATTCTGCCATCATTCGCAAGGCAGGCTATGGCATACAAGCGAATCTGCAAGGTCATGTCATCGCCTCAAGCGCATCAATTACCGAATGTTCTACAGGCATTTGGTGTAAGATGAAAAGTGATGTCATGGCGAAACTCTCTTCAATTACGAGTTGTACGACCGTTCAGGTCAATGTTGCTGATAGTGCGATGGTTGATGTCAGCAGCGCGACAATCTCTGGGACAAATGCCATTACTGCCTGGCTGTATAGTTATGTCAAAGCCCCTGGGGGCGGATATGGCAGTTTAAGCGGCACATGTAGTCCGACTGTCAATACTCAGGGGAATATTTATTCCTATATCGCGACACCATAAGACGTATTTTTTTCGGAGGGAACTGTATGAAATATTCACTATCTCTATTTGGTTTCTTACTTTTGGCGAGTCTTCTCGCTATCATGTATTTTGACAATGTTGAGGGACAAGGGCAAGGGCGCAGTGTGTATATGCGCCCCCGTGATGAACCGACGCCGACGCCGACGCCTGAACCGACTCCTGAATCGACCGCCACACCTGAACCGACGCCGATGCCAACATCAACGCCGGAATACGTGACCCGCGGCGATGCTCAGGGCGTGGGCGGGGAGATCATGAATGATGACGACTATTACACGACCGGGCAGGTGCTGCATGCCCCGGCCGGGGAAATGGCCTTTGAAAGCGGCTATACCCCCGTGCCGACGCCGACCGGCGACACGCTGCGGATCGTGTTTCGCATGTCGCGGCCTGGGCCAGCCGGCACGCCGACGCCCGCCGTCAGTTACGCGCACATCTCGCGCCATGGCGAGCACTGGCTGCGGGTGGATGACGACACGACGTATTTTCTCGCCACGCCCACGCCGACGCCGACAGTCGGAGCAGGTACGCCGACGCCGACGCCGCACCCGTATCAATATCCCTATAGTTATCTGCTTTGGACAAAATGAGGGAGAGTATGCGCAAAGAAGTGAGTATATTTGTGCTGATTGTGCTGCTGTCAGGTCTGGCCCTGGCGCAAGTCCCCGCTTCCCTGAACTTCCAGGGGCAGCTCATGCAGAAGGAAGTATGGAGCGGCGATGAATACTACCTCTGGCCGATTCGCTCGGCCAGCGTGGACATGACGTTTCGCCTCTATACCAGCGAAAGCGGCGGCGGGGCCGTGTGGTTTGAAAACTACAGCGTCACCACCAGTTATGAGGGCATTTACAATGTGCAGTTGGGCAGCCAGACGCCGCTTGCACTTGAGGCCCGCAACTATTGGATAGGCATCACCGTGAATGCGAATGATGAGATGACGCCGCGCCTGCCCCTGGGCAGCGTGTTGTCATCGTTCTCCGTGCGCGGGCTGGATTTAACACCCCGCAGCGCCGCCCCGCATCTTTGCACCCCGGAACACGCCAGCGAACTCGCCCTGACCTCCAGCTACGCCCTCTGCATTTGCAATGGCGATAGCTGGCGGTTTGTCGGCTATGGTACCGCGTGCCAATGGTAAAAAAACGCGCCT
>CAZYXV010000058.1:0-15202 GCA_964651475.1 uncultured Anaerolineae bacterium | reverse complement strand
CCCTGCCCTCATATGGGCGACCGCAAGAGTCGCCCATACATTTTGAGATGATACATTCCATGAACCTTCCGAGTCAGTGAAACTTTCGTCCAACGTCGGCTGCACGCGCTGTTGGCGTGGCCCCGCCTTGGCATCCAGGGCCTTTATTCAATCACTGTTGAAGCAAGCTCGTCAGCCCTCGCACCACCGACCCTTCGTCGGACGGCTTGCCGCCCGCGGAAGGCGCGGCGGAAATGATTCTATCGGCCAGGCGCGAGAACGGCAGCGATTGCAGCCACACGCGCCCCGTGCCTTGCAGCGTCGCCAGGAACAATCCCTCGCCGCCAAAGAACATGGACTTGAGGCTGCCAGCCCGCTCAATGTTGTAATCAATGTGAGACTCGAACGCGACGATGCAGCCGGTATCCACCATGAGCTTGCTATTGTCGAGTTGTTTTTCGACAATCGTGCCCCCCGCGTGGATAAAGACCATGCCATCGCCCCGCAGTCTTTGAAGGATGAATCCCTCGCCGCCAAACAGCCCCGCGCCCAAACGCTTGTTAAAGGCAATTGTAATTTCGGTGCCCAGCGCCGCGCACAAGAACGAATCTTTCTGGCAGAGAAGTTCACCGCGGGTCGAATCCAGATCAATGGCAATGATTTTGCCGGGGTACGGCGCCCCAAACGCCACGTGCTTTTTGCCCTGGCCCGAATTGGTAAAGTGGGTCATAAAAAGCGACTCGCCCGTGATCGCCCGCTTGCCCACGCTGATCAGCTTGTCCATCAGGCCGGCCTGCGGCTTGGAACCATCGCCCAGGCGCGTATCAAACGTGATCCCTTCTTCCATATACATCATCGCGCCGGCCTCGGCGACGACGGTTTCGCCGGGGTCCAGCTCGATCTCGACAAATTGAAGATCGTCGCCGATAACCTGGTAATCTACCTCGTGGCTCTTCATGTTTTTTTCCTCCATATTCTTTATAATTGGGGGCAAGGACGAGCGCCAGGATCCGTCCTCACATTCCGAGATGGCCGTTACAGGCTTCATTATATCACGATATGGCAGTGGTCACGATAACTTACCCGCACGTGCGCTGCACCGGCTCTGTTTTCAAAATCGGCCTGGTCTAGTAAAATAGCACTATCAATCACTCTCCAAAGGTGAGGCAGTATGATCCGAATTCTTGCCATTGAAACATCGTGCGACGAAACCGCCGCCGCCGTCGTGCAAGACGGGTGCATCGTTCTATCGAACGTGGTCGCTTCTCAAGTTGACCTGCACGCGCAGTACGGCGGCGTGTTCCCCGAGCTGGCCAGCCGCCTGCACGTCGAAGCCATCGCGCCCATTATCTCCCAGGCGATGGAAACGGCGCACGTCGGCTGGAGCGATCTGGACGCCGTGGCCGTGACGCGCGGGCCGGGATTGGCCGGCAGCCTGGTGGTGGGCGTCAATGCCGCCAAAGGCATCGCCCTGGCGCGCCACCTCCCGCTGATTGGCGTCAATCACCTTGAGGGTCACATTTACGCTCACTGGCTGCAAGTAGATCAAGATTCTCCCCCCCCAGCGGAGAAAAAAGAGATGACCGCTTTGAGCTTTCCGTTCCTCTTTCTCATCGTGTCCGGCGGTCACACCGAATTAATTGTGATGCGGGATCACAGCCAGTACAAGCTGGTCGGGCAGACGCTCGACGACGCCGCCGGCGAAGCGTTTGACAAAGTAGCCCGGCTGCTCAACCTGGGCTATCCCGGCGGGCCTGCCATCGAACGCGCCGCCCAGCAGGGCAATCAGGCCGCGTATCATTTTTCCAGCCCCAAAGTAGATGGCCCATTCGACTTTAGCTTTAGCGGGATTAAAACCGCCGCACTGCGCCTGGTGCAAAGCAAGGGAGAGATTGGGACGGATGGCAGGCTGCCCTATGGTTTGCCGGTCAACGACATCGCTGCCAGCTTTCAGGCGGGGGTAGTTAATCAACTCGCGGAGCGCAGCATTGCAGCAGCGCAAGCGCACCAGGTGACGGCCATCTTGCTTTCCGGCGGCGTTTCGGCCAACCGCGCCCTGCGCACCGCCATCAAGCTGCGCGCCGCTGCGCCCGTTTATTGGCTGCCGCTGTGGCTGTGTACCGATAATGCCGCCATGATCGGCGCTGCGGCGTTTTGGCGCTTTCAGGCCGGCGAGCGCTCCGGCCTGGACATGGATGTGGAGCCTGGCCTGAGGCTGGCGTAAGCCTACGCTTTACTTTCCACCAGCACTCCCATCTCCAAAAGCGCCTGCCGCAAGGCGGGCCAGTGCTCCGGCAACACGCTGGCTACCGTGGACGAAATCGGTTCGCGGATCAGGCGGCGCGTGGCCGGCTGGCTCATCAACTGCTCTAGCAACTGCGGGCGAGCCACGCGCAGCATCACCACCTGGTTGGCCCACACTTCCGCCCCGCGTTCGCCCCAACGCTGTAATGCCTGTGCGAGCAGCTCCGGCGCGGGCTGGCCGGTGCTTTCCTCAAAAAAATGGATGACGCGTTCCACGCTGATGTGCTGGCGTTTCGCCCGTTCCAGCGAAGCCGGCGTAATATGGAACAGCCACACGCTATTTTCCGTCCGCACCCAATCCGCCACGCGCGCCAGTTGAAAACGATCGAGGCGGCGCACATTCCCAACGCGCACCACCCCATCGGCGTCTACCTCAAAGCGCGCGTCGCCGCGTTCCTCCGGCGCTTCGCTCTTGCCCAATAGTGCCGCTCCAGTCTTGGTCAATGTTAACGCGCCTGGATCAAAGTTAGAGGTTAAAGGGTGGAGATTGGAGGGTGGAGATTGGAGGGTGGAGATTTGAACAATGCCCAGCCAGGCCAAAGGCCCTGCCAGCAAATAGCGCAGCAGTGCGCCATCCACCCTGTCCCAACTGGCAAAGCCTCGCACATAATCTCCCGTCTGCGCGTCGCGAATATACCACCCGTCGTAATCGCCGCCGGGGCGCTGAAAATCGGGGCGGTGCGTTTTGATGGCGGCGACGAACCCCTCCAGGCTGTACCACACGCCAGGCTGTGAAAACGCAAGATAGTCTAATACGGTTTGACGGGCGACCAGGGGATCATTATGCCATGAACCGGTGTCTTCGCAGCGCAGACCCGGCACGTGCTGCAAGTCATTCCACGTAGGATCGTCGCGCCAGGCGTCGAACAAGGCGCGCGTCTGCTCGAACGGCGAGGCGCGCAGCCAATCCATCACCCGCTGGGGGACGGGCCGCCAGCGCAAACCCTCGGCTTTAATCAAGCCGGCGCGCTCAACAAGGTGGATCAAAAATTCGTGGTCCAAAGACGAATCGGCCAACTGCGCCATCAACGCCAGATGGCGGCGCTGCCAGCCGGCACCGTCCGAGCCAGGCGCTCCACATTCTAGCGTGTGTTGATGCGCGTAGGCCAGCAAAGTACACACAGCGTCATTCAAAGCCGGCGGCGCTGGCGCGGGATGGGGAGGCTGTGCGAGCGGCAGCGTAATGGTATCCTGGCGTTGAACAAGCCGCTCTTGCAGCCCGGCGCGCAACTCGGGCGGAATACAAATGATCTCTTGCATGCCGCCCGGCCCTTCGTCAAAGGCGCGATAAATCAAGCCGTTGTACCACAACGACTCGGCCACGCTCTGCGGGCTGGTCCACGGGCGTTCGCGTTCCAACCGGCCCGGTCCCATCAAGCGAATCTCGCCAAAAGAGCGCGTGAACGCCCCCACCGGCATTTGCCCGTCCGCAGCCAGCAAAGCGCAGAGCGCCGCGTGCTCGGCTGGGGTCAGCACCGGCATCAGCTCCGCGTCCATTTGGTGAGCCGTCATGTGAGCGGCCAATTCCACCGCGGCGTCGTGGTGGCGGTTGGCTACAAGTTCGATGCCCCACTGCTCCGCAATCACGCGCAGCAATGTCAGGTCACAATCGAGTAAGCACTGTCTGAGTGTGCGCATACGGGCCATTATACACTATAACGGTTGGGGTTGGTTTTACGTTTTACGCTTGACGTGCTACAATTACGGTCATTACAACCCAGAGGTGAATTCATGGACGCACTCAAACAACGTATTTTAACCGATGGCCGCGACCTGGGCAACGGCATCCTCAAGGTAGATGGCTTTCTCAATCACCAGGTTGACGCCGTGTTAATGCACGAATGTGGGCAAGAACTGGCGCGCCGCTTCAAGCACCTGCACATCACCAAAGTGCTGACCGCCGAAATTTCTGGCATTGGCCCGGCGCTGATGACAGGGCTGGCACTCCAGGCGCCGGTGGTGTACGCTCGAAAGCACAAACCCATTACTATGCCGGATATGATTTACCTGACCACAGCTCCTTCACACACCAAGGGGCAAGAAGTCAACCTGATGCTTTCGCCGGAATACATCCGCAAGGGCGACCGCGTGCTGATCATTGACGACTTTTTGGCTTCCGGCCAGACCATCAAGGGATTGGTGCGATTGGCGCAAGCTGCCGGCGCGATTATCGTCGGCATTGGCACAGTCATTGAAAAGACCTTTGAAGGCGGGCGCGAGTTGCTGAGCGACGCGGGTGTGCCCATCGAGTCCCTGGCCATCATCACAGCCATGCAAGACGGCGAAATCACCTTTGCAGATTAGGCTTTGATGGATACAATTGCAATCCTGGATTTCGGCAGCCAGTACACGCAACTCATCGCGCGGCGCGTGCGCGAGCAAAATGTGTATTGCGAACTGTTCGCGTGGGACACGCCTGCCGGGCGCGTGATGGCGCTAGAGCCAAAGGGTCTGATTTTGTCTGGCAGTCCGGCCAGCGTATACGAACCCGGCGCGCCAGCATTGCCCAACTATGTTCTCGATTCCGGCCTGCCGGTGTTGGGCATTTGTTATGGCATGCACCTCCTCACCCAGGCGCTCGGCGGCGTGGTCGCTTCTTCCACCCAGCGCGAGTACGGCCCCGCAGTCATTCAATGGGCCGACATTGATAATCCCCTGCTTTCCACCTTCCACCTTCCACCTTCCACCTTGCCCGTTTGGATGAGCCACGGCGACCGCATCGAGAGACTGCCGCCTGGGTTCGTTCTGCTGGCTCGCAGCGACAATTCTCCGTTTGCCGCCATGGGCGACCTGAAGCGCAAGCTGTATGGCCTGCAATTTCACCCCGAAGTCAGGCACACGCCCCAGGGCGCCGAGATATTGCGCGCGTTCGCGGTGGACGTTTGCGGCTGCGCGCCTGATTGGACGCCCGGCAATATCATCGAGCAGGCCATCGCCGCGATCCGCGCCCAGGTGGGCGGCGGGCGGGTGGTGTGCGGGCTTTCGGGCGGGGTTGATAGCGCCGTGACGGCGGCGCTCGTTCACCGCGCGGTGGGCGATCAACTTACGTGCATCTTTGTAGACACCGGCATGTTGCGCCAGGGCGAGGCTGAGCAAGTCGTTCAAACATTCAATCAGGCATTAGGCAGCAAGCTAATCGCCGTTCACGCAGTCCAAGAATTTTTAGAAGCATTGGATGGCATAACCGATCCCCAGGCCAAGCGCAAGATCATCGGCGAAAAGTTTATCCGCGTCTTTGAGCTCGAGGCGCGCAAGCTGGGGCAAATTGACTTTTTGGCGCAGGGCACCATTTATCCAGACGTGATCGAAAGCGCCGGAACAGGCCAGAGCGGCGCGGCCACGATCAAGCATCATCACAACGTCGGCGGGCTGCCCCAAGACCTGGGCTTTAAACTGGTCGAGCCGATCCGGAACTTGTTCAAAGACCAGGTGCGGCGCGTGGGTGAAAGCCTGGGCTTGCCCCACCACCTCGTCTGGCGGCATCCCTTTCCCGGGCCAGGCCTGGCCGTGCGCATTCTGGACGAGGTCACGTGGAAGCGGCTGGAAACGTTGCGCTCGGCAGACGCCATCTTTCTTCGCGCGCTCGAAACGAGCGGCTGGTACGAGCAGGTGGCGCAGGCGTTCGCCGTGTTGGCGCCTTCCACCCGCTCGACCGGCGTGGCCGGCGACGCCGGCAAATTCGGGCAGACAATTATCCTGAGGGCCGTGACCACCGACGATTTCATGACCGCCTCGCCCGCGCGCCTGCCTTACGAGTTGTTGGAACAAGTCAGCGCGCACATTCTCAACGAGATACCCAATATCACGCGCGTGGTATACGACCTTTCGACCAAACCGCCCGCGACGATAGAGTGGTTATAAGGTAAACAATGCCCACTAAAAGTATCTCCACAGTTTTAAGGACATTGGTGATCCTGGGATTCCTGGGCCTGGTCACAACAGCTTGCAGTTCCGGTGTTGCCCCCAAAGTCGGGGCACTTTGTGATAAAGCCTACTCTTCTTCAGTGGAGCCTGGATCGCCTGAAGCTCCTGTGTTAATTATCTTGAACAAAGAGTATGAAGGCAAAAAGTGGGAAATCTACAAACATCCCTTTATAGAAACAGTGTCAGTTAATGCTAAAACCATCGTTTGCATCCGGGAAAGCAGAGAAGAAGATGGCAACTATATCTATTACGAAGGAAAAGACCGCCAACGCTCAGGAACAGCCTACCGACGCATTTGGGATATCCGGCTTGTTCAATTTGAGAATGGAAGTTTCATCGGCAAAGGCAGTTTTGTTGGAGGCAATCCGCCTCCTAATACAAGTGGCGTGGGCGATTTTTACGGAGAGACCCCAGATACTGGGTTGCTGTGGATGCTCAGATCAACCAACAACCAGATTCTTGTTCCTGGCGGCGCCGTTTATTACCTCGCGTTCTCGCCCGATGGTAAAACTCTGCTCTCAGGAATAGACCAACCACCAGATTTTCTTCCAAAGGGCCTGGTGATATGGGATTTAACAACCCGCGAAGCAGCTTCCTTCAGGCAAGAAACTGGAAATGTAATGTCTCTTTCTCCTGACGGTCGGATTTTAGCGTCGGCTTATTCAGGAGAATATCTTAAGCTCTGGGATATGGTCACCGGCAAAAAGGTTGACATTTTCGCGCGACTGGACTATAGCGTGTATGATTTGGCCTTCTCGCCAGACAGCAAAATTCTGGCTGTGGCAAGTTCTGACAAAAGCATACGATTCTGGGATATAAACACGGGTCAGGAAATGGGTATGCTCGTTGGCCACAAGAACTGGGTTAATATCGTTGCCTTCTCACCTGATGGCAAAACCCTGGCTTCAGCCAGCGGAGACCGCACAGTAAAACTATGGGACTGGGCAACCAGCCAAGAGATACGCACCATTTCTAAACCAGCCTCTAGCCTGGCCTTTTCTCCAGACGGCAAGACATTAGCCCTGGCAAGCGAGGGTGAAATCATACTGTGGAATTTTGCCATGAATCAGGAATTACGCACATATACCAGGCACGGAACACGGGTGTTTAATCTGGCGTTTTCACCAGATAGTCACACTCTGGCCTCGGCAAGCATAGACAATACTGTGAAACTCTGGAACGCCGCGACTGGAAAGGAAATACGCACACTCATCGGACATGGCCCTGCCATAGCCGGCACATTCAACAATGGCGCGGTATTAAGCGTAGCTTTTTCACCGGACGGCAAGATTCTAGCATCGGGAGGCCGTGATGGGGTCATAAAATTGTGGGATGTGACAATGGGGAGATAGAAATTTATTTTACTCATGTTTCCGAGATGTGCTACAATATCAATATGATATCCACACTCATTATTGATTATTCATTGTAAGGCAATGAATGATCCGCGGTCATTCGTCATTAACCATTCATAATTGATCATTATCAATGTCCATTCCACTTGAAGCCATAGTCGGTGACGTGCACGTCGTCGGCGGCGTGCGCCAGTCTATCACAGCGCCGACGGCCACGCTCCAGCCGCCGCGCCGTGTTGCGCGCGGACGGTCGGGCGACCGCCTGTTTGTGCTGGTCGAGTTGCGCCCGCCGGATTTGGGCGCCGATATCGAACTGTACCACGCCCCCTATAACAAAATCATTGACCAAATTGCCGCCGCCTACTGGCGCACCGAAGGCAGCGTGACGGCCGCGCTGCGCGCCGCCATCACCGCCGCCAACGATTGGTTGATGGACTATAACCTCAACGCGCCTGTACGAGAGCGCTTTCGCGCTGGCGTCACGTGCGCCGCCATGCGCCAGGCCGATGTATTCATCGCACAAGCCGGGCCGGCAGCCTGTTACGTGGCGCACCAGGGGCGCGTCGAACGCTTTCCCAGCCGCGACGTGGCCGCGCCGGCCCTGGGCGCGTCGCGCGGCGTTGAGGTGCGCTACAGCCACGCCGAGCTGCATCCCGGCGACGTGGTGCTGCTGTGCGATTCACTCACCGCCGAACACACATCCGATGATGCCATCGCCAATGCCATTGTTTACGTTGGCGCGCCCGCCGCGCTCGCCAACCTCGAACGGCTGGTCGGTTCAGGCGACCTCATCGCGCTGGTCATTGAAGGCGCAGCCGAGAGCAAAAAGGTCCCCGATGCAAAGGAACCCGCCGTCGCTCCCGCGCGTCAAGCCGCGCCCCCGCCGCCCATCCCAGAACCAATCGAACCAGAGACCGCGCCCGAAATCGCTCACACGGCTGAACCCGGCCCCTCGCTTCGAGAGCGCCTGGCAGACATGTGGGCGCGGCTGCGCCGGCCCACCACCCCCACCAGGCCGCCCATTCCACGCGACGATCTGGTCGAGCGCGCCCGCCAGGTTGTGCGTTCTGTGATTGTGGGATTGCTGGTAGCGGGCCGCGATTCCAAGGCTTTTCTCCAGCGTATGTTACCCGAACAGTCTCCGCGCAGCGAGCGCAGCGCGCCAGGCAGCGCTTTGATTGGAGCCGGACTGACCATCATCATTCCGCTCCTCATCACCGCCCTGGTAGTTTCGACCTTTATGCAACGCCGGCAACAGGCCGAGTTCGAATCGCTCCTGAACGCGGCGCGCGCTCAAGCCGCCGAGGCGCAAAATTCGACGGACGAAAGAGACGCGCGCGCCAAATGGCAATCGGCCATGGAGCACGCTAACGAGGCATTGGACTATCACTCGGATAATATTGACGCCCTGGCGATACGCAACCAGGCGATGGGGCAACTCGACCGCATAGACCGCGTCACGCGCATCAAGAGCGCTCTTTTGTTTGACTTTGGCGCAGTCACTCACTATGATATGGCAGCGCAAAGCGTCAACGTGTTTGTGATGAATGACAAGAATTTGTGGCACATCACACTCAACGAAACCGGCTCTGGTATCCTGGAAGGTCGCCCGCCGCCAATCAGCGCGTACGCCGGCGCCGCCATCAGCGGGCGGCAAATCGGCGATTTGCTCGACCTGACCTGGGTGGGCGCGGACGGCCTGCGCACCAAGAGCAGCCTGTTGATCCTGGATACAGGCGGCCTGCTCGAATACGATCCGGCCTGGAACGTCAGGGCCGTGCAGCTGGGGCAAGGCGAAACGCGATCCGGCCTGCGTTTGATGGCGGCCTTTGGCGGCAACCTGTACGTGCTGGATAGCAGCCAACTCTGGCGCTACAAGCCGCTGGGCGATGGCTTTGGCACCGCGCCGGAAACATATTTCAACACCCCTCCCGGAGATCTGAGCACCGTCGTGGATATGGCCATAGACGGCAGCGTGTATCTGCTGTATGCCGATGGCCGCATCCGCAGGTTCTTTGGCGGCGACGAGCAACCCTTCACGCCAACGGATCTGTCCGATCCGCTCGCGCAGCCCGTGGCGTTGGCGGCAGACGCCGAAGCAACGCGCGGGTCGCTATACGTGGCCGACGCTGCCCGCGCGCGCATAGTGCAGTTTACTTCTCAGGGCATTTTTATGCGCCAGCTCAAGAGCTACGATAGCGCCATGGACGCGCTCGAAAACATTTTGGTGGACGAGCGCGCGCAACGGATATTTTTCCTCAGCGGCGGCAAACTCTACACCGCCCCCCTGCCCTCTATGTCTACACCCTGATCGCTCATCTAACAGGTTGCCGGAGTGGCCGACGCATCCCTAGGCGTTGGCGGGGCTGGCATAGGGATGCCAGCCTGCTCTCCGACAGGCTACTAGCAAGTTGTCGGAGAACCCCGCTCAGGCCGCCGAGGACGGCGGCCCGCACGCGCCGGGGACGGCGCGTGGAGCGCCTCTCCGGCAGGCTGCTAGTTGTGGTAAAATAGCGGCGGACAGCCGTTCGCTGTCCGTCATTCATCTTCTCAGGAGGCAGTCTTGCGCAATTTACTCGTCACAGGCGGAGCCGGCTTTATCGGCTCCAATTTTACACGCTACGTGCTGGAACGTTATCCAGATTACGGCATCGTCGTTTACGACAAGCTGACGTATGCCGGCAACCTGGATAACCTCAAAGATGTGGCAGAGCGTTTTGCCGGCCGCTATACCTTTGTGTGCGGCGACATTTGCGACGCGGCTAGCGTGACGGCCGCCTGCCGCCAGCACAACATTGATACAATCGTCAATTTTGCGGCAGAGACCCACGTGGACCGTTCACTGATGGAGCCAGGCAGCTTTATTCAGACCGACGTATACGGCACGTTTGTTTTGCTGGAAGCCGCCAAGACGCTGGGGATGGAACGTTATCACCAGGTCAGCACCGACGAAGTCTATGGAGAGGTTTTAAAAGATTCGTCTAAAGAAACCGACCGCCTCCACACGCGCAGCCCGTATTCGGCTTCCAAGGCGGGCGGCGACCTGATGTGCCTGGCGTATTACACCAGCTTTAATCTTCCCATCACCATCACGCGCGGCAGCAACAACATTGGCCCCTACCAGTACCCCGAAAAAGTCGTGCCGCTGTTTATCACCAATGCGATTGACGACCTCCCCCTACCCTTGTACGGCGACGGGCGGCAGCAGCGCGATTATCAATACGTGCTCGACCACTGCGAAGGCATTGACCTGGTGTTGCACAAAGGGCGGCTGGGTGAAATCTATAACCTGGGCACCGGCAGCGAGGCCTATAACATTGACATGGCGAACATGATTTGCGACTTGTTAGGCAAGCCGCGCTCGCTCATTCGCTCCGTCGCCGACCGCCCCGGCCACGACCGGCGCTACAGCCTGGACGTGAGCAAGGTCTGCGCGCTGGGCTGGGAACCCGGCCACACGTTTGCCGAAGCGCTGGAAAAGACTGTGCGCTGGTACGTTGACAATGAGTGGTGGTGGCGCAAGATCAAGACCGGCGAGTATATGGACTATTACAAAAAGCAGTATGGCGAGCGGCTAAAAGCAAGTTAGCACTTGCCCACAATACAAAAAGCCATCCCGGGGATGGCTTTTTTTGTACTTGCGCAATTACTCGATAACCACGACCGCGCCGGCCGCTTCGAGCTTGGCCTTGGCGTCGTTCGCCGCGTCTTTGCCCACGCTCTGCAGCACCTTGTTGGGCGCGCTGTCTACCAGGTCCTTGGCTTCCTTCAGGCCCAGGGGCGTGAGCTGGCGCACGACTTTGATGACCTCGATCTTTTTAGCGCCGGCATCCTTGAGCACCACGTCGAACTCGGTTTTTTCTTCAACCGGAGCAGCCGCGGCGGCAGCCGCCACAGGCATCGCCGCCATCGCCATCGGCGCAGCCGCCGTCACACCCAGCTTGTCTTCCAACAGCTTGACCAATTCAGCCGCCTCGAGCAAAGTCAGGCCACTGATTTCTTCCACCAGTTTACCAAGATCTGCCATTTTAACCCTTCTCCTTTAGAGGTATTCTTTTGATTGATACATTATGCCGCGCTTTCTTGGGCGGCCTTGAGTTGATCTACACGCGCCTGGATCACAGCGACCACCTGGCGCAACCCGGCGTTGACCACGCCGGCAATCTTGCCTGCCGGCGCCTGGATAGTGCCCAGGACCTGCCCCATCACGATGGGGCGAGGCGGCAACTCGGACAATGTCTTGACGCCAGCTGCATCAATGACCTTATTTCCCAAAATGCTGCCCTTGACAGCAAAAGTTTTAGCCTCGTCCGCAAATTGAATCACGGCCTTGGCTACCGCCGGCGGGTCCTCAAAACAAAACACTGCCGCCGTCGGCCCGGTCAGCATCTCTTCGGGGACCGACATGCCGGCCTGGCGCAGCGCGTGAATCAGCAATGTGTTCTTGATCACGTGAAACTCGCCTTGCGCGGCGCGGACTTTGGTTCGCAACTGATACACGGACTTGGTCGGTTGCCCACGATAGTCGGCCAATATCACCGCCTGGCAACGCTTGAGCCAATCTGCGTATTGATCAACTAACTCGTGCTTGCGCTCTTTACTGATTGCCAATGTACTTCACCTCCTTTAAAAAAAAGTCTTTGCTGCAGTCAAGAGGCAAAGACTTGGTCTGATATCAGACCCGGCGCACATACGCTTTTCGCCTCGGCAGGATATTAAGCGGCTCGTCCAAGTGAACCCACGCCGCCCCTGCGGTCATTGGCTGCAGATATTCAATTGTCTAACTGTTACAGAGAGCAGACGCTCTACTAGGAACTTGTCGGAGACATGCTCCACGTGCCGTCCCCGGCGCGTGCGGGGTTCTCCGACAGTCTACTAGGTCGTTTCCAACGATTGAGCCAGATTGGCATCAACCCGCACGCCCGGCCCCATGGTCGAAGCCAATGTGACGCGCTTGATATAGATGCCTTTGGCCGCCTGCGGCTTGGCCTTTTTGACGGCGTCCATCAGCGCGGCAAAATTGGAAAACAAACTTTCGGCAGAAAAGCTCACCTTGCCGATCTGAACGTGCAGGTTAGCTGTCTTGTCGAGGCGGAACTCGGCGCGTCCGGCGCGCGCTTCTCGGATCAGGCGGGGAATATCCGCCGCCGGCGCCACCGAGCCGGCCTTGGGGTTAGGCATCAGGCCGCGCGGCCCCAGGGTCTTGCCCAACTTGCCGACTTTGCTCATGGCTTCTGGCACCGCCAGGGCCACGTCAAAATCAGTCCAGCCATCGCGGATCTTTTGATAGGCTTCCTCGTCGTCAATCACAAATTCCGCGCCGGCCTCTCGCGCCAGGCGTGCACCCTCGCCTTCTGCAAAGACCAAGATGCGGACTGACTTGCCCAGCCCGGCGGGCATCAGCACCACACCGCGCACTTGCTGATCCGACTGGCGCGGGTCCACGCCCAACCGGAGATGAGCTTCGACTGTCGCGTCAAACTTGACAAAGCTTGTATCCTTGACGAGTTGGAGCGCCTCGAGCGGCGCATAATACTTCTGCCGGTCAACCTTTTCGGCAGCTTGTATATATTTCTTACCGTGTTGTGTCATCTTTCACTCCTCGGTGGTTTTGTCGGGCCAAGCGCCCTCCCACATCATAGCGGCCGGTTTTAACTATCCAGCCACTAGTCAACTATATCAATACCCATACTGCGCGCGGTGCCCCGGATCATCATCTCCGCGCCTTCCACGTCAATCGCATTGAGGTCGCGCATTTTTTGCTCGGCGATGTCGCGCAACTGCTTGCGTGTGATCTTGCCCACCTTGACCTTGTGCGGCTCGGCCGAACCTTTCTCGAGGCCGGCGGCCTGCCGCAGCAAATCAGGGGTGGGCGGCGTTTTGAGCACAAACGTAAACGACTGGTCCGCATAGATAGTAATTTCGGCGGGGATGACCTGACCGGCCATCGAAGCCGTGCGGGCGTTGTAATCCTTGCAGAACGCCATCAGGTTGATGCCGTGCTGCGCCAATGCCGGGCCAATGGGCGGCGCCGGATTTGCCTTGCCGGCTGGGATTTGTAACTTGACGATTGCCTTTACTTTCTTTGCCATATTTCACTCCTCGTGGTGTTGGCGGGCGATTGCCCTCCCACAATCTTGATCTCTAACCTCAAATGCCCAGTCCCGATACCAGCGGGCTGGATATTGGAGATCCGGTATTACATCTTTTCAACCTGCAAAAAGTCTAGCTCTACGGGTGTTTCGCGGCCAAAGAACGAAACCATCACCCGCACTTTGGCCTTGTCCATGTCAATCTCGTCCACAACACCCATAAAATCATTAAACGGGCCATCAATGATGCGCACCTTCTGGCCAGGTGTAAAAGTCACTTTGACTTTGGGCGCTTCCGCTTCCATGCGCTTGAGGATGCCGTGAACTTCTTCCTGGCGCAACGGCGTGGGTTTATTGCCCATCCCCACAAAGCCGGTGACGCCCGGCGTGTTGCGCACCACGTACCACGATTCTTCGGTCAGGATCATCTGCAGCAATATGTAGCCTGGGAATACACGGCGCTCAATCTTGCGGCGCTTGCCATCGCGGACCTCGATCTCTTCTTCAGTGGGCACGACGACCCTAAAGATCTTGTCCTGCATACTCATAGACTCGGTGCGCTGCTCCAGGTTGTGCTTGACCTTGTTCTCGTAGCCTGAATAACAATGCAGCACGTACCACTCGGGTTGTTCGAGCGCTTCGGTCAGATCCGGCGCGCCCGTCAGCGCCGCTTCGCGCGAGGGCGCCTCGCGTTGTTCACGCGGCGCGGCTGGAGCAGACTCTTCTTCCGGCTCAGACTCGTCTTCTTCAGACATCAAATCGTCGAGCAGGAGCAAATCTTGATCGTCCATATCAACCACACGCACACACCCTGGTCTCAGCCTTCAGGTTGCCGCAGCGCCACCGCCAGCGCAATCAGGCTGGCCACCGCCGCGACAACGCCAATGCCAATCGCCACCGAATTGCCGGCGATCACGAACTTGAGCTCGGTCGAGAAAATAAAGTCCATCAGCCCCAGCAAGATGGCCATGCCAATCATCACAACCAAAACAACCATGGTCAGATTCGTCGCTTCCTTGCGAGTGGGCCAACGAACCTTTTTCAGTTCGGCCCACGTTTCACGAAAGTAACGAGTCACTGCATTGTCGCGCAAGAAATCCATCACGTTTTCGCTCCAGGTTTTCAAACTTTCACTTACACTTCAAGACACCGCCGGGGGCGGTGTCTTGAAGTGTGTGTAACAGGCCAGGCAGGAATTGAACCCACAACCCCCGCTTTTGGAGAGCGGTGCTCTGCCAAATTGAGCTACTGGCCTATGCGTCCAAACCCTGACAAAACCTACTTTTGTTCCTTGTGTGGCGTATGCTTACGGCAACGCGGACAATACTTGTTCAGCTCCATACGCGCCTGATCATTTCGACGATTCTTCTCGGTCGTGTAATTGCGCTCCTTACACTCGGAACAGGCCAGGGTCACAACCAACCGAACATCTTTCTTTGCCATACTGGTTCACCTGATTACTCGATCAACGAAAAAGCTGACCGACCACTATAACTATTCAAACACCTTGACGATCACGCCCGCGCCAACCGTCAACCCACCTTCACG
>CAZYXV010000057.1:0-15674 GCA_964651475.1 uncultured Anaerolineae bacterium | reverse complement strand
TATGAGGGCAGGGGCAAGCCCTGCCACTACCCCGGATTATTGAGAAGATACAAAATGCACAAGCGCAGGCGGATAGTGGGCTTGTGCTTTGCGGCGCAATTAGCCCGTTGGGACTAGCGCGGGCGTGGTCATTGTCCTGATGGGTCATAGACTGGGCGCAAACGGGCAAGGTATAATGTTCCATGACCATCGTGATTGACGTTGGTTATTAATCGTTGGTCATTCGTCAACGTTACGAGGGGGAATGGGCATGGGCGATAATGGCAAAGACAACCTGGTTGGCGCCGTGATGGTCGTGGGCGGCGGCATCGCCGGCATCCAGGCCAGCCTGGATTTGGCCGATTCAAATTTCAAGGTCTATATGGTTGAGAGCAAATCGGCCATCGGCGGGCACATGGCGCAACTGGACAAGACCTTTCCCACCAACGACTGCGCCATGTGCACCATCAGCCCCAAGCTGGTGGATACGGGCCGCCATCGCAACATCGAGTTGATGACCGACACCGAGGTCGTCAAGATTGATGGGCAAGCCGGCGATTTTACCGTAACCGTTCGCCACAAGCCGCGCTATATTGACGTGACCAAGTGCACCGGCTGCGGCGAGTGCGCCGACGTGTGCCCTGTGATCATCCCCGGACGCTTTGACGAGGGGTTGATTGTGCAGCGCGCCGCGCACAAGCTTTATCCTCAGGCCGTTCCCAATGCCTATGCCATTGAAAAGCGTGGCATCGCCCCCTGCCGCGATGCCTGCCCCACCGGCCAGCGCGCGCAGGGATACATCGCCCTCATCCGCGAAGGCCGCTACGACGATGCCATGCGCGTCATCAAAGAAGACAATCCCTTCCCCGGCATCTGCGGGCGCATTTGCAATCACCGCTGTGAAGACGCGTGCAATCGGAACCTGGTGGACGAGCCGCTCAACATCCACGCGCTCAAGCGTTTTGTCACCGACAAGGTGTATGCCAAACCTTACGCGCCGCCTGCGCCAGCCGAGCGCAAATACGAGGAGCGCGTGGCCGTCATCGGCGCGGGACCGTGCGGATTGACCGCCGCCAAAGATTTGTGCAAGTTGGGCTACCCCGTGACGGTATTCGAGGCGCTGCCGGTGGGCGGCGGCATGCTGCGCGTGGGCGTGCCGGAATATCGTTTGCCCACCTGGATTGTTGACCGCGAGGTGCAAGAGATTGTTGACCTGGGCGTGGAATTGCGGCTCAACAGCCCCGTGACCAATCTCGACGATTTGTTCAGGCAGGGTTTCCAATCCGTCCTCATCGCCGTCGGCGCGCACGAGGGCCGCAAGTTGCCCATCCCGGGCGCGGATTTGCCGCAAGTGCTTGTCAACACCAATTTCCTGCGCGACGTGCGCCTGGCAGATGCTCACCCCGAGATTGAAAATCCAAAAGCCAAAATCGAAAATCGCCACGTCCTGGTGCTGGGCGGCGGCAACGTGGCGATGGACTGCGCGCGCACGGCGGTGCGTTTGGGCGCGGCCAGGGTAGACATGGCCTGCCTGGAATCGCGCGCAAAAATGCCCGCCCACGCTTACGAAATTCAAGAGGCTGAAGAAGAAGGCATCACGATTTACAACAGCCGCTCGTTCAAGCGCATTCTCGCAGAGCGCGGCAATGGGCGCGTGAGCGGCGTGGAAGCGGTCAATGTGACCTTTATGGAGTTTGACAGCGAAGGCCGCCTGAACCTGCAAACGCAAGAAGGCAGCGAGCACATTTTGCCGTGCGAGGTGGTGATTTTTGCCATCGGCCAGCGCGCCGGTCTGGCGTTCATTCCCGAAAGCGCGGGCGTAGGCACCACGCGCGGCGCAACAGTGGCCGTCAACCCCAATACCTTCGCCGCCACGCGCCCCGGCGTGTTTGCCGCCGGCGACGCCACCAGCGGCACGGCGTTTGTCGTGGAGGCGGTGGCTGCGGGACACAAGGTGGCGGAAAGCATACACAAGTATCTGCGCGGCGAAGAGCTCGAACCCAAGCCCAAGCCTGAATTGCCCGTTGTCAAGCTGACCAAGGACGAGGTCAACGAACGCATCGTGCGCGGCGAGGTCAAGGTGACGCCGCGCGTGCGGATGCAGGCGCTGGAGGCGGCGCGACGCGCGCGCTCGTTTGACGAGGTGAACCTGGGTTACACTGACGAAGAAGCGCAGGCCGAGGCGGCGCGCTGCCTGGCCTGCGGCGTGTGTTCCGAGTGTTTGAGCTGCTGGTACAAGTGCGGCGTCAATGCTATTAACCACGACATGGTCGAACGATTCGAGCAGGTCAAGGTCGGCGCAGTGATCCTGGCCCCCGGTTACGAGATCTACGACGCCAAGCTTTCGCAAGAATATGGCCTGGGACGCTATCCCAACGTGGTGACGTCGCTCCAATTCGAGCGGCTGCTTTCGGCTTCTGGCCCGACGCTGGGGCACGTCAGGCGCCCCTCAGATGAGCAATCGCCGAAAAAGATTGCGTTCTTGCAGTGCGTGGGCAGCCGCGACCAGAGCCACGATTACTGCTCGTCGGTGTGCTGCATGTACGCCGCCAAAGAAGCGATTATGGCCATCGAGCACGCCCGCGCCGAAGGGCACGACGGCGGGTTGGAATGTCACGTATTCTTCATGGACATGCGCTCGTTCAGCAAAGGCTACGAGGAGTATTACCGGCGCGCGGAAAAGAAATACGGCGTGAGGTACCACCGCACGCGCATCTCGGCGCTGAAAGAAAATCCCGCTACGGGCAATCTGATCTTGCGCTATGTCAATGATCAACCAGCAACAAGCAACGAGCAACAAGTTACTCGTTACTCGTCACTCGTTGAACAAGAATTCGACCTGGTTGTTCTTTCTGTCGGCATGGAAATGTCCGACAAAGTCAAGCAACTGGGGCGCGATCTGGGCATCGAGCTGGACGATTATGGCTTTTGCCACACCGCCATTTTTGACCCGCTGCAAACCAGCCGTCCAGGCATTTACGCGGCGGGGCCGTTCCGCGAGCCTAAGGACATTCCCGAATCGGTGGTCGAGGCCAGCGCCGCCGCTGCCGCCGCCGAAACGTTGCTGGCACCGGCGCGGGGGTACCTGGCGCGCGAGGTTATTTATCCGCCAGAGCGCGACATATCGGCAGAGGAGTTGCGCGTGGGCGTGTTTGTGTGCCACTGCGGCAGCAACATTGGCGGCTACCTGGACGTGCCCGACGTGGCCGCGTATGCGCGCAGCCTGCCCGGCGTCGTCCACGCCGAAAATAACCTGTACACGTGCTCGCAAGACACCATCAAACACATTATCGAGATGGTGAAAGAACAAAACCTCAACCGCGTGGTAGTGTCGTCGTGCACCCCGCTCACGCACGAGCCGCTGTTCCAGGATGCCATCCGCCAGGCCGGGCTTAACCCGTATTTGTTCGAGATGGCCAACATCCGCAACCAATGCTCGTGGGTTCACTCGAACGACCGCGAAGGCGCTACGGCCAAAGCAAAGGACCTGGTGCGCATGGCGGTGGCGCGCGCCGCCCGCTTGCAGTCGCTGCACACCACCCAGATGCCGGTGCAAAAAGCGGCGTTGGTGATCGGCGGCGGCGCGGCCGGCATGACGGCGGCGCTGACGCTGGCGGGTCAAGGCTTCCCGGTGCACCTGGTGGAGCGGACGGGACAACTGGGCGGAAACTTGCGGAACGTTTACTTTTTGACTGGCGCGGGCGTGGGACCAGGAATTAAGAATCAGGGTACTCTGGCTCCTGGTCCCTTGTCGCTAGACCCCCAAGATTACCTGCAAGAGTTAATCGAAAAGGTAAAGGCGCACCCGTTAATTAACATTCACCTTGAAACAGAACTGGTCGAAACGGGCGGCTTTCAGGGCAACTTTGAAAGCAGGCTGCGAGATAGCCAGGGGAGAGTCACGCCGATCTATCACGGCGCGACGATTGTGGCCACGGGCGGGCGCGAGTATCGCGGCAAAGAGTATGGCCTGGACCAGGACCCGCGCGTGATGACGCAGGTGGATTTTGAGGCGCGTCTAAACTCCAATCTCCAATCCTTCGACTACGCTCAGGACAGGTCTCCAAACTCCGACCTCCGGCTTCCGGCTTCAGTCATAATGATCCAATGCATCGGCCCGGCGGAAAAGTATTGCGCGCGCACGTGCTGCTCGACGGCGCTCAAGAACGCGCTCAAGTTGAAGGAACTGAGGCCCGACGCGCAAGTGACGATCTTGTTCAAAGATATGCGCACGTATGGCTTTAAGGAGCGGCTGTATACCGAGGCGCGGCGCCAGGGCATCCTGTTCGTCCGCTATGATGACGAGCACAAACCCGCCATCTCCCATCTCCAATCTCCAACCTCCAATCCTTCGACTACGCTCAGGACAAGCCTCCAACCTCTAACTGTCACAGTATTCGATCCATCCCTGGCCCGCGAGCTGACCTTGAACGCCGATATGCTGGTGCTGTCGAATCCCATCATCCCGGCCGAGGGCGCCAAAGAGTTGGGCAAGGTTTTGAAGGTGTCTGTGGATATGGACGGCTTTTTCCTGGAAGCGCACGTCAAGTTGCGACCGGTGGATTTTGCCAGCGACGGCGTCTTTATGGCCGGGCTGGCGCACTATCCAAAATTCCTGGATGAAAGTATAATTCAGGCACAGGCGGCGGCGGCGCGTGCGGCCATCATTCTCTCCCAAGATAGCATCTCGAGCAGCGCCCGCGTGGCCGTGATTGATGCTGCGAAATGTGTAGGTTGCCTGACGTGCGTGCGCACGTGCCCGTATAACGTCCCCAAGGTCAAGATGGATCTGACCGGCGTGGGTGACATCGCGGGCGCGGCGTTCATCGAACCGGCCGCGTGCCACGGCTGCGGCTCGTGCGTGGCCGAGTGCCCGGCCAAGGCCATCCAGCTCATGCACTATACAGACGTGCAAATGCTGGCCAAAGTAGATGCGCTGTTCCATCTGCCGGAAGCTGCCTTCGTGCCGGTCGAGTCTATCGAGGTGCGATAAAAGCGTGGTCTCGACATTGGAACGCCTACGCGAGAGAATTGCCGCGCGTGACTATGAAATGGCTGATGGGTCTCGGTTACTGAACCATTATCCAACGCAAACAAGGAAACTTTTATGACGGATGATTTCAAGCCACAGATTGTCGCTTTTTGTTGCCACTATTGCGCTTACGCGGCGGCAGATTTGGCCGGTGGGATGCGCCTGGACTATCCCATTGCCCTCAAAATCATCGAGTTGCCGTGCAGCGGCAAGCTCGACGTGGGTTACGTGCTGCGCGCGTTTGAGGATGGCGCCGACGGCGTGATGGTGGCAGGCTGACTGGAGGGTGAATGTCATTACCTGGAAGGTAATTTCAACGCCCGCCGCCGAGTGGAATACGTGCGCAAATTGCTACAAGACATCGGTCTGGAAGAACAACGCATCCAGATGATCAACCTGTCCGCGGCTATGGGAGGGCAGTTTGCCTTTTCGGCGGCCCAAATGACCGCCGAGATCAAACAAATTGGGCCGAATCCATTGCGCGCTTTGCAGGGCAAAAAAACCTAGTCGCACGCCCGAACGTCTACCATTCCGTCCGGTCGTTACTGAATAGCCTGAGAGGAGTGTCATGGACAAGCAACCTTATATACTGGTCGTTGACGACGATCCCGATATTCTGGATGGCATCCTGGCGATACTAGAGAGTCAGCCCTATCGTATATTGACCGCCCGGGATGGCAAACGCTGCCTGGAAATGATCCAGCTGGAACCCCCCGATTTGCTGATCCTGGACTTGCTCATGCCGCGCATGGATGGCTTTGCCGTCATCCGCGAACTGCGCGAAAACCCCTCCTATCAAGATTTTCCGATCATGGTATTGACGACGGTTGTGGAAGATGCCAGCCGCCGCCGTTACGAACTTGAAACCGGCATGGGCATGGACGTGCAGGATTATATCCAAAAGCCCGTCTTGCCCGGCGAACTGTTGCGCCGCGTCAAACGATTGTTAGAGCCGCACAGTTGATCCAACAGCACATCGTTTCCTCACCTGTCATTACGCCAACAAGTTAAAACCGTCCCAGAAAATCGTTTGGCGCTTTTTGCTCAAAGGAGCGCGTGATGACCGAGAGCACGAGCGTCACAAGGGTTGACCCTCTACCCGAAGCTATCGAGTTGTCGCGCCAACTGCGGCGGCACATCACCTTACGCTGGATAGCCATCGCGGGGATTTTGCTGGTCACGCTGACGGCGCGTGTTGCGTTTAACATCGGTCTGACGCTGACGCCGATCCTGGGACTGACGCTCCTCATCGCCGCGTACAACCTGGCGTTTGCGTGGTGGATGCGCCACGAAGAACGCCCGGCGCAGCGCGGGCGCGCCGTGGCCGACGCGCAAATTGTTGCGGATTTGCTGGCGCTGACGGTGTTGCTACATTTTACCGGCGGGATTGAAAATCCGTTTTTCTTGTTTTACTTTATCCACATCGCCCTGGGCAGCGTGCTGCTGCCAGCGCGCGATATTTACAGAATCACGGCCCTGGCGATTGTAATGTTCGCCGCGATGGTTGGAGCGGAATATGCCGGCTGGCTGGCTCACGTTCACCTGGCCGGCTTTTTGCCGTCCGAGTTGTACCGTCGGCCCGCTTACGTGGTCGCAACTGTGGGCGCGTTTTCCGTCACGTTGGGCCTGGTGGCGGCGGCGGCCACCAATGTGGTGGCTGAACTTCAGCGGCGGCGCGCCGAGCAGGCCGCCGCCCGGCAAAGCGAACTGGAACAAACACAAAGCCGGCTAGCCGAACTGGACCGCATGCGCGCGTTCTTCCTGACACTGGCCTCGCACGACCTGAAAACACCCCTGGCCGTGGCCGTCAATTATATCCAGACGATTTTGGATGGGTACAAAGGCGAGGTCTCTCCTCAGCAGCGCAGGTGGCTGGAACGCAGTGTGGTGCGCTTGCAAGAGCTTATACAGTTGATCAATGATTTTCTCGAAGTATCGCAACTGGACGAGGCGCGTATTGCCCGGGAGTTGGAGCCTACCAACCTGGCCGAAATTGCCCGGACCGCCGTGAGCGAAGTGTCGCCGCGCGCCAGAGATAAAGGAGTAGACGTGCGGGGCGCTATTCCCGACGGCTTGCCCTGGGTGCACGGTTCGCCCAAGCGATTGCAGCGCATGTTGGTCAACTTGCTAGATAATGGCGTCAAGTTCACGCCGGATGGCGGGCAGGTGACTTTGGCGTTGGTCGAAGAACCCGATGGTGTGCGCATTGAGGTGACAGATACCGGCGAGGGGATTCCGCCGCATTACTTGCCGCACGTGTTTGAAGATTATTTCAGGCTCAGGCGCAAAGAGTTCGTGCCAGGGGCCGGATTGGGACTCAGCACCGCCCGGCGTATCATCCAGGCGCACGGCGGCAAAATCTGGGTAGAGAGTCCTTATTGCCCCGATAACCCCGGCACCAAGTTCACGTGTTGCTTGCGCCGGGCGGTTGCCCCGCCCGACGAACTTGAGTCGAATGGGTCAGGGAGATGCAATGAGTAACGAGCAAGCGGTAACGAGGCAAAAGATGAGCATTGAGCATTTGCGACACACCGACACATTTGGCGAATTGGAAGCCGGCGAACTGGCGGGCATCGCGGCGCTGTTTCAAGAGGCGTCTTTTGCAAAAGATCAGGTGCTGTTTGCCGAAGGCGAGCCGGCGAACCAACTAATCATTGTCATCGAAGGCAAAATCTCGTTGGAGAAAAAGATCCGCATGGGGCGGCGCGATGCACAACAGGCGCGCACGGCCACGTTTGATTACGTGGGGGCCGGCAGAACGGCCGGCTGGTCGAGCCTGGTGCCCCCCCACTTTTACACTTCGTCGGGAGTGGCC
The DNA here is from genome assembly GCA_964651475.1 of uncultured Anaerolineae bacterium. Lineage (GTDB taxonomy): Bacteria > Chloroflexota > Anaerolineae > Fen-1058 > Fen-1058 > JBGSMF01. Next base: position 7,848 of record CAZYXV010000057.1, on the reverse strand, counting down.
TTGGAATCCACCCGCGTGCTGGCGGCGGATGGGGCGCAGTTGCGCGAGTTCCTGGAGCACAATCCGGCAGTGGGCTTTAAGGTGATGCGCAAGGTTGCCACCTTGATAGGATCTCGCTACAAAAGCGCCACTGACACCCTGATTTCTTTTCTGTCCATTGTCTCGCACGAGTTGCGGGCGCCGCTGGCCGCGATCGAGAATTATCTCCACGTGATGCTGGAGGGCTTTGCCGGCGAGATGAGCGACAAGCAGCGGCGCATGCTCGAGCGCAGCGTCTTGCGCGTCAACGACTTGCGCGGCCTCATCGGCGATGTGGTGGACCTGGCGCGCATGCGTCCGGAACAAATCCAGGCTGATTTTGAATGGCTCGATCCGTCCGAAGTCGGCGCCGAGTCCATTGAGGATGTCCGGCTGGCGGCGTCAGAAAAAAGCGTCAAGATCAAGGTTGACCGCCCCCCCGAATTTTTCAAAATTGTGGGCGCGCGGCGACGCTTGCGCCAGGTGTTCACTAACCTCTTGACCAATGCGATCAAGTTTTCGCCGGAAGGCAGCACGGTCATGTTTCGCGCTTATCACACACCCGAGGCTACCGTATTTGAAGTGGAAGACGAGGGAATTGGCATTCCGCAACAAGATCAACTTCACATCTTTGAAGAATTCTTTCGCGCCGCTAATGTGGGGAACGTCACCGGACTGGGATTGGGGCTGTCCATCGTCAAAAAGATCGTCGAAGCGCATCGCGGCGAAATTTCTATTCAAAGTCCCTATCACCCGGACAAGAACGGCGCCCGCTTTAGCGTATCTATCCCGCGCGATTTGCAGACGGCGGAGATGAAACACGCCGGCCACGCCGCAGGAGGCAGCCCATGACGCGCCGCTCGCGTATTTTGTTGATTGACGACGACCGCGATTTTGTCGAGGCGACAACGGCTGTGCTGGAAAGCGCCTACGAAGTGGACGTGGCTTTCGACGGCGCAACCGGTCTCAGCCGCGCGCGCCAGTCTCGCCCCGATTTGGTCATTTTGGACGTGATCATGCCCGGCGAAGATGGTTTCCTGGTATGCGAGCAAATCAAGGCCGATCCGGCCCTGGCAGGCGTGCCGGTGATCATGCTGACCAGCCTGCCCGATGGGGTAAGGACGCTCGACACGTCGGGCGCGGTTCCATGCATCGAGGGATACCTGGAAAAGCCGGTGCGCCCGGCGGAGCTGCTCAGGCGGGTGGGGAAGGTTTTAGGGACTAGGCCATCTGCATAATCGCTGTTATGTCTCTGAGTTGTCCTTGTCACGCAGTTTAAAGTGGGTTGGGGAGGAATTGAAATGGCAGGAAACAACACATCGCCCGAATCGCCAATCAGAAATCAGAAAATCGGCGCGGTCATGGTCGTGGGCGGCGGGGTAGCCGGCATGCAGGCCTCGCTCGATCTGGCCGAGGCCGGTTTCAAGGTGTACCTGGTCGAGGCCAAATCCGCCATCGGCGGGCACATGGCACAACTCGACAAGACCTTTCCCACCAACGACTGCGCTATGTGCATCATCAGTCCCAAGCTGGTGGACACCGCGCGCCACCTGAACATTGACGTGATGGTGGACACCGAAGTCGTCAAGGTTGACGGCGAAGCAGGGCATTTCACGGCGACGGTGCGCCGCAAACCTCGCTACATTGACGTGACCAAGTGCACCGGCTGCGGCGAGTGCGCCCAGGTGTGCCCCGTGCTCATTCCGGGTCGCTTTGACGAGGGGCTATCGCAGCAACGCGCGGCCTACAAGCTGTATCCCCAAGCCACGCCCAACGCGTACGCCATCGAAAAGAAAGGCATCGCTCCGTGCCGCGCCGCGTGCCCCACAAATCAACGCGCGCAAGGTTACATCGCCCTCATCCGCGAAGGCCGCTACGAAGACGCGCTGCGCGTTATCAAAGAAGATAATCCCTTCCCCGGCATTTGCGGGCGCATCTGCAACCACCGCTGCGAAGACAACTGCAACCGCAGGCTGGTGGATCAGCCGCTCGACATTCGCGCGCTCAAGCGTTTCGTCACCGACAAAGTTTATGCCAAACCGCGTCCGCCTGTGACGCCGGTTCAACCGACGCGCGACAAGCGTGTGGCCATCATTGGCGCGGGGCCTTGCGGCTTGACGGCGGCGCAAGACCTGGTGCGGCTGGGCTATCCCGTCACCGTGTTCGAGGCGCTGCCCGTGGCCGGCGGCATGCTGCGCGTGGGTGTGCCCGAGTATCGCTTGCCCACCGCCATCATCGAGCGCGAAGTGGCCGACATTGTAGACCTGGGCGTCGAGCTGCGCCTGAACAGCCCGGTGACGGATCTCGACGAGTTATTCAAGCAAGGCTACAATGCGGTGCTCATCGCCGTGGGCGCGCACGAAGGCATCCGCCTGCCCATTCCCGGCGCCGACTTGGAGGGCGTGTACATCAACACTACTTTTTTGCGCGACGTGCGATTGGGCAACCCGCCGGAACTGGGCAAGAGCGTGGTTGTGATTGGCGCGGGCGACGTGGCGATGGACTGCGCGCGCACGGCCATCCGGCTGGGCAAACAAGTGCGCGTTCACTATCGCCGCTCGCGCAATGAAGCCACCGCCGATCCGCTCGAAATTCAATACGCCGAAGAAGAAGGCGTGACATTCAACTTTTTATCCAACCCGGTCGAGATTGTCAGCGACGGGAATAGTCACGTGGCAGGCGTCAAGTGCGTGCGCATGGAATTGGGCGAGCCAGACGAAAGCGGCCGCCGCAAGCCCGTGCCGGTGGCCGGCTCTGAGCACGTTGTCTCGTGCGATAGCGTGATTTTCTCTGTTGGGCAGCGCGCCGGCCTGGCGTTCATCCCGCAAGACGCCGGGGTGGCCGTGACGCGCGAAGCGACGATTGGCGTCAACGAAGCGCTGACCACCGGGCGGGCGGGCGTGTTTGCGGCCGGCGACAGCGTGAGCGGCACGGCGTTTGTCATCGAAGCCGTCAACTCGGGACATCAGGCCGCCGCCAGCATTCATCAATATTTACAAGGCGAAGAACCCAGGCCGCGTTACCGGCCCGAGTTGCCCGTCGTCCGTATGACCCAGGAAGAAGTGAACGAGCGCGTGCAAAAAGGCGAATTTCACATCACGCCGCGCGTGCGCGTGCCGACCATCGAACCGGCGCTGCGCAGGCGTATGTTCACCGAAGTAAGCCTGGGCTTTACCGACGAGGAGGCGCAGGCCGAGGCGGCGCGCTGCCTGGCGTGCGGCGTGTGCTCGGAATGTTTGAGCTGCTATTACAAGTGCGGCCTGAATGCGATTGACCACGACATGGTCGAGCGGCAAGAGCAGATTGAAATCGGCGCGGTGATCCTGGCGCCTGGCTATGAAATCTATGACGCGCGGCTATCGCAAGAGTATGGCTTGGGGCGTTACGCCAACGTGGTGACCTCGCTGCAATACGAGCGATTGCTTTCGGCCTCCGGCCCAACGCTGGGCCACGTCAAGCGGCCGTCCGATGGCAGGACGCCGAAAAAGATTGCCTTTTTGCAGTGCGTCGGCAGCCGCGACCAGGAACACGATTATTGCTCGTCGGTGTGCTGCATGTACGCCGCCAAAGAAGCCATCATGACCAAAGAGCACGACCGCGACGCCGACGTGCACATCTTTTTCATGGATACGCGCGCGTTTAGCAAGGGCTATGAAGAATATTACCAACGCGCCGAAAAGAAATACGGCGTGAGCTATCACCGCACGCGCATTTCGGCGCTCAAAGAAGACCCGGCTAATGGCAACTTGATTCTGCGGTATGTTAGCGATCAGGGACCAGATGCCAGGAATCAGTCCCCAGTTCCTGGTTCCTCATTCCTGGCTGAAGAAGAATTTGATCTAGTGGTGCTTTCTGTTGGCATGGAGATGTCCGACAAGGTCAAGCAACTGGGGCACAATTTGGGGCTTGAACTCGATGATTATGGCTTTTGCCACACGGCGCTGTTTGACCCGCTGCAAACCAGCCGCGCCGGCATTTACGTGGCCGGGCCGTTCCACGAACCCAAAGACATTCCAGAAACCGTCGTCGAAGCCAGCGGCGCGGCGGGAGCGGCGGAAGCCTTGCTGGCTGCGGCGCGGGGGATGTTGACGCGCCAGGCCGAGTATCCGCCGGAGCGCGATATATCCGCTGAGGCGCCGCGCGTGGGCGTGTTTGTGTGCCACTGCGGCAGCAACATTGGCGGCTACCTGGACGTGCCGGCTGTGACCGAATACGCGCGGGCGCTGCCCGGCGTCGCTCACACCGAAAATAATTTGTACACGTGCTCGCAAGACTCGATCAACCACATCGTCCAGGTGATTCGAGAGCACAACTTGAACCGCGTGGTGGTGGCAGCCTGCACGCCGCGCACGCACGAACCGCTTTTCCAGGATAGCCTGCGCGCGGCGGGCCTCAATCCGGGTCTGTTCGAGATGGCAAACATTCGCAATCAATGCTCGTGGGTTCACTCGGACAATCGCGCCGGGGCCACGCGCAAGGCGCGCGACCTGATACGCGCGGCGGTGGCGCGCGCGATGCGCCTCGAGCCAATTCGCGCGCTGCAAGTGCCGGTGGAACACTCGGCGCTCGTCATTGGCGGCGGCGTGGCCGGTATGACGGCGGCGCTGAGCCTGGCCGATCAAGGCTTCACGGTGCACCTGGTCGAGCGGGCGAGGGAACTGGGCGGCAACCTGCGCAGCGTCTTTTCCCTGGCCGATCCGGATCGGAAATCCAATGACCCGCAAGCGTACCTGCGCGAATTGATTGGCAAGGTAGAATCTCATCCGTTGATTAAAGTTTATCTTGAAAGCGAGTTGATTGAGACAGGTGGATTCCAGGGCAACTTTGAGAGCAGGATAGGGATAAGGGGAGGGGGAGAGGGGGAGAGCGGGAGACAAGGAGAGCGGGGGACAGTAATTCGGCATGGAGTGACGATTGTGGCGACGGGCGGGCGCGAGTATCGCGGCGACGAGTATGGCTTGGATCAAGACCCGCGCGTGATGACGCAGATGGATTTCGAGGCACGCCTAACTTCCGACCTCCGACTCCCGACTTCTGTTGCGATGATTCTATGCGTTGGCCCGGCGGAAAAATACTGCGCGCGGCTGTGCTGCACCACCGCGATCAAGAACGCACTCAGGCTCAAAGAACTCAAACCCGACGCGCAAGTGGTTATCTTGTACAAAGATATTCGCACGTATGGCTTTAAGGAGCGATTGTATACCGAGGCGCGGCACAAGGGTATCTTGTTCATCAGATATGATGATGAGCACAGACCACAAATCTCCAATCTCCGATCCCTCGACTACGCTCAGGACATGCCTCCAATTTCTAATCAGCCCCTGTCCATCACGGTATATGACCCTTCATTAGGCCGCGACTTGACGTTGAGTGCAGATTTGCTCGTGCTATCAAACCCGGCCGTGCCGGCAGAGGGCGCGCACGAACTGGCTCAAGTGCTCAAGGTGCCGGTTGACCTTGATGGCTGGTTCCTGGAGGCGCACGTCAAGCTGCGCCCGGTGGATTTTGCCACCGACGGCATCTTTATGGCCGGCATGGCGCACTATCCCAAGTTCCTCGACGAAACGATTGCCCAGGCGCAAGCTGCCGCTGCGCGCGCGGCCACCATCTTGAGCAAAGACACCTTGACGGCCGGCGGCGTGGTGGCCGTGGTGGAGGCGGATAGGTGTGTGGGCTGCCTGACGTGCGTGCGCATCTGCCCCTACCACGTGCCGCAGATTCGCGCGGATTTCGCCGGCGCAGGCGGCATTATCGGCGCGGCGTATATTGAAGCGGCGGCCTGCCACGGCTGCGGCGTTTGCGCCGGTGAATGTCCCGCCAAAGCCATCACGCTTGCCAGCTATTCCGACGCGCAAGTAATGGCAAAGGTTGAGGTGTTGTTTGAAGAGATTGCTTTGGTCGAGTAAAACGTATTGCGTATTTCGTATCGCGTACTGCATTACGGAATATGCAATACGTAGTACGATGTGGCAAAGGTGAACTATGGCACAAGATTTCAACCCACAGATTACGATTTTCGCCTGCCATTACTGCGCTTATGGCGCGGCGGATTTGGCCGGCTCGATGCGAGTGGCGTATCCCGAAGGCACGCGCATCGTCAAGCTGCCTTGCTCCGGCAAGATTGACGTGCTGCTGGTGCTGGACGCTTTCGAGCACGGCGCGGACGGCGTGATGGTGGCCGGTTGACTGGAAGGCGAATGTCATTACCTGGAAGGTAATCTCAACGCCAAGCGTAGAGTAGAGTACGCCCAAAAACTGCTGGAGCAAATCGGGGTGGGCGGCCAGCGCGTGCAAATGTTTAACCTGTCGTCGGCGCAGGGGGCGCAGTTTGCCCAATATTGCGCCGAGTTTGCGGACAAGATTCGCGCGGTGGGAATGAATCCGCTGCGGGGTCGCAGGCTGGCCGAGCAGGCGGGATAGACCTTGTTAGGCGCGTGTTCCACTGTCGAGATAGTGTGATGAATAAGAGAGTATTCATCTATGCTGCGATTCTAGTTTCATTGCTTGTCAGTTGCGCGCGGACAATGACCGCGCCTACTGTTGGAGCAACCATCATTTCTGTAATGCCTACAGTTGTCCCCACTTTGCCGCCAACAGTTGTTTTGCAAGAGAGCGTCAAATCAATTGACCTTCAAGTTGGAAGTAAGCGGGTCTCTTTGACGTTTGTTCAGAATGGCAAAACGATTCCTGTTACAGCGAATCACAGCAAGCACGCAGCAGTCTCGCTGAGCCCAGACGCATTTACTATTCAAGTAGAAGGAAACAAAGGAGTGACTTCAATCGTTGGGCAAACCGATGAAGAGCCTTTGCTCTCTTTAGAACGCTATGCGCGACCATTAGCTACATTCGATGTTGGTAGCCGTGTACTCGAGAACAACGACTTGCCCATGTTTGACCCACCTCTCGAGTTTAGCGATGATCTAACCTCCTTTTTCACAATGTACGGGTGTGAACACTGTCCGGAACAAGTTCCACAACTCGTCGCTTATCTCAAAGGCAAGTTTGGCATTGAACCCCTTATGCTGTTTTCGGGACCTATTTTCCCTGATGATCGGACTAGCGAATCCGATTTCACTATCAGAACGATAAACGGTATCAAGCTTTCGGATGGCGAGACGCTTCTCATTACCGTTTTCTTACAGGACGATATAGGCAAACAGTTCTATCAGTTAGAGTGGTTCACATTCCATATTTCTTTCGTAGCACAGTAAGACCACGCCAAACGTAAAGCAAAGGAATCACGATGAAGAGTATAACCAACTTGATGTTTGGGTTCATGTTTCTGTTTGTCTTCACCGACCTGTTGATTGCGGCGCTTGCCATCCATGATCTTGCGCCGCGTCAAGCCAAATCGGCTCTATGGATTCCAAATGAACAGACGTAGCCCTCGTATCTGGATATTGATCACGATGGCTGTGCTGGCTTTGGGGCTGGCCTGCCAGTGCCTGCCAGTGCTGCCTGATCCGACCTCTAAGACAGTACCGCTTGATCAAATAGCCGGGAATTATACCTATCAATACAACGACCAGACCGTCACCGTTCATCTGAATGTTGACGGCACGTTCGAGATTCTCGATTCCCTTGCGTCCAGCGGTGTGGGTACGTGGCAACTCGATGGAGCAGAGATTACGCTGCATTATTCCAGCCCTCCTAAACTTGTATCCGGCTGGTACGTCTACGAAGACGACGATGGCGAATTTGCCATTATGGGTGGCGAAGGCGACCCGGATGGCTGGTCTGGCCTGCGCCGGGCGCCCTGATGCGGGTTATTCAATCATCTTACGCAATTGCGGTGTGACCTGGCGCGCGGCGGACACGCGCGGGGAGGGC
>CAZYXV010000056.1:0-18637 GCA_964651475.1 uncultured Anaerolineae bacterium | reverse complement strand
CTTCGCACCCTCGCAATGACAACAAAATTGCAGATTGTGCCCGCGCCCAGTATAACAACCAAGTCACTTTCCGCTACCGTGATTCCAACACCGGTCAGCCCAAGCTGCTCTCGCTGGATGCCTTTGAGTTTATTCACCGTTTCTTACAACACGTCTTGCCTACTGGTTTTGTTAAGGTGCGTTACTACGGCTTGTTCGCTCCCGGCTATCGCTCGCGCTTGGCGCTCGTTCGCCAACAACTTGCACCGGCGAAGGGTGAACCCGCCGCTTCCCCTCCACCCTCAACGCCAACCGAGCCGCCGGTCGCGACGGGTCAAGCCTCCGCTGCAGAAACTGAATCGGACACACTCGCCCCCCATCCATCCATTCTCATCGAGTTGGAGGACGAGAACGCACCCGATGCGCCTGACGAATCCAGTGCGCCCGCTCTACCCACTTCGGCCCCGCTGTGCCCCGCCTGCGGTCAGCCCATGCGCCGCTGCGCCAGCTTGCCTCCCAAAGGACGCTCGCCTCCGTGACCCCATTTCTTCTATCCACTGCTAACGCTTGCGTTTCAGATTCGATCACTCATCGTGTCTCTAGCCTCGCGCGCCTATGGCTCGAAAAATATTCCTCAATTACTTCCCGTTCGGTCTTGCTCGCCCATCCTGTCCCTCTCAACACTGGCCCCACGCGCCCAGCCACTTGCCCAAGTTTGCCTTTTGGGAGTACAATGGTGCCACGACCCAGTCAAGCCAGGCGGTCCAGGATAGACCGCCTGGCTTAAATTCCAAAGGCAGCTACCCTGAAATCGGCTTAATTCAACATGGATTACGTGCACGCGCAGCGTGCTACGTGCACGCGCAGTGTGCCGGGCGGCTGGATGCCTGTCCTTCTTGCTTACTTGAGCAGATCATCAACTTGATTGTTCCAGCGTTGTGAGCTAATACCGCGCCGCATGAATCCTTAATACGTTGGGCGGCGGCGGAATACTCCACTCATCATTTGCGGCTTTCATATGATGGCACACGACATTCCTGGTGATACCAGATGGAGAGGGTTGAACTGGAAGAAGTGGTTAGGTGCGTTTGCACTCGTTGCGATATTGGGCTGTCTCGCAGTGACGGCATGGGTTGCGTGGCAGGTAAAGAACTATGAGCCGTTCACCGCTAGGAGCTATTACCCCTCCAGACCTGATAGTGACACGGTCTCTTTCATCGAGGGGAATGCAGAGATAGCCCTTCCCTCAAGTGCGCACGACATCTATGCCTACACGACCGGTTTCCAGGACATCTTCGTTAAAGTGCGCTTCTCAATGAGCGCTGACGAGCTGGACGAGTTCATAGCGAGCACTCTGTGTCAGGAGTCTCTCAAGGAGATTCAGCCTGGAGAGCAATCAGCAGCCGACGGGACTTCCGAATGGTGGACACCAAATCAGGCTGAGTATCTCAAAGGGTGCACCGGGAGCAAGACTCACTCCCACCAGACAGTTATGGTAGATATGACCGACCCAAGCGTTTATGTCGTATTTGTGAGTACGAGTATTTACTAGGCTTGCGCCGCCCAACCCGGGTTGCAGCCGACCAGGCTATCGCGGCTTGAATTCGAGATTGGTTTCGTTATTGTGGGTGGTTCTGACAGAAAGGCACACCGCAAACCCGCCTGGCGGCTGAGCCCCACCGTTAGCGTGCCCTGCGGCAGAGAGGACATTATGCAAACACTTAGAGGTAAGATCGCGGTCGTTGCCGGAGCTACTCGTGGGGCAGGCCGTGGCATTGCCTGTATGCTAGGAGAGGCCGGAGCAACAGTCTATTGCACTGGACGCAGCGTCAGAGGAAGCCTTTCTCCTGTAAACCGACCTGAGACAATCGAGGAGACAGCCGAGATGGTAACAGCACATGGAGGCGTGGGGATATGGGCACAGATTGACCATACCAAACCGGATCAGGTTAAAGACTTGTTCGAGCGGGTGAAAAATGAACAGGATGGACGCCTCGATATCTTGGTGAATGACATCTCGGGCGATTTGTTTCTCGAGTGGGATAAGTGGGGAGGTAGATGGCACACACCCTTTTGGGAATTAACGCTAGAGAAAGGTTTGCAGATGCAGGTACAGGGAGTGCACACACACATCATTACCAGCTACTATGCTATCCCCCTGATGATTGAGCGTCGTCAGGGGCTCATTGTAGAAGTCACTGATGGTAACAGCCTGGAGTATCGCGGTAGATTGTTCTATGATCTAGCCAAGGTGTCGGCCATTCGTCTCGCCTATGCCATGTCAGTAGACCTGCGCAAATACAATATCGCCGTTGTTGCGCTCACGCCCGGCTACTTACGCTCGGAAATGATGCTGGAGTGGTTCGGCGTTACTGCGGAGAATTGGCAAGAAGGCATCGAAAAGGATGCCGGTTTTGAGAACTCAGAAACGCCGCACTATATCGGTCGAGCAGTAGCATCTCTAGCCGCTGATCCAAATATAATGAACAAGACCGGACGAGCTTTGAGTTCAGGATGGTTAGCACATGACTACCGCTTCACTGATGTTGATGGGAGACGTCCAGTGTGGTATCGTGGAGAGGGCGAATTTAGTAAAGAGAGCTTTGCCGTTCAGGGGACGGATGAGTAAGTAGCCTTGTATGTAAAGGCACGCTAACACTGCATGCACCCGACCGCCCTCACGCTTCGAGTTCAACAACTACTTTCGCGTGGTCATCATCTTTTGAGGCGCAAGCGTCATTCGTCGCAACCGGCCAGCGGGTAATGCGCAGCGTTAGGTGTGCCGTCAGCAAACATTCCAATCGAGGTCATTATGATTCATATCATTCGGACACGCGCCACCCAACAACAAATAGACGAAATGCTGGAAGCGTTGAGCACTTATATCAAATTGGCAGTAGATGTTCAACGGGGCATTTTGGCTGGCGGCGGAGTAATGCATGCAGATTGCGAAGCTGCTTTGCTGGATGATGGCAGCCAACAAGAAGATATTTGGGGCGCAGATTGGAATCCCTCAGCCAAGCAAGTGACCTTTGAATCACTCATCAACATTCGCCCACGCCAAAATAATCGCTCGCTCGAACTGCTTGATCCCGCCCTGCGCGAGCGGGTCTCTCAGATCACTCGCCACTTACTGGAGTAGCCCATGAAAGACCAAGAGAGTATTCGGAAACGTTATTTGCAGGATGATGTGCCCACCCGCTTGGGTGGTTTGGCTGCCAATCTCAGCCGCATCAAATCGTTCTCAAGTCACGATGCCAATCAGGATACTGTCGAAAGTTTACTGGATGAAAGCAGATTCTTCATTGAATGGACGGCCGCCGAGACCGAAATTGAGACGGCCGCCGAATTGGTTGAAATGCAAATCCAACTTGCACGCTGGAAACATAACTGGTCTCGTATTTGGGTCAATCTTTCTCAACGTCATCTAGTAGCAGAGCAAGCTAATCAATGGTCAAGGCGAGTATTAGAGTTGTCAGGGTTATTGGGGTAATGTAGGCACACCTAACCAGCGGTTGCAGCCGACCGCCCATACGATGCGAGTTCCAGGGCTACTTTCGCGTGGTCATCATTGTTCGGAGGCAGGCATTGGGCGTGGCGGCCTGGGCGGCGGCTGAACCGCGACGTTAGGCGTCTTGACCACAGCGCGAATCACAGCGTTAAGGCCTGGCGCGTCACCCCCACCGGTCAACATCCCATGTGCATGGCTATTTATGCCGAATGCGGCGAATTGTGCGCCGCACTGTGCCCTCGCCGCTGCCGCTGACCGGCGAGCGTCCTTCTTGTTCGGCCTGCTTCAATCCAAAATGGTTGAGCAGGTACGATCGCGCCCGCAGAAATTCGGGCCAGGCGGCCTGGGGATGGTGCGCGCGATATTCTTCAAAAGCGGCGTTCATCATCGCCTCGATTTCACCGGCCGTCTGGCCAGGCAGCCGCACGGCCGCGCCCGAAAATTTTAGCTCGTCGCGAATGGTCACCAGGTGGGCCAGCAAAAGTTCGCCCACGGCGCCCTCCCGTGCGCCCGACTCGCTGGTAACAGCGCAGGAGCTTTTATCAAAGAGGTCTTGTACGTGTAACTTGTCGCCCTCAATGGCGGTGACCATGTAGGCGCTGGCCGGGCCGGCGGTCTGCCAGGCCGCGAGAATGTTCTTTTCATATTCGTTTCTCGACTCGCCCTTTTCGGCCATGTAAATGTCCAGCAGGCGCGGACGGTCGGGCGGAATATAGTCAAACGCGAACCAATCAAAAAAACGGATCGCTTCATCCTGGTTCATCTGGTCGGCGGTTTCCAGCACATAGTGGCCGTTCCAAAAAAGCTCAACGCCCTGGGCGAAGGATTCGGCAAAGCGCTTTTCACGCGCAAAGGCAATCACGTCGCGGCTCAGCGATTGGCGGGCCGCGTCCCACCGGCGCGTTTCGGCCACCTGCGCTTTATCCTGGGCTTCGTGGCAGTGCTTGTATTTCTTGCCGCTGCCACAGTAACACGGGTCGTTACGTCCAATTGAGGTCATGGTCAAGCTCCTCTACCTGATTTTTATCCATCCCATTATATCAGTACTTGTTTTAAATTTCACCGGAGATGAAGGCGCAGCCCGCTACGACCACGTTACGTGGATGTCCGCGCGGCCAGGAATCTGGGCTTCGATACTCCAGATGCCCGGAAGCTTTTGCGTGATGGGAGACGATTGCCCGTTGCAAGCGGCGTGCGCGCGGCGAGCCAGCGGCAGTCCCAGCCACAAGTGGCCGCGCGCGCTTCGCCCCAATTCAACCGTCGCCTGGCACAGCCCCTCTGAAGGTTTAAAGCTCGAGATTTCTCCTCCCATGGTAATGTGGAACGTGGTGGCAATCACGTGCGGCTCGTTGCAGATCGGGCGAATGCTCAACACGTGACCGGCGTGGGGCGGCACAGCCTCGAATGCCATCTGCCCGCCGCTGAGGCGATAGTAGCGTTCGCGCCAAAAGTCAAATACGTGATAGGTGGACGAGGGCACCAGTCCCAGGCGCGCCACGTCGAGCACGCGCCGTGCTGGCGCGTCGCTCCAGTTGAATAACCCGGCGATAGTCCATTCGCCCCAATTGCGCGCCACACGCAGCACATAGAGTTCGGGCAGTTCGTTTTCCAGCAGATCGAGCGGCGCGGCGCTTTGACCCAAGGGCGGCAGCAGCGCGGCGATGAGGCGGCGCCGTTCGGCAGGCAGGGCGGGCAAATCGTCGCTGGAAAGCACCAGCCCGCCGGAAAGCCCGATCACGCTGGCGAGCGAGTACACTTCGTCTTCGGTCAAGCCAATCTCGTCCGCTTTTGATTCACTGCGTACCAGCAGGCAATCAGGATCGTTGTGCCACCAACGCCCGTGCATGGCGCTGCGCGCCAGCGTGTTGCGGATGGCATTGCGCGCTGAAGGCAGGGTATCTTCTTTGCCAAAAATCAAGCCGGTGCCAAACACGCGCGGCCGCCAGGTGGGGGCCACGTCCGGGCCGATGCGATTGGCGTCGAACACTCCAATGCCCGGGCCCAGCGGGCAGCCGCACCCCAGCAAAAAAGTCTCGTCGCCTGCGGTTTGACGCACAAGCTCCAATCCCTTTCGCAGCGCCTGGGCGCGTGTGACGGAAGGGTCGTGGCGGCGGGCCGGCAGCGCCGCCGCGTATAGAAAATCAAGCTTGAGATAAGGAAAGCCCCAGTGGTGGACCGCCGTGTCAATCACCTGTCGAACGTACTCTTGTGCGCCGGGGTGAGTGGTATCCAGAGCGTGCGTCCACTGCCACCAATTATAGCCCGACGAGATTGGCCGCCCGTGCGCATTTTGGAGCAGCCATTCGGGATGTTCGCTTTCCAGGCGCGCGGTGGGTTTGACAATGAACGGCGCAATCCACAACCCCGGCGTCAGGCCGCTCATCTTTACTTGCTCGGCCAGCCATGCCAGCCCGTGCGGGAATTTAGCGTTGATTAAAAGCCAATCACCCACGTCGCTCTGATAGCCGTCGTCTAATTGAATTACTTGCAAGGGCAGCTCGTCTTGCAGCCGGGCGATGGCATCCAGGTTAGCCGCGAAATCCGCTTCTCGCACCTGGGTAAAAAAATAGTACCACGAACACCAGCCCGCCTGCACTGCGGGAGGAACCCTCGCGTTCATCTGCCGCGCAACGGCAGTGGTGTAATTGGCCAGCGGGTCGTCGCGCCGCACGTCGGCCAGCTCGACGTAAATCCATTCCGAAGTCATATCCGCGCCCGGCGCGAGCGTTACGCCATCGGCCTGGCAAACGACCTGCAAAGCAGAACGGTTGAGCCGGCAGTCCGCGCCGATGGCGGTGAATTGATCGGCGCTGGTCAATTGCCCGGCGACAAGCCCCACGCCAGAAGCGACGTTGCCTAACAGCGTGAACATGTCGCCCCAGAATACGCCGCGCTTTGACGAGCGCGGCGCGAGCAAGTTGAGCGTTTGCGGACTAGTCACCGGCGCCAGGCGCGTTTTCACATCAAACTGGTCGTCGCGCCGCGCCCCGGCAAAGCTCCAGGCCTGGTAGCCGTTTTTGAAAAAAGCCAGCGGCCTGGCTGGCGCGCCCAGGCGCACCGCGCCCTTGTCGCGCGGAACCGCGTGCAGCGGCGAGAACGATTCGATGGCGAGGGGCTGCGTCGAATGGTTTGTCACCCCCAATTGCAGCGCGATAAACGGCTGATCGGTGTACAGGCGGACGCGCAGCCGCGCGCCCAACTGGCGGGTGAGGGGCGTCATCTCGAACGCGGCCTCTAGCCCGGCGCCGTGAACATCTTGATGCGCGCCGTGCCGCCACTGAACGACGCGGCCCGGCCAGGCCGAGCGCGCGCGCGCTCCGGGCTGCCGATAAAGCACGTCGGTGCGGGCGTCCAGCCGGGCGGGCAAATCATCCCGCAGAGAAACAATGGTATAGTGCCCGCGCGCCAGGTCCATCATAAATGCAAGGCTTGGCCCGGCCAAGATAATCTGATCACTTCTTTCGACGATTTGAATGTGCCCCAAGCGAACCTCAAAAGTGTACCGGATAAATCAGAGATGTGGCGAACAGCGCCGGAATTATAACACGCTCTCGTGGTTTGCGGTATATCTCAAAGTGTGGTACATATAGTAAAATGTGTTATCAAGCCGGATGCTTTCTGCCACTTGCCTCTTGCGCGGTTGGCGCGAATGGTAGTACAATGTTAAATGAGCCGGGAGACAAGTTGCTGGCAGACCGGCGCGGGTCAGAGCGTGGGCTGTAACAAGGTGGAGGTACCATGGGCGAGCAGAAACGGATTCTTTATATTGAGGACGATCCTAACAATCGCACCCTGGTGAGCAGGATACTGCGCGCCTATGATTACGAGGTGCTTTTGGCCGAGGATGGCATTACGGGCATCCAGATGGCGCGAGAGACCAAGCCGGACCTGATCTTGATGGATATCAGCATGCCCGGCCTGGATGGTTACGAGGCGGCGACCAAAATCAAAAGCCTGTCCGGCCTCAAGTCCACGCCCATTATCGCCGTCACGGCGCACGTGATGAAGGGCGACCGGGAACGCGCGCTCACCGTCGGCTGCGATGGGTACCTGCCCAAGCCGATTGACGTAGACGCGCTGCCCGACCAGATTAGCGAGTTTTTAGGCGGCCGGCGCGAGCAGGTAGACGAAGAGACCGAACTGGCGTATCTGCGCGAGCAGAGCGTGCGGCTGGTGGAAAAGCTGGAAGAAAAAATCACCGCGCTCACCGAGGCCAACGAGCAGCTGCACCGGTCCGACGAGATGAAGTCTCGCTTCATCGCCATTGCCGCCCACGAGTTGCGCACGCCCATCACGGTCATTCGCGGCTATACGGATATTTTGATCGGCCCCAGCAGCCCGCTGCGCAGCACAGACCCCAATACCAAGATGATGCTGGACGGCATTGTCAGCGGCGTGAGCCGTCTCTACGATATTGTGCAAGACATGCTCGACGTGACTCAAATCGAAGCCGGCACACTCAAGTTGCGCAACGCCGCCGTGCGGGTACACGTAGACCTCAAGCAGGTCGTGGAATCATTCTCAGAAGACACCGAGCGGCGCAAGCTGGCTATCGTGCTGGAACCGCTTGACCACCTGCCGGCTGTCTGGGGCGATAATACGCGCATCCAAAAAATATTTATCAACATTGTCGGCAATGCGATCAAGTATACGCCGGATGGCGGCAAGATCACAGTCAGTGGGCGAGCGGTGAGCCGGGAAGAGATCAACAACAAGGTGCCGCCTCACTTGCAAGGCGCCAATTTTGTGGAAATCGTCGTCGCCGATACCGGCGTGGGCGTGGACCCTGCCAAGCGAGAACATATCTTTAAGCGCTTTTACGAAGTGCACGATCCCCGTCTTCACAGCACCAGCAAGACCGAGTTCATGGGAGGGGGAGTTGGACTGGGGCTTCCGATTGCGCGCGGCCTGGCTGAAGCCCACGGCGGATGGATATGGGTGGAAAGCCTCGGCAACGACCCAGACCGCTGTCCGGGCAGCCACTTTCACGTGGTGCTGCCTGTCAGCACACAAGCTCAAGGATAAGAGTCGCCCGTTCAGGGGATGTGGTATGAGCAAGGGATGGAAAGTTGCTACGAGCGTTGGCGCGCTCGTTTTGTGCTTGTGCGCCATCGCCTGTATATCCACGTTTATCATTGGCCGCTACACGCTGCCCAAAACGATTGCCTCGCAGCCTGAGCAGGCTGCCAAGATAGGCCACGAGATTGTGGACTATACTCTGCCCGCAGGGTACCGCGAACTGGTGGGCATGAGTTTGTTTGGAGCCAAGTGGGTGACGATTGCCAGCGACTCGGCAGATACGCTCATGATTATGCTGATGCAATTTCCCAAGAATGTAGAGATGAGCCAGGAAGAGATGCAACAGCAAATGGAGCGTTCGCTGGCGCAGCAGAACAACCGCCGCACCACAAATCTCAAAGTCGTCGGCACGCAAAAGGTCGCCATCAAAGGGAGCCAGGTCGTGCTCACAGTCAGTGAAGAACAAAGCACTGACGACCAGGCAATGCGGCAAGTTGTGGGCGTGTTCCCTGGCAAGGCTGGAGTGGTGATGATCATGGTGATGGGCGAAATCAAGACCTGGACACAAGACGTTTTGGACGAGTTCCTGGCCTCGATTCAGTGACGCGCGTTTTGCTTATCATGCGCCTTGTGGTATTATTACCTTGATCTGCGCTCGAGCCGGTGAGGATCTGCGTCTCTGCCGGCTGGCTGCCCGCCATCCAGACGGCGGCGCCCTGGTTTCGATGATGGCAAGGACATCTTATGCACATTGTCCAACAGCTTTACCAACTCCAAGAAGTTGACCTCGAACTCGACAAACAGCGGCGACGGTTGGATGAACTCGCGAGCCAACTGGGTGAAACACCAGAGCTTGCGGCGGCGCGCGCCAACCTGGCTGGCATCCACACCCGACAGGCAAGTGAGCGAGCGCGCCAAAAAGACCTGGAATTAGAAACCCAATCACTCGAAACAAAACTCGCCGCCGCCGAAGAACGCATGTACAGCGGCCGCGTCACTAACCCCAAAGAGTTGGCCGATTTGCAAAACGAATCACACGCTTTGCGCCGATGGCGAGACGCGCTGGACGACAAGTCTTTGCAAGTGATGACTGAGCTTGAACAATCCCAAGCTGCTTTGAACCAGGCGCAGGCCGCTTTGTCCACTATCGAGACGGCCTGGACCGCCCACCAACAGAGGCTCAGACAAGAATGTGCGGAGCTAAAAGCCCGGCTGGGTAAGCTGGCCCAGGCCCGCACGGAACGCGCCCAGGCCATCCCGGCGCAGGATATGGCCCGCTACGAATCGCTGCGGCGCAGCAAAGGCGGCGTCGCCATCGCTATGATTGAAGATGGATTTTGCGGCGTGTGCGGCGTTGAGCTTTCGGATCGCGTGTTGACCCAAGCCGCTCAGAATGAAGCCTGGGTATTTTGCGGCAATTGCGATCGGCTGCTTGTAGAGTGACACCAGGCAGCATCCGCGCAAGCGCGAGCATGGGAGAAAACTGTGGTACAACGAGTTCTCTTAATAGAAGACGACGTCAGTCTGGCCGAATTCACCCAATGGCAACTGGAGCACTATGGATACCAGGTTAGAGTTGCCTCGCGCAGCCAGGAAGGATTGGACCTTCTCGGTCAGTGGCCCCCCGATCTGGTCATTTTGGATATTATGATGCCAGAGATGGATGGATGGACCCTGGCGCAACGCATTCGAGATCGCTCGAATGTGCCCCTGATTTTTACCACGGCGCTCGGCACAGAAAAAGACATTGTGCGGGGGCTGGACCTGGGCGCGGACGATTATATCACCAAGCCATTTGGCCCGCGCGAATTATTGGCGCGCATCCGGGCTGTGCTGCGCCGGCAGGGGCGTTCCGACGAGGAAGAGCGTGTCTATACCAATGGCCCCCTCACGCTCAACCTGGATACGCGCGAAGTATTTGTGAACGGCACAGCAGTCGAATTGACGCCCATCGAATTCAGGCTGCTGACGCTATTGATAGAACGCGAAGGCAAGGTGCTCACGCACGAAACACTGCTTGAACAGATTTGGGGCACGGGCCATCAAGAGCAGCGCCACTACCTCAAACTGTACATCTGGTACCTGCGCCAAAAAATAGAAGCAGACCCCCGCCATCCCAAGCTCATCGTGACCGAGCGCGGCGTTGGATATCGTATGATCAAGGTGGGACCTGAACAGTGAATGCCCTGATCTGGACCCCGAACGTGTTGGTGCGCGCCCCTGCCGCCCAAGGCTGGACGTTTGATCTGTTATCGGCGCTGATTGGCGCGGCGATTACTGCTGCGCTGGCGATAGTGCTCTACTGGTATCGCGCGGTTATTGGGCAAGCCTGGCAGGCGGCCAGCGCCGCCATCAGGCAACAACTCGACAAGCTGACGGCCGGGCTGGAAACGCGCTATTACGATGGCTTACTGAGCACTCTGCCGGCGTTTGAGGTGCTGCCGCGCCTGGTCCCGCTTGAGACCCTGTACGTCGCGCCCCGCTTTGTGGCGCCGCTTCCGCGCCCTTCCCTGGTCCAGGCAAGCTCACATCCGGCCTCGCACGTCATACTTGGCTCCGTGTGGCAGGCCGCCAGGCGCTTGCTCGTAGCGGGTCGAACCGGCTCTGGACGGACAGCGATACTCGTTCACCTGGCCCGCACCTTTACGGCGCAAAACATCCAGGGGACGTACGACCCCGATCAAAGACATATCCCCATATATATTCATCTGATTGAACTGAGCCGAGAATTTTCACGGAGCCTCGCGCAGCCCGATGCAGCCGGCAACCCGCCCTCCCCTGCCAAAGCGCCAGACGATACGGCCGCGTGGCTCGTCGCCAACGTCGCCAGCCATAGCTCGGCGCTCATCGCACGGAACATTGGCAACCTGGTGCGCCGCTGGCTGCAAAGCAACCAGGCCGTGATCTTGATAGATGGCCTGGATGAGCTGGGCGACCTGGAACAGCAGCAAGCCATGACGTGGATAAGCCAGCTGGTCGAACGCTATCCTGAGCCGCGTTACGTAGTGGCTGCGCCCACGCGCGGGTACGGGAAACTGACCGAGGCCGGTTTCGCCGCGCTGCCGCTCACAGAATGGGATGTGGCCGAGACGAGCGAACTGGCGCGGCGCTGGATCAAACTGATTCAATGTGGGCCTGAAGACGTGGCGCGCCTCGCCGATGCGCTCAAGCCCCTGCCGGGCCTCGCGCCGCTGCCGATTGATTTGTCTTTGGCCGCGCTCGTGTGGCAAAAAAGCGGCGCGGCGCCCCGCTCACCCAGTGTGCTGTACGACCAGGCAGTAGAGCACGTTCTCGGAGAGCTAACTGGTCAAAGCCCGCTCTCGCCCCTGCTAAGCCGCAGCGCCCTGGGACGGTTGGCAACCAAACTGATTAAAGAGGGGCGCACGCTGGCCACGCGCGCTGAACTCGAACAAATCATCGCCGAACTTGTGCCCAAGCCAGAAAGCGCCCAGGAACCTGTTCCCACCGAGTCTGTCCCAACACCGTCCGCTCCTTCCGGCAAGCTGCCCAAGAGTGTTTCTGAAACCATTGATGCGCTCGTCAAGAGCGAGCTGCTGGCGGCGCGCGGAAATGACTATGCATTTTGCCATCGCCGCGTGCAATGCTACCTGGCTGCCTGGCACATCGTTCAACACAAAGACCTGGCTGCCCTGGCCGAACTATTGAACGCCCCTCTCCGTTTTGCGGCGTGGGCCGACCTGTTTGAATTTTGCGCCGGGATGCTCGATTTTACACGGCTGATCGAAGCCTATTTGAGTCAAAAAGACGATTTGTTCCGGACGCGCCTGTGGACGACGATCACGTGGGCCGCAGCGGCCCCGCCCGAGGCGGCCTGGCGTGGGCGCGTGCTGGGCGAGGTGGCGCGGGTGTGGATGCAGCCCAATCAATTGGCCGTCTTGCGCGAACGCGCTCTGCTTGGACTGATCTCTACGCAAGATAAAGGCTTGCCTTTCTTGTTCAAAAAAGCCCTGGCCAACCCCGACCCTATCCAGCGCGCGCAGGCCATACGCGGCCTGGGCATTATGGGACGAGAGGCCGACTTGACTATCCTGGTCAAAGCTTTGCAAGACCCCGACCCGTCGGTGCGCGAAGCGGCCATCCACGCCATCGGCGCCATTCCCGCCGAGACGGCGCTCGAGACGTTGATAGACATCTTGCTCCAGGCCGACGAAACCATGCGGCAGGCCGCGGCAGAGGCGCTCGTCCATCAAGGCGACAAAGGCAAAGCCATCTTGCGCGATGCCATGCAAGAAGAAGACGTGCTCGTGCGCCGGGCGGCCACCTTTGGGCTGCGCCAGATCGGCGAACCGTGGGCCGTCGAGTTGCTGGGGCAGGTGGAACAAAACGACTCGCAATGGGCTGTGCGCTCGGCCGCCACCGACGCGCTGCGCCTGGCGCAAGAATCCGCTACAGGGGCGGAGCTTGATTTGTCCCCCATCAAATTGCAGGACCAGGGATGGCTCATCGAATGGGCGGCCACGCGCGGGATGAGCGTGGCCGCCTCGGCGCACCTGGCCATGCCCGTTTTGCTCAAGGCCCTCTCCGAAGGCGATGCGCGCGCCAAACTGGCTACCATCCGTACCCTGGCGCGCATCGGAAACGCCGAGGCCATTGGGCCGCTGCGCCAGGCTTTGAGCGAGTCCGACGTTGCCATTCAAACCGAAGCCTGGCGCGCCTTGGCCGAACTCGGCGCGCGCACCGGCGAACACATCCCCGCCTGAGGCCGCCGGCGTGCAAGCCTCCCAATCTCGGCCACGTTTCTCCCTTGCCAGGTCCGATGGGGAGATGCTGGGGCTGTGGCTGATCTTGCGCATCCTCACATGTGTATGGGCAGCGATTATCTCGCCGCTGCGCCCCATGACGTCCATCGAGCAAGCCATCCCGCTGTGGCCGCCCTCAACGCCGTTGGGCGCGTGGCTAGAGCGCGTGCTGCTTGCGCCGTGGGAACGCCGAGACGCCGTGTATTACGTGTTGACGGTGGCGCGCGGCTATCGCGCCGACGACGGCACGGCTCAATTTCACCCCCTCTATGCGTGGCTGGCGACGCCGCTGGGCCGGCTCACCGGCCAGCCCATGATTGGCTTGTTGATTGTAAGCGCGCTGGCCTCAATCGCATTGCTGCTGGTTTTTGAGCGCCTGGCCCGGCTTGACCTGGATGCCGAGATGGCGCGCGTCAGCACCTTGTTGCTGCTCTTTTCGCCCGTGGCCTTTATCTTGTTCACGCCTTATACCGAAGGGCTTTTTTTGCTGTGGAGCGTGCTGTGCTTGTGGTGGGCGCGCAAGCGACGGTGGTGGCTGGCAGGACTGGCGGGAGGATTGGCCACGCTCACGCGCCAACAAGGCCTCTTTCTGGCGCTGCCGCTGGCGTGGGAAGTGTGGGAAGCCTCGGGGCGGCAATGGCGGCGCGGCCTGGCCGCGTGGCGAGACTGGCTGGCCCTAAGCCTCATCCCCGCCGGATTGATGGTCTGGCTGGTATATCGCGCTGTGGCGTTGGGAGATGTACAGGCCAATCTGGGCAGCCTGCACTCGCTCACGTATTCCTTGCTGATTTCGCCGAGCGCGAGCAAGGTGGTGCCCGTTCAGACCTTTACCTGGCGAGCCTTGTGGCTGGCGCTCGTCAAGATGTGGCGCGCGCCTGAATATAGCCTGGCCATTGACTTGATCTTGGGCGGGGGATTTGTGGTAATGCTCGTCCTGGCGTGGGGCCGCATGCGCGCCTGCTACCGCATTTATTCGGTCGCTATCACACTGGTGAGTTTTGGCTATCACACCGGCATGCGTTTCCCCTACCTGGGGTTGCCGCGCCACTTGCTGCTGGCCTTTCCGGTGTTCATCGGCCTGGCGCCCTTGCTGCGCCGCGGGTGGATGAGGCTCGCGGCGGTAGGTGGGGGGTTGCTGGGGATGCTTTTCTTGCTGCTCCAATACGTGATCGAGGGCTGGGTTCCCTAACAGCCATTGAAGAGACGCTCCACGCGCCGTCCCCAGTGCGTGGAGGCCGCCGAAGACAGCGGCCTGAGCTGGGTTCCCCAGCGCGCCCCAACACCGCCGGGACGGCGGCTGGAGCGGAACATTGCGCTGTAATGTTACGAAGCGACGGGCGGGTGTTGATATTGGCGCTGAAAATGCTCGCGCGCCACGCCGCGCATCTCGATGCGTGTAGATTGCCCTACGCCGGCCCACTCTAGCAGCGCCAGGTGCACCTCTTGAACCGAAAAACCCATCAATTGCGTGCACACCACGTCCACTGCCACCGGGTCCCGGCCCACTGCCAGCATCCCGTGCTGCACCGGCGCGCCAAACAAGGGGCCGTCGCCTTCCATGCCCACAATGCCATCCACTACCGCCACAACAGGCGGCACGCTCAGGTAAACGCCCGCGATGCTCGGCCAAAAGCCGTTGACGTGCAGCATGTTTTTAGGCCAGCCGTAGCGAACGCCCGGCACCACGCCAAACAAGTTCTTGACGCTCAGGGTCACGCCGGCCCAGTGGTGCGTTTTCAGCTTGGGCACCGACACGATTAGATCCGCCTCGCGCACGCGGCGCGGCAGCCACAGTTCCGGCGAGCGGCGGAGCCAGCCATCCTTGACCGGCACGGGAGCGGGGTCATCGTAATTCAAATCCACAAAAGGCACGCCCCGCGCGTCCAGCACTTGCGCCAGCCCAATGCCCTGCACAATGGACCAGGCGTCGCGCCTAAAGCCCGGCCCTTCGCCCACGATGATCTCACCCGCGCCCGACTCGGCCAGCAAATCTATCACCGCGCCCACCACTTCCGGCGCGGTGGTAGTGGGATGGCCTTCGACCAAATCAATCATGTTCGGCTTGACCAGCACCCGCTTGCCGCGCACGTCGGGCATATCGGCTTGGCCCCACAAGCCGCGCAAACATCTTAGAATATCCTGGTCATACGCCGGGCACTCGTCCAGCGCGACGATGGCCGGCGCGCCAGTCAATTGCCGGATTTGCCCGCGAAGCAGCCAGCGCATATACGTCACCGGCCCCACCGGCGACGTGGCTCGATGGATGATGGCCGCTCCCGCGCCGATAGTGGCCAGGGCCGCCAGGCGCAAAAAGGCGCGCCGCGTCAACAGCTTTTTATCCATTACTCATCCATCCTCTTTCAGCGCCATCATTGCCACAGCCGTGTGATATGGATTGCGATCCCAGCTTCCGTCCGGCGCTTGCACGGATTTCAGATGCGCGCGCGCTTCGGTGTTATCTTGACCAAGCGCATCCAGCGCCACCACTCCCCACGCCCAGGCCGGCGCGCCGCCGTCGCGCCGCATCTCGGCGCGCATGGCCAGCACGTCTTCAGGGCGGACGGTCGCCGGCGCAACGCCGGCCAGGGCCAGCAAGGCCCAGGCGGTGGGATTGGCGCGGGGGGGCATGGCCGCTCCCAGCATGAACGGCGCGCCGACGTTCCAACCGCCCACCTGGCAGCGGCGGTCCTGAAGATAGCTCACGGCTTCGTTCAAGCGGCTTGTGATGGCGGGCGTGGTTGGCACGGATTCCAGCGCCAGCATCGCCAGCGCCGTCGGCTCGGTCCACGTCATTTCGCCGGGCAGCCAGGGCCAGCCGCGCAGGGTTGAGTCTATGGCGTATTTTTTCTTAAACTCTTTTTGCATCTGGTCGTCGCCCAGCGGCAAGATGTCGAGATTCAGCAGCCATTCGGCGCCGCGTATGGAGAGAGGGTCATCCGCGGCGCTCGCCCGCGCCACCGCCCACACGGCCCACGCCGTCTGCCACGTGCTTTCGTCATCCTGGCGGCTAATGCCCCAGCCGCCATCGGGATGCTGCGCAGCGCGCACCCATTCGAGCGCGCGGTCGCGCGCCTCGCTTTCGAGGCGCTGCCATGCCAACAACACCGCCGCCGTCGGCTCGAGCATAGAGTTTTGCCCGGCGCTATAGCCCCAGCCGCCATCGGCGTTTTGAGTTGAAAGCAAAAAATCTAGTGCGGACATTGTCTTTCACTTTACGAAAAGGTAAACGAATACAGCAGCCACAAGATCATTTGCCGCACCACGCTCAAGCCGATCAACACCACCAACGGCGAAAGATCCAGGTTGCCCACGATGGTCCAACGCCGCAGCGGGGCCAGCACTGGTTCGGTGATGCGATAGATAAATTCCACAACCGGATTGTAGGGATCAGCTCCCACCAGCGGCAAAAACGCCCGCGCGATGAGGACGAGAAAATACAAAGAAAACGCTGTGTTGATCAACCACGCCAGCAAACTAACCATGCTTCACCTCATCCATATAACGGCTCGTCGTGACGTTCGCCAAACAACGCCCGGCCGACGCGCACAATGGTCGCGCCTTCTTCGACGGCTACCTCAAAATCATCCGACATACCCATTGAAAGCTGCCCGAAATGCTCCGCGCCCAGGCGTTCCGCCAACTGCTCACTCAGGCGGCGCAGCGCGGCAAACACGGGGCGCGCTTGCTCCGGGTCGCTCACAATGGGCGCCATGGTCATCAGGCCTTGCACGCGCAATCCCGGCAGAGCCACAATCGTCTCGACCTCTGCAAAAAAGGTGGAAGCGCTGGCCGCAAATCCGTACTTGGCGGCTTCGCCCGATACGTTGCACTCGAGCAAAACTGGCATCACGCGCCCGCTCTCCTCGCACAGGCGGCTCAACTTGCGGGCCAGGCTGGCGCTATCCACCGAGTGGATGAGATCGAACAACGCCACGGCCTGGCGTGCCTTGCGGCTTTGCAAATGGCCGATCATGTGAAAGCGGGGAGTGGAGGCTTGTCCTGAGCGCAGTCGAAGGATTGGAGGCCTGTCCTGCCTGCTCTGGGAGCCAGGCCAGGGAGCGTAGTCGAAGGATTGGAGGCCTGTCCTGAGCGTAGTCGAAGGATTGGAGATTAGAGATTTGAGCCGGGGGATTTTTTCCGCAGCTTCCTCGACGCGATTTTCGCCAAACTCGCGCAGGCCCGCCTGGTATGCCAGCGCCACCGTCTCGGCGGGGAAGGTTTTGGTCACGGCCACCAATGTCACCCGCGCCGGGTCGCGCCCGGCGCGGTGCGCTGCCGCCGCGATGCGCTCCATCACGCGGCTCACAGCATTGGCCAGATAAAGTCCTGCGTCAGGCGTCTGTGCCAGCATGTAAACCTATCACCACACCAAAGCGTCCGGTCTTTTTCTCAACGCGGTGCGAAAACCACTCGTCCACGCGGCACGCCGTGCACAGGCCGGAATCCACAACGCGCTGCACGCCCGCCGCGCGCAATTGCGACGTGATGGCCGCAATCAGATCAAGGTGACAAGTTCCATCGGCCTGCGACGCGCAGACGAGAGTGCCGGGCGGGCAGGCGGCGGCAACCTGGCGCGCCAGGTCCGCGCCAAACTGGTAACAACACACGCGGATGGCCGGGCCAATGCCGGCCCATACATCGGCTGGGCGGCTGCCATAGGCGCGTTCCATGGCGCGCAGCGCCGCCAGCACGATATTGGCCGCCACACCGGGCCAACCGGCGTGCGCCAGCCCCAGCGCGCCCTGCCGCTCATCGTATAGCACCACGGGCGCGCAATCGGCAAAACGCATCGAAAGAAACACGCCCGGCTCGTTGGTGATCAGCGCGTCCACGTCGCGGAGCGCCGCCCCGCGGTGCTGGGCATTCACCACTGCCACCGTCGCGCCGTGATTCAGCCACGCACTCACTGTCTGCTCGCGCCTCACGCCCAGCGCCGCCAACATCCGCGCATTGTTCTCGGCCACGTTTTCGGCGCTGTCGCCGGTGGAACGACTGAGATTGAGACTGGCCCACGGCGCCGGGCTTACACCTCCCTGCCGTGTGAATAC
The DNA here is from genome assembly GCA_964651475.1 of uncultured Anaerolineae bacterium. Lineage (GTDB taxonomy): Bacteria > Chloroflexota > Anaerolineae > Fen-1058 > Fen-1058 > JBGSMF01. Next base: position 320 of record CAZYXV010000056.1, on the reverse strand, counting down.
GCCGTGGGTGATGTTTTGCGCCGCCAGGTGCTCAAATTGATAATAAACCAGTCCATTCTGTGCGAGTCTTTGCACACTTTACCCCATTCCAAGTGGTCATCACAAGTTCACGTGTTTTATCAAGCCCACCTAACGTAAACATCACCCGTTTCAATAGCACCTCTTACCGCGCAGGGCGATTGATGCGAACAAGTTGACCCATCAGCTCCCCTTGTGACTCAATGGCGTCGTGAATCCGCCGCGCCAACCCAGCAAAATCCTTATCTGCTGACCGACAGCGCATAGCTGACCCATAAATGTCAGATAGAACCGACAGCGCA
>CAZYXV010000055.1:0-20032 GCA_964651475.1 uncultured Anaerolineae bacterium | reverse complement strand
AGGTATCTGCCCTGCCCTTGGCAGACCCGGTAGGAGCTTAAGTTGTGACGAATGACTCAGGGGTAATTTCCCAGACCTGTGTCAGGCTATCACCCAGCGACACCAAGCTTACCAAGAAGCTGAGAAACTCCGCATTCAACGCGAATTACAGGTCATCCTGAGCACTGATCAAATCCCTCCACTATCATTACCTGAGGTGGCTCATCGGCTTGGACTACCTGAGGTGATGCTGAGTTACCATTTCCCAGATTTGTATCGGGCCATCCTGGAGCGGTATCAGACCTATCAGCGAGCTGAAAAGCAAGCTCTTCGATCCCAATTGGAACTGGCCCTGGCTGTTGCGGAAGAGCCGGTTCCTTCCTTGCAGGAAATTGCGCAGCGCTTTGGACATTCCGCTGAAAGTTTGCGCAAACTCTTCCCAGAACTCTGCCGACGCATCTCGGCCAGATATTTGGGAGCTGAAAAAGTGCGGGCCGCCCAGAAACTGGAACAACTGCAAATCGAAATCCGGCAAGCTACATTCGAGATTTGGCAGAATGGTTTATATCCTACACGCTATCGAGTTGCCTCACAAGTTTCAGAATCAATCTGTTTTCTGAGACCGGAGTCAGAGGCCACGTGGCGCGAAGCTCTGCATGAATTGGGTTTGTCAGAATGAGCCAGAACTGGAACGACTATTTGCGGGCTTGCTCCCGTCGTTAGTAAACAGATGCCTGAAACTCACTGTTTCGCTGGAAGCATAAGCGTGTCAAATGACATTTTTATGGGTAAAGTCGCACACTTGCAGGTCAAAGCACAGCGTCCGCAGTTCTTCCCGGTCAAAGTGGTCCTCCAGGTTTTGGCGCAGTTGAGCCAGGTCATTGGCCTCTGCCGGCGCGCTCTTTTTGCTCAAGCCGCCGTCCTCGGCGGCGGGCGCCGCTTTGAGGATGGCGTTCAAAAAGGCGCGCAGGGTTTGACCCTCACCCCCACCCTCTCCCGTAGTAACGGGAGAGGGTGATTGGCCGGCGCGAGCCGCCACGGCCCGGCGCACGGCCTGGAGGGGATCGTCCAGCGGCACGTACACGTGCTGATAGCCCTCCGAGGCCAGGCGCGGCAGCGCGCCCGCCAGCAAGAGCGAGGTCTTGCCCGCGCCGGATGGCCCGAACAAGGTGAGCAGCCGGTGCGACAAGGCCATACGGGCGACGATCTGGCTTTCGGTGTCTCGCCCGCAGAAAATGTCGGCGTCTTGGGATTCGTAATAATCCAGGAATTTGTACGGCGCGCGGTTGACGCGGATGGGGCCTTTGCCGCCGGCGGCGACGGAGGGCAACTGGCTGGATAGAGCTTGGAGGAAGGGCGCTGCCTCGGCAGAGATAAAGTAGACATTCCTCCCGGTCCAACCTGGCCGCACCGCGTCCAGCGCCCCAGGCCAGACCACACACGCCGGCTGGTTCTCAACCGCGTTAATCAAAGCCCGGGTGTAGAGCAAGCGCGGCGTGGGATCGGCCAGGTCAAAACCAATGAACAGCGGCGGGCGCAACTGGCAAAAGCCGGTCACCAATTCCAGCTTGCGGTCGAGCTGAAACAATAATTCGTCGTGGTCGCGCGCATCCAATATCAGCGATTCATCATGGCTAAAAAAGCCATACAGCTTGACCACCACCGCCTCGCGCTCGCTTTCCTGGCTATACACCAGGGGTCTGTCGCGCACCACCTGCCTCACGCGATAGCCCTCCTTGGCCAGCGCCTGTTCCAGCAGGTCATCGTACCAGGCCGTGACAATCGCCCGGAATCCGGCGCGGGCAATCGCCCGGTGAAGCGGCCCGGCCTTGGCCCCGGCCACGTGGCCGCGCAAAAAGCTGATCACGCTGCTGCGGTTCGCGCCTGGCCGGCCCAGGTAGGCCGTCACCGTGTCTGGCCACGTTTTGCCCGGCGGCAGGCCATACTGCTGCGCCAGGGCCTCCGCCAGTGACAGTATGCCGAATTGTGTGTAAATTCGTTCCGCCCCCGGTTCAACTGCGGGCGAACTGGCAAATTACACAAGATTTGCGATACCGCCCCGCCAGTTCGGGCCGCGAGGGCGGCGCGCCTTCATAGCCCAAGGGCAGGTCCGCGCCCAGGAACAGCACGCAGTCGCCCTTTTTGACGTTGCTCAACAACTCGTCTGGAATCAGGCCGGTGGATGGCGGGGTCTGGTTCATGCATCCTCCAACGCGAAACGTCTCCTCGTCCGGTCCGTCTGCATTAGTGTCAACTTAAGCACGGTGAGCTTGACTTCGGCGAGCTCAGTCGAGCCGTCGAACCGTGCGTGGAAGGCATCCTTCGACAGGCTCAGGATGCCTCAAATTGACACCAATGGTCCGTCTGCCGAAAAAAACGGCGTTAGCCTGATTATGATTATATTGCGCAAACCGCAAAAGTCAATACCAAAACCAAGGACATCATCTCAAAATGTAGGGGCGAACCCTTGCGGTCGCCCTGGTGGGCAGATGCAAGATCTGCCCCTACCCCGAATTATTGACAAGATACAACCGAGGGTTCACAAAAAAAGGGTAGAGCAAAATGCTCTACCCTTTTCACAAACACTCGAGGCAACGCAATAGTATGCGCGTTTAGCGTTTCGTGTATTGCGGCGCTTTTCTGGCGCGTTTGAGTCCTGGTTTCTTTCTCTCTTTGGCGCGCGGGTCGCGTGTGAGCAACTCGTGCTGGCGCAGCACCGGCCGAAATTCCGGGTCGGCCTTGAGCAGCGCGCGCGCCATGCCCATCTGCACCGCGCCGGCCTGGCCGGTGACGCCGCCGCCCTGCACGTGAATGGACACGTTAAAGCGCGCCTCGCTGCCGGTCGCTTTGAGCGCCGCCCATACGGCGGCGCGGTCTGCATCGCGCGTAAAGTATTCTTCGCCCGGCTTGTCGTTGACGGTCATGACGCCCGTGCCGCCCACGTACAGCCGCACGCGCGCCGTGGACGTCTTGCGGCGTCCCACACCTTCGTAATACTGTTCAGACATTCTCTTTTACTCCTGCTTACAATTCCAACGCCTTGGGCCTTTGAGCCGCGTGCGGGTGATCGGTTCCCTTGTAGACCTTGAGCTTTTTGAACATGGCCCGTCCCAGCCTGTTGTGAGGCAACATCCCCCGCACCGCCGATTTGAGCACGCGGTCGGGATGGCCCGCCAGTTGATCGCGCAGCGAGATGGACTTGAGGCCGCCCGGATAGCCCGAATGGTGATAATAGGTCTTTTGATCGAGCTTGCGGCCGGTCACCTGGATCTTGTCGGCGTTGATCACCACCACGTAATCGCCCGTATCCATCGAGGGCGAATAGATGGGCTTGTGCTTGCCTTTCAGGATGGCGGCGATGCGCGACGCCAGGCGTCCCAGCGTCACGCCCTCGGCGTCTACGACGAACCACTCGCGCTGAATATCAGACAATTTGGTTGTATACGTTCTCACAGTCAACTCCATCAATATATACGTACAGTAGTTGTGGGCAGGCGCAAGACCTGCCCCTACCTAATACCACACGCGCGTCAGGCACAGGCCATGCGGCGGCGCGGGCGGCGCGGCGCGGCTGCCATCGCGCGATTCCAGAATCCTGGCCACCGCCTCTGGCGCCAGCCGCCCCTGCCCAACAGCCGCCAGCGTGCCCACGATGCGGCGCATCATCCGGTACAGGAACCCGCTCGCCTCCACCGTCACGGTGACGTGAGGCTCCCCCGCATCGCGCCGGCACTCGGCCCGGTCCACGCGCCGCACCGTGCTTTCCCCGGGCCTGTGGCCCGTGGGCTGCCCGAACGCCGCGAAATCGTGCTCTCCAACCAGGGGCATACAGGCCAGGTTCATCCGCTCCACATCCAGGCTGGCCGGCACGTGCCAGCTAAAGCGGCTGTAAAGCGGGTGGCGCACCGGCGCGTTATAAATCGTGTAAACGTACTGGCGGCTGAGCGCATCGTAGCGCGGGTGAAAATCAGTCGCCGCCTCATCCGCGTCGAGCACGGCAATCGCTGGCGGCAATGCCGCGTTGAGCGCCCGCTGCAAGGCGGGCAAGCCGTGCTTCCAATCCACGTCAAACGCAATCACCTGGCCGCTGGCATGCACTCCCGCGTCGGTGCGCCCGCTGCCCGCGACGGCGACGTTTTCCTGGCCAATGGCCGCCAGCGCTCGTTCCAGCGCGCCCTGGATAGAAGGCTCGCGCTCCTCCGCCTGGCGTTGAAAGCCGTGGAAATCCGTCCCATCGTAAGCAACGGTCGCCCGCACGCGCATACCGGCAGCGATCCTGACTAGTCCTCCACCAACTCGAGCAAAACCATCGGCGCCGCGTCGCCCAGGCGCGGGCCAAGCTTGTACATGCGGGTGTACCCGCCGGGACGCTCTGCATAGCGGGGCGCGATTTCGTCAAACAGCCGCTTGACAATGTCTGGATCGTTGAGTTGAGCCGCGGCCCTGCGCCGCGCGTTGATCGCGGCGGTTGGGTCGCTGGCTTTCAGGCTGCGCCGGGCCAGCGTGATGAGTTTTTCGGCCTGGCCGCGAATGGCCTGGGCCTTGGCCTGTGTCGTCTGGATGGCGTCGTGTCGAAACAACTCGGTCACCATCGAACGGCGCAGAGCATTGCGCTGGGCGCTGGTGCGCCCCAGTTTCTTACCTGCTACTTGGTGTCGCATCTAGTCCTCGTCTTCTTCCTCATCTGATTCTAGGCCCAAGCCTTGCGGCAGCGTCACAGATTCATCCCAAAAGCCCTTGCCGGCCAGCTTGCCTTGCAACTCGACCAGCGATTTCTGCCCAAAGTTGCGGATGGTCAGCATGGCTTCTTCGCCGCGCTTGAGCATCTCTAGCACCTCGCCCACGTTCGTAATGCCGGCGCGCTTGAGTGAGTTGAAAACGCGCACCGACAAATCGAGCTGTTCGATCGGCGTGTCGTAGACCTCGTGCGGGATCGCGCCGGGCTGCTGCTGAGCCTCTTTCAAGATCACGTCTTCGCTCACGCCGGCCACCAACGAGAAATGCTGCATCAAAATGCGCGCCGCCTGGCTGAGCGCCTCCTGGGGGCGCATCGAACCATCGGTCCAGATATCCAGAATCAATTTGTCGTAATTTGTCATCTGCCCAACGCGCGCGCGCTCTATAGAGTAATTGCAGCGCCGCACCGGGCTAAAAACTGCATCTACCGGCAATTCGCCGATAGGCAGACGGCTATGCGCGTCTGCCGGCAAATACCCACGTCCCGGCTCAACCGTCAACTCCATCTCCAGCCGGGCCTTGTCATTATCCACCGTAAACAGGTACACGTCTGGATTAATGATTTCGACTTCGGGCGGGCACTGAATGTCGGCGGCCGTCACCGTTCCCTCGCCCCGCACTTCCAGGCGCAGGCGGACCGGCTCGTCGCCTTGCAGCTTGAGGCGCACCTGTTTGAGCTGCAAGATCACTTGCGTCATATCCTCTTTCACGTGCGGGATGTCTGAAAACTCGTGATGAACATCCGTCAGGCGCATCGAGGTGATCGCCGCGCCGGACAACGAGCTGAGCAATACCCGCCGCAGCGAGTTGCCTAACGTGATGCCATACCCGCTTTCCAGAGGACCGATGATATAGCGCCCATAATTCTGGGACGTGGCCTCACATTCAATTTTGGGTAAAACCATGCTGAGACTGGCCAAATGACGCCTCCTATTCGGTCAACTGGTGATCGTCCACAGGCTACCCGCCATCTGCGCACAGCGGCGACAACCTGCCTGACCACCCGCTTAACGTGAGTAGTACTCCACAATCAATTGCTCGCGGAGCGGCAATTCGATTTCTTCGCGTGAGGGGAGCTTGACTACGCGCGTCGTCAGGCCAGCCGGATCCACGCTCAACCACTGCGGCGCGGCTGGCCGGTCTTTGATATCATTCGCCAGGTTCTTGAAATACTTGGAGGCGCGACTGGTCGGATGTATGGTCAACACGTCGCCGGCCTTGACCAACAGCGAAGGTGCGTCGGCGCGGTGACCATTGACGTCAATGTGACCGTGTTGCACCAACTGGCGGGCCTGCGGGCGAGAATCGGCCAGACCGGCGCGGTACACCACGTTATCCAACCGGCTCTCCAAAATCGTCAACAGCATCGAACCCGTCATGCCCTTGCTGCGCAGCGCCATGCGGAAATAGCGGCGGAACTGGCGCTCGAGCACGCCGTAAATGCGGCGCGCCTTTTGTTTTTCGCGCAACTGCATCAAGTAATCGCTGGCGCGCCCACGCCGATACTGGCTGGTAGCGCCGTGCTGTCCGGGCGCGTAAGCGCGCTTTTCAATCGCACACTTGGGCGACAGGCAGCGTGCGCCCTTCAAAAAGAGTTTTTCGCCTTCTCGGCGACACAGTTTACACACCGGCCCTATTGTTCGAGCCATGCTTCCTCCTGAATCTAGTGACTTGGTTATCCGGTCAACCCGCTACTTATCGCCAGAGCAGACCCCGCTCATCCGTTTAATCTGTGGCCTGGCTGACCCATTAACTGGTTGACTGGCCGACTCATTGACTATACGCGTCGCCTCTTGGGCGGACGGCACCCGTTATGCGGGATCGGCGTGATATCGGTGATTTTACTCACCCGCAGGCCAGACGCCTGGATGGCGCGGATGGCGGCTTCGCGGCCTGGCCCCGGCCCCTTTACAAAGACATCCACTTCTTGCATGCCCATATCCAAAGCGCTCTTGGCGGCCGTCTGGGCTGCCATGCGGGCGGCATAGGGCGTGCTCTTGCGGCTGCCCTTAAAGCCGGCCGCGCCCGCGCTTCCCCACGTCAGGGCGTTGCCCTGCATATCGGTAACGGTGATGATGGTGTTGTTGAACGTGGCGTGAATATGCGCCTGCCCATGCGAAACAGTTCGCTTCTGTTTTCTCGTCGTACGCTTGACGCGCTGACTGCGCCCCATTCTTCCTCCGTATATAACTCTGGGTTTTGGATTTGGGATTGCGGACCGGAGGCCGGATACAATCCAACTCCACGCATCCGCAATCCCCAATCGTCGCTATTTCTTCTTCGCGCCGCGGCGCCGGCCACGCCCTGGCACGGTTCGCTTGGGACCGCGCTTGGTGCGAGCATTCGTCCGCGTCCGCTGGCCATGCACGGGCAAATTGCGGCGATGGCGCAATCCACGATAGCAGCCGATCTCGGTGAGCCGCTTGATGTTCATGGATACTTCGCGGCGCAAGTCGCCCTCGATGGTATATTCTTTCTCGATGACCTCACGCAACTGGCTGACCTCGGCTTCCGACAAATCCTTGATGCGCGTATCGGGGTTCACACCCGTGCGCCCCAGGATAGCCTTGCTGGTCGGCAGGCCGATTCCATAGATGTACGTGAGCCCGACTTCTACCCGTTTATTACGGGGCAGGTCAACACCTGCAATACGTGCCATTGTACCCTCCGCTTAACCTTGCCGTTGCTTATGTTTTGGGTTATCACAAATCACTCGCAGCGTGCCCCCACGTTTGACGATCTTGCACTTGGGGCACCGCCGCCGCACCGATGCTGAAACTTTCACGCTAAACCTCCTGAACCTGATCCCTGATGGTCAAAATCTCTGCCGTACCATTCGTCACGGCGATTGTATGCTCGAAATGCGCCGAAAGCGAGCCGTCCGCCGTCACGACGGTCCATTGGTCGCCGAGCACGCGCGGCACACCGCTGCCCAGCACCACCATCGGCTCCAGCGCCAACGTCATTCCTTTGCGCAGCACAATGTTGGGCGGTCGCCCGCGCACGTCTGAAAGCGTGTTTGGGATGCCGGGGTCCTCGTGCATCTCTCGCCCGATGCCGTGGCCCTGGTAGCCGTGCAACACATCGCACCCTGCCGCGCGCACCACGTGTTCGATGGCGCGAATGATGTCCCACAAGCGCCGCCCATCGCGCGCCGCCTCGATCCCGGCCATCAAAGCCGCCTGTGTCGTTTCCATCAGGCGCTGCGCTTCTGCCGAAACCTGGCCCACCGCCAGCGTAATCGCCGCATCGCCCTGGTAGCCCTGGTAAATCGTTCCCACGTCTATGCTGACCAAATCGCCCGCATGCAGCGCCCGTTTTGGGCTGGGAATGCCGTGAACGACCTCTTGGTTAATAGACGCGCAAATGGACGCCGGGAAACCGTGATAACCTTTAAAAGACGGCAGCGCGCCGCGTTCTCGAATCAGCGCCTCGGCAGCCGCGTCCAATTCAGCCGTCGTCACGCCGGGCCGTACCAAATCACGCATCAAGTCCAGCGCCTCGGCCACAATCCGGCCGGCCTGGCGCATCAACTCTAACTCGCGAGCGGACTTGACAACAACAGACATCAAACGTTCTCGCCCTGGCGGCTCGCTATCGAACCGCCTGCAACAGCGCCTCTTGCACCGCCTCGATGCTTTGCTCGCCATTGATCTCGGCCAGCACACCGCGTTGGCGATAATATGCAATCAACGGCGCCGTCTGCTCCTCGTACACCACGATCCGGCGGCGCTGCGTGTCGGGCGTATCGTCGGCTCGCTGGTACAACTCGCCGCCGCACACGTCGCACACGCCCGCCTGGCGGGGCGGCTTGGCCAGTACATTATACACCGCCTGGCAATTTCGGCACGTCCAACGCGCGGTGAGCCGTTCCAAAAGCGCCTCGGCGCGCACGTTGATGCAGGGCACGCACGTGATTGACTTGCCTTGCTCGGCCATTACGCGATCAAGCGCGTCGGCCTGCGGCACCGTACGCGGAAAGCCGTCCAGGATGACGCCCTCGGCGCAATCGGGTTGAGCCAGCCGCTCCTTGACCATGCCGATGGTCACCTCGTCCGGCACCAACTCGCCGCGATCCATGTAGCCCTTTGCCAGTTGGCCCAACTCGGTCTGGCGCTTCAAGTGATCCCGAAACAGGTCGCCGCTGGCAACGTGCGGGATGCCAAGCTCTTGGCAAAGCATGTCTGCCTGCGTGCCCTTGCCCGCTCCCGGCGGGCCAAGCAAGACGATGTACTTGCCCATGGTTCTATCCTTTACTTCAAGAACCCTTCGTAATGCCGCATCACCAACTGCGCTTCGAGCTGCCGCATCGTGTCAATCACCACACCCACCACAATCAACAAGCCGGTGCTCAGGATCGAAAAGCTGGCGGCGGCCGGAATCAGGCCGGTGAGTTGGACCAGGTACGGCAATATCGCCACCAGGCCCAGGAACAAGGCGCCCACCAGCGTAATGCGGCGCATCACGCCGTTGATGTACTCTTCGGTCTTTTTGCCGGGCCGGATGCCCGGGATAAACCCGCCCTGCTTTTGCAGCGTATCGGGCAGGTTTTGCTGCTGGATGATGACGTCGGTGTAAAAGTACGTAAACCCGACCACGAACAAAAAGTAAATGATCCAATACCACGGTCCGCCATCCACGCGCCCGGAAAACGTGTCTACGACGCCCCTGGCCAGGCTGCCCACAAAGCCCTCGCTATACATAAAGAACTGGGCAATGATGGCCGGGAACGTCATGAGCGACTGGGCAAAGATGAGGGGGATCATGCCGGCCGTGTTCACGCGCAGCGGGATGTGCGTGCTGCCGCCGCCGAACACCTTGCGCCCGCGCACGCGCTTGCCGTATTGCACCGGAATGCGCCGCTGGCCTTCTTGCGCAATCACGATCACGGCAATCGTCGCCGCCATCACCAGGATGAAGGCCACCAGCGCCGTCCATCGCTTGCTCGGGTCGGCCATTAACTGGAGAATGTTGTTGGGCAGCCGCGCCACAATCCCGCCAAAGATGATGATGGACAAGCCGTTGCCCACGCCATCTTGCGTGATCAAATCGCCCAGCCAGATGGCGAACATGGTGCCTGCGGTCATGGTGGCGATAATGGAAATCGTCGGAAGCAGTTGCGGCCCCGAAAAGCCAAAGTTGGGCAAGATCGGGTCGCCGCCGGCCGTCGCGCTCAACAAGCGCGCCTGGCCAATGGCTTGCAGCGCCGCCAACGGAATGGTGGCATAGTATTGGAACTGGTTGAGCTTGTTGCGTCCGGCCTCGCCTTCTTTGGAAAGCGCCTCCAATTGCGGAATGATCGGGATGAGCAACTGAAAGATAATGGTAGACGTGATGTAGGGATACACCCCCATCGCCAACACGCTAAAGTTGGCAATGGCGCCGCCCGATAACAAATCCAAAATCGTAAACAGATTCCCCGCCCCCGTACCGCTCTGCAAGAGGCGGTTCAAGGCCTCGTGATTTACTCCCGGCACCGGGATGTGAGACGCCAGGCGATAAATCGCCAGGATGAGCAACGTGAACAAGATTTTCTTGCGCACGTCGGGCAAACTAAAGGCGCTGCGGACTGCTTGAATCATTGTCTTGTTCGCCTCCGCCGATAAAGCGTTTTATCTTCTTCCCACGGCAACAGTTCAACCTGGCCGCCGGCCGCTTCGATCTTTTGGCGCGCCGCTTCTGAAAAGCGATGCGCCTTGACGATCAGCGCGCGGTCCAGCTCGCCGTCGGCTAAAATGACCACGGGCTTGCTGTCCGATTTAATCAATCCCACTTCGGCCAACACCTGCGGCGTAACCTGGGCGCCAGCCTCAAAACCGTTCAAAGCCGCCAGGTTGACGGGCGTGTAATAGACCTTGCGAAAATTGACAAAGCCCACGCCGCGGGCAAACGGCAACTTGCGGATAAGCGGCAACTGGCCGCCTTCAAAGTAAGGCGCCACGCCGCCGCCGGAGCGGGCATTCTGTCCCTTGCGGCCGCGGCCAGCATACGTGCCTTGCCCGGACGCATTGCCGCGCCCAACGCGCTTGCGGCTCTTTTTGGCCCCCTGCGGGGAACGTAATTCATGCAGTTTCATTGCTACTTTCCACCTTTACAGTTTCCACTTGAACCAGGTGGCTCACTTTGGCGATCATGCCGCGCACCACGCCCGAATCGGCGTGCTCGACGGTCTGATGCATCCGGCGCAGCCCCAGGGCGCGCACAGTGCGCTTTTGCCGCTCCGAGTAGCCAATCGGGCTTTTGACCAACGTGATCCTGACCTTTTGATCTTGCGAATAATGTTTAGACGGACTGGCGGACATCTTTACGCCTCCAGAACGGTGTGGTTTCTACCACGGGCTTGCCGCGCACCTCGGCCAACGCTTCCGGCGACTTGAGAGATCCCAAAGCTTCCATCGTCGCGCGCACCACGTTGAGCACGTTCGGGCTGCCCTTGGATTTGGTCAAAATATCGCGCACGCCGGCCGCTTCCAGCACGGCGCGCATGCCACCCGCAGCGATCACGCCGGTGCCCGGCGACGCCGGCCGCAGCAAAACAAGCGCGCCGCCGTGCTTGCACTCGATGGGGTGCGGGATCGTCGTGCCAGACAGGTTCACAAAACGCATCGCGCGCTTGGCGCGCTCGGTGCCCTTGCGGATCGCCTCGGGCACGGTCCGGCTTTTGCCCACGCCCAGGCCCACCGAGCCTTTGTTATCGCCCACCACGACGACGACGCGGAAGGCAAACCGCCGCCCACCCTTGATTACCTTTGCAACACGCGAGATACTGACGACGCGTTCGTCCAGCTCCTCGCGCTCTTCTCGGTCACGAACTTCTCTTGCCATACCTTGCTCCTGATCTGGAAGTTAGAGCCGGAGGTCAGACATTGGAAGCGGCCACACGAACGCCCGGCTCCCGATATCCACCTTCCAATTAGAATTCCAACCCGCCTTCGCGGCTGGCATCGGCCAGAGCCTTGACGCGGCCATGATACTTGTACCCGCCCCGATCAAATACGACCTGGGTAACGCCGGCCTTTTTAGCGCGCTCGGCCAATACCTTGCCCACCACTTTGGCCTGTTCGGTCTTGCGCAGCCCGCTCACCTGCGCGCGCACCTCCGGGTCATTCGTCGAGGCCGCGGCCAACGTGCGCCCCTGCGTATCGTCAATCACCTGCGCGGAAATGTGACGCAGGCTGCGGAACACGTTCAAGCGCGGGCGTTGGGTGGTGCCCGTGATGTGGACGCGCACTCGCCGATGTCGCTTCTGACGACTTTTATCGCGTGGAGTTTCCTGACTCATAATGATTCCTCTATCCTGCCCAAGGCGCTAGCCAACTTTGCCAGCCTTGCCCGCCTTGCGGCGTATCTTTTCGTCAATATATCGAATCCCCTTGCCCTTGTACGGCTCTGGCGGGCGGAGCTTGCGAATATCGGCCGCCACCTGCCCCACCGCCTCGCGGTCATTGCCTTCGACCGTGATGATACGCGCCTTTTCGTCGGCCGTAAACTTGATGCCAGCCGGCGGCTTGACTCGAACCGGGTGCGAAAACCCCAGGTGCAACACCAGCGTCTCGCCGTCCATTGAGCCGCGGTATCCCACCCCATCAATCTGCAATTGTTTTTTGAATCCCACCGACACGCCCGTAATCATATTCGCCAGCAGAGCGCGCGTCAGGCCGTGCAAGGCGCGCACCAGGCGTTCGTCGTTGGGGCGGCTGACCACGACGCTATTGTCTTGCAATTGAATCTGAATATCCGCGTGAAACTCGCGCAACAACTCGCCGCGCGGGCCCTTAACCACCACCACGCTGCGGTTGCTGCCATCCTGTAAACGATCAATGTTTACGTGCACGCCTGTTGGTACAGGGATTGGCATGCGACCAATTCTAGACATTACATCCTCCCAGAAACCCACCCGCAAAAACGGGTTTCTCTTTTACCAGATATGGCACAGAATTTCGCCCCCCACGCCCAGGCGGCGGGCCTGCTGACCCGTCAACACGCCCTTGGGAGTGGACAAAATAGCAATACCCATGCCGCTCAATACCCAGGGAATCTCTTCTTTCTTTGAATACACGCGCCGCCCTGGCTTGCTGATGCGCCTCACGCCGGTGATCACCGACCTGCGGTGCCGGCGGTCGCCTGTGTACTTGAGCCAGATACGCAACATGGCGTGAGGCCGGTCCGTGGTGACTTCGAAATCCTGGATATACCCCTCATCCTTCAGGATTTGGGCAATGGCCACTTTGATATTAGAATTGGGCACAGCCACTGTGTTATGCCCAACGCTAGACGCATTTTGAATGCGGATTAGCATATCGGCGATTGGATCACTAACACTCATCGAATGCTCCTTGAGACTGGAGATTGAAAACCAGACGTCGAGATTGGAAATTGCCTGTCCAACGTTCGACGTTTATATTACCAACTCGACTTCACCACGCCCGGAATAAGCCCCTGCAGAGCCAGTTCGCGGAAGCAAATGCGGCACAACTGGAAACGGCGCATAAAACCGTGCGGCCGGCCACACTTGCGGCAGCGGTTACGCACGCGCGTGGGATACTTGCGTTGGAATTCGCGATTAATCATAGATTTCTTTGCCATCTCTGCTAGCTCCTAAAGGGCATTCCCACCAACTCTAACAAGCGCCGGCCCTCGTCGTCGGTCCTGGCCGTGGTCACAATGCTGATCTCCATACCGCGCAGCTTGTCAATCTTGTCGTACTGGATTTCCGGCCACATGAGCTGCTCGCGCAAACCCAACGTGTAATTGCCGCGTCCATCAAACGCCTCCGGTGATATTCCGCGAAAGTCACGGATGCGCGGCAAAGCAATGTTGCACAAACGATCCAAAAAGTTCCACATGCGGTCGCCGCGCAGCGTCACCTTGACGCCAATGGCGCGCCCTTCACGCAACTTGAAGGTCGCAATAGATTTGCGCGCCTTGGTCACAATGGGTTTTTGCCCCGTCACCGCCGTAATATCCGTCACCGTTGCATCCAGCGCCTTGGCATTCACCAGCGCCTCGCCCACGCCAACGTTCACCACCACCTTGGTGATGCGCGGCGCCTGCATCAGATTGCCGTAACTATATTCCCGCATCAGTTGGGGCAAGATTTCCTTTTTGTATCGCTCTTTCAATTGAGGCATACTTGCGCTCACTCCCTCTTATTGATCTCGGATCTTGAATCAGGCAATTTCAGCCTTGCATTTTTGACACACGCGCGTCTTGACGCCGTTCTCGTTGACGGCAAACCCGACGCGCGTCGGCTCACCGCACTGCGGGCATACCAACATCACTCTCGAAGTAGGCAGCGGCGTCTCGAACTCGATCCGTCCGGCGCGCACCTGGCCGCGCCCCGTCTGTACGGGCTTTTGATGCTTGGTCACCACGTTCACGCCCGCTACCACCACGCGCTCCGACTTGGGCAAGACGCGCTGCACGGTGCCGCGCTTGCCAACGTCTTCTCCGGCAATCGCAATGACTGTATCGCCCTTTTTAATCTTTGCCACGTTCAAACTCCTTCAGAGATAGAGACTGGAGGAGACTCCGATGATCCCATTCCCTTCCACTCTCTATCCGCCCTCTCTATCTGCTCTACAACGTCTCCGGCGCTAACGATACGATCTTCATAAAGCCCTTGTCGCGCAACTCGCGCGCCACGGGGCCAAAGATGCGCGTTCCCTTGGGGTTTTGCGTATCGCCGTCCAAAATAACCGCCGCGTTGTCGTCAAACCGGATATAACTGCCATCGGCCCGGTTGTATTCTTTGGCCGTGCGCACAATCACGGCTTTCACCACGTCGCCCTTTTTGACAGCCGAGTTCGGCGAAGCCTGCTTGACCGTGGCGACGATAATGTCGCCCACGTAGCCGTACCGGCGGCGACTGCCCCCCATCACGTGAATGCACAATATCTCTTTGGCGCCGGTGTTATCGGCCACGCGCAGCCGGGTTTCTTGTTGAATCATAGTAGCTACCTCCGCCGCTTACTCGCCAGCCTTTTTCAAGATTTCCTCGACCAGCCACCGCTTTGCCGCGCTCATAGGCCGCGCCTCGACGATGCGCACCACGTCGCCCTGCCGGGCCGCGTTATGCTCGTCGTGCGCCTTGAACTTGCGCGCCCGCCGCACAACTTTGCCGTACAGAGGGTGGCGCTTGGCCTGCTCCACTGTCACGACGACGGTCTTGTCCATCTTGTCGCTGGTGACCGTTCCCACCAATCGTTTACGCTGTTCCTTCATGCCGCCCCCTCTTTACCTGCCTGCACGGCCTGGGCCAGCTCGCGCTCGCGCAAGATGGTCTGGATGCGAGCAATGTCGCGGCGCAGCGCCGTAATTCGGTTGTGATCTTCGAGTTGGTTCGCAGCCCACTGAAAGCGCAAATTAAACAACTCTTCGTACGTCTGGTCCAACTTGCGGCGGATGTCGTCCGTTCCCAACGCGCGAATCTCGCCTGCATTCATGACTCACCTCCCCCGGAAACATCACGCCGGGCCACGAACTGGGTCTTGATGGGGAGCTTGTGCGCCGCCAGGCGAAACGCCTCGCGCGCAATCTCTTCCTCGACCCCGGCCAATTCGAACAACATCCGGCCGGGCTTGATGACGGCCACCCAGTGATCCACCGCCCCTTTACCCTTACCCATACGGGTTTCGGCCGGCTTTTGAGTGACGGGCTTGTCCGGGAAAATCCGAATCCAGACCTTGCCGCGCCGCTTGATGTAGCGAATGACCGCGCGCCGCGCCGCTTCAATCTGGCGGCTGGTCATCCAGCACGGCTCCAACGCCTGCAATCCAAACTCGCCAAACGTCACCTCGACGCCGCGCATTTCCTTGCCCTTCATCCGGCCGCGCATCTGCTTCCTAAATTTGACACGTTTTGGCATCAACATCGCACACACTCCACGTCTCTAATCTCTGCTATCCGGTCCCGGATAGTTCAGGCAACCGCCTCTTCCGCCTTGGCTTCGGGCAACACTTCGCCCCGATAGATCCACACCTTCACGCCGATCCGGCCATACGTCGTCAGCGCCTCAGACTTGGCAAAATCAATATCGGCTCGCAGCGTACTGCGCGGCACGCGGCCTTCCATCACGGTTTCTCGGCGCGCCATTTCCGCGCCGGCCAGGCGCCCGCTGCAGATGATCTTGATGCCGCCCGCGCCCAGGCGCATGGCCTGCTGGATGGCGCGCTTCATAGCGCGGCTGTGACTGATGCGGCGTTCAAGCTGCTGGGCAATGTTTTCGGCTACCAGCTTGGCATCCATATCCGGCTTTTCGACTTCTTCGATTTCCAGCTTGACCTTTTTGCCGGTCAGCGCTTCGAGCTGCTCGCGCAGCGTCTTGACCGCCGTGCCTTTGCGCCCGATGATCACGCCCGGCCGGGCCGTATGCACAGTGATGATGACTTGATTCGGGAAGCGCTCGATGTCTACGTGCGACACGCCGGCGTGGCCGATTTCTTTTTGAAGAAATTCGCGCACCTTGAAATCTTCGCCTAACAGTTCGTTGTACTGCGCGCCGGGCTTGGCGTACCAGCGCGCCTGCCAATCGCGGATAACTTTGAGTCGAAAACCGTAAGGATGAACTTTGCGTCCCAAGGATAACCTCCGTTTCTCATTCCTCAGTAAGAACCACTGTAATGTGCGACGAGCGCTTCAAGATCGGCTTGAACCGGCCGCGCGCGCCAAAGCGCCGCCACTGGCGACGCGGGCCTTCGTCGGCGCGTATTTCCGATACGACCAAATCGTCGCGGTTAAGTCCCTTTTCTTCCGCATTGCCAATCGCAGAGCGGATGACTTTGTAAACCGGCCCGGCGGCGGCCTTGGACGTAAACTTTAAAATCGCCAGGGCGTCGTCGGCTCTCAGACCGCGCACACTATCTGCCACCAGCCGCACCTTGCGAGGCGACATGGGCACAAATCGAGCGATCGCATGTACCTGTTCCATAATTCTTACCTTTTACCCTAAGCGCTGACCTTGCTTTCCTTGGTCGTGTGACCGCGAAACGTGCGCGTCGGCGCAAACTCGCCCAGCTTGTGGCCCACCATATTTTCGGTGACGTAAATCGGCACGTGGCGGCGGCCATCGTGGACGGCAATGGTATGCCCCACCATTTGCGGAAAGATTGTGCTGGCCCGCGACCAGGTGCGAATCACCTTCTTTTCACCGGTCTGGTTCATCGCTTCAATCTTTTTCAGCAACTTGGGCTCAATGAACGGCCCTTTTTTAAGTGATCGAGACATTCTGTCCTCCGTTACACAGCGTACTAGCGGCGCTTGGTCGTGCGGCGGCGAACAATATACTTGTCCGTCACCTTGTTCACGCGCGTCTTTTTACCGCGCGTCGGCTTGCCCCACGGGCTGCGCGGGCCGGGCTTGCCCACCGGCTGGCGTCCTTCGCCGCCGCCGTGGGGATGGTCGCGCGGGCTCATCGCCGTACCGCGCACAGTGGGGCGAATGCCCAGGTAGCGCTTGCGGCCGGCCTTGCCCAGCTTGATATTGCTGTGCTCTACATTGCCCACCTGGCCGACGACGGCGTAACATTCCTGCCGCACCTTGCGCATCTCGCCGGACGGCAGGCGCAACGTGATGTAATCGCCTTCCTTGGCCAACACCTGGGCCGATGCGCCCGCCGAGCGAACCATTTGCCCCCCGCGGCCCGGATACAATTCCACGTTGTGCACCAGCGTTCCCAGCGGCATGCTGCCTAACGGCAAACAGTTGCCGGGGCGCACTTCGGCGTTGGGGCCGCTCGTGACAGTATCGCCCACGCGCAGGCCCAACGGCGCGACGATGTAACGCTTTTCGCCGTCCGAATACGTGAGCAGCGCAATGCGCGCCGAGCGGTTGGGATCGTATTCGATCTGCGTGACGCGCGCCGCCACGTCGTGCTTATCGCGCTTGAAATCAATCAAGCGGTAGCGGCGCTTGTTGCCGCCGCCTCGATGGCGGACGGTGACTTTACCCTGCGCGTTGCGTCCACCGCGTTTGCGCAGATCCACCGTCAAAGAACGTTCAGGGCGGTCGCGCGTAATATCCTCGTACGTGTCGCCGGACATTCCCCGGCGCCCCGGCGAGGTCGGCTTGTATTTCTTGATCGGCATTTCCGAACTCCTCTAAACCCCTTCAAACAACCCGATGCGTTGGCCGGACGCCACCTTGACGATGGCTTTTTTGCTTTCAGGCTTTCGCACGACCTGCTTGGCTTTGCGCCCCATGATGCGGCTGCGTGGGTGACGCCGCCGCTTGGCGGGAAGCTTGATGACCCTGACTTGCTCGACCGTAACGTCAAAGATCTCCTCAACCGCTTGCTTGATCTGCACCTTGTTAGCGCGGGGATCTACTTCAAAGACGTACTGCCCATCACTGGCCAGGCTATTGCCTTTTTCGGTGACCAAGGGGCGCTTGAGAACTTGATAAATATGCATCGCTTACCTCATTTACCCTAGAAAACCTGTGATCACCGCCAGCGCCCCGCGCGGCATAATCAGCGTCTCGTACTGCAACAGGTCGCGGACGTTCAAATAATTGGCCCGCAGATAGGTGACGCCGGGCAAATTGTCAATGGACTTTTCCACGTTCTGATTGCTTTCGGGCAACAAGACCAACGCGCTCGAGGGGACATTTAAAACGTTGAGCAAATTGGCAAACTCGCGCGTCTTGGGGGCCGTCATCGTCAACTCGTCCATCACGATGATTTGCTGATGGCTGGCCTTGACCGACAAGGCGCTGCGCAAAGCCGCCCGGCGCATCTTCTTGGGCATAGATTGGCGGTAGCTGCGCGGGATCGGTCCAAAGACCGTGCCGCCCTTGCGCCAATGCGGCGCCTTGCGGCTGCCCTGGCGGGCGCGCCCGGTGCCTTTTTGCCGCCACATCTTGCGCGTGGAACCGGACACCTCGCCGCGCGTCTTGGTCTTGGCTGTCCCTTGCCGGGCATTGGCCAGTTGACGCGTCAACGCCTGGTGCATCAACGCTGTATTAATCGGCGCCTCGAAAATAGCCGCCGGCAATTCAATTTCTCCAACCGTTTCACCGCTCATTGTGTGTACAGGAACTTGCATTTCGCCACGCTCCATTACTTGCTCTTTTTACGGGCAGCCGTGATCACCACCAGCCCGTCTTTGGCTCCGGGCACGGTCCCGCGCACTACCAACAAATTACGCTCGGCGTCCACCTGCACCACCTGCAGGTTCTGCGTCGTCACGCGCACGTCGCCCATGTGACCGGCCATCCGCTTGCCCTTGTGGATCTTGCCCGGCGTCGTCGTCGGCGCGATCGAGCCAGGCGCGCGCTGCCGGTCCGATTGGCCGTGCGTCTTGGGCCCGCCGTGGAACCCGTGCCGCTTGACGTTTCCGGCAAAGCCGCGCCCTTTGCTCGTTCCCACCACATCCACGTAATCGCCGGCCTGAAACACGCCATCCACCGTGATCTTTTGGCCTTCGGTATAGGTCTCGTCCTCGCTGGTGCGAATTTCGCGCAAGTGGCGCACCGCCGGCACATCTGGCAGCACGCGCCGCTTGGGATGCTTGGCGTCGGTCTTGAGTAAGCCCAGGTGGCCGCGCTCGCCCTTGCTGAGCCGCTGCACTTTGCGCACCTCGCCGAATCCAAGCTGGACGGCCCGGTAGCCGTTGCGCTCCACCGTGCGCACCTGAGTGACGTAACATGGCCCGGCTTCAATGATTGTCACGGGAATGACTTCGCCCTTCTCATCAAAAAATTGAGCCATTCCCACTTTTTTGCCCAAAATACCCTTCATCACGCCTCCTACACGGGACTGTCAGCGTTAGGCGCGCTGCATCATCCCAGTTGCTAATGCCCAATCTCTAATCTCTCACTGGTTCCCAACGCCCTGTTCCGCGCCCATCGCCGGGCATCGGGCAGTTGGTATTAGAGATTGGATATTAGAGCTTGATCTCAACATCCACGCCGGCCGGCAAATTTAGCCGCATCAGCGTATCAATCGTCTTGCTATCCGGATCCACGACGTCAATCAGCCGCTTGTGTGTGCGGATCTCGAAATGCTCGTGACTGTCTTTGTCAATGAACGTAGACCGGCGAATAGTAAATCGCTCCAACTTGGTCGGCATCGGCACCGGACCGACGACCTTGGCGCCGGTACGCTCGGCCGTTTCAACGATACGCTGCGCCGATTGGTCCAACACACGGTGATCATACGCCTTCAAACGGATTCGGATCTTTTGCTTAGCCATACTTCCTCGTTCAGTTATTCGGTCCATCAATTGATCAGCTACGTGCGGCCAGTCAACTGATGGCTGTTTGACTATTCAAACACCTTGACGATCACGCCCGCGCCAACCGTCAACCCACCTTCACG
>CAZYXV010000054.1:0-20146 GCA_964651475.1 uncultured Anaerolineae bacterium | reverse complement strand
CGGCTAGGATCGCGCTGGCTCCAATCAGACTGTAGCGCGTCTGAGGATGTTGTTGGCATTCCAGTCGCCGTCGGATGTTGAGAATGGTGCGTTCCAGTTCCGGTGAAATGCGCATGGGTTGGTGATTGGCGCGAGTCTGGTCGTACAGCCCAGCCACACCCATGGCTTGATAGCGACGCCACCATGTGTGAAACCACTCGCGTGAGCGTCCAAGTGCCTGGCAGATGTATTCGACTGAGCGACCTGCCAGCCGCAGTTTGATCGCCTGATGACGATCTGAGAATTCGTTTTTCATTCTTGCCTCCTGTAGTTTGCCCAAGGCGGCTGTCACACTGAGCAACTATAGAAGACAACTGATTGACTGACAACATACTTTATTCTCGCAGGAAGGTCATTCCCAACCGACAGACATGTCAGGTATGCGCTGTCGGTTCTGAGCAATATTCATGTCAGGCATGCGCTGTCGGTAAAATGTCAGGCATGCGCTGTCGGTTAGCAACTAGTGCCGTGAAAACTATCCTCAAAATAACCAAACAGGGTGTCACCCGCTTGTGCTGTTGAGATCATGTCCCACAAATCAGTGTCCTGTTCCCACATCTCAATCATAGATGTAGCCTGTCTCTCGTCTCCTTTAAAATATTCTAGCAGGTAGTTGTAAATGGCATCTCTCGTAAAATGACCCGTGGGATCAACGTATGCTATCGGATTATTCAAGGTGTACGCATATCTGTTCAGCGATTGAGGGTTGCCCGGACTCGGCACAATCGTATCGGCGGACAGGAACCGTCCCACGCGGGGCGAGTACATTCTTGCCCCATAATCGTACAGTGACCCCAGCCCGGCCTCCTCGCTTCTCTGGCCTGTATACCGCAAGTCGGTTGGTAAAGAGCCGCTGGTCCACCTCGACTCGCCCCAGGCGGTGTACAGTTGCCGCGAGTGGAGCGTGCCGTCGCTACCTGCCCTCGACCGAAGGGAAGAGGGTTAGCGGCCGCGCTGGTGCTGCCCAGGTGATCCCCCAAAAGCCTGCCCTGGGCTGCGCCCAGCGCAGGCCAGGGTATACCACATTTGTGGTGGGGGTTTGCGTGCGCACGGCCACGCGCGTGCTGCCCGCATAGTAGTAGCTGCGCCAGGTGACGCCATTGGGCGGCGTGACCGCCGCGGCTGGCGCGGCATTGCCGGAGCGGGGCTGCTCGCGCGCAGGCGCGGACATAGCCAGCGAGTGGTGATCTGTCTTTGGCAACTCTGGCGACTAGCCTCTCTTCACTCCTTGGGTCAGCGATTACGTGTTCACCGGGACAAGTCCAGCCGTTTTTCTAGCCAGCGGACCACCAACGCCAGCCCCATGGTCATCACCAGGTAAAGAAAGGCGACGATGTTATAGGTCTCGAAGAACTTGAAGGTGGAGGCCGAGTAGACTTTGCCCAGTTGAGCAATGTCTTGCACTCCCAGCACCGAGACGAGGGCCGAGTCTTTGAGCATAGCGATGAATTCATTGCCCAACGCCGGCAAGACATTTCGCACGGCCTGGGGCAGGACGATGTAGCGCATCGTTTGCCAATACGTCGCGCCCGACGATTGCGCGGCTTCCATTTGCTCTTTTTCGATAGATTGAATGCCGGCGCGGAAAATTTCCGAAATGAACGCGCTGTATCCGATGGTCAGCGCCAGAACGGCGCGAACCGTAAAGTCAACCTGGCGGACATTGATCTCGACCACAATCCCAATGTTGATCAGCGGGCGCCCCAGCCAATTGAGCGCGCCGACCAGGGCCGGCGCGCCGACAAAGGCGATGTAATAGAGGATCACCAACATGGGAACGCCGCGAATGATTTCGACGTAGAGCGAGGCAAGCTCTTGCGTCAGCCGGCTCTTGTAGACGCGCATCAGGCTCAATACTAGCCCCAGCAACATGGCCAGTGTGTAGGCAATCAGCGAGACATAGATGGTGGTCCAAACGCCTTTGCTGACGGCGCTAAAGATAGTGCGATAATCTCCACGGTTGGCAATGCCCCACAGCAGGGCAACGGCAGCCAGGATAACCGCCAGGAACCAGTAAGGCAATTGAGATAGCCTGTCAACGACGGGAATCAGGTGCGACTTGGGCTTTACTCTCACCAGCGTGCTCCACTCTAGCTGCTCTGGCAAGGTTGGAGCAGCCAGGCAGGCATGTCAAGCGCCGGCCAGCCTCAGCCGGCCGGCGCCTGGTTTATTTAGCGGTTGGGTCGTACAAAAAGAACCAGCGGGTGTTCAGGTGATCCAGGAATCCGTCCTGGCTCATAGTTTTGATGGCGGCGTTAAAGGGTGCGACGAGGTCAGAGCCGGGTGCAAAGATAAAGCCGAACTGCTCGGTGCCGAGCGGGTCGCCGATGACCTTGAGCTTGTCGGGGTTGGCGCCGATGTAGCCGCGGCTGGAGGCGGCGTCCATCAGGACCATGTCCACGTCGCCGATGATGAGGGCTTGCACGGCGGCGCCAAAGTTTTCAAAGAGCTTGATGCGCGGGTTGGCCTCGTCGCCGTCCAGGACCTCGTAGACGGCCACGTAGAAATTGGTGGTGCCGGTCTGCGAGCCGATGAGGAGCTTGTCGTCGTCGGCAAAGTCTTTGGGCGTGGCAAAGCGTTTCTCGTCGGCGCGGACGAGCATGAATTGCTGAGACGTCATGTAAGGCTCTGAAAAGTCAACCTGCTGCTTGCGCTCGTCGGTGATGGTGATGCCGTCCATGCCAACGTCGAACTGCTTTTCGCGCACGGCGGCGATCATAGTGTCCCACGAGGTGACTTGCCAGTCTACCTTGCAGTTGAGGCGACGGCAGATTTCGTTGACGGCGTCGTATTCCCAGCCCACGGCCTTGCCCGTCAGCGGGTCAACAAAGTTGAGCGGCGTATAGTCATTGCCCGTGACTGCCACAACCGTTCGCCCCCCCAGGTCCGGCAAGCGCGTGGTCTTGGCCTGCGCGGCCGTGGGAGCGGGTGTGGGTTGGGGCATGGGTGTGGGTTCTGTAGTGGGAGGCGCTGCGGTAGGCTTTTCGGTGGCCGTTGCGGCTGGCTGGGTTACGACTTGCGGAATGGGCGCTGGCGTTGGGGTGGCTGCCTGGCCGCAAGCTGCCACAACCAGGCTCAATAGAATCAACAAACTCAAAACGGGTATTCTCTTCTTCATGGTTTACTCCTTAAAATAGGGCCTCGAGATTGGCCCGGCGGCGCATAGTCTGGTTCCTGTTGGGAAACCCAGTACACGCGGCATCCCTATGCCGCCTGGCATAGGCTGACGTGGGGATGTCAGCCTGCTTTCCCGACAAAAACGGGTCTAATGTTCCTTGGGGTGGGATTCCACAATAACCTCTTCGAGCGAGCGTTTGGGGACGTGATGCACACCATCGGCGTCGCGATAGTAGCGGATGTTTCCATCGGCGCCGAGCGGCTCCAGCACCACTGTCTCTACCGGCTTGCCCAGCGCCAGCACGAGCAAGATCTTGTAGCGTTCGGGAATTTCCAGCATGGTCCGCAGCGGGTCTCGCTCGACGCTGGCGATCATGCAGCCGCCCAGCCCGCGCTCGGTCGCGCCCAACATGATAGTCTGCGCGGCGATGCCCAAATCGGCATCACATTCTTTGCGCAGCTCGGTATCGCCCAGGATGACGATGTACGCGGACGGGCGCTCGCCTTCGACGGGGCCGCCCCACTCGGGCAAATAGCCCGCCCAACGCAATAAGGGAAAGACCCGGGCATTGACGGCGGGATCAGCCACCAGGACGTATTTGAGCGGCTGGATATTTGCGCCGGAGGCCGCTTGCCGCGCCAGGTCTACCAACTCGCGCAACGTATCTATCGAAACGGCCTCGTTTTGCTGAAAGCGGCGATAACTGCGCGTCCTCAAAACCAGTTCTTTGAACGACATCTTGGCGCCTCCTAAAATTTTCCCATTCTTTTTCTTGCTCACGGGTTTGCACAGATGAACACGGACAGCGGATATACAATCCGTGTTATCCGTGAGCAAAATGTGATTATAAATTCTCCGCCCAATCCAGCACTTGCTGGAACAGGACCCAGTTTCCCTTGCGGCCGCCCGGCCCGCCAGGGGCGCGGTCGTAATAGAGATCGAATACCTCGCCCGTGTCTGCGCGCACGCGGTAATAATCTCGCCCGACGCCCCACGTTCCTTTTCGCCCGGCTGCCTTGGCGCGATAAGAGCCTTGCTCTTTGACGTAAAAGTTCAGGCTCTTGCCGCGCAGCCCGTAATCGTGCCATTCCTTTAGGACCGCGAGCACCCGGACGGTTTTGCCTTCCCACACAAAACCGTCCGGCGCGCCGGGGCGTTTTTCCAACACTGGCGGCTGATCGTAAATCACTTGAATCGCCGCGCCGATAAAGCGCGTTGTTTCTGTGCTCACGGGGCAGATTCCGGCAAAGGATAGGCGGCGATGGTGGCCATAAGCGCGCGCGCGCCACCTTGCACGCGATAGCTCACCCACCACGAAGGCAGCCAGCCGAGCGCCGCCACACGCACGTCCACGTCGGTGCGCCGCGGGTGAAATTCTTCTACGGTCAAATCGTCCAGCAAATCCGCCCACTTGCGGGTGATTTCGTCGGCGGCTGTTTTTAATTCGTTTTCCAGCGCCGTCTTTTCCTCTTCGAGTTCGGCGATCTCTTGCTGCGTTTCTTCGATGTCTAATTCGGCCTTTTCTGCCAGGCGCTGCTTGGAGGCAATGATGCTCATGGCCCGCGTGTGCCGCCGCCCCAGGAAGAAGTTGATCGCCGTTTCGCCCACTGTGATAGTTCGCTCGTGTTTGCGAGCGGCGTATTCGGCTTCGCTGGCGGCCAGTTGCCGTTCTCGTTTGCGCAGTTGAGCCTCCAACTTTTCGATGCGAGCGGCGTACTTGAGCTCCAGCGCATCCACTTCTGCATCGCGCCGCTCGCGCGCCGCCTGCTGCACGCGAATCTTGAAATCGCGCTCCTTTTCGCCGGGGCGCTGAACAAGTCCCAGCCCGGCGTGAGCGGCCAGTGCCAGACGGCTGTTGTAATAGAGCCACTCGGCCAGGTCGCGGGCGATGCGTTTGAGTTCAGGCGCGCTATCGGCGGCCTGGGGCGCGGCGGCGAAAAATGGGGCGCGATCCGCCCCCGCCTGTTCCGGCCCGGCGGCCAGATCGTCCAGGCGCAGCGGCAGCGTCTCTGCGGCGCCCCAATCCACGCTGCCCCAGCCCCGCCCCGATCCAGCCGAAGCATCGCCGGGCGCAGGGGCCAGCAAAACGCTTTCTACCTGTTCATTGACCGCGCATTTGCGATCCACAAAACGCACCAGTGCGCCGCCTACGATGGCCGGCTCGTAAACCAATTGCACGCTTTCCACCAGCGGCTCGCGGCCCAACTCTTGCGCCAGCTGGCGAATGGCCGCCTGTTCGCTCAGGCTTACGGGCACGAACGCTTGCGGCACGGAAGGATCCAGCGCGGGTGGGGTAGGCAGAAAACCAGGCGGAGACGGGGAAGAGAGTGGCGCCTGGAGGTCGAGCGGCTCTGAAATCCTGGCCCCGCCCTCTGGAATTTTCTGCTTGCGCGCTCCCATCAACGTCCGCACCTGCGCGCGGGTGAGCGGGCCGCGCAAATAGCTCATCGCCCAGCGGGTGTGCAAGACGATCGGGCGCTCGGCGTGGACGTTGTGCATTAAAAAGAGCCGGTTGCCCAGTTGATTAACCAACGCATCGTAATCAACCTTTTCACTGCCGCCGGCCTGAGAGATGGCGCCTCTCAACCCTTGCAGCACCCGCTCCTTGTCGCGCTCAGCCTGGAGCTTGCCGATAAACCACGTGCCAGCATTGGTGAGTCCTTTGTAATCCAGGTCGGCGGGGTTTTGCGTGACCAGCATACATCCCAGGCCCACGGCGCGGGCTTGCTTGAGCAGCGTCAGCAGCGGGCGCTTGGAGGGCGGCTCGGCGATGGGGGGAAAAAAACCAAATACTTCGTCAAAGTAAAGCAGCGCGCGCAGGCTGGTGGTGCCCGTCTGGCGGCGCACCCACGTCAGCACGCTTTCCAGCAGCAAGGTGACAAAAAACATGCGCTCGGCCTCAGAAAGGTGCGCAATGTAAAAGACGCTGTGGCGGGGCTTGCCCTCGCTCGTATAAAAGAGCCGGTCCACATCCAGCGGCTCGCCTTCCAACCAACTCTGAAAGCTAGGCGCGGCTACCAGGTTGTTGAACGCCATCGCCAAATCAAAACGCTCCTTTTGCGGATAAAATGTGTCCACGTCAATCACGCCCATCTGGCGCACGGGCGGGCTTTGAATGGAGGCGATCAGTTTCGCCAGGTCCAGGTTTTGATTTTGCCGCCAGGCATGTTCAAAAATAGTCGAGAGCAAAATGGCCTCGCGGCTGCGGAGGGCATCAGCTTCAATGCCCACCAGGCTCAGCAGCGCCGCCACCGTCCCGCCGATGCGCTCGCGAATCACCTCGGCGTGCTCGTCGAAATCCAGGCCGGGCGCGGCCAGGCTCCCCAATAAGCTGATGGGGATGCCGGCGTTCGACCCGGGTGTGTAGATGGCAAACTCGGCAGATGCTTGCAGCAGGCGGATGCGCTCCTGGCTCATGCCCCACTGCGCCAGGCCGCCGCGCCACGTCTCCGCCACGGTCTGCGCGTGCTCTTGCACACTTGCACCGGCGCGCTGCGCATCATCCAGGTTGATCCACGGCTCAAAATCCTCGGGGCGCAGTTCGGGGAACTGGAGCAGCAGGTTGGTCATGTCGCCCTTGGGATCAATCAAGATGGCCGGCACTTTATCCATGGCGGCTTCTTCCAACAAGCCAATGCACAGGCCAGTCTTGCCGCTGCCCGTCATGCCCACGCCAATCGCGTGCGTGGTCAGGTCGCGCGCGTCATAGTTAACAGCCGTTTCGGTGATCCTTCCGTTTTTTAGATCGTACTCGGCGCCCAGGTAAAACGAGCCTAACAGTTCGGGTGGTAATTGCATCGTAACCTCGAGTATTCGTTTCTTATTCGCCTGGGGTGTATTTTACCATACGCCTGCCGTTTGTGCAGCATAACGGGGCAGGCCGGGATGGGAAGGGCTTGGATGATCTGCCAGCAAAAGGCCGGCGCGAGCGGGGTAAATAGTCAGGGGCCAGCTTGGGCGGGCGGCAACGCGATGATAAAGGCTGCGCCCTGGCCAATAGTGCTCTGGGCCTGGATGGTTCCGCCGTGTATTTCTACAATAGATTTGGCGATGGCCAATCCCAGGCCGGATTCGCCTTCTTGCCGGCTGCGCGACTTGTCTCCGCGATAAAAGCGATCAAAAATGTGGGGCAAATCTTGTTGGGCAATGCCGGCCCCGCTATCTCGCACGATGAGCAAAAGCTTGTCCCCATCTCGCTCTGCCGAAAGCGCGATCTGCCCCCCGTCCGGCGTATAACGCAGAGCATTGCTCACCAGGTTCCCCAATACCTGCACCATTCGATCGTGATCAACATCAATGGCCGGCAAATCTGGTGCGGCATTGACCTGGAGCGAGATGTTGTGCTTGTGAGCCTGGGCCATGTAGACCAGGGCAGTGTGTTCCAACAACGCCTGGGGGGCGACGGGCTGGCGCAAAAGAGGCAGCTCGCTGGCTTCTGCCAGCGACAAGGTGCGTAAATCGTCAATCAAGCGTTTGAGGCGGTTGGCCTCGTCGTGGATAATTTCAAATGTTTCGGGCGTGCCTTGCAGCTTGTCCTCGCTCAAGCCCTCGGTGTAGCCCAAGATTATGCTCAGGGGTGTGCGCAATTCGTGCGCAATGTCGGCCGTCATCTGCCGGCGCAGTTCGCTGGATCTGGCCAGGTCGGCGCTCATCTGGTTGAACGATGCGGCCAGCTCACCCAACTCGTCGCGAGAGCGGATGGAGACCTGGTGCCCCAATTCGCCCCTGGCCAGGGCTTGCGTGGCCGTAGTGAGTTCACGCAGCGGTGAAGTCAGCGCTCGAGCCAGCAAAATGCCCAATATTAACGCTACGGCGCCCGCGCCTAGCATGCTGAACAAAATAGCCTGGTTGACGCGCTCCATAAAAATTCGCTCGGGTCCCCCCAAATCTCTGGGCGCCGCGGGTATATCAAACACCAGCCAGCCCACCGCCAGGTCGTTTACTTTGAGCGGCACGCCGCGCTCAAACTCGGCCTGCGTCAGGTGTGCGCTGGCTTTATCGGGCCTTCGTCCAAACACGATTTGGCCCTGAGCGTCAACCAGTATCACGGGCACCGGGCGGGGATTCTGTTTCGAATCTCTGTACCAGTAATATCTAAAGATGCCTTCGGCGCCGTCCCAGGTGTTACTGGCCTGATAGTGTTGTGTCAGGGCGGCGACGAGGATCTCTTGATCGCGGTCCAGCACGAACTGACCAAATTCGTGTTGGGTACGCTGTCCAACGTACAGGGCCACCAGCGCCACACCGATCAGGCTGACGAATAAAAAAGCCAGGATGAGCTTGAAGGTCAGCGAACGCTGCATCTCGTCTGCACCTAACCCTCGGTGATGAACCGGTAGCCAATCCCGTAAATGGATTCGATGTAACGCGGGTTGCGCGAGTCCGGCTCGATCTTGGCGCGCAAATTGCGGATGTGAACGTCAATCGTGCGCTCGGAGCTTTCCAGCGCGATGCCCTGCAGGCGTTCGAGCAAATCCAGGCGTGAAAAGGCGCGCCCCGGCGCAGACATCAAAGTCGCCAGCAAGTCAAACTCGGAGGGTGTCAGGTCAATGCATCTTCCGCCCACCGTGACGACGTGAGCTACCAGGTCGAGCACTATATCCGCCGCGCGCAAGACCTCTGCCTCGGACTCTTTGCCATCGGCGCGGCGCAGCACCGCCCGCACGCGCGCCGTCAGTTCGCGCATGCTAAAGGGCTTGGTGACGTAATCGTCTGCGCCCAGCTCTAGCCCCAGCACTTTGTCCCCTTCTTCCAGCCGCGCCGTCAGGATGATGACCGGCGTCGCTCGCTCTTTGGTATACACGCGCAAGAATTCATAGCCGTCCATTTCAGGCATCATCAGGTCCAGGATGATGAGGTCAGGTTTTTCATAGCGCGCCACAAATAGCGCCTCGCGCCCGTTGGAGGCCGTCACCACGCGGAAGCTTTCTTTGACCAGGTATTCCTGGAGCAGCTTTAACATTCGCTTTTCGTCATCTACAACCAAAATCGTCTTTGCCATCTCATTCCCTTTTTTGCATCGCCTCAATCCCAAGTATAGTCTCGTTTGACTCCGTCTACAAGTCACGCGCGCCGGCGCAAGAGGGCGCGCGCGCGCGCCACCACTTCCATACTGCCGATGTGATTCGTTTGATATTGATCCACGCCGGCGGCAAAGGCTACCAGCGCATGTCCTTCGTCTTCTTGAGGAACCAGCGCAAAAATAGGCGCTGGCGACGCGCGATGCAGAGCGCGATAGAGATCGAGGTCGGCGCTCCCTCCCACGATAAACAAAATCGGCGGCTCGTGTTCCAAGATGTCCATGGCCGCCTTCCCTCCCCGCACAATCTGTGTGGCGTAACCGGCCTGTTCCAGCCGGCGCGGCAGCAAGCCGCACGTCCAGTCGCCCACTTCAATGATCAAAATGATCCCGGCCGAGGCGGGCGCTTTGGCGGGCAAGCTGGCGGCGCGAGCGCCACTAAACTGTTGACATAGCCTCCTCAAATATTCCAGGGGTTTCAAGTCAGTACCATCTCGCTTATCCATCGTCCCTCTTCCAATTCCCGTGCCTCCGCCAAAAGTTTTATTACGGACGCGCTTCCAGCCTGAGCGGCAGCGTTACCAGTTTGCCATTCCGCAAGACCGTTATCTCTATCGTCTGGCCGACCGTTGCGTGGAACACGAGATAGCTGTTCAAATCTCCAAAGTTATTGATGGGTTGATTGTCAATCTTGACGACGAGGTCGCCGCCCCGCCCCGTAGTGAGATTGGCCGAGGCGAGGCCCGCCGCGTCTGCCGGGCCGCCCGGAACCACGCTGACCACGTACGCGCCTTGCGCCTGCTGCAAGCCGCGCTCGGATTGTTCGTTGAGCGTGATTTCGTCGTCAAAGCCAGCGCCCATGTAGGGATACACGTACGAGCCGTTCTCGATGAGGCTGGGCACTATTTGCCGCACGGCCTCCACCGGAATGGAAAAGCCAACGCCGGAATTTGTGCCCGTTGCGCTGGCGATGGCGGCATTGATCCCGACTACTTCGCCGTCCAGGTTGAGGAGCGGCCCGCCCGAGTTGCCGGGATTGATGGGGGCGTCGGTCTGGATGACCTGCGGCAGTGAAAAAGTGCTGCCAGATACTCTACCGCGTTGAGAGAGCAGGCTGCGCCCCAGCCCACTGACGATCCCCAGCGACATGGAACCTTGTTCGCCGAAGGGATTGCCAATGGCGACGACAAACTGCCCCACCTGGAGGCTGCCACAAGTCGCCAGAGGCAATGGCTCAACGCCATCCGGCAGCCGGTCAACCTTGAGAACGGCCATGTCGCTATCGGCATCCGCGCCGATCAATTTGGCCGCCAGCCGCTCGCCGCTCGAGAAAACCACCTCGTAGCTGCGCCCGCTTTCTGCAACGTGATAGTTGGTCACAATGTATCCGTCCTGGCTGTATACAAAACCGCTGCCGCTAGAACTGGCCGAGACGATGATATAGACCACGGATGGGTTGGCTTGCCGGTAGACGGCGATCAATTCATCTTCCAGGCTGTTGCCTGCCGCCGCCCCGACGTACACCAGCGGCGACGTTTGAGCCGGGCTTGTCTGCGGTGTTTCTGCCTGGCGTGATTCTACTTGCACAATCTTTTCAGCGCCCACGCTGATCAAGCGAGCGGCAGGTGAGCCGCACGCCGTGACTGCACACATGACGAAAATAAGCACAACCATTAACTCGAGTTTTGTTCCCTGTTTCATACAATCTGCCTTTAGGGATATAGTTTATTTTTTCCACATCCTTTATTCCACTTGACAAGGAGCGCAGCCCCCGGGCTGCGCTCCTTGTCTGTTCAATTATAAG
This sequence comes from uncultured Anaerolineae bacterium, assembly GCA_964651475.1. Classification (GTDB taxonomy): domain Bacteria; phylum Chloroflexota; class Anaerolineae; order Fen-1058; family Fen-1058; genus JBGSMF01. The sequence continues at coordinate 9,166 of CAZYXV010000054.1, read as the reverse complement.
CGGACTCCTTTCGTTTTACCCGGCACTACAAGTTTGTTGAGCTAGGAAGCTGGGGCGCGTACCGGATTCCGCCGGGCGCACCGCCGCCACGCGGACCGTGGGGGGCGCGACCCGGGTTGCGCCCGCCCAAGCCGCCCATGTAGCCATTATCGAGACCTTCCAGCAACCAGTCCGCCTGATCCTGGCTTATCTTGCCATCTTGTACAGCTTGCTCAATGGCTTCCTTTTGAGCAGCCAGGTTGGCGGCTTTCATCGCGTCTTGAACGTCCTGAAGGTCCACGCCGGCTTTATCGGCCAAATCGGCCAAGGTCCTGCCGCCCCACAGTTGGAGTGACAACTCGTCTGCTGTCAGTCCCAACACCTCGGCGGCGGCCTCTAGCCCGGTCTCATTGTGGCCTTTGCCGCGTCCATCGAATTTGCCCAAGCCAGGTCCGGCCTGATAACCTTTATCGAGGCCTTCCAACATCCAGTCGGCCTGCTCCTGGCTTACCTTGCCATCCGTGACGGCTTGCTGGATGGCCTCTTTCTGAGCAGCCAGTTGGGCAGCTTTTACTGCATCTCGAACAGTTTGCAGGTCCACGCCGGCTTTATCGGCAAGGCTGGCCAGCGTTGCGCCGCCTTTCAGCTGGGTAGATAACTCGTCCGCCGTCATACCCAATGCCTCTGCGGCCGCTTCGAGCCAAACTTGCCCCTGGGGGCCTTTGCCAAACATGCCGCCAGGTCCCCCTCCACGCCTGCCCCCAGATGGAGGCGCGCCAGGCGCTGGCGTGGGTGGCGTTTCACTCTGAGCGAGTGCCGTGCCGGCCATTGATGCGACTAACACGCCAACCACTACCAGCCCCACGATTCCAACGAACCACGATGCTTTTTTCATACACATGCTCCTTTCTATAGTTTGAACTTGCTCCGACATGTCGGTCAATCTATTCTCAGTATAACGGAAAATTATTTAGAAACTGTGAGGAAGCGGTTAAGACATTGTTCAAGACGTTCTCTCTCCTTCAGCTTGTAGCGCCTGGATTGACTTTGGCGCTCAGCAATTGGACGAGCGCATTGACCAGAAAAGAGCCTTGCTGGGCGCCGGGCCGTCCTCCAGCCGCGCCGGGCTGTCCCCCGCCCGCGCCGGACCTGCCGCCTGGAGCGCCTGGCATGCCGCCGGCCTCAATTGTGGCGCGCATTGCTGTCCGCTGCTCTTCACTCATGTTATCCATCTGCGCCCGGCGCGTGGCCATGTCGGGCGATCCTGTTCCGCCGTCAGGAGGCGATCCACCCGCTGGAGGCGCGCCGGGAGTTCCCTGAGGGGCAGGGCCGCCTTGCCCCGGCGCACCTCCGGGGGCCTGACTTTCCATCCACGTTGTTTGGTCTTGCTGCGTAAGCTTCATAGCTGCAATCGCTTGTAATTGAGCGGGGGTCATTTGTGTTTCAATTTGCGCGTACACCGCGTTTCTTTCAGCATCGGAGGCCAACGCCCCACCTTGAAGCGCCTGCAGCAAGGGAAGCAAGGCCGCGGCTTGCTCCGCTGTGATGGCTTGCTCCGTTTCCTCCAGGCGCAGCGATCCCAGCATCAATTGATCCGATGCGCTCAACGCATTGGAATAGGATGTGTTGAGTGTTTTGCTGGTGTACGCGGTTCCAGCCGTTGATGATGTGGTCTGCCCTCCACTGCAGCCAGCCGCGACCAGCGTCGTGAGAGCCAAAATCGTTATAATCCAAAATCTTTTCATTATTTTCTCCATAGTAGGGGCGAACCCTTGCGGTCGCCATTGGGGGCAGGCACAAGACCTGTCCCTACCAACCCTTTACAACCAGGGGCAAGTACACATACGTCTGCCCCGTTGGTCTCAGATATCCTCCGCCACTCAAGGTGTAGGTTTGGCCGTCGAGCGCGGGGCACGCGCTCTGGTCGTAATAGACCGTATGGCCGTTGCCGATGACGTTGGTAATGGTAGTGCCCGAAATTCCATCGGGATCGGTCAGGCACGTCAGGTACGAATCTGCAGTGACATTCCAGGTGCTGGACGAAGACAGGGTCAAATTTACCGCCTGGGCCGCATTGTCCGGGTTGATGGAACCCATCAGGGACGAGCCATTTTGCAGCGTGGCGGTGATGGAGCTAATGCTGTCGGCGCTCAGGTCGCCCGCGAGGGCCTGTCCATCGGCGGTGAGAATCACCGTGCCGCCATTTGCGCCACTCGTTCCCCACCGATCTGTGCCGGCGGCGTTCACCAGCGTTCCCGACGTGGCGATGACGTTCACCCCCTTGAGCGTGATGATGCCGGTCGAGTTGGTCACAAAGAACAGTGGACCATTGGCTGCCGTGTGCGCCAGCGAGCCACCTTCCATCGTAAACACACCTCTCGTCCCCTCCGCGTCCCCGGACATACTCTGGTAGATCATCACTCCCCATTTGCCGGCCTTGCTCGACGACAAGGCCGTATTCGTCAGGCTGATCGAGTTGGCGCCTTCGATCACGGCCGCCTCTGCCCCCGTGGCCGTAATCGTCGCATCGTAGACCGTAATGTCGCCGGTCGAGTAGATGCCGGGCGAGTCTTGCCCGGATGCAATGACCGTGCCGCCGGTGGCGACAATCGTGCCCCCGCCGCGGTCTGTGGCCATCACGCCTGAATTCTTGCCTGCGGTAGTCATATTCACGTTGGTCAGCGTGAGCGAGCCGCCATGGGTGGCCATCACCCCGTGGCCGCCATCGTTGCTCGCATTAATCGTGACATCGGACAGGCTAACCGACGACCCGGCTCCCGTCGCAAAGGCGCCATTTGCCCCCGTGCCCGTGGTGGTGATGGCACAATTTGAAAGATAGATTTCACTGGCAGACTCGGCCAGCACGGCTGCGTTGAGACCGTAAAAGCTGCTGTTCTCTTGCGAGGACGTGTTGCCGCTGCTCGAGATGGTAGACTCTGTCAGCGTAAAGATGCCGCTATTGGTCACCTTGACGCCAGATTCATCATCAGTGCTTGTCGTATAGGTCTGATTGGTCAGGGATACGGCCCCGCCGCTCTGTATGTACGCACCCGTTGTGTCGTCGGGCGCCAGTACAAAGGAAGGGAAGGTCGCGCTGGCTTCGGCCAATGCGCTCATGGTGATGGCCAGGCACAGGAAAATAACCACACCAGAAACGATCCATACTGTTTTTTCGCTTATCATAAAACCTCTTTTCTCCGTACAAGATATGGTCTGACTATCAAGCGGGCGCCTGCCTGGCTATGGGCCAGGCGGGGGTGGAGTTCCGCCGACGTAGGTTACAACCGCGTTTGTGGTGAAGGTGGCCCACGCGCTCCCGCCGGAGTAGGTCGCGCCAGTGTACAGCCCGTGAAAGTTGGTCCCGCCGGAGACGCTGCCGCTGGTGTAGGCGATGTAGGTGGTGTTGGCTGCCAGGTCTGGCGAGGTAAAGATCATGCTTTGATACGCCTTGCTCACTTTGAATGTGAGCACGTCCGTTCCATCATCTTGCTCAATGTGAATCACGGTATCCACGGGTCTGCTGCCCAACACCACGACGCGCTGCGCCGAGCTGCTGGATGGCGTGCTGTTGGCGCCGCCTGCCGCTATCACAATGCCGCCGTTGAGCGCAATCTGACAGTTGTCACAATCGAGGCCGCCTTCAGGAGCGTTGCCGCCCAGGGCGACGAGGACGCCGCCATTGAGGTTCAGCGTGCCGTTCGAGTCTATGGCGTCGGCTGCCGCATTCACGTAAACCTGACCGCCGTTGATGGTGATGTCATTGGTTGCGTTCAGCCCGTCGTCACTGACCGCGATGGTGATCGCTCCGTCGTTGATGACGATATTGTTCTTGCTCTCGATGCCTTCCACGCCAGAGAGCACATTAATCGTGCCGCCAGTGATGGTAAAGGTATCGGCGCCGATGAGGCCGTCATCTTCCACGCTCAGGGTTAACGCGCCGCCTGCCACCAGGAAGGTTCCTTCGCTTTCAAAGCCATCGCTCGATGCCTGGAGGATATTGATCGTCCCGCCGTTGACGGTGATGTTGTCATTGGCGTGAAAGCCATCTTTGACGGTCGAGACAATGGTGATGTTGCCGCTGTTGATGATGAGATCGTCGTCGCTGGCAACGCCGTGTTTATAGTTGCCGGTGATCACCAAAGCGCCGCCGCCAGAGATTTCCAGCGTGTCGTTGCTGAACAAGGTACTCTTGGCGTCGGAATCGCTGTAGGTGGCGCCGTCAACCAGCGTGTTTGACGTGCCATCGGCTAACACCAGCGACACTTTCTCAGCATTGGTTACCTTGATGGCCGGCCCGGTAGTATGGGTAATGATAACCCCATCCAGAATCAACTCTACCTCGTCGGTAGTGTTAATATTGATCATGCCATCGGTCAGTGTGCCGGTGGCGCTATAGGCGCCGCCGGCGGTGATGGTGAGGATGCTGCCAGATGCTATTGCGCCCGAACCCATCACCATGATGGGATCGCCCAAGATGATTACCACAACATCGTCAACAGAGTCTGGCGAGCCGGCAGTTTCGACGCTGGCGGCGATGTTTGGAGGCAGAGCGCCGGCAGATACATTCGCCGCCGCAGATGCGGAAAGACTGTTTTCAGGCGTGTTTCCCGCTTCGGCCTGACTGCTGAAGCAAACACTGGAGACTAGCATCAGAGAGAGCACTAGCAGTAGAACAAGTGGTTTTTTCATGGTCTGTTTACCTTTGAATTTGCGCCGAGGGCGCAGTGTGCGCTATAGCGCGTTTTTGATATGACGCAAAAATGAGCAAGTGGCCATCACGCCTGAATTTTTGCCCGCCGTGGTCATATTCACGTTGGTCAGCGTGAGCGAGCCGCCATGGGTGGCCATCACCCCGTGGCCGCCATCGTTGCTCGCATTAATCGTGACATCGGACAGGCTAACCGACGACCCGGCTCCCGTCGCAAAGGCGCCATTCGCCCCCGTGCCCGTGGTGGTGATTGTGCAGTTGGCAAGGTTGATTGTGCCGCCATCGGCAGCCAGTACAGCCGCGTTGAGGCCGTAAAGACTGCTGTTATCCTGCGACGAGGTGTTGCCGCCGGTCGTGATTGTAGAATCTGCCAGGTTCAGAGTGCCGCCATAGGTCACGTAGATGCCAGACTGATCGGTTTCGGTCGCCATGTAGGCCTGGCCGCTCTTGGTCTCGGTACCGCCGTTCTGCGCGTACACGGCTGACGTGCTGCTGGTTGCGCCGGCCGGGGCGACTGCTCCCGCCCTGGTTGACGAGGAGGAGGTGGCCAATAAAGTACCGCTTCTTTCCTCCAATAACTGAAGCAACGCATCAATCATCTCTGGCGGAATCATTCCACTACCGGTGCGAACCCGCCCATCGTTTCCGCCTGGGGCTCCTGCCGGCGGTGCGCCCTGGGGGAGCTGCGAGCCTCCCGCCGGCGGTGTGCCCTCTGGGGGTTGCTGGCTTCCTCCTGGCGGTGCGCCTGGTGGAGGTTGCGGGCCTCCCGCCGGAGGCGCGCCTTGCGGCGGCTGAGTGCTGTTTCCATCGTCTGGCTGTGGACCGCCCATAGTAATGCCTTGCTCCTGCATAATCGTCATGGCAGTTTCCTGGGTGATTTTCATCTCGGCGATGGCCGTGATCTGCTCTGACGTCATGGCCGCCAGGATTTGTTGGGTCAGCGTGCTGGTTTGCGTTTGGGTGATGGCGCCTGGCGGCTGGGAGGAGGCGTTATCCTGTCCCTGGCCGGGGGCGCCTTGTCCCGGCTCCGGCATCCTGCTCTGTTTAAAGTTATTCCAGAGAAGCAGCAGCACGCCGGCCTGTTCTTGCGTAACAGCCAGGTTTGTCCCTTCAAGCTCAAACGTTCCCAACAAAAGCTGTAACTCGACAGATACGGCATTCTCATACGATGTATCCAACTCGATCGCAGCCGACGTGTCCTGAGCCGTCGCTGTGGGGGTAGCGACAGTGCTATGCAGCGTCATCGGCGCGACGGCCTTGGCCGCCGCCGGGGTAGCGGTAGCGCTGCGCAGAGCCACCGGCTCGGCACCCTTGGTCGCCGTTTGCGCAAAATCAGAGCTTCCCATCGCCGGCGATTGACCTGCGCAGGCAGATAAGGTCAACATTAGCAAAATTAAGATAGTGAGAGTCGTCTTTTTCATGCAAAAATCCCCTATTGTTTCAACAGTCATCCTATACACTCGCCCTGGTCACAGCGATTGTTCCCGTTGCTATCTACATAACGGTGGCAATGTCCTGGGTACGAACATTTTCTGTTACAGCGCACACTGCACGCAGTGGAGGTTGGGCTTGCCAGCAAACCCGAGCCAGACGTGCCCGCGTCTAACCCGTCTGTAGACAGTCCATTTGCCAGGACATTGCCGCCGTCTTTCAGTGTGCTGCCGAGTGCGAGCACGCTGACTGCGCCAACCAGTCCCATCCATTTCAAAAATTCTCGCCGGTCCAGTCCTGACGAAGCGGGAACTGGTTGCGGGGTACGAGTTGCCGGAGAAGCAAAAACGTATCGCCTGGCAACCAAAGCAATCCAGCGCCAATGCAGCGTCAGTTTCAGCACCATGACGAGCAAGGTAGCAATGGAAGCTATGATGTGAAAATTCTTCCAGGCCGCGTAATTGTCCAGAGACAACGCGAGCCACGTCGAAATCACCATCCCGCTCACAACAATCAAGGACAAGCCCAGCAGCATACTGGCGTCAATCAGGTAAAAGAGCCGCGCGCGTCTCGATGCGCGCCCCCAAAAACGCCGGGTAACAGATGTAACCCAATCCCAATGCGCCAGGGTGTGATAACCGGCCAGCGCTCCAACCGCTATTCCTAGCCATTGGTGCAGCGAAAGGCCGGTCAGGTCCAAAAAGAAGCAAAGCCAGAAACCTATTGCCAATACAGCGTCAATGATCCAATTTGTTTTTTGTTTGTTTGTCTCCATAATGTTGCTTTCTGTAATTCGTTAATGATTAATGGTTAACAATCAATTATTAACCATTGCTATTCTCGTCGCAGCGCCACGATGGGATCCAACTGCGCGGCCTTGGTGGCCGGATAGTAGCCAAAAAAGATGCCCACCGCCGCCGCCGCGCCAAAGGCCAGCGGGATGGAAGACCAGACGATAGACGTGCGCATCGAGCCAAGCGCATTGAACAAGTACGAACCGCCCACGCCGGCCAAGACGCCCGCCAATCCACCGATCAGGCTGAGCGCGATGGCTTCCAGCAAAAACTGGAATTGCACGTCGCGCGTGCGCGCGCCCAACGCCTGCCGCAGGCCAATCTCGCGCGTGCGCTCGGTGACGCTGACCAGCATAATGTTCATAATGCCGATGCCGCCCACCAGCAGCGAGACGGCCGCCACCCAGCCGAGCAGGTTACGAAAGGTCTCGGTCGTCGAAGCCCGGGCGTCAATGATGCTGTCTTGCGTCGTAAGGCTAAAGCCGGGCGAGTCTACGGTCGTCTCGTGACGCTGGATGAGCAAGGCCGTCACCTGTGACATCACGCTGCTCATGGTGTCTTTGCTTTCGGCAGACACGTAGATCAGGTTCACAGTGTCACGCTGGAAACGCCCACCCGTGAACTTGTTAAACACGACCTGGAGTGGGATGTAGACGCGCTCGTCGTAATTCGTATTGCCCACCGTGCCCTTGGGCGCCATCACGCCGACGATGGTGAACTTGACCGAACCGATCTTGAGAGATTGGCCCACCGGCGATTGACTGCCAAACATCTCTTGAGCAATCTCGGAGCCGAGCACGGCCACCTTGTTGGCGCGGTCGTTATCCTCGTCCGTCACAAAGCGCCCTTCCGCCACTGAACATTCGCGCACGCTCGGAAAGCCGGGGGTGGTGCCGACGATTGAGATGCTTTCCAAGGTCACCTCGTTGCCGACGATATCCTGGGTGGTGCCTTGTTCCGCCGAGACGCCATTGATGCCGGTCACGTTTTGGGCAATCGCTCCAATGTCGTCATATTTGAGGCCAGCCGGGCCTTGGCGGGGATCAAAGCCGCCCCGGCTGAACGATGGCATCACCATAATCAGGTTCGCGCCCAGCGAGTTGATTTGGTCGGCGATGTCGGCCTCGGCGCCGGCGCTGACGGCCAGCATGATGATGACCGACGCCACGCCAATGATGACGCCCAGCGTGGTCAAGAACGAGCGCACCTTGTTGAGCGTCAGCCCCTCCCACGCCACCTGAAAAGTTTTCCACAAACTCATTGTCAGTCTCCTGAAAATTTTACCGCAGAGACGCGGAGGACGCCGGGTTTTTTAATGATTTGCTCTGCGTTCTCAGCGTCTCGGCGGCGAGAACAAATGAACTCATTCCGTGTTGCCATTATGTCCGTTGTGCAACTTGGCGATGCCGTTGGCATCCAGCTTGTCAGAAGCGATCCTGCCGTCTACCAAATAGATCACACGCCCGGCGTGGCCGGCAATGTCTAGCGAGTGCGTTACCATCACAATCGTCGCGCCTTGCTGGTGCAGCTTGTGCAGCAGCTCAATGATTTCTTCGCCGGAGCGCGTATCCAGGTTGCCGGTCGGCTCGTCGGCCAGGATGATGGAGGGATTGTTGATCAGCGCGCGCGCCACTGCCACGCGCTGCTGCTGCCCGCCCGAAAGCTCGTTGGGCCGGTGATGTACCCGGTCGCCCAACCCAACCGATTCCAGCAGGCCCACGGCGCGTTCGTAGCGTTCCTTGTCCGACAGGTGCGCGTGGCCGTTGTATAGCATCGGCAGCATCACGTTCTTGACCGCCGTGAGCCTGGGCAGCAAGTTGTAGGATTGAAAGATAAAGCCAATCTTGCTATTGCGCACGCCCGCCAACCGGTCCTTGCTCAAGCGGCTCACGTCCTCGCCGTCCAGCATGTACGTGCCGCTGCTGGGACGGTCCAGACACCCCAAGATATTCATCAGCGTGGATTTGCCCGAACCTGAAGGCCCCATCACTGCCACAAACTCGCCCTTGTTCACCATTGCATCTATCCCGCGCAGCGCGTGAACTGCAATTTCATCTTTACCGTACACTTTGGTCATATCGGCAATCTCGATCAGCTTGTAGGCGGTCTCGCTTGTCATGGCATTCCTCCTGGAGGCCCCATCATGCCGCCATCTGGGGAACCGCCCATGTTCTGTGATGAGTTGGAGCTGGATTGGGCGGATTGGCTGGTAGTACTGGTTTGCGTGCCCAGGCTGACTGTCTCGCCGGCCCGG
>CAZYXV010000053.1:0-20834 GCA_964651475.1 uncultured Anaerolineae bacterium | reverse complement strand
TTACGCTACCCCGGACCCAACGCTGCCCTCAAGTATAAAATGTACGGTAGAGAAGTTATGATAAAAGCATGAAAGAAACCACTGGAGGCCAACTGTGTACAAGATCCTAGAAAAGCAAGTGCTAAGTGACATTGTCAAGCTCATGATTGTTCAAGCTCCCCAGGTAGCGCGCAAAGCCCAAGCGGGCCAGTTCGTCATCGTTCGCGTTGGCGAACCGAGTGAGCGCATCCCGCTGACCATCGCCGATTACAACCGCGAAGCCGGCACCATCACCCTCATCTTTCAAGAAGTCGGCAAATCTACTATGGAGATGGGCACACTGAAACCTGGCGATGCGTTTGCCACTGTGGCCGGGCCGCTGGGGCACCCGACCGAAATCGAAAACTATGGAACCGTCGTATGCGTGGGCGGCGGCGTGGGCATCGCGCCCATCTTTCCCATCACCCGGGCGCTCAAAGAGGCAGGGAACCACGTCATCTCTATCGTGGGCGCGCGCAGCAAGGATTTGCTGTTCTGGGAAGACCGCATGCGCGCTGTGTCTGACGAACTGACCGTATGCACCGACGATGGCTCCTACGGCCGCAAGGCGTTGGTGACCGAGCCGCTCAAGGAACTGTTGGAGGCGCGCCAGGATATTTCTCACATCTGGGCGATTGGCCCGGCCATCATGATGAAATTCGTCGCGTCAACCACTAAGCCCTACAATGTGCCCACCACCGTCAGCCTGAACACCATCATGATTGACGGCACCGGCATGTGCGGTGGCTGCCGCGTGGTGCTTGACGACGGCGCGCAATTTGTGTGCGTGGACGGCCCGGAATTTGACGCTCACCGAGTCAACTGGGACCTGTTACTGTCTCGAATGCAGTACTATCGCGAACAGGAACAACTCGCTGTCGAACTGTGGAAACAACATCAGTGCAAACTAGATCAAGCAATAGCAGAGGCAGGTGCATAATGGCCAAGAAAATCGTCCCCAAGAAGACGCCCATGCCGGAGCAAGACCCGGCCGAGCGCATTAAAAATTATAACGAAGTTCCCTATGGTTATACAGCCGAGCAGGCTATGGCCGAAGCAGAGCGCTGCCTGCAGTGCAAAAAGCCTCTGTGTATGGAAGGCTGCCCGGTCAACATTAATGTTCCTGGCTTTCTAGAACTGGTCGCGAAAGGAGACTTTCGCGGGGCTATCAACCTGATTAAAGAGACAAACGCGCTACCCGCCATCACCGGCCGTGTATGCCCGCAAGAAACGCAATGCGAAGGGGTGTGCACACTGAGCAAGAAATACGAGTCGGTGGCAATTGGGCGCCTGGAGCGATTTGTGGCCGATTGGGAAGCGGCGCAGGGGGCGCTATCCGTCCCAGAATTGGCGCCGCCTACCGGCAAAAAAGTGGCCGTGGTCGGTGCCGGACCGGCCGGGCTTACGGTGGCGGCTGACCTGGCTCGCCTGGGCCACCACGTCACTATCTTTGAAGCGCTGCACGAAGCCGGCGGCGTGCTGGTGTACGGCATCCCCGAATTTCGTCTGCCCAAGGCCATCGTCCGCCGCGAGGTGGAATACGTGTGCAGCCTGGGCGTCAAGCTGGTCAAAGATTTCGTGGTGGGAGCGGCCGCCACGCTGGACGAACTGCTGGAAGAATACGACGCGATCTTTTTGGGATCGGGCGCCGGGCTGCCGTGGTTCCTCAACATCCCCGGCGAAAACCTGAGCGGCGTATATTCGGCCAACGAATACTTGACCCGCGCCAATTTGATGAAGGCCTATCGCTTTCCCGAATACGACACGCCCATCGCGCGCGGGCGGCGCGTGATCACCATTGGCGGCGGGAATGTGGCGATGGACGCCTCGCGCACGGCCTTGCGGCTGGGAGCGGAAGAATCCATCATCGTCTATCGCCGCTCGCGCGACGAGATGCCGGCGCGCGCCGAAGAGGTTCATCACGCCGAACAAGAGGGAGTGCAGTTCAACCTGCTGACCGGGCCGGTGGCCATTCACGGCGACGACAAGGGCCGCGTCAGCGAGCTGGAATGTATCAAGAACGAACTGGGCGAACCCGACGCGTCGGGTCGCCGCCGGCCGGTGCCGGTGGAAGGCTCCAATTTCCGCATCCCGTGTGATATTGTCGTTATCGCCGTCGGCCAAAGCCCCAGCCCGCTCATTCCCAAGACCACACCCGACCTCAAGACCGCCCGGCACGGGGTTGTCATCGTTGACGAGAAAACCATGAAGACCTCCAAGAAGGGCGTGTTTGCGGGCGGCGACGTGGCGACCGGCGGCGCGACTGTCATTTTGGCGATGGGCCAGGCCAAGATTGCCTCTAAAGCTATGGACGAATACTTGCGAATCGGCGAGTGGTAAACTCGCCTCGTTTGACTTGTATGGCGGTTGGAGTACAATACACACACATGCAGGGGCCGGTGTGGGTCCCAAGCAAGCACCTATCAATAATCAAGGGAGAGTATTTATGGCAGAGCAAATACCAAATATGAGCGGCGACGTCACCAGTGACGATAAACTGTGGGCAGCATTAGCTTATGTATTTTCTCCTATCGTCCCCATTATTTTGCTGTTGATGGAAGATAAAAAGAATCGCCCCTTCATCAAGGCGCACAATGTCCAGGCGCTGGTGGTGGGCATCGCGTTGTGGATAATCCTCACCATCCTTTCCGTTGTGACGTGCGGCCTGGGCGTGATCCTGTGGGTTATCTGGTTCGTCATGTTGTATTGGGCCTACAAAGCTTACCAGGGCGAGTATGTCACCATCCCCGTCGTCACCGATTTTGTCAAACAGCAAGGTTGGGCGTAACTGCTCAGGTCGTCGAATAAAAAAACCAGGTTTCTAAAAGAAACCTGGTTTTTTTTATTGGCCTGAGCCTCACAGATTTTTTAGCACGATGGGCAGATAAACCTCGAACAAATCGCCGCTCGTGATCGTGACGCTGACGTGGTGGCTCACCGGGCTGCCTATGCCGTTCGCCACCGTGACGGTGACGTGCTTGTCGCCGGCGCTCGACCACGTAAAGCTGGCGCTGTTCTGCGGGCCGCCGCTCGCCACCTGGGGCGTGTAATCCGTCGCCTGCCAGGTGTAAGTGATAGGCAACGTCGCCGTGACGGGCAAGACGTTGGCGACAAATGTACACGGCTGCCCCACCACCAGTCCGCTGGTGGGCGGCGTGATGGTAACGCTCGACGGCGCGGTGGGCGGCTGCTCTGTAAAGAGAATCGAAAGCTTGCTGCTGGTTTCCGCCTCAAACATGTTGATCACGCCGTAATCGCGGGCGGTGCTGATGGTGCGCAAGCCTTGATTGGAAGCCAGCGGTGCGGGCAGCGTCAGGCTCCAGCGCCCATTGACGTCCGCGATGGTCGCGCCCAGGTGTTCCAGCGCCTCGACGGTCGAATCGTCGTCGTCCAGGTAAACGTCCACCCAACAGTAGGGGCAGTCATCATCGCTGATGCCGCTCACGGCCGTGCCGCTGATGACGGTGGCCAGCGCCGGCTGGAAGAGCGACAGCGCCTCCGGCACGGCGTCGCCGAACTCGATAGCCGCCACGCAGTCGGAGATGACGTTGCCGCGCACGGCGTTGGCGTTGATGGCGATGACGGTGCCGTTGATAAAGATGCCCTCCTTAAAGCTGCCGGCAATCGTGTTGGAGTAAACGCGATTAAAGCTCGATCCGAGGTCCAGGCCGCTTCCACACGTCCACAGGTCATCCCCCGCAGCACTCTGCCCAATGCGATTGTTCTGAATCAAGTTATCCAGGCCGCTTGGCAGTGCAATGGCGTCCGGGGGCGTGGTGGTGGCGCTGCCGCGGATAAGCAGGCCGGCAATCGTGTTGCTGATAATGCGGTTTCTTTCGCCGGTCAGGTAAATGCCGCCGCCGCCGAACCAGTTGTCTGTGGTCTCGTCTGGCTTGCAAATCGTCCCGGCCGCGGGCGTGATGGGAATTGTGCCATTCGCCGCGAGGCCGATGGCATTGCCTTCGATGAGGTTGTCGTCGCTCTGCACGTTGATGGCATTGGTTCTGGAACCGGCCAGGATATTGTTTTGGATGAGGTGATGGCCGCTGTCGCTGGCGCCTTGAATAATGGCCTTGTTGTCGTTCAAGGAACTGTCGCTGGGGAAGTAAATGTCTGCGCCATCGTCGGTCAGGCCCATCCAGTTGTCCTCGATGATGTTGCCGTCGCCCGTCATGCTGATCATGACGCTCTGGAACGCCAGCCCTCGGACGATGTAACTGTCCTCGTATTGCGTCTCGCCCAGTTGCAAGTCGGCGCCGGCGTTGCTGTCGCGCAAGATGATGATGGCCGGGGCGCCGCTGCGCGCGTTGGGTTGGGTGCTGCCGTCGAATGTGACCTGCCCCCCGGTGACCGCAGGCAGCGCAGAGGTAAGCGTGATCGTCCAAAAGCCAGCCAGGTCGTGGCCTGCATCAGAGGTGGGGATATCGAACGCGATGCGAGCGGGCCGCGCGCCGGCCGCCAAAGCGTTGACCTGGTTGATGGCGCGGCGCAGGCAGCACTGGTCGGCGGCAACATCCGCGCACGTATTGGCATAGTTGCCGTCGTCGCTGGTGGTAACGGTGATGTGTGTGACATAGCTGACGGGCGGTTCTGGCGGCGCCGCGTAAACAGGATCGGGAATGACAGGCGGCAGCGATGGAACCGGGTCCGGCGGCGGTGAGGGCGGCACGGCCCCCGTCTGGCTATAGACTAACGAAAAGCGCGATGTGGACGGGTAATCAAAGCCGGGTATCACGCCATAGTTAAGAATAGTGCTGGCCGTGCGGATGCCTTCGGTGATCACCAGCGGGCGCGGCAGCGTGGCCGTCCAGTCGCCGTTCACGTCGGCATAGGCCACCGCCAGCGTCTCGTACGTATCGGTGATGTCGTCCAGGTCGTCGAGGAACAACTCGACCCGGCAATAAGGGCACGGGGCCTCCTCGCCGCTCACGCCTTCTGCCAACGTGCCCGCAATCGTAATGACCTGCGCCGGTGTAAAGATGGCGCGCGCCTCTGGAACCGTTGTGCCGAACTTGAGCAGGCTGGCTCCCGGGCCGGTATTATCTCTGGCCACGTTGCCCTGGAGATACACGGCATTGATCTCGACCACCGTGCCATCCAGCCGGAACGCTTCGAGCTTGGTGCGGACGACGGTATTGGTGAGAATGTTGGTGTACTCGGAGCCGATGACGATGCCGCGCCCGCACGTGCCAACCTCCTGATCGTTTGCATCTACCCCAATGCGGTTGTTTTGAACCAGGTGATCCTGGCCCTTGACTTCCAAGGCGGTGTCTGGCGTATTTTCGGGATCGGCGCTGTACCACAACAGGCCGGCGATGATGTTATCTTTCACCTGGTTGCGTTTGCCGCCCACCTCCACGCCCGCGCCGCCGAACCAGTTATAGTAACGCGCGTTCGGCCGGCACCACCGGCTGAACGCTACCTCGGACACTGTGCCGTCGGCGCGCGTGCCGACCGTGTTGCCCACGATATAGCTATCGTCGCTTTCCACGTTGAGGGCCGCGCCCCTGTAGCCAGCCAGGCGATTGTTCTTGATCAAGTTGCTGGAGGCATTAGCGGCGAGTGTGACGCCGCTCTGGCCGCTGCCGTCTTCGGGCGCGTCCTCATTCTTCAGATAGATAGATTGCCCGTCAACGCTGAGGCCGAACCAGTTATCCTCGATGACGTTATAGCCGTGGTTGAACTGCAAAACCATGCGGAGATCCTGAAATGCCAGGCCGCGCACTGTGTTGCCGTTGCCATTGACCACCAACCCGTGCCCCAACACCTCGCGGTTTTGCGGGCCGCGCACAATGATGCGCGGCGCGTCGGCGCGCTTGCTTTCGTAATCGGGCTGCGTCCAGCCGTCAATGACCACCTGCCCGCTCTTGGCGATGTCGGTGCTGCCCAGCGTCGGGAAAGCGTCGAGTTGTACAGTGGTCGTCACGTCAGCGACCTGGATAATCCACACGCCATTCGCGGCGTCGTACTGGGGATCGGAAGTGGGAATGTCAAAGCGAATGAGGACGGGGCGGACGGTGGGATCTTCGTCCATCAAGCTATCTGCTTCCACCAGCGCGCGGCGCAGCGTGCACGGCGATTGAGGCGTCTTGCCCGTCAGGCCGGTGGCATAACACACATAGTTCAACTGGTCGTCCGGGTCGGTGGCGCTGTTGACGGTGATGATGGTGGTGTAGGTGGTCACTACCGTCGGCGGCGGCATGTAAGAGATGGACACAATCGGCGCGGGCGGCAGCGGCGCGGGCGGCACAGGCGGCACAGGCGAAGGCGCGCCGGTTTGCGTATAAATCACGGAAATCCGGGTCGTCATGCCTGTGCTATAGACGCCGCTGGGGTGGGTAATTTGACCATCGTGCGCCGTGGTGCTGGCCGTGCGAATGCCTTCCGTGATAGCCAGCGTGCGCGGCAAAGTCGCCGCCCAATCGCCGTTTGCGTCGGCGGTGACGGTGGCCAACGATTCGAGCGTCTCTGTGACCATGTCCACCCGATCCAGGAATAGCTCGACGGTGCAATCCGCGCACTCGCTGTTTGCGCCATCTGTGCCGATCACGTTGACGCCGACGATCGAGGTCACGACGGCCGGATTAAACTCTCTCAGCGTCGAGGGCAGCAGCTTGCCGAAAGCAAACGCCTGGAAAGCCGTGTCGCGGATCACGTTGCCGTGCGCGGTGATCTGGTTGAGGTCGTAGCCGAATTGCCCGCCGGCCACCTTGATGCCGGCTTCGCCGTGCGGGCCGACGATGGTGTTGGTCAATATCTGGATGGAATGTCCGCCGGACGCGCCGCCGATATAGATTCCCTCGTCGCACACGCCAAACGGCACGTCGTCGCTCGTCAGCCCGATAATGTTGTATCGGACCACGTGATTCCAACCGGTGACGGCGATGGCGTCGTCGGGCGTGTTGAGCGGGTCGTCGCTTTGAAATAACATGCCAACCACGCGGTTGTTTTGAATCAGGTTATTGTGCCCGCCAACGTCAACGCCGGCCCCCGCGAACCAGTTGTAATAACGCGCGTTGGGTTTGCAATGGCGTTCGGGGCGGATGTCTGGCACGGTGCCATCGGCGCGAGTGCCGACCGTGTTGCTCAAGATAAAGCTGTTGTCGCTGTCAACATTGATGGCGACGCCCTTGAATCCGACCAGAATATTATTTTGGACGGTGTTGGTGGCGCCGCCGCTCTGCACGTAAATGCCGGCTTCGCCGCTGCCGTCTTCGGGATAGGCCAGGTTGCGCAGGTAAATGTCTGTGCCGGTGACGGTCAGGCCAAACCAGTTTTCCTCGACGAGGTTGTTGCTCGTGCCAGGGACAGATACCATCCAATCGCCAAAGCCCTGGAAGGCCAGGCCGCGGATGACATTGTTCCCGCCGGTGAGCGTAAACACGCCCTTGTAATTGTCGCCGCGCAAGACGATGCGCGGCGCATCGGCGCGCTTGCTCTCGTAATCCGGCTGAGTCCAGCCGTCAATGATGACCTGCCCCGACGTGCCGAAATCGCGAAAGGCAAACGGCTCGGAGCTGGAATTGTCGCTATCAACGGCAATGATCCACGCCCCGGCGTCCGAATCGTAGCCCGTATCGGTGATGGGAATATCAAAGGCGATGCGAAAGACGCGGCTGGGAGCAGAATGCCAGCGCACCTGGTTGATGGCCCGGCGCAGCGTGCAGGTGACCACCGTATCACACCGCTCGCTCAGGCCGCCCTCGTCGCCAGTGGTGGTGACCGTAATGTAATCGGTGGGCGTGAGATCGTCGGGCGCGTAGAGAGCGCGGCTGGCAACGTCGGGTGCGCGATAAGCGGTCTGCGATGCTCCTTGAGCCGCGGCCACCGCCACGCCTGCTAACAAACACGCGGACAAGATAACCAGCAAGATGGATGCAATTTTTCTTTTCATCATAGTCTCCTTTTTTGTACATAACGGCGCAGTTTAACGCAGCATGTCACAATTCAATTGTGATTCATATTAAACTCCTCCGGCGCGTTGCGCTCGTAAATATTCCTCCAGCGATTTTCTAGAGACGCGGTACGCTGGACCAATCTTTTTGCCTTTGAGCTGGCCGGATTCAATCAACTCGATCACCTCCGCTTCGGTTAGTTGCATACAAGCTGCAACCTCAGCTTGCGTCATCACGTCAGCGTCAGGGCTGGCAGGCGGCGGGTTGGCCGGCGACTGCATCATGGCCTGCTGCATCATTCTCCCCAACTCCGATGAGATTCCAGAAACCATCAAACCTGGTGGGGGCGGCTGTGCGGGTTTCTCTAACCCCAACTGTATCCTCATAGCGCGGCAGCCGGCGCAGTCGTCGCCGCCCGTCTTTAGATAAGAATACGTATGTTGATACGAGTTGCCTCCAATGGCAAGCGATTGCAGTTCGAGGCCCATCTCTGCCAGTTGCGCCCGCAAGCTGGCGCTGGCGCCGGCCGTCGCCTGCTCAACATATTCGGGCGCCAAAGAGCCTGAATGGTCGGGGAAAGCAAGCGCATCCAGTTTATCCAGCGCCTCTTGCAACGCCAGCAAGACCATTTCCCTCAAACGGCCGCGGGCGGCTTTTAACAGTTCCTGTTCATCCTTTGCGCCCAGGCAGGCCGCCAGTTGCGGCGCGCTGGCGACGTCAACGTCGAGATAACCATAGACGCGCAGCTCCATGGCGTCCCCGACCTGCAAAGGGTCCCGAGTGCCCCACTTGATTTGCCATTGACGCGCCTCGCCCGCCGCGGGCTGCGCGTCAGGTGTTGAATGTTGCATAACACGCCTCCAAATATCGGATGACACACACACGGTATCTTGTCAACAATTCGGGGTAGGGGCAGGTCTTGCACCTGCCCACCAGGGCGACCGCAAGGGTTCGCCCCTACTTGTCATCGTTTCAACTCTCACCCTTCACATTCGCGCCGCCAGCGCGCTCAAGGCCCAATCCCGGCTGCTCTATCTGGCTTTCCAAAAAAGCGACCAATTCCTTCAGGCTGGCAAACCCACGCCGCTCTCCCGTGCCCGGGCTTTCCAGCGAGGCGCGCCAGATTTGTTTTTCGCCGTCGCTGGTCTGCCACAAACGCAGCAGGTAAGACAGGTAACGAGTTTGTTTAACCATTTTATCCCAATTTCGCTTTTCAGCGCAACCAAAGGGTAGAAACGAATTACTGGTTCCTCAGGATGAGCGGTAGATAGACGCGATACATATCCGTTGCGCTCGCGCCGCCGCCCCAAAAACCGCCGGCCAGTGTGTAGCCATCGCCGCCCCACGCCGCCGCGTCCGGCTGGCCAATGGTTCCATCGAGGGCATAGCCGCCGCCGCTGCCCGAGCCGCCCCCGTTGTCTATGGTATTCCAGGTCAAGTCATAAGGCCCGCCCGACTGAGCCAGAACAACGGCGGTTGGCAGGAAGAAAATCACTACCAGCGAGAAAACTAGCGCGCGTCTCATGGCTTTTCCTCCTGGCTCAGTGGTTTCTCGGTCATTGACAGCGCCGGGTCTTGCGCCGTGCGCAGGCGCTCATTCTCGTAGCCCAGCCGCTTGGCGACGATGCGATAGTCAAAGGCGCTGCGGCAAGACGCCCCCTCCTGGGCGCGAACGGTAAAAGTGGCCTCGGATTTTTTCTCCACATAGAGCGCGCAATAGCTGCCCACCGGGGTGAGAAACACCTGATAGGGTTCCTTCACGTTAATCGTCTGGGCAAAGATGGGGTCAATGGTCACCACAGCCTGGCCATCCACCAGTTGGGCGCTGCCGAAATCTTCGAGCCAGTTGCCGGGGCTTTCTACGGTGTAGAGATGCCGCCAGCCATAGTCCTTGGTCTCGACGATGGACGTCTTGAGGCCGGTGCCGCCCAGTCGGCCGGCATAATAGACCGCGTAGCCATCGGGCGAGGCCGACTGGCCATAGACTCCATAGTTCGTGCCGCTGCCGGCGACGGCCCAGCCCCAGATCGCGCGGCCCGACGTCGAGGGTGTCTCGCCGCGCACACCAAAGTTCGTCCCCGTTTGGCTACTGGCCCAGGCCAGGACACCGTAGCCATAGGTCGAGTCACTCTCAAAGCGCCCGCCAAAGTTCTGGCCATAAGTGGCGGTGGCCCTTCCATACACGCCGCGGCCGTCGGGGGAGGCCGTCTCGCCATAGACGCCGCTGGGAATGCCTTGAGTGGCGTTTGCGATGCCGGCAACGCCGCGCCCCTCCCTTGAATCCGTTTCGCCATAGACGCCATAGTTGGTGCCGGTGATGCTGTCGGTCGAACCATACACGCCGACGCCCTCGGCGCTGCTGGCAGATCCCATGACCCCGAAGACATTGCCCTCGCCGCGCACGCCGCTGCCCAGGGTTGTATCGGATTCGCCATAGACGCCATAGGCGGAGCCGTCGGTAGCGCTGGCCAGCCCGTACACGCCATAGCCGTGCGGCGCGGGTGTCTCGCCATAAACGCCGGCCGGCGAGCCGGTAGTGGCGCCGGCATGGCCATACACGCCTCGACCGTCGGGGGAGGCTGCCTCGCCGTGCACGCCATAGGTCGTGCCGGTGGCGGTGATGCCGGTGCTGCCGCCGGAAAGCGCCAGTCCTGTCCCACTGCCGCTCCATGCCTGGCCCCAATGGTCGTGGTCGCTGCGGGCGACGGTTGCAGCCGCGCCCGAACCGGCCAGATTGACCGAGAGCGTTATTCCGCCGGACTCGCCGCCGCCCAGCAGCCCTTCTCCGGCATAGACGGCGGTGATGTCGCCGGAGCCGCCCCCTGTACCCACGTCATCCGTCTCGCAAGTCACGCTGCCATCCTGGTTGATGACCCGGATGGAGGAACCCGCGGCGCAACTGCCGCTCACCCGGCTTTGCACCGTCGAGGTGAGAACGTACAGCGTCACATCGCCGCTCGCCCCGCCGCCGCCCAACCCGCCGCCGGCATTGACAGCAGTGATGTCGCCAGAGCCGCCCCCTGTGCCCACATCGTCCGCGCCGCAGTACCAGCGCCCTTTGCTCACATCCCACTCGGCAATCTCGCCGTCGGCGCAGCCCTGCGGCAGGCGGTAGCTGGTCGCCACGCTGAGCGTGACGCTGCTGCCGGCCGATACCTGGTTCAATCCGATCCCGGCGTAGATGGCCGTGCCGCTGACCACTGCCGATACGTCATCCACCCCGTCGGCAAAGCCGGCTGGGACGCCGTTCAGCCCACTCCACGGCGCGCGCTGCGCGTACAACGCATAGGGCGCCGCAGTGAGCGGCTGGCGGCCCAGGTCAGCGTAACCGGCATCGCCGGGACACTGCACCCGGATGCCCAGCCACCGCGCATCGCCTGTAAAGACGCCGTCCCCAAAATCAAGCTCTACCGCAAACAGCCCATCGCTGATGGGAACGCTGGCCGTGATCGCGCTGCCGGTCTGCGCGCCGTCCGGCGCGGCCGCGTCATAGAGCCGGAAGGCCATCTGGCACTCGGCGTTGACCGGCTCGCCGCTCGACTTGAGTTGCCCCTGGTATGTAAAGCCTGTGCCCAAGGGGGCCTGCGGCTCGGTTGGCCCGGCCCAGGCCGAGGCGGACGCCAGCAGCATCAGCGCCGCCATCGTCATACACACAACGATCCACTTTTTGCCTGCCATTTTATTATCTCCTTTTTTCCAATCACTCTACACCCGCGCATTGCGCCGGGCAACCCACACCGCCCCCAGGCCAAGCGCCAGCAGCGCCGCGCCGGACAAGAGCGAACCAGGCCACGAGCGGCCAGCCGGCGCGCTTCCCTGGCCAGCTTCCAATGCAGCCAGGCGCCTTTCCAGCGTGTCTAGCTGTGCCTTGAGTGCTTGATTTTCGGCGTACAGCCCCTGGATGGCCGCCAGGGCCACGCCGTCGGCGTCGAGGCTGTTGATGTGGCGTTCGCTGTCGCCCAGGCCAAAGGCGGCGTAAAAATCTTGGGCCATCGGCCCCATGTGGCGGATGTTCGAGTCCTCGGTGGTATAGTTCCAGGTCGAAACCGGCATCGCCGCCACCGCCGCCAGCACCGCCTGGGGATTGGCCGCCTCAATGTTCTCTTTCAGGTCGCGGTCGCTCAAGCTGCTCCACGAGCCGCCGCCGGACGCCACATAGACCCCGCTACTGGTTTCCGGGTTGGTCCAAAGCCAAAAGCCGCCGCTGGCGCGCGCCATCCATTGGTTATCAAGCTCACTGATGAGTGCATATTCGGTAGTCGAGTCGCTCCATACAAAGCTGCCAACATGGAAGGCAGTGGCCGAGCGGCCGGCGGCGAAGCTATAGTCACCCTCGGCATTGTTGTTCAGGCCGCCGGGCACGGTGGCCCAATTCCCTTGCGCTTGATTATCTTGCCCCCCGCCGACGACGGTATAGTCGCCGCTGGCGCTGTTGGCATAACCCCCGCCGATAAAACTGGCCTCGCCGCCCGCCTCGTTGGCCCAGCCGCCGCCCACGCTGGCGGTGCTGGCTGTAGCCTCGTTGCCCACGCCTCCGCCGATAAAGGCGCCATTGGCCTCCACTACATTTAGAGAGCCGCCGCCAATCGCACCATAGGAACAAGTGTCGCTAACGATGTTGCTTTGACCGCCGCCGATGGCGGCGTGACCACCGCTGGCTCTGTTTTGCTCGCCTCCGGCCACAGCAGAGTAGCCGCCATCGGCAGTGTTTTGTTCGCCGCCGCCGACGAAACCGCCGACGATCGCGTTGTTGTCCTCGCCTCCGCAGACGGTAGAGATATAGCCGGCAGTGTTACCCGAGCCTCCGCAAACAGTGGCGCCCCAATCGTCGGCAGTGTTACCCGCACCGCCGCCAATAGTGGCGGCGCCAGCGCTGGCGGTGTTGAGGTTGCCGCCCCCGATAAAAGCGTGGGAGCCGCTGGCTACGTTTTGCTCGCCCCCGACGACGATGGCGTACATGGCGCTGTGGGGGGCGCCGTTCAAATCGCCCGCCTGGTTGGCCACCCCACCCCCTATGAAGCCAAAGTGATCGCTGGCAATATTGGGCCGGTTTACATCCGGGTTTCCACCGGCAGCAATAATCACCCCCGCCGCCCCATCCTGAATATGGTTAACAGCGCTGCCGCCGATCAGGTTGGGACTGGCGCCATAACCGGGTTGAAAAGTGGGTATCAGCCGCAGTGCGGGCGCGCCGCTCACCACCAGCGTCAGGCTCACGCCATCGGTGGTGCCCAGGACGTGCGCGCCTGGGACAGTGCCAGCGTTGCCGCTCAACAGCCAGGCCCCGCCTCCCGCGCCTACATCGTCCGCCTCGCAAGTCACACTGCCATCCTGGTTGATGACCCGGATAGAAGAACCGGCGGCGCAGACGCCGCTCACCCGGCTTTGCACCGTCGAGGTGAGGACGTACAGCGTCACATCGCCGCTCGCGCCGCCGCCGCCCAACCCGCTGCCTGCATTGACGGCAGTAATGTCGCCGGGGCCGCTCACACCCGTGTCGTCGGGGCCGCACGCCCAATTCGCGCCCGTCCACTCGGCGATCTCGCCGTCGGCGCAGCCCTGCGGCAGCCGATAGCTGGTCGCCACACTGAGCGTGATGCCGTTGCCCGCCGAGACCTGGTTCAATCCGGTCCCGGCGTAGATGTTGGTGCCGCTGACCACTGCCGATACGTCGTCCACCCCATCGGCAAAGCCGTCCGGCACACCGCTCAGCCCGCTCCACGGCGCGCGCTGCGCATACAACGCATAGGGCGCGGCAGTGAGCGGCTGGCGACCCAGATCAGCGTAACTGGCATCGCCGGGACACTGCACCTGGATGCCCAGCCAGCGGGCATCGCCCGTAAAGACGCCGTCTCCAAAATCAAGCGCCGCCGTAAACAGCCCATCGCTGATCGGGACGGTTGCGGTGATCGCACTGCCCACCTGCGCGCCGCCCGGCGCGGCGGCGTCATACAGCCGGAAGGCCATCTGGCACTCGGCGTTGACCGGCTCGCCGCCCGACTTGAGCTGTCCCTGGTACGTAAAGCCTGCGCCCAAGGGAACCTGCGGCTCGCTTGGTCCGGCCCAGGCCGCGGCGGACGCCAGCAGCATCAGCGCCGCCATCGCCATACACACAACGATCCACTTTTTGCCTGCCATTTTATTATCTCCCTTTGGCAATAACTGAAATCAAGGCACGTAGCGCGAAACACCTTCCTTGGTGCCCATCCATACCGTCCCGTCTGGCCCCACGGCGATACGTTCGACCCAATCCGTTACCAGGCCATCGGCTGCCGTGTAGGTCGTCCAGTCTTGCCCATCAAAGCGAGAGACGCCATTGCCGGTGGCAAACCACAACGCGCCGCCTGTGCCGCCGCCTGGCGGCGCGGGCGCGACGGCAATGTCGTTGACCAGGTACCCTGCCAGGCCCTCACTAGGGGTGTATTGGATGCTCTTTTGGCCATCGAAGCGAAAGGCGCCGCCCCGGCTGCCGAACCAAACCGCGCCATCTGGGGCCACGGCCACCGCCAGGGAGTGGGGATCTTTGTCCAGCCCGACCTGTTGGGTATAGTCGGCCCATTTGTTACCATCGAAACGCCAGACTCCGTTCCAAGAAGCCGCCCACACCGTGCCACCAGGCGCCACCGCGATGGAGGTAAAGTTTGTTTCGGCCAGGCCATTGTCTTTGGTAAAAGCTGTCCACTTTTTTCCAAAGTGAGAAATGCCCTTGTATTCGGCCAACCACACCGAGCCATCGGGGGCAAAGGCGATGTCGTTGACCGAACCGTTCACCAGGCCATCTTTTGTGGCAAAAGTGGTCCACTGCTGACCATCAAAGCGAGACACGCCCAGCCCATACGTGCCGGCCCACAACGCGCCGCTTGAATCTATACCCAGCGATTGGACAACGTTATAGGCCAGGCCGTCGTTCTTGGTGTAGGTGGTCCAGCTTGACCCGCCTGCCCCTGCCGAGGGGTCGAAGCGAGACAGGCCGGCGTTGTTAGTGCCGAACCACGCCGCGCCGTCCGGCCCCACGGCCACGGCCTTGATTTCATTGTGCGCCAGGCCGTCTTGGGTCTTGAAAGTGGTCCAGCCGGGCGAGGCTTTCGCGGTGGACGGCTTGGGCGGGGCGCTGGTAGGAGATGCGGCCGGTGGAGCAGCCGCGCTGCTGGGGGAACTTTGCCCAACCAGCTCGACGGCGTCAATCGCGTTCCAGGTGTGCCCGCCGTACATGCTCTGGTCAATAATAATCCTCACGCCGATTGCTTTATAATCAGCGCCGTTCACCGCAACAGACAGCGTGTAAGGGCACTCGGCGATGCTCTGCGGATCGCCAAGGTAAATATTGTGATAGTCACCCGCCGTGTCAATCAACTCGACCTTGATCACCTGCGAGGGGTTGTTCGATTGCACCACGTTTACCTGGGTGGCGTACACGGCGGTGGCGTAGCCAAGCTCGATCCACTCGACGGTATCGCTGCCTTCGGATTGCCAGGCTGTGTTCATTTCGCCGCACGTGGAGGTGTTCGGCGCGCCGGTGGCTTCGCTGGCCGTCCGACTGTTGCGGCCATATTCAGAGCTGGCGGCGGCGGACGTAGCCCACTGCCGGATTTCGCCGCCCGACGCGCCGCCGCTCTCCGCCGCCGCGGCCGGCTCAAAGAACTTGACCGAGGCTACCAGCGCGTCAAACAGCGGCGCAAGTTCGCCCTCCCACCGACCGGCTGGCGCAGCGCCGAATAGTGTAAAGTAACGGGCCTCGCTCACCACTACAAACACAACCCGGCCGGCCATCTGCGCGCCGCCGCTCGAGCTGCTGATGTCGGCCTCCAGGCCCGGCGCGCCGCCGACCGTAATCTCGCGCGGCTTGGAAACCTCAATCCCCACTTCCAGGTCGGCCACAAATTTATCGTAAAGCTCCTGGCTGGTCTTGCTTTCTCCCAAAGCGCCGCCCATCATCAGAACGGCAGGGCCTAGCTCAGAATCGGCGTCGGGCGCTTCCATGCTGACAAAACCCATCTCTTCTTCGGTAGTGTAACCGGGGATGGCCTGATAAGCAAAGCCGCCCACCTCGCTGCGCTGCTCGTCCGCTGGCGAGGCATCCGCTGGCGCGCCTCCCGCCGACTCGACGACCTCTTCGAGCCGGATGGTGACGTTGACGCTGTCGCCAAAATCCACACCCTGGATTACTACTTCTCGGCCGTCCGGCCAACTGGTAAAGACCATGCTAAAGCCATCGTCGCTGATCTCGGTAAGCACTTTGTATTCGCTCAGGCCTTTTTCGGCCAGCGCCTTTCGATAAAACTCGGCCACCTCTTTTATGCTGAGCTTGGTCTGGAAGATAACGGTGCTCTCGCCGCCCTCGCCCATAAAATTTTGCACATTGTCTGGCAGGGGAAAGGCCGTGTCGTGTTCCTTCTCGATTTTGGCGGAGGTCGAGGTCGGGGCCGGCGCGGCCGGCTTGTCTGTCGCCTTTGCCGCTGGTGGAGCAGTCGGTCCCTCCTTGCCAGTTTGGGACGTCGTCCCCTGGCCGCAGGCCATGGCGGCCAAGAGCAAAACCACTAACACAAACACTGGTACCCATTTGCAGTTCATCGGAATCTCCTTTCATTTTTCACTGGCTGCTCGCGGTACGTTAACGCGAGCTATACCGCTACACCATCTAGTTTCAATGTATACTTTACCAACCTATCGTCAAAAAAACGTCAAAAAGCCTTTGCGCACAATCCCCAATAAAGGTATAATTTCCCCGGAACCACCGAGACTAGAAAATGACTCGACTATTGCTTTCGCTATTGGGTCCCTTCCAGGCCACCCTGGACGGTGAAGCGATCACCGATTTTGCCACTGACAAGGCGCGCGCGCTGCTGGCTTATCTGGCTGTCGAGGCAGAGCATCCTCACCGCCGAGATGCGCTGGCCGGCTTGCTATGGCCCGATCAACCCCAGCAGAACGCGCGCCAGAACCTGCGGCAGGCGCTTTCTAACCTGCGCCAGACCATTCACGATCGGGATGACGAGCCATTTTTGATCGTCAGCCGCGAGACAGTCCAGTTCAACCCCGCATGTGATTACTGGCTAGACGTAGCGGCCTTCAAAACCACCACAGAAGAGTGCCGCAAGCACCGCCACCGGCAATCAGTATGCTGCCTGCCCTGCATACGCCGGATGGAACACATGATTGAGCTGTATCAGGGCGAATTTCTGGAACAGTTCTTTCTGAGCGACAGCAGTGTTTTCGAAGAGTGGGCGCTGCTCGAGCGAGAGTGGCTGCACCGCCAGGCTGTGGAGACACTCTCCCACCTGTCCGGCTACTATGAGCGGCGCGGCGACTATGCCCTGGCGCGCCAGTATGCGTGGCGGCAGGTGGAGCTGGAGCCCTGGCGCGAAGAGGCTCACCGGCACTTGATGCAACTGTTGGCGCTCGATGGGCAACGGAGCGCAGCCCTGCTGCAGTACGAAACGTGCCGCCGCGCACTGGCCGAAGAGTTGGGCATCGAGCCGGCTAATGAGACGAGAGCATTATACGAGCGAATTCGGGCCGAAGAGAAGCTGCATCCTTCAGCTTTGCCGCGCAACCTGCCTCCCTTTGTCTCTCCACTGGTGGGGCGAGAAGAAGAACTGGCAGAGTTGGCCGATATATTGGCTGACCCCGACTGCCGGCTGGTGACGTTGGTCGGGCCAGGCGGCATTGGCAAGACCCACCTGGCGCTGCAAGCCGCAGCCGAGCACATCGGGACTCGTTTGGGTGGAGTCTATTTTGTGCCCTTGATCTCTCTCAGTTCGGCCGCCCTCATCGTGCCCACGATAGCAGACACCATCGGGTTCTCGTTCTACAGCCATAAGGATATCCAGGAGCAACTCTTGAACTATTTGCGCGAGAAAGAGATGCTGCTGGTGCTTGACAATATGGAACACGTCCTGACTACGGAGAGTGTCGGGTTGCTGGCCGAGATCCTCCACTGCGCCCCCGGGGTGACGCTCCTGGTCACTTCGCGGGAGCGGTTGAACCTGCAAGGGGAGTGGGTGTATCAGATCGAGGGGCTGGCCTATCCCGCCGCCGCAGATATAGCGGGGCTGGAAAGCTACAGCGCAGTCGAGCTGTTCGTGCACAAGGCCCGCCAGGTACGGCGACACTTTGCGCTTTCAGAAGCCGAAGCGTCCCATGCAGCGCGCATTTGCCAGATGGTCGAAGGAATACCGTTAGGTGTAGAGTTGGCCGCCGCCTGGGTGCAGATACGCTCTTGCCAGGAGATCGCCCAAGAGATCGAACGCAATCTCGATGTGCTGACGACCCGCCTGCACGGCGTGGCAGAACGGCATCAGAGCATCCGGGCGACCTTTGAACATTCCTGGCAATTGCTCTCGCCGGCGGAAAAGAGCCTGCTGGCCCGCTTGTCTGTGTTTCAGGGGGGATTTCAATGGGAAGCGGCAGTCGCCGTCGCGGAGGCATCTCTATCTACTCTGTCGGCCCTGCTGGATAAATCCTTAATCCGCCAGATTACGTCTGACCGATACGATATGCACGCGCTGTTGAAGCAATACGCGGCCGAGAAACTGCACGCCGATCCCCGGGAACAAGAACAAACACAGGCCCAATACATCCGCTACTTTGCCGCCTTTCTACAGCAGCAAGCGGAGCCGATTCAGGGAGCGAACCAGAAACAAGCCCTCCTGGAAATTGCCTCGGAGATCGAGAATGCGCGCCGCGCCTGGCAACTGGCGGTGGCGCGCGGTTACGCGCGCGAGGTAGAACAGAGCCTGGAGAGCCTGTATCTCTTTTACGACATCCGCTGCCGCTTTCAAGAGGGGGTGAATCTGCTCGCCCTGGCAGTGGATCAATGGCGCGCAAACCCGGAGCAGGCAGGTCTCCTCGGCAAGCTCGTGGCCCGCCAGGGAGCCTTTTATTATCGCCTGGGCTTTTATCAGCAGGCTGCTGATGCGTTGGAGCGTGGCCTGGAGATTTTCGAGCGTCTGGAGATGTTTAGCGACCAGGTTTTTTGCCTGGTTCATCTGGCGAACACTATCCACCACCAAGGAAAAAACGACGAGGCGCAGCAACTGGCCCAGAAAAGCCTGGCCCTGTCCAGGCAGGTCGGGGATCATAGGGGAATGGCGCGTTCGTTCTACCTACTTGGTCTTGTGTGCTACTGGAGCGGCGATCTGGATCGGACCGAAGCTCTGCTCGAAGAAAGCCTGGCGCTCGGGCGCGGCCCCGGCGACCAACGTCTCATCATGTCGCCTCTCAACGCCCTGGGCGATGCAGCCTGCCATCGCGGCGACTATGCCAGGGCGCAACGCATGTTCGAAGAGTGCCTGGCGCTGAGCCGCGGCCTCGACAATCAATTTAACGTTGCCATTCACCTCAACAACCTGGGCACTGTATTCCATCATCTGAACCAGTACCAACGGGCCTGGTCATTATACCAGGAGAGCCTGGATATCTGCCGCCAGATCGGCGACCAGACTGGCCAGGCCATCGCGTTGAGCAACCTGGGTGAGATCGCTTTCGCGTTGGGTGACTATCAGAGGGCGTGGAAATTTTACCAGGACGGACTATCTATCGGGCGCAACATCCAGGATCAGTGGACCATATCGGCTTGCCTGAACAACGTGGGAGAGATCGCATGCACCCTGGAGGACTATGCAGGAGCCGAGGCTCATTTCGTCCAGGCCCTCGAGGCCGCAGCAGGGGCCCGGATGTTGACGATGGTGACCAAGATTCTGGTGAACATGGCCGTTCTCTTTGCTCGACGAGGCCAGAGAGATAAGGCGGTCGCGCTGCTTGACCTGGTGCAGCACCATCCGGCCAGTGAGCAAATGACTCAAGAGAAAGCCGCGCGTTTGCTGGATGAGCTGGCCCCTACATCGTCCCCGCAACAGCGCGCCGCAGCACAAGAGAGGGGAAGACAAAAATCGCTGGAACAGGTGGTGGCAGACTTGCTGCAATAACATCGTGCCAAGACTTGCCCCAGGGTCGTCGCAATCTTCAAGTGTGTAACTTGCTCAAGTAACTCTTTCTGCTCGGTACACTCGCGACGACATGGCCTGCTCAATACTCAATCGGCCGGGTGGCGCTTAGACTTGGATGTCCGCAAATGTGCTAGGAGCTTGCCGAAGAGACGCTCTACGCGCCGGCCCTGCTTGCACCCTCGCCCCTTCGCTTCGGGGTGCAAGCAGAACGTAGTGAAGGGGCTCGCGCGTGCGGGCCGCCGAGGCTTCGTCATGACGCTACGCGAGCCGAACGGACGGCAGCCTGAGCGGGGTTCTCCGACAGCCTGCCAGGAGCAATCAAGTAACTGACTGGCGCATGAAAGCGTTAGAGGGCAGCAAGGTAACGCGCCAATGCTTGTCTCGCAATAATTTTATTGTTTCACCATCACTGGTAGATATACTGGGCGCGGGTACAATCTGCAATTTTGTTGTCATTGCGAGGGCGCGAAGCACCCGAAGCAATCTCTGATCTGCAAGCGTACAGATTGCTTCGCCGCTCGCCGCAGGCGGAGCGGCGAAGCAATGACAGGATTGTGAAAAATTGCAATTTATGACCGCGTGCAGTATAGCACAAGGCGGAGGCAAAAACAAGGCGCAAAAAAGCCCAACACGGATTGAGCGACGCGCCCTTCTGTGTATCCGTACCACGCAAAGCGTCTGTGTTGGGCTACTTGGCTGCCTGCCGTGGCATCAATGCTGTCGGTGGGTCAGTGATCTAACCGCCCGAAAAGGGCAAGCAAAACACCTGCGCGGTGGATTATTGCTTATCACCCAACCAACCCTTTCTCATCAGCCAAGCCTGAAGTTTCAGATGAACCTTGAACACCGCAAGCAACAACAGTGCCAAGAAAACCAGATCAATCCAAATCCTTGGTATGCCGAATGGGATAAATCTCACTAAGGAACGAGAATTAAATAACTTTCCCATGTCGCGAGGGCAGCAGACAATTTA
>CAZYXV010000052.1:0-21890 GCA_964651475.1 uncultured Anaerolineae bacterium | reverse complement strand
AAACCCTGCTGTTTACTTGTAAAAGTGCATTATTACTTTCAAAACACGCTCTAAGTTATAAGGGCCAAAAAATCAAGCCTGTTTTCTTGCTATGCAGAAAACGGGCTTGTATCTTTAATCTGGATTATGTTGGATTATGCTGGATTATGCTGGATTACGGTAAATAAGCCCTGGGGTTGAGCAGCGCGCTGCCGGAGCGAATCTCAAAATGCACGTGCGGGCCGCTCGAGTTCCCTGTCGAACCCATCGCGGCGATCAACTGGCCTCGCTCCACTTTTTGCCCAACCGAT
Organism: uncultured Anaerolineae bacterium; assembly: GCA_964651475.1. Taxonomy (GTDB): domain Bacteria; phylum Chloroflexota; class Anaerolineae; order Fen-1058; family Fen-1058; genus JBGSMF01. Next base: position 21,600 of record CAZYXV010000052.1, on the reverse strand, counting down.
GCATAAAAGCCGCTGAGGTGGGCGTAATATGTCGCAAAGCCATTGGCGTGATCAACGATAATCAAATACCCGTAACCGATATCCGTCCAGCCGGCGAATGAAACAAAACCTCCATCCGCCGCGTAAATCGGCGCGCCGTTGTACGCGGCAATATCAATGGCGCGGTGCCCCCACCAATAGCCTTGTGTTAGCGTGCCAGTGGCTGGCCACTGGAACAAACCTGTGCCGCGTGCGCCCTCTGGGACTGCCCCGCTATAGGCCGTAACAATCTTGGGCACGTAGGGCTTTTCGCCGCCCTCCACGATCAACTTCATGCCGGCTCCAATAGAGGCATCCGGCGATTGCAAATTGTTAAAAGAAACGCCCGTAATCGCAGAAGCGTCAACCTTGTATTTGGCGGCAATGCTCTCCAGCGTGTCGCCCTCTTTGACGGTGTGATACACGCCGTCAATTGGCAAAATCACCACTTCTTGGCCTATGCGCAAGAAATCCGGCATATCTTCAATTGCCGGATTCGACCACATAATAGTGGTGTCGTTCAGGCTGTACACAATCGCAATGCCCTGCACCGTGTCGCCGGCTTGAACCGTGTACGTGATGATTCCCTCGCGCAAGCGTTCCGGTACTTCGGTGCGGGGCTGCGCCTGGCGCTGAATAGTCTCGACGTCCGACACCGACTGGTACACGGTGCGCATCACCGGCCCGCCGATTGCCACCGGCGTGATGCTGGCGGGAGTGCTCGGGATGGCCAGCGATATTCTATTGTCCGACAGTGCCGGGCCCGCCAGAACATTTTCTTGGCGCAGTGGCAAGCCGCCCACTGCCAGGACGGCCACCGCTAAAGCCAACATCGCTCCGTGAACCAGGTAGCGGTTCATCAATTGGCGCGCCTCGTCGGTTGTCATTCGCCACGCCCATACAGCCGCGTTGCTCAACAGGCCGACGAGGTAAGCGGACCATCTATCTGTTTTAGGCTTGGTTTTTAATGGCATTGCACTATTAAGGCAAAACGTTGAGCGGATTGGGCAAATCCCCGTTATAGCGGGTTTCAAAGTGCAGATGGGGGCCGGTCGAACGCCCTGTCGAGCCGATTGCCCCAATGACAGCGCCCTGGAACAACTGCTGACCGCACCCAACATAAATCTGGCTGAGGTGAGCATACCACGTCTGCCAACCGTTGCCATGATCGAGCACGATCAGGTTGCCATAGCCCCACGAATTCCAGCCGGCGTACACCACTGTCCCCGTGTCAGACGCATAAACCGGGGCGCCTGTATTTCCGGTCAGATCAATCGCACGATGCCACGCCGCGTAGGGATTGCCGCCCACGCGATGATTGTCTTCGGGCCAGATGAATGTGCCCGATCCAAGCGGTACCACGGCCACGCCGCTACAAAAGCCCGCGTGCCCCTGGGACCAACTTGCGGTGCCAGACGACGATGCCGGCTTGACGGGCAATTGCCACACAACGAACTCGCGCTTGCCGCCCGGAACAATCAGGTGCTGCCCCACAATGGGCTGCTGGCCCTGCCGCAGCGAGTTCCACTCGGCATCCACAAGGGCCTCCACCGTGGTTTTGTATTGCGCGGCTATGCTCTCCAGCGTGTCCTCTGCCTGGACCACGTGTACCACCCCATCCACCGGAGGCACATTCAACGTCATTCCCACATCCATCATGTCCGGATTGTCTTTTAACTCCGAGTTTGCCCACAAAATCGTCTCTGGGGCCAAGTTGAACTGTAGAGCAATGCCAAAAAGCGTATCACCGGCAAGGACAGTGTAAGTGATGATGGCTTCACGGGGACGGTCGGGAACTTGGGTTAGGGGCGCGGCCTGCCGAACAACCATATCGTTCGCGGTAATGAGCGCCGGCCTCGGTTTTAGAGATGCTTTGGCCGGGATGGCTGCCGCAAAGACAGTGTGGCTGTTATCTGGCTCTGCAAGCAGATCGCTGGCCGCCGCCGCAGGTTGGCGCCACTCGCCAGCCACATGCGGCGCGTTGAACCCGCTGATTGCGATAGCAGCCAATGCCAAAAAAAGAATGGCACTATGAGAACCTAGCCGAGACAGTGTTGCTTTGGGTCCTTCGCCTGTCATCTTCCAGAGCGTTGTGGCGAACCAGACCATAGCCCTGACTGCCATACCTCCCCAGTAAGCCCGGGAGCGAAATGGCCTGTCAGGCAGGGGGGGGCATTCTATCGGCCCGCTCTCATCATTATCCATTAATCATTTTCCCAAATGGTTTCTTGTTTGCGCTCAATCTGGCTGTTTTGATGGGGGGTGAGTTCCCCCAATTGAACACAAGCAAGATTATATCACAAAATTCAAAGGGTGGTCAAGTGACGGCAAGTCCAAAAGTCTATATGTGGCGGATACAGTCATCAATACCGCCATATACAGGCTTGCGTTTGAGGTTGTAGGGCAAGCGTAGAGTAGAGTTACTCCTTCAAGGCAGTCAGAAATTCGGAATTGGAGCGAGTGCGAGCCAGGCGCGACAGCAGGGCCTCCATTGCATTGGCAATGTCCATGCCAGCCCCTGCCGGAGGCGGCGCCATCATCTGGCTGAGCATACGGCGCATCAGCCAAATCTTGTTCAAGACATCGGCACCAAAAAGCAGCTCTTCGCGGCGCGTGCTGGAACGTTCAATATCAAAAGCAGGAAAGATGCGGCGTTCCTGGAGGCGGCGCGACAGGTGCAATTCCATATTGCCCGTGCCCTTGAATTCCTCATAAATCATGTCGTCCATGCGCGAGCCGGTATCCACCAGGCAGGTCGCGACGATGGTGAGGCTGCCGCCTTCCTCGATATTGCGCGCTGCGCCAAAGAAATGCTTGGGCGGGTAAAGTGCGGCAGGGTCCAGGCCGCCCGACAGTGTGCGTCCCGAAGGTGGCACCGTCAGATTATAGGCTCGCCCCAGGCGTGTGATCGAGTCGAGCAAAATGACCACGTGGCGATGCCCCTCGACCAGGCGCTTGGCGCGCGCCAGAGCCATTTCGGCAACGCGAACGTGGTTTTGCACCGGTTCGTCAAACGTCGAGCTGATCACCTCGGCATCAACCGAGCGGTCCATGTCGGTCACTTCTTCTGGCCGCTCACCGATCAGAACTACCATCAAATGAACTTCTGCGTATCGCTTGGAAATGGCGTTGGCGATGTTTTTTAGCACCGTCGTCTTGCCAGCCTTGGGAGGTGAAACGATCAACCCGCGCTGGCCGTGTCCGATAGGGGCAACCATATCCAACAAACGCATAGACAGGTTGTGCGAATCGGCTTCCAGGTTAAAGCGTTCGTCCGGGAAAATTGGCGTCAGGCCTTCAAAGGGGGGGCGCTCTTTAGCCTGCTCAGGGTCCAGGCCGTTCACGGCGTCTACGCGCAGTAACCCAAAGTACTTTTCATTCTCTTTGGGCGGGCGTACCTGCCCCACCACCATATCACCCGTCCGCAAGGCAAAACGCCGGATTTGTGACTGGCTGACGTATACGTCGTTCGGGCCTGGAAGGTAATGATCGGCTCGCAAGAAGCCGATGCCCTCTTCGACGACGTCCAGTACGCCCCCCCCAAAAATATAGCCTTGTTGTTCAGCCTGAGCGCGCAGCAAGCGCAAAATCAGGTCTTCTTTTTTCAGGCGGCTGTAGCCCGAAATCTCCATCGAACGGGCAATATCTCTCAATTCTCCGAGGGTTTTGGGTTCAAGTTCAACAAAGTCCATAAGATTCCTCCATGTCAGGATATATCGTGGCCTGGACACGCCATAACAAAATGATGGATGTCAAGTTCCTTGGCCTGCAAAAGCGACAAGCCCAAGCAAGATCACGGATAACCAGCATCGCCGATCTTGTGAATTTATTTTTAAACTGTTGGTACGATTATGGTTATGATTATGGTTATTGGTGTTGTTTGCTGTGTCACTGGTGCGTATGCGGTAAACCAACCCTGAATACTACATCAGGTGACAATGCTCAATTTGGAGATCAGTGAGGTAGGGGGATAGCCATTGGGAATACGCAACCCCTCCGACTAACTTTTGTACCCTTACTGCAGGCTACATTATAGCATGCTACACGCTCAGCGTCAAATCGCCCACTGCACATAATAATACACTATTATAGCCGTCCACAACAAAGTGTCCATGCGGTCGAACAAACCGCCATGGCCAGGAATCAAGTTTCCGCTATCCTTGACCCCCGCCCATCGTTTGATCATGGATTCGCCCAGGTCGCCCAACGGGGTCAGGGTTGCCACCAAAATTCCAATAGCCAGACCGTGCCAGGCGTTCAGGCCAGGCGGGATGGACAAATGTACCCACCCCGATAACTCGACCCACATTCCGCCGCACAATGCTGCACCCAGCACACCACCTGCGTAACCTTCCCATGTTTTGCTGGGGCTTAGGTGAGGCGACATCTTGTGCTTGCCCAATGGCCTGCCCACTACATAGGCGCTGGTATCTGCGCTCCACACACATCCCAATGCTAAGAGAGTCCAACTCAAGCCTGTCTCTACCGTCTGCCCTGCCGATGCCGCATCCATGCTTCGCAGCATGACAAAGTGCATGCCCGTCCAAGCCAGATAGGCCCCGCCTGCCAGCGTGAACGCCCAGTCCATAACGGCTGTAGATGCGCCGTGCTCGTAGCGAATCAATGCCCACGCCAGTGTAATCAGTGTGAACAAGGCCATACCCGGCCACAGCCAGTTCAAAGCGTGATAATGAGCGGCCAGCAGCGCCAATCCATTAAACCCAGCCATCAATATAAGGTTGGCCTGCACGCCACCGTGTCGGACAATCTGAGTATACTCGCTGATGGTCAGGGTCAGCGCCGCAGTGACGAGAACCAGAAACCACCATCCCCCTAACCACGTCAGCGCAACAACAACAGGCGCCAGGATCAAGATGCTCAGTAAACGGTGGCGAAGCATGGGTATAAATAGCCAGGTTAGAATTAGTGGTACTTGAATCCCAGTCGCGCAAGGGATAATAACGCAAAACCCGGATAAGAAGAGAGGCTAGTCCTCCGCTGAATCGGCGCGGACTTGGTCGCCGGTCTTGCCAAAGCGGCGCTCTCGGTGCGCGTACGCTTCCAACGCCTTGCGCAATTCTTGCTTGTCAAAATCCGGCCAATACGTGGGGGTGACGTAATATTCCGCATAAGCGCCTTGCCAGATCAAAAAGTTGCTCAGGCGCATCTCCCCGCTGGTGCGAATAATCAGGTCCGGGTCGGGCAGCCCGGCGGTGAACAAGTAGCGCGCGACCAGTGCTTCGTCCACCTGTTCGGGAGAGATGCCATCGGCCACTATGCGGCGGAAGGCGTGCACCAGCTCTTGCCGCCCTCCATAGTTAAATGCCACGTTGAGAATCAGACGCTCGTTGTGGCGCGTCAATTCAATCGCTCGATGCACCTTGTTTTGCAGTTCGGGCGACAGTCCTTCCATACGGCCAAGATGGCGCAACTGGACGCCGTTCTTGTGCAATTCGGCCAGCTCGCGGTCAATCACCGTTTCCAAGATATTGAGCAAGCCGCGCACTTCTTCGAGGGGCCGGTTCCAATTTTCGGTCGAAAAAGCATAAATGGTCAGGATGCGAATGCCAAACTCGACGCTGGTCGTCAGGATGCGGCGCAGATTTTCAACGCCAGCGCGGTGACCTGCCAATCGAGGCAGGCCGCGCGCGCGGCTCCAGCGGCCGTTGCCATCCATAATAATCGCCACGTGGATGGGAACGAGGGGCAATTGATCGGACATATAAAACCAGTTACACTTCCGAGATTTCTTGTTCTTTGCGCGCGCCGGTCTCTTCGGCCTTGGCAATGTACTCGTCGGTTAGCTCTTGCAAATCGTCGCGACCGCGGTACATCTCATCTTCGGAAATCAATTTTTCTTTTTCAAAGTCCTTGAGATCGTCTATCCCTTCACGCCGAATGTTGCGGACGGCCACGCGCGCCTCTTCGACCCGCCTGTGCACCAGTTTGACGAGTTCCTGGCGGCGCTCTTCCGTCAGGCGCGGGACGACCAGGCGGATGAGCTTGCCATCGTTATTGGGGGTCATGCCTAAATCCGAGGCCAGCAGAGCGCGTTCGATATCTTTGAGTGAAGCGGGATCGTAGGGGCGAATAGTCAGCAATTGAGGCTCGGGCGCGGCGATGGTGGCTAATTGTTCCAGGCGGGTGGGCATGCCATAATAGTCCACCACCACGCGCTCCACCAGCGCCGGGCTGGCGCGGCCAGCGCGCACCGTGCGCAAGTCCGCCTCCATCGCTTCAATGGCCTTTTTCATACGCGCTTCGATTTCGGCTAATAGTTCTTTAATCATCGTCATCGAGACAGCTCACTATAGTTTCCTACCAGCGTGCCGACCGGCTCACCTCTCATGGCTTGTTCTACGCTGCCCTCTTTCCACAGGTTGAGCACAATGATCGGCAAGTCGTTATCCATGCACAGCGACAGCGCCGTGCTATCCATAACACCCACGTGCATGTTGAGTGCGTCAATGTACGATAGGCGGTCAAAACGGCGAGCATTGGGGTTGAGGTGGGGGTCTTCGGCATACACGCCGTCTACTTTGGTCGCTTTGACCAAAACCTGGGCATTGATTTCCACGGCGCGCAGCGCCGCGGCGGTATCGGTCGTGAAAAAAGGATTGCCGGTGCCCCCTCCAATGATAACGACGCGTCCCTTTTCCAGGTGGCGAATGGCGCGCAGCCGGATGTACGGCTCGGCGATGGCGCGCATCTCGATGGAGGTTTGGACGCGCGTCGTCACACCCAAGCGTTCCAGCGCGTCTTGCAGCGCCAGGGCATTCATAATAGTCGCCAGCATTCCCATGTGATCGGCCGTGGCGCGTTCCATGCCGTGCATCAGGCCATCTTTGCCGCGCCAGAGATTGCCGGCCCCCAACACCATCGCGACCTCGATGCCTAGTTCCTTGACGCTTTTGATTTTTTGCGCCACTTCTTCAGCGGCGGGGGGACTGATGCCAACTTTTTCGGCGCCGGCTAACGACTCGCCCCCCAGTTTGAGCAAAACACGCTTGTATTTGGCAATAGTCATACATGTACTCCAACACGAGATTGCCGACGAACGACGAATAAAACACGAGACAATCGCCGGCGCCGTTCGCCGCTCAAAATAACCGGGAGGATGTCTGGCAACATCCCCCCGGTCAGTCTTTATTCAGCGTCTCCGCCCAGTTCGTAGCGAACAAAACGCCGGACCACAATGTTTTCGCCAATCGTGGCGATTAACTGTGTGATCAAATCGCCAACTTTGACTTTATCGTCCCGGACGAATGGTTGGCGCAACAAGCACATGTCGTCATAGAATTTTTCGAGCTTGCCCTGGATAATCTTTTCTACGACGGCTTCCGGTTTGCCGGTCGCCAGCGCCTCGGCGCGAAAGTCTGTCTTTTGCGCTTCGAGCACATTGCCGGGGATATCATCCGGCTGGATGTAACGCGGGCTGGCAAATGCAATGTGCAACGCCAGATCGTGCGCCAACGCCTTGAAATCGTCATTGTTTGCCACAAAGTCGGTCTCGCAATTCAGTTCGAGCATGACGCCCACGCGATTCCCAGGGTGGGCGTACAATTCCACGCGCCCCTCGCGCGCCACGCGCTCGGCTTTCTTGGCTGCTTTGGCCATGCCCTTTTCGCGCAAGATCGCGGCGGCCTTGTCAACGTCGCCGCCCGTTTGTTCCAAGGCCTTCCGGCACTCCAGCACGCCCGCGCTGGTGGCTTCACGCAGTTGTTTGACGAGTGCTGCAGAAATTTCCATGGTTACTCCTCGCCGTCCTCTTCGTACTCATCTTCGTCATTATCATCTTGGCCTGGCTCAAATTCCAACTCGCCGCTGCGTAACTTAGCCAGCGTGGCTGCGCCGAGATAGTGCTCATCTGCCTCGCCGGCTTCTTCAATCTCGCCAACGGGCATCGTCTCTTTGCGCATGGCTATGCCTTCCAGCACGGCATCGGCCATGGCCGTGGCAATGACCTTGATAGCGCGAATGGCGTCATCGTTTGCGGGGATCACGTAATCTACTCGATCCGGGTCGCAATTGGTGTCTACCATCGCTACCACGGGAATGTCCAGCGCGTTGGCTTCGCGCAGTGCCGTGCCCTCGCGATGAACGTCTACCACGAACAAGATGTCCGGCAGCCGGCGCATATCGCGGATGCCGCCCAGGCGCAGGTTCAATTTGGTGATTTCGCGCCCCAGCAACAACGCTTCTTTCTTGGTCAGGCGCTCGAACTCGCCCTGATCGCGGCGCTGTTCCAGCGAAAGCAGTGTCTCGATCCGGGCCCGAATGGTGCGCCAATTGGTCAGCGTGCCGCCCAGCCAGCGTTGGTTGATGTAAGGCATGCCGCAACGCTGCGCCTGCTCGGCGATGGATTCTTGCGCCTGGCGCTTGGTGCCTACAAACAAGAGCGTGCCGCCCACGGCCACCCGGTCGCGAATAGCCGCGTAGGCATCTTCGAGGCTCTTCATAGTATGCTGAAGATCAATGATGTGGATCCCGTTGCGCTCGGTAAAGATGTAGGGCTTCATCTTTGGATTCCAGCGCCGGGTGCGGTGCCCAAAATGCACGCCTGTTTCCAGGAGTGTCTTCATAGGTATAACAGCCATATTTAATTTTATCTCCTTTGCGTTTTAAACTTCCGCCCCAACGATACTACCGGAAAGCCAGATCGGCTGGTCAACCTGGCACGCTTCCTTTTTTTGTTTGGGCGTGTAAAATATGGGAAATCCCGAACGGCAAGTATACCGCGTTTGGCTTTAAAGTCAACCTGCCCGCAACTTGCATTCCCGCCAAACTCGATTATAGTACCACGCAAGCAATCAACTATCACGAGTGGCAGATCATGGACACGTACAGCGACTATCACGTTCACACCCAGTTTTCCTGCGACGCCCACGATACCATGGCGGCGATGTGCCGGGCGGCCATTCAACGCGGGCTGAAGGAAATTTGTTTCACTGACCACGTGGATATGGTTTCCTGGGACCAGACGCGAGGTTACTTTAGGCCGGGCGAGTACATGGCGCAGGTGGAGCAATGCAGGACTGAATTTTCAGGGCGCTTGATCATTCGGGCCGGCATCGAGGCTGGCGAGACGCACCTGGTTGCGCCGGAGCTTGGCGCGCTGTTGGCCGCCTGGCCGTTCGATTTTGTGCTTGGTTCGGTGCATTGGACAATGGAGAATGGCGCGCTGCTGAGCAACATTTACCAGCTTGAACAGCCTCAGGATATAGAGCGAGATTACCTGACGTGGGTGCTCGACCTGGCCGAGCATGGCGAGATGGACAGTTTAGGGCACCTGGATTTGATCAAACGCTACCGCCCGGCGCAGCTTGGCCCATTCGACCCACTGGCGTATGCCGACCTGGTACGCGCTATCCTCCGCGCGATTGTGCAGCGCGACAAGGCCATCGAGATCAACACCTCCCCGCTGCGCACAGGGCTGGCGGCCACCTGCCCCGATTTGACGGTGCTGCGATGGTATAAAGAATTGGGCGGCGAAAAGCTGACGCTTGGCTCCGACGCGCACCGCGCTCAAGACATAGGCGCTGGCATAGACACGGCCATCGCGCTGGCGCGCGAGGCCGGCTTTGCGCGCATCGTTACGTTCGAACGCCGCCGGCCAGAGTGGGTAATGCTATGAATGAAGAGTTGCGCGAGCGTCTGCGCCGATTGGGCATCCATAAAGGAGCGGCGCACCTCAAGCCGGCTGCGACTCAAACAGAGCAAAAAACCAGCTTGTCCCACGATGTACAGACTATCTTGGGAGGCTGCGAAGTTGAAACACCGGAGGGGCCAGCCTATGTCGTCAAAGAGCATTTTGAGCGCGACTATTGGCACGGCGGCGAGTCCCTTTCGAGCGCGCTGACCACGCTGGGCAATGTGCTGGCGCAGTTGGCTTACGATCCGCTGTGGCAAGACCTTGATCTCAGCCGCGCTGCTTTTATTGATACTGAAACGACCGGGCTGGCGGGCGGCACCGGTACCCTGGCTTTCCTGGTAGGCGTCGGCGCGTTTGATCAAGTTTCAGGCCGGGCGTTTCACGTATCGCAATTCTTTCTCCGCCATCCAGGCGAAGAGCCAGCCATGCTGGCGGCGCTGGATGCTCTGCTGTCCACTTGCAGTGCGGCCGTCACGTTCAACGGGCGCGGCTTTGATATGCCGCTGCTCCAGGCGCGCTTTGCGCTCAACCGCATGTGCCCCGCCATCTTGGCTGTTCCTCATCTGGACTTGCTGCTACCGGCGCGGCGATTGTGGCGCGATCGCCTGCCGTCGTGCGCGTTATCATCGCTGGAAACACACGTGTTGGGCGTGCGCCGTGACCAGGCCGATGTACCTGGTTTTTTGATCCCGCAAATGTACTTTGATTATCTCACAACCGGCAATGCCGCCGAGATGCCGCGCGTGCTTTATCACAATACGCAAGATATTCTTTCGATGGTGACGCTGGCGGCGCGCCTGGGGCGCATCCTGGCTGACCCATTTGCCGACGCTGCGCTCGATCCCGCCGACCTGGTCAGCCTGGCGCGGTGGTATGATGACCTGGGGCAACATGGCAAGGCCGAATCTATCTTCCGCCGGGCGCTGGAACGCTCCCTTGCCACCGAGGCGCAAGCAACGGCGTGGCGGCGATTGGGACTAATACTCAAGCGCCAGGAACGCTACGACGAAGCCGTGCTGGCCTGGGAACTCCTGGCTGCTACAGAGACAGACGTCGTCGCGCACGTCGAGCTTGCCAAGCATTATGAGTGGCGCGCGCGCGACCTGGCTATAGCGCTCAAGTGGACGCGCGCCGCTCTTGAGCAAGTGGAGACGTGGCAGCCTGGATTCGCGCGCGATCAGGCGCGCGCCGAGTTGCTCCATCGTCAAGAACGCCTGGAGCGCAAAGCCGTCGGGCGCGGCGCGTGATACAGTTGCTCGTATAATGCAATTCAGAGTATAATCAGAATAAAGGTGAGGCACATGGCACGGAAACGAGTTCGGCTGGGGTGGGTTCTATATGTCGTTTGGATGATTGCAAGCCTGGCGTGGACATCTACGGCAGGCGCGCAGGCGCGCCACGTTGACCTGATGGTCGTTCAAGACGCCATCACGACGCCAGTGTACAACTATATTCTGCGCGGCATCCAGTTGGCCGAATCCGACGGTGCCGAGGCGCTGATCATTCAACTCGATACGCCGGGCGGCCTGATTCTGTCAACGCAGCAAATCATACAGGCCATTAGCCAGAGTCGCGTGCCAGTGATTGTATACATCGCGCCGCGCGGCGCTATGGCAGCCTCGGCCGGCACGCTAGTCACGCTGGCGGGGCACGCCTCGGCCATGGCGCCCAATACCGTCATCGGCGCCGCGTCGCCGGTAGACTTGCAAGGCCAGGACCTGTCCGAGACCATGGCCGCTAAGGAAAGAGAAATCCTCAAGGCCCAGGCGCGCACCTTGTCTGCGCGGCGCGGCGAACAAGTGGTCAAGCTGGCCGAAGAGATGATTGACGACGCGCGCGCCGTATCCGAACAAGAAGCGCTGCAAGTTGGGCTGGTTGACTTTATCGCCGCCGATGTGGATGATTTGCTCAGACAACTGGATGGCTTTGAGGTAACCCTGCAAGATCAAAAGGTCACGCTGGCGACGGCAGGAGCGCACGTGACGCGCATCGCGCCGAATGCGGTCGAAAACCTTTTGCGCACCATCCTCAACCCCAACATTGCTTTTCTGCTATTGACCATCGGCGTGCAGGCCATCCTCATCGAACTGTCCAGCCCGGGCGGATGGGTGGCTGGCTTTATTGGCGTAGTGTGCCTGGCGTTGTTTGTTTACTCGATCGGTGTCATCCCTATCAACTGGTTGGGGCTGGTCCTCATCGGCGTTGCCTTTGTGCTCTTTTTCATGGATGTGAAAGCGCCCACACACGGCGCGCTGACCATGGCCGGATTGGGCACCTTTATCGCCGGCGCGCTGGTTTTATTCAACACCGCGCCTGGCCCCGAACACGCCGTGTCGGCGCGCCTGTCGCTGCCGCTCGTCATCGGCACCGGCATCTTTACGGCGCTCTTTTTCGGCTTTATTGTGAGCAAGGCTTTGCAAGCTCAACGCCGCCCGGCGATGGCCGGCGCAGAATCCCTGGTAGGCCGGCTGGGGCGAGCGCAGACAGACTTGGACCCGCGCGGCACGGTGCACGTCTTTGGCGAGTTGTGGAGCGCCGAAGCAGAGGACGAACACGTGCCGGCCGGCGCCAAAATCCAGGTTGTAAAACTGGATGGCTTGACTGTGCGGGTGCGACGATATACGCAGGACGATAACACTCGTGGCGAGTAGCGAGCAAAAATTTTCTGCTCCTTTGCGGGGAAAACGTCCCCCGGTGCTGATTGTGGCCGAGAGCGCCGCCGCCGCGCGTTGGAAGCGGCGCTTGACTGTGGAGGGGTTGAATTGCTGCACGGCCTCCGACGTAGCGGAGGGCATCGAGATTCTGGGCGAGGCAGCCGTCGAGGTCATTGTCGTCGAGCGCCCGGCGCTTGAGGTGGGCGGCGCCGCATTGGTCGCCGCTGTGCGAGCCAGCCCACACTTGCCCATCATCTTGCCGGCCGAGCCAGGCCCGCGGCGCCCGACGCAAGCCGATTGCCGGCGCGTGGCCGCCGCCGTGCAGTTGATGCGCCCGGCCCGGCGCAACGTCAACGAGTCTGTGCTGCGCGTGGGCAAATTGACGATTGACCTGGCGGGCAAGCGCGTGCGCATTCGCCGCCGCTGGGTGCGCCTGCCCCCCACCCAATACCGCCTGCTGCTGGTGCTGGCTCAACACGGCGGCGAGGTGGTGGGCTATCGCGAGTTGCTCAAAGAAGTGTGGGGATACGACGGCGACGAAAACGAGGCGCGCGAACTGCTCAAAGTCCACATCCGCTTGATCCGGCGCAAGCTGGGGCTTAGTCCGCAGACCGACGAGTTTATTCGCTCAGTGCGCGGGTTCGGGTACATGCTGCTCGACCCCGACCAAGAATGACGCGGCGGCTTCAGGTTACTTGACGGCTGATAGCGTGAACGTGAACTGGTTTCCCTCTTCCTTGCCTGGCTGTTCCGGCTTGCCGGCCAGTTCGGTTTCAGTTTGCCGGCCTAGTTGCTTCATGATGCGCTGCACGATAAACTGCCCCAATCCGCCCCCCTTAGCGCGCGTTGTTTCTCCGGCCGCGGCCGCCGCCGCGCCATTGTCGCGCACCCAAAAACAAATCAGGCCGTCCGCCTCGGGCGTCGCGCCCAACTCGACGCGCGGAGGGCTACCGCCTTGCAGAATGGCGTTGCTGATGGCATTCACCCATACTTCCTCGACCCACGGCTTGTAACCCAGCGCGGCCGGCCAACTGGCCGGCAAAACAATATCCGCCTTGTGTTCTTTGATGGTCTCAGTCAGGCGCTTGAGAGCCGTCGCAACCACACTCCCCATATCCAGCGGGACAATGTCCACGTGCTGCGTCTGGCGCACTTTGGCCAGCAGCAGCAAATCGTCAATGATTTTGTTCATCTTGCGCCCGTTCGAAGCAATCGCGTGGAGAGAATCTTTCATCGCCTCAGGCGGCAGTGTGGCCTGCAAATTTTCCAACATGTCCGCAAAGCCAATAATCGAGGTCAAAGGCGTTTTGAGGTCCTGGGCGATGGCCTGCGCAAAAGCGTCCAGTTCCTCGTTGCGCGCCTGCAGTTCTTCGAGTTGATGGGCCAGCTCGCGGTTGGCAACCTGGAATTGCTTTTGCAGCGCACGCAGCGATAGATGCGTCTCCACGCGGGCAATCACTTCGTCGCCCTGAAACGGCTTGGTGATATAATCCACTCCCCCAATATTCAATGCCTTGACCTTGTCTTGCGTTGCATCCAGGGCGCTGATAAAGATGACGGGAATAGCGTTGGTCTGTTCATCGGCTTTCAGGCGCTGGCAAACCTGATAGCCATCCATTTCGGGCATCATGATATCGAGCAAGATCAAGTCGGTGGGACTTGACTGTGCTACTTTTAGCGCCTCGTTGCCATTTTGCGCCATCTGGACATGGTGCCCGCGAGAGGTCAATAATTGAGACAACAAACGCAGGTTAATGTTACTGTCGTCAACAATCAAGACATTGCCTATGGTGGCCGGAGGTGAACTTTTGCGATTGCCGGTTGGATAATCTTTCATCGTTACCTCTTTTTCGCCTGGTACTCTGGGAGGCGCTTTAATTGTATCATAAATAAAAGTATCGGCCAACTCGGTTTTGGAGGCAGGTTTATCTTGGCGTTAACCCTCCACTTACACACCAGGGTTGTATCATGAAGACAAAAATGAGCCGTCAGGCTGGGGGATAAATGGTCGAACCACACATTCTCGTCCGCAATCTTTCAAAAGTCTATCGCGTGCCCGAGCGAGAGGCAGGACTATACGCATCGCTCAAAAGCCTGGGGCGCCGGGCGTACCGCGACGTTGAGGCGATGCGTGCCATCAGTTTCGACATTCGAGCCGGCGAAATGGTCGGCTTTATCGGTCCGAACGGCGCCGGCAAAACAACCACCCTCAAGATTCTGGCCGGCCTGTTGTACCCAACGGGCGGCGAGGCGCGCGTTCTGGGATTTACGCCGTGGGAACGCCGCCCCGACTATTTGCGGCGCATCAGCATGGTGATGGGGAACAAGAGCCAGATGTTGTGGGACATTCCACCCATGGATACCTTTCGCGTGTTGGGCGAAATTTACGGCATGCCTCCGGCCGCGTTCGGGCAAAACCTGGACGAGCTGGTTGCCTTGCTGGACATGGGCGAGCTGCTGACCCGGCCGGTGCGCAACCTGTCACTGGGCGAGCGCATGAAGTGCGAGCTGGCAGCCGGATTGCTCTATCGCCCACACGTGCTGTTTCTCGACGAGCCCACGCTGGGACTGGATGTTTCGATGCAGGGCCGCCTGCGGCGCTTTTTGGCCGAATACAACCGCCGCAGCGGCGTGACGGTGATGCTTACGAGCCATTATATGGCCGACGTGGTGGCGTTGTGCTCCAGGGTCATTCTCATCCATCACGGCCAATTGCTCTACGACGGCGACTTGAGCCGGCTGGCTCAAAAACTGGCACCGTTCAAACTCGTTCGCCTGACGTTAGGCAATGGGCACGCCGGCAGCGAATGCGACCTGGCCTTGCCCTCGAACGTAGACATTGTCGAGCGAGAGAACGGACGCCTGACGCTGCGCGTGAGCCGCCCGGAAACGCCCTCGCTCACAGCCCATTTGCTGAACACGCTGCCCGTGGCCGACCTGGCCGTTGAAGACCCGCCCATCGAAGCAGTGATTGACCAGGTCTATCAAGATAAAACCCTGGTGGGTTCCTTGTCAGGAGGATGTGATGAGTAAAGTGTTCCCAAACGTATCGGAACAAGCTCCTGGCCCCGCGGCAATCTTGCGAGGCGCCTGGGCGCTGATCGAGAGCACGTGGCTATCGTATATGCAGTGGCGCAGCTTCTTCTTTCTCCTGGCATTTGGGTGGATGATCCCGCCATTGATTTATCTCTTTGTCTGGTCAACCGCCGCCGGCGAAAAGACGATTGGCGCTTTTAGCCGGGGCGAGTTTGTGGCCTATTACCTGGCCTTGATCCTGGTCAACCAACTGACCTTTTCGAGCACCAACTGGACGGTGGGCGACCGCATCCGCGACGGCAGCCTGAACATTATATTGCTGCGCCCTCTGCCTGCCCTCTACAACACGCTCGCCGACGAAATCGGCAGCAAGGTAGTGTTGATGATGTTCGTGATACCTGTATCGGCGGGGCTGGCGCTGATCTTGCGCCCCGAGCTGCACGTCACCCTGCAAAACGGGCTGGCGTTCGTCCTGGCGCTGGCTCTGGCGTGGGCGCTCCGATTTTTTTGGGGGTATTGGCTGGCCTTGCTGGCCTTTTGGGCCACGCGCGCCAACGCGCTGCTGGCGCTCCAAGATTCGCTGATCTTTATACTGGGCGGGCAGGTCGCGCCGACTGTCATGCTGCCCGGCTTGCTGCGCGGCGCGGCCATTGTGCTCCCGTTTCGCTACATGCTTGGCTTTCCGGTCGAGGTACTGATGGGGCAATTGAACGGCGCCGAGTTGTGGACGGGGTTTGCATACCAGGCCGGCTGGCTGGCGCTTGCATTGATCCTGTCTGCAACTATGTGGCGCACGGGATTGCGGCAGTACACGGCCGTGGGAGGTTGATGATGAACGCGCGCTATCTGGGGCTGATCCGGCGCTTTATCGCGGCGTCTGCTCAAAATGAGATGGCTTATCGGGCCAACTTTTGGATTGCGTTATTGCACTCGTTGTTGAACCTGGGAACGGGTGTTTTGGGAGTGGTGGTGCTATTCAGCCAGGTGGAAACAGTGCAAGGATGGACCCTCCCCTCGACGCTGGCGCTGCTGGGCGTCTATCTGACCCTCAGCGCGCTGCGTGGATTGTTTATCGGCCCAAGCCTGGAAACGCTGGCCGGGTTGGAAGGAGACATCCACAGCGGCCAATTTGATTTTACCCTGCTGCGCCCGGTAGACGTGCAATTTCTGGCCAGTTTCCAACACTGGCAGCCGATGGCGTTGGTTGATTTGGCGCTGGGAGTGAGTGTGCTGGCAGCCGCCACGATGCAAATGGGGCGCTCGCTGGCGCCCGCTCACCTGGCCGCTTTTCTCGTTGCGCTGTCCGCCGGCGTGACGATTCTGTACGCCATCCTGCTGGCCTTTACGGCGTTGGTCTTTTGGAGTCCGGGGTTCTTTTTCACCTGGATATTTGACGGGGTTTTCCAGATGGCGCGCTACCCTGTGGGAATGTATCCCGGCTGGCTGCGGCTCGTTTTGACCTGGGTAGTGCCGGTAGGTGTGATGACGACTATACCCGCGCAAGCGCTGACCGGCAAGGCGCCGGGCGTTACCCTGGCCGGCAGCGTGGCGCTGGCCGTTATTTTGTTGAGCGGCGCGTCGGCGCTGTTTCGCCTGGGGCTGCGGCGATACGCCAGCGCCTCGAGCTAGACACCTTTTTCCCATTCTACCTTCACAAACCCTCCACTTGCGCACCAGGGTTGTATAATCAGTATAATGGGATTTAGGCTGAAAGCCTAAATCCTTAGGAGAAAACCTTCAGTTTTCTCCATAATAATAAAGGAGGATTGTTGTGGAAACTGATCTTTTAAAGCATCTCGAACATCTTGCCGTAGACATTGGCCCCCGGCCAGGCGGTTCGCCGGCCAACCATCAGGCCGCCGCGTATATTCAGGGCGTTTTCCAGGCGGCGGGCCTGGACGTGGAAATGCAAGAATTTTCTTGCCCCGCCTGGGAACACGTGGACACCCGGCTGGAACTGAATGGGGAGACGCTCGAGGCGGCGGCCAACGCATTTTCTCAGCCGTGCGATGTGACGGTCCCGGCGGTGGCAGTCGGCACAGTGGCCGAGTTGCAAGCTACCGAATTGAACGGCCGCATCGGCATCTTGTACGGCGATTTGACCAAAGCGCCGTTGTCGGCCAAGTCGTGGTTTCTCAAAAGTGAGCGCGACGACCAAATCATACGCTTGCTGGAGGCCAAGAGGCCAGCGGCACTGATTACGGTTCAGGCGGCGGGGGGCGAGCTGGTGCGCGTGATCGAGGATGCCGAATTTCTCATCCCGTCAGCGACGGTGAACACGGAGGTTGGACTGACTTTGTTGAAACAATCCCAGCCAACCTTGCACCTGCGCATCAACAGCCGGCAAGCGCCGGGGCATTCGTGCAACGTCGTCGCCCGAAAAGCCGGTAGCAGCCCGGCTTGGGTGGTAATGTGCGCTCACTATGACACCAAAATAGACACACCCGGCGCAAACGACAACGCCGCCGGCGTCGCCGTGCTGTTGACCCTGGCGCAATTACTCGGGCAGAAGCAGTACACCTTTGGCCTGGAGTGGATTGCTTTCAGCAATGAAGAGTACCTGCCGATAGGCGACGACGAGTACGTGCGCCAGTGCGGCGACGGGTTTGAACACATCGCGGCGGCAATCAACATGGACGGCATCGGGCAATACCTGGGCGCAAACAGCATCACCACGATTGCCTGCTCCCAAGCCTTTCACGATCACGTTGCTGAATTGACCCACCACTATCCCGGCGTGGTGTGGGTTGATCCCTGGCCCGAAAGCAACCATTCCACTTTTTCCTGGCGCGGCGTTCCCTGCATCGCTTTTAGCACCGCCGGCGCGGCACATCTCACTCACCTTCGCACGGATACGCTTGAATGGATTAGCCCGGCTAAGTTAGCCGAGGTTGCGTCGCTCGTCGCGGATATTGTGGCCAGCCTGGAAGGTAAAACGCCGGAGTGGGGTCGAGAGCCTAAACCGGCCAACAGTTGATAGAGGAGTAGGGGCGGACCCTTGCGGTCGCCCTTGGAGGCAGGTGCAAGACCTGCCCCTACCTCGAATTATTGACAAGATACGTAAAGGATGAGTGCAAATGCAAAATCAAATCACCATCAAGGGCGCGCGCCTGCACAATCTCAAAAACATTACGGTGACCATCCCAAAAAACAAGCTGGTCGTTTTCACCGGTCTGTCTGGATCGGGCAAGTCTACCCTGGCGCTTGACACGCTGCACAAAGAAGGCCAGCGCCAATACATGGAATCGCTGGGGCTGGTCACGGATGCCCTCAGCAAGGTGCAGGTGGACGCTATCGAGGGACTGTCTCCTTCGATCAGCGTTGACCAGCACCTCACCAATCGCAGCCCGCGCTCGACTGTGGGCACCGCCACCGAGGTGTTCACGTACTTGCGTGTGCTGTACGCGCGCATCGGCCACCGGCCCTGCCCGGCTTGCGGGGAAAATGTGCCGCCGCCGTACGAGCCAAATGGACAAGTGTGGGATGACGAATTCGTCGAAAGCGGGCCGGACGATGGGGAAAGTTATACATGTCCACACTGCGGCGCGATGGTGCCAGAGATGGGCATGGCGAACTTTTCGTTCAACAAGCCGGCCGGCGCGTGCCCTACCTGCACCGGCCTGGGCATGGTGGACGACGCGAACCTGGATCGCTTGATTGACTGGGAGCGCAGCGTGGTGGGCGGCGCGATTTATGGCTGGGATATTCACTACATCAAGCGAGGTTCGGTCACTCTACAAGCGGCCGGGGACTATTACGGCTTTCCGTTCGATCCCAACGCGCCTATCAAGGAACTGGGGCAGGTGCAGCGTGACCTGTTGCTGTACGGCGTGAGCAGCCCCAAATTCCGGCGGCATTACCCAGGCGTCAAGCCGCCGCCCACCGTCAGCGCCGGGTACTTTGAGGGCGTGGCCACCAACCTGTTGCGCCGCTACGCCGAGCACATTCACGACCCCCGCTACCGCGAAAAGCTGGACCCGTTTTTGATCCGGCAGCTCTGCCCCGATTGCGAAGGCGCCCGGCTGCGGCCCGAAAGCCGCGCAGTCACGGTCGTCGGCCAAACCATCGTTGGCATATCACGCCTGCCGCTGGTCGAGCTGGCCGCCTGGGTCAACCGCTTGCCGCAAGTTGTCACCTCCGACGAGTGGCTCGTCGCCGAGCCGATTGTGTCAGATCTGCGTGAGCGCATCCGCCGCCTGCTTGACGTGGGCGTGGGCTATCTGACGATGGAACGCGCTTCGCCGACGCTGGCGGCTGGCGAGGCGCAGCGATTGCGCCTGGCCGCGCTTTTGGGGTCGGGCCTCACCGGCGTCTTGTACGTCCTCGACGAGCCGACGATTGGTCTGCACCCGCGCGATACGGGCCGGCTGATCCGGGTATTGCGCCAACTGCGCGACCTGGGCAACACGGTGCTGGTCATCGAGCACGACCTGGACATGCTGCGCGCCGCCGACTATGTGGTAGATATTGGCCCCGGCGGGGGCCGGCAGGGCGGGCGCGTGGTGGTGGCCGGCGCGCCCGATGTGGTAGCCGCCTGTCCCGAGTCGGCGACGGGCGCTTACCTGGTGGGCCGCTCGCGTGTGCCGACGCCGGAACAGCGGAGGCCGGACAATGGCAAAGCTTTGATTATCCAGGGCGCGCGCGAACACAATCTAAAAAACATTAGCGTCCGCCTTCCGTTGGGAATATTTGTGGCTGTGACCGGCGTGTCCGGCTCGGGCAAATCTTCGTTGATGTTTGACATTCTCGACCGCGCCGCCCGGCAACGCTTTTACGGCGCCAGCGAAGCGCCCGGCGAGCACGATGCGATTGTGGGCTGGGAATACCTGGACAAGATTATTACGATAGATCAGAGCGCCATTGGGCGCACGCCGCGTTCGAACGCGGCGACGTACACGGATGCGTTCACGCCCATCCGCGAAGCGTTTGCGGCCACGCCCGAGGCGCGCCAGCGCGGGCTGACGGCCCGGCATTTTTCATTCAACGTGCCGGGCGGCCGCTGCGAGCGGTGCGAAGGCGCCGGGTCGCTGATGGTAGAAATGCACTTTATGCCCGATGTGCAGGTGCGCTGCCCGGCTTGCCACGGGCGGCGCTTCAAGCGCGAGGTGCTGGCCGCAACGTACCACGGTCACGATATCGCCAGCGTGCTGGACATGACCATCGAGGAGGCGTTGCCGCTGTTCAAGGATGTTCCCGCGGCGGCGGCCAGGTTGTCGCTGATGGTGGAGGTGGGCCTGGGCTATTTGCAATTGGGGCAGCCAGCCACCACGCTTTCCGGCGGCGAAGCCCAGCGCGTCAAGCTGGCCAAAGAACTGGGCCGCCGCGCCACAGGGCGCACGCTCTACCTGCTCGACGAGCCAACCACCGGCTTGCATCCCGCCGACACGGCGCACTTGTTGATTTTGCTTCAACGCCTGGTGGACGCCGGCAACTCGGTGGTGGTGATTGAGCACAATCTGGACGTGATCAGGGCCGCCGATTGGGTCATTGATCTGGGACCGGAGGGAGGCGACGCCGGCGGGCGGGTGGTGGCTGAGGGCACACCAGAGCAAATCGCGCGCGTGGAAGCATCACACACGGGAAAATTTCTGCGCTTCTAGCAGGCTGTCGGAGAAGCTCCGCTCCGACCCTCGTCCTCGAGGGTCGCCCGCCCCGAAGACGGGGCGGGGAGCACCTCTCCGACAAGCTCCTGGGAACTTGCGCCGACTTGGCTTGTTCTATAGGCTGAACTCGATATAGTACGCTCTCTGCTGGATGGGATTGAACCAAAGATACCAATAATAGTCGTCGTCTTGGTTGCTTTTCCAATACGGCGTCAGGGTCTCCGTAACATCCTGATCCCACCAGTCAAACTCGCGGGCCAGCCGGACATGGGATTCGGGTTCTTTTTGTACAAGGCTCAGCGCGGAGGCGATTCTGTCAATTGTCTCTTGATCTGTCTTGAATCCCATCTGATACTTGACGTCGGCCCCCAGTTCATCTGCAAAGTAGTACAGATCAGACACGGATGCTGGAACAGCAAAACCGAAATGCCGCTCGAACCCTTTTCGGTTGGAGGGAGTGTCTGGCTCATCAAAGTCATAATCTGTGCAGCCATTGAGAGCCAGGGCCAGAGCGGCAATGGTCAAGAATACAATCAGGCGGTTTGCCATTCGAGCCTCTTTTAGAACCAATACCTGTGTCTACTCAGCCTGTCATTCTGAGAATCCATATCGCCTTGGCGCTCTGTTCAAGGCCAGA
>CAZYXV010000051.1:0-23274 GCA_964651475.1 uncultured Anaerolineae bacterium | reverse complement strand
TGTCATGCATGCGCTGTCGGTAAAATGTCACGCATGCGCTGTCGGTTAGCAACTAGGCAACTTGAACAACTAGCATTGGTTCTGAAACGATGGCTTTGTGACTACGCTATGCCCTCAGATTTGGAAAAGGAATTCCCGTGGATTGACATTGGACAACTTGCCCAATACTACGAGGAAGGGCGAGGGATAGAGGGCGAATTCCTTCTGAGCTGGGATTCCATTGAACGGTTTTACAGTGAGACGGTCAATGTCTCATTCGGTTCTCAAGTTCTTGAAATGATAGCCCAAATGCGCAAGAAGGGACATGACAGAACACTCCGGGCCGGACAATCTGTGTATTCATTTATTGTCTCAAGATCACGACGGCATGGATTGAGAGCAGATCAACCAAGGATCACTTTCCATTTTGGTGACGACATTATGGACGTTTACGCCAACTTTGATGAAGAGAGGAAACTGTCTTTTCAGAAGATCGAACTCGCAGCGCAGATTGATACTCTTTTGAAGCAGCTCGAGGCCAAGGATATTGACTAGAAGAGACATAATCGGCAGTTGCGCCCGACTGCCCATAGGGACTGTATTCAAGAGCCACTTTCGCGTTGTCATCGCCGTTTGTGGTGACCGCACCATTTATTCATCGCACCCTCGGCGGCGGGTGAACCGCGACGTTAGGCTGCCTTCACGCACAATCAGCGAGACAAGTATAGAGAACACCCTTCAACTTCCACCTTCGGACAGGGAAGTTTATCTATGAGTAAGACCCGCATGCTATATTTTGAAAAAGAAGATGTTTTGCACCTAGCCCTTTCGGATGAACCAGAGGCAGGAGTGTAGAGCTCGGTCCGAACATCACGGTTGAGTTGAACGCCCAAGGAGAAATGATTGGCATTGAAATCTTGGAGGCCAGTCATTTTATTCGGGATTCGATCCTGGAATCTGTGCAGGCACGGGTGTTGCGTATGCCTGAGATTCCGTCTGCTTATTGATTGGTGAAAGGCTGATTGCCGCCGCCACATTGCGCCCGATACAGGAACGATTATCTTGGGAGACAAAAACCATGTTTCTGCTAAAAGACGTAAACGAGCTTTATAACAAGTTTGCGGACAAGGTATATGCAGCCAATGTGCTGGATAAAAAGACAAAGGAATTAATTGCATTGTCGTGTTCCGTAATGGCGGACTGCGTACCATGCATTAATTCTCATTACAAAGAAGCTGTCAGGGCTGGCGCAACCCAAGAGGAAATTGCAGAAGCCCTGGCGATTTGCATGTCTGTAAGCGCTGGCAGCAAGAGAGCAAAATACATTCAAGTCATTAGTAATTTGGAGCATGAAAAGGAAGCTGCATAGCAAAGACATGCGGTTAAAAACCGGCGCTTAAATTCGACAAAATGGCGTTCATCGTGTATTATTGTACTTTCCAATTAAAAACATAGGGGGTAACTGATGGATTCGACTGAACAATTATTGCAAGCTTTGACCGATGCGCACGGCGTGCCGGGCTATGAAGCCGAGGTGCGCGCCGTCATACGTGGCTATCTCGAGCCGCTGGGCCAAGTCACTCAAGATAAAATCGGCAGCGTCATCTGCAAGGTGGGCGATGGCGGGCCGCGCGTGATGCTGGCCGGCCACATGGACGAAATTGGCTTTATGGTGCGCCACATCACCCAAGAAGGTTTTCTGAAATTCGTGCCGTTGGGCGGCTGGTGGGATCACGTGCTGCTGGGCCAGCGTGTGATTGTGAAAACGTCGTCCGGCGACGTGGTCGGCGTGATTGGCGCCAAGCCGCCGCACATGCTCACGGCTGAAGAACGCAAAAAGATGGTCGAAAAGAAAGAAATGTACATTGACATAGGCGCCACGTCGCAAAAAGAGGTCGAAGCGGCCGGCGTGCGCGTGGGCGACGCCGTCGTGCCCGATAGCCGCTTTACCCCCCTGGCTGGCGGCAAGACCTACCTGGCCAAAGCCTTTGATAACCGCATTGGCTGCGCGCTGGTGATTGAGGCCGCAAAGCACTTTGCTCAAGCGCCCCACCCTAATACCCTCTACGGTGTGACGACGGTGATGGAAGAAGTCGGCCTGCGCGGCGCTACCACCAGCGTTGAGGCGGTGAACCCCGACGTCGCCATCATCCTGGAATCGGATATTGCCGGCGACATTCCCGGCATCAAGCCGGAAGAGTGCGCAATCAAGCTAGGCGGCGGGCCGGCGGTAATGTTTTACGACGCGCGCATGATCCCCAACCTCAAGCTGCGCGATTTGGTCATTGACACGGCGCGCGCACTGAACATCCCGCTGCAATTTTCCACTATGGAAGGCGGCGCGACAGACGGCGCGGCGATTCACCTGCACAAGACCGGCGTGCCGACGGTGGTGCTCAGCGTGCCGGCGCGCCACATTCACAGCCACGGCTCTATCATTCACCGCGCCGATTATGATTGGGCAGTTCAACTGCTCTTGGCGGTTATTGGCAAATTGGATGCAGATACCGTTGCAAACCTGGTCAAATAGTCAGTCAATCGGTTATCAGTCAACCAGTCAATCGGCAACCGGGCAACTGAGTAACTGAGCAACCGCTTCACGGGAGGATGGATGGTCACTACAACAACTGATTTGATCCAAGACATGGCGGCATCTCTCCAAAAGCAAGTCGAAACGTTTGCACCCCGTATCACGGTGGCCGACGTCGGGCGCGTGATCGAGGTCGGCGACGGCATTGCCCGCGTGTCGGGACTGTCGGCGGTGCGCGCCAACGAGATGGTGCAGTTTGAAAACGGCACCCTGGGCATAGCCTTCAACCTGGAAAAAGAGCAGGTGGGCGTGATCATCATGGGCGAATACACCGACATCGAAGAAGGCCAATCGGTGCGCGCTACCGGGCGCATCGTTTCGGTGCCGGTGGGCGACGCGCTGGTGGGGCGCGTGGTGAACGTGCTGGGGCAGCCGATTGACGGCAAAGGGCCAATCGTCACCAACAAATATCGCAACGTCGAGCGCATCGCGCCGGGCGTGGTGGCGCGCCAAAACGTAGATACGCCGGTGCAGACGGGCATCAAGTCCATTGATTCCATGTTCCCCATCGGGCGCGGCCAGCGCGAGCTCATCATCGGCGACCGGCAGACGGGCAAGACGGCCCTCACCATCGACACCATCATCAACCAAAAAGGCAAAGGGTTGTATTGCATTTACGTTGCCATCGGCCAAAAGAAAGCCCAGGTGGCACGCGTGGTCGCCACGTTGGAAGAGTACGGCGCCATGGAGTATACGACAGTCGTGGTGGCGTCGGCCTCAGAGCCGGCCACGCTGCAGTACCTGGCGCCTTACGCCGGCTGCGCCATCGGCGAACAAGTGATGGAAAACGGCGTGATGGTCGGGGGGCAAACGATCAACGATGCGTTGGTGATTTACGACGACCTCTCCAAGCACGCCTGGGCGTATCGCCAGGTATCGCTGCTCCTGCGCCGCCCGCCTGGGCGCGAGGCCTATCCCGGCGACGTGTTTTACCTGCACAGCCGCCTGCTGGAGCGCGCGGCGCGCCTGGCGCCGCAATACATCCTCGTTCCCAAGGATGCCAGCGCAGAGGTATCCGAGGGGGTGGACGGCAAAGTGTATTCCGGCGTTCTGGGCAAACACGAAGCCGAAAGCTCGCTCAAAACCATGCCCAACGCAGCCAACTATCAGGTGGCGCAAAAACCCGGCTCCGGCGGGTCGTTGACGGCGTTGCCCATCATCGAAACGCTGCTGGGCGACGTATCGGCCTATATTCCCACCAACGTCATCTCGATCACCGACGGCCAGATTTACCTGGAAAGCGATTTGTTCAACGCCGGCATCCGGCCGGCCATCAACGTCGGCATCAGCGTGTCGCGCGTGGGCGGCGCGGCGCAAACCAAGGCCATGCGGCAAGTGGCTGGCAAGCTCAAGCTGGAAATGGCCCAGTTCCGCGAGTTGGCCGCCTTTGCTCAATTCGGCTCGGACCTGGACAAGGCTACGCTGGCGCAACTAGAACGCGGGCGGCGCTTGCAAGAGATTCTCAAGCAGCCCCAATACGCGCCTGTATCGCTGGAACATCAGGTCATTGCAATTTTTGCCGGCACGCAAGGCTACGCCGACGCCATCCCCATCCACCGCATGCGCGAATGGGAAGCCCAAATGCATCACTTTTTAGATACAAACTATCCGCACATTGGGCAGGCCGTGGCGCGCGACAAGAAACTGGGCGACGAAAACGAACAGTCCCTGCGCGCCGCGCTAGAGGAATTCAACAAGACATTTAGCTAATTGCTCGTTGCTGGTTGCTGGCAACGAGTAACTAGCAACAAGTAACAAGCAACGAGTAACAAGATGCCCACAGCCCGCGAAATCAGGCGACGCATCAAGAGCGTCAAAAACATATCGCAGATCACCCGCGCGTTGGAGGCCGTCTCGGCTTCCAAGGTGCGCCGGGCGCAAGAGCAGGTGCTGGCCACTCGCCCCTACGCCCGTCTGGCGTGGGAGGTGCTCGTTCACCTGGCCAGCCAATCCATGGCGTGCGGCAATTTGCATCCCCTGTTGGAAGTCAGGCCGGAAATCAAGACGGTGGGCGTCGTGCTCGTCACCAGCGACCGCGGCCTGTGCGGCGCATTCAACTATAACATTGTGCGCACCACCGCCTTTTTCGCCAACCAGTTGAACAAGCCGGTCAAGTTCATCACCGTCGGGCGCAAGGGGCGCGAGCTGATGTGGCGGCGGCACTATAACATCGTGGCCGAATTTTCAAACCTGCCCGCCGCGCCGGGCATACTGGACGTGACGCCCATCGCGCTCACGGCCATCAACCGCTATCAAGAAGGCGACCTGGACGAGGTATACCTGGCCTATACCGATTTCGTCAATATGCTGCACCAGACGCCCATCGTCAGGCGCCTGTTGCCCCTGCGTCCAACCGAGGCGGAGGAGCAGGCCGCGCACGAACACATCCAAGACGCCCGGCCGGAGCGCCTCAGAGTGGCCGAGTACATCTACGAACCGTCGCCGCAAGCCATCCTGGACCAAATCATGCCGCGTTTCACGGAGCTCCAGGTCTACCAGGCCGTGCTCGAATCGCTGGCCAGCGAACACGCGGCGCGCATGATGGCCATGCGGAATGCGACCGACAATGCGGCAACGCTGACAGACGATTTGACAATCGGGTATAACAAAGCCCGCCAACAAGGCATCACCAGCGAACTGCTGGACATTGCGGGCGGGGCGGAAGCGATAGCCAGTAAAAGGTAACAAGTAAAAAGTAGAAAGTGAAACTTTATGGCAAGAACATCCACAGGTAAAGTCGTGCAAGTCAAAGGCGCCGTGGTAGACGTGGAATTTCCGCCCGAGGCGCTGCCGGAAATTTACGACGCCGTCGAGATTCAGCGCGACGCCAACAAGCTGGTGCTCGAAGTCCAGCAGCACCTGGGGGATAACTGGGTGCGCTGTGTGGCCATGGATAGCACCGACGGGCTGGCGCGCGGAACGCCCGTCACCGCTACCGGCGCGCCGATCAAGGTGCCGGTGGGGCCAGAAACATTGGGACGCATCTTTAACGTGCTGGGCGCGCCCGTAGACGGTAAAGGCCCGGCAAACGCTACAACCTATTATCCCATTCACCGCCCTGCCCCACTCTTTGAGGAGCAATCCACCCACACCGAGATGCTGGAAACCGGCATCAAGGTCATTGACCTGATCGCGCCGTTCACCAAAGGCGGCAAGACCGGCATCTTTGGCGGCGCTGGCGTGGGCAAGACCGTCATCATCACCGAGTTGATCCGCTCGATTGCCACCGTGCACCAGGGCTATAGCGTGTTTGCGGGCGTGGGCGAGCGCACGCGCGAGGGCACGGGCCTGTACCAGGAAATGATCGAAGCGGGCGTGATGGACAGCACTGTGATGGTCTTTGGCCAGATGAACGAGCCGCCCGGCGTGCGCCTGCGCGTTGGCCTGACCGGGCTGACCATGTCCGAGTATTTTCGCGACGAGGGGCGCGACGTGCTGCTGTTCATTGACAATATTTTCCGCTTTGTCATGTCCGGCTCGGAAGTGTCCGCGCTCTTGGGGCGCATGCCCTCGGCGGTAGGCTACCAGCCCACGCTGGGCACCGAGATGGGCGAGTTGCAAGAACGCATCACGTCCACCAAGCGCGGCAGCATCACTTCAATGCAGGCCGTGTACGTGCCCGCCGACGATTATTCGGATCCCGCGCCTGTGGCGACCTTTACTCACCTGGACGCGACCATCGCCTTGGAACGCTCCATCGTCGAAAAGGGCATCTACCCGGCGGTGGACCCGCTGACTTCGACCAGCCGCATTCTGGACCCTCACGTCGTGGGGGCCGAGCATTACTCCACGGCGCGCGAAGCGCAGCGCGTGCTCCAACGCTACAAAGACCTGCAAGACATTATCGCCATCCTGGGCATCGAAGAACTGTCGGAAGAAGACAAGTTGCTGGTGGCGCGCGCGCGCAAAATCGAACGCTTCTTTTCGCAGCCATTCTTTGTGGCCGAGGTGTTCACCGGGCGGAGCGGCAAGTATGTGCCAGTTTCAGAAACCATCCGCGGCTTCAAGATGATCCTGGACGGCAAGATGGATCACATCCCGGAAGGATTCTTTTACATGTGCGGCCCGATCGAAGACGCTGTCGAGGCGGCGCGCCAGGCCGGCGTGTGAGGCAAGTTGGCCATGAGCACCTTGCGTTGTGAAATCGTCACACAAGAAAGGCAAATATACGCCGCCGACGACGTGCAAATCGTCCTGGCGCCCGGCGTCGAGGGGCAACTGGGCATCTTGCCGCACCACGCGCCGCTCATCACGGCGCTGGACGAAGGCGTGATGCAGGTGCGCCGCGCCGATGGAACGGAAGACGTGTTCGCCATCCACGGCGGCTTTATGGAAGTGCTGCCGGATCGCGTGACGGTGTTGGCGGATGTGGCCGAGCGCGCCGAAGACATTGACCTGGCGCGCGCCGAAGAAGCCCGCCAGCGCGCCGAAAAGCTGGCGCAGCAGCGTTACGAAGGCAAAGAAGAACAGGAACGCGCCCAAATGGCCTTGCGCCGCTCGATGACGCGCCTCAAAGTGGCGCGCCGCAAGCGCGAAGGCTATCGAGGCGCGCCGCGCGAATGACCGCGTCTACATCCAGTAGCAAGTGACTGGCAACCAGCAGCGAGGAAGAAGACATTGTTCGAAAAATTATTAGGCATTGACCTTGGAACAGTAAACATCCTGGTATACGTCAGCGGCCGAGGCATTGTGTTGCAAGAATCCTCGGTGGTGGCCTTGTCTACCGCAGAAAGCAAAATCGTGGCAGTGGGCGAAGAAGCCAAGGCCATGTATGGCCGGACGCCGGACGTGATCGAAGTCTTGCGCCCCCTGCGCGGCGGCGTGATCGCCGATTACGTCGTCACCGAGGCCATGCTGCGCTATTTTATTGACAAGGCCAGCGGCAGCTTTCGCTTGTTCAAGCCGCGCGTGATGATCAGCGTGCCCTACGGGGTGACGGGCGTCGAGCGGCGCGCCGTACACGAGGCCGCCATCGCCGCCGGCGCGCGTTCGGCGCACCTGCTGTGGGAACCGGTCGCCGCCGCCATTGGGGCAGGGCTGCCCACCGGCACACCCACCGGCAACATGATCGTGGACATGGGCGGCGGCACCACCGAAGCGGCCGTGGTGGCCATGAACAACATTGTCGTCGCCAGCTCGGTGCGCGTGGGCGGCGTGCGCTTTGACGAAGCCATCATCGCTTACGTGCGGCGCAAGTACAACATGGCCATCGGCGAACTGACCGCCGAAGAGATCAAAATCCGCATCGGGTCCGCCATGCCGCTGGACGAGCCGCTGACGATGGAAGTGCAGGGGCGCGACCAGGTGACGGGCCTGCCGCGCACCATCACCATCAGTTCGGACGAAGTGACCGAAGCGCTGACCGAGTCGCTCGCCGCCGTCGTCGGCGTGGTCAAATCGGTGCTGGAAAAGACGCCGCCCGAACTGGCTTCCGATATTATTGACCGCGGCATGGCGATCGCGGGAGGCGGGGCGCTGCTGCGCAAGCTCGACCAACTGCTCACCAAAGAAACAGGCGTCCCGGCTTACGTAGCCGACGCGCCAATGGCGTGTGTGGCGTTAGGCACGGGGCGCGCGATGGAAAACTATACGGCGCTGCGGCGCACGATACCGGGGCTGTAAAAAACAGAAAGCGAGGGGAACAGTGCAACTCGAAGGTAAAATCGCCATCGTAACGGGCGGCGCGCGCGGCATCGGGCGAGCCATTGTCGAGCTGTTAGCGGAGCGCGGCGCGGACGTGGCCATTGGCGACGTGTTGGAAGAGCAGGCGCAGGCCGCCGCGGCCGAGGTGGCCGCCGCCACGGGCCGGCGCGTCAGCGGTTATCGGGTCAACGTGGCCGATAGCCGGAGCGCCAAAGAATTTATCGAGCGGTGCCTCGAACAATTTGGGCGGGCAGACATCCTGGTCAATAACGCGGGCATCACGCGCGATAACTTGTTGATGCGCATCAGCGACGAAGACTGGGACGCCGTGCTCAACGTCAACCTGAAGGGCGCGTTTAATTGCTGCAAGGCGGCGGCGCGGGCGATGATGAAGCAGCGCTACGGGCGCATCGTCAACATCACGTCGGTGGTGGGGCTGGCCGGCAACGCCGGGCAAGTCAACTATTCGTCTTCCAAGGCCGGCCTGATTGGCCTGACCAAGACGCTGGCCAAGGAATTGGGATCACGCAACATTACAGTCAATGCCGTCGCGCCGGGCTTTGTCGCCACCGTGTTGACCGACGTCTTGCCGCAGGAGCTCAAAGACGCCGCCATCAAGGCCACGCCCCTGGGGCGGCACGGCACGCCCCAAGACATTGCGCGCGCAGTGGCTTTTCTGGTCTCGGACGACGCCGCGTTCATCACCGGCCAGGTGCTCTCGGTAGACGGCGGCATGGTGATGCAATAGGAGTGTGGTCAATGTACGAATCTCATGGCCGCGTGACGATTGACCCGGAGGTGCTGGTCACCATTGCCCGCCTGACGACGCTCGCCGTGCCCGGCGTGACGCGCATGGTTCCGAGCGGGATGAGAGACTGGCTGCGCCGCACTTCGTCCGAAGGCGTGCAAATCGCCGTCGAGCAAGACCGCGTTCGCGTGGAGTTGTGCATCGCCGTCGCCGCCGACACGAACCTGCGCGACGTGGCCCGCGCTATCCAGTCGCAAGTCGCGCGCGCCATTCGAGACATGGTCGGCATGGATGTCGAAGCCATCAACGTCCGCATTGAAGACGTAGATTATGATTATGGTCATCCTCCCACCACGCAAGCGTGAACCTGCGGGGTCAGTGTGAAACCTGAATGAAAATTCGCCGCCACGCGCGCGTTATCGCCCTGCAAACCTTGTACGAAGTGGATAGCGCCGGACACCCGCCGGGCGTGGTCCTCACCGACCGCCTGGGCGACGACCCGCTTACGCCGGAAGGCGTAGCCTTTGCGCAAACGTTAGTCAACGGCGTCATCGAGCATTTATCTATGCTCGACGAAATGATTCGACGCTACGCGCCCGAGTGGCCGCTGGAACAAATGGCCCTGATTGACCGCAACATCCTGCGCATCGCCATCTACGAAATCGGGCCGGGCAAATGCACCCCCATCAAGGTCGCCATCAACGAAGCCGTCGAACTTTCCAAGCTGTTTGGCTCCGAAAGTTCGCCGCGATTTGTCAATGGAGTGCTGGGCGCGCTGGTGGAACACGAACCCGTCTCTCTGCGCGCTGTTCGCTAAGGGCTGCCGACGTGGAAATCTTGGGCATTGGACCGGCCGAACTCATCCTGATCTTTCTAATTGCCTTTGTCGTGCTTGGGCCAGAACGCCTGCCCACCGTGGGGCGCACACTGGGGAGATGGGTGCGCCAACTGAGCGCTCTTTCCAACGAGTTCACCGGCCAGTTGAAGGCCGAGTTGGCCGATACCGCGCAAGAATTGCAGACAGCCCAGGCAGAACTGCGTGACCTATCGAGCGACCTGTCTGAGCACTTGCAAGCAGACGTGGCCGCTGCCGCGCAAGAACTAGGCCACGTCGAGCAAGCGTTGACCGAACCGGCAATCAGCAGCCAGCCCGTCGAGGCTAATACACCAGCACACTCTGAAACCCTATGACCGAAGCTCGCATGTCAATCCTCGATCACCTGAACGAGATCCGCAAACGGCTGGTGCGTATCTTTATGGCGCTGGTTATCACCGGCGGGATCAGCTTGCTTTTCACCGAGCGGTTGCTCAAATTGCTCGTCGTGCCCTACGGCCACCCGCTTAAAGTCATCGGCCCGACCGAAAGCGTTTCGATTTACCTGCGCGTGGCGCTCACCGCTGGCGCCGTCATCGCCATGCCGTATATACTATGGGAATTATGGGGATTCATTGCGCCGGGGCTTTTAGCGCGCGAGAAGCGTTACGCGTACGTGATGATACCGGCGGCCTGCGCGCTGTTCTTGACTGGCATCGCCTTTGCGTGGTTTGTGATGATCCCGGCCGCGATTGACTTTTTATCTGGCTTTGCGCCAGACATTTTCCAGACCGAGTGGACCTCCAATCTATACGTTCCATTTGTCACTTCGCTCTTGTTCTGGATCGGCGTGAGTTTTGAAACGCCGCTCATTATCTTTTTCCTGGCCAAACTGCGCATGGTCAACGCGCGGCAACTGGCCCACGCCTGGCGTTACGCCATCGTCCTGATCGCCGTCATTGCCGCCATGATCACGCCCACCGTGGACCCGTTCAACATGGCGCTGGTCATGACGCCTCTGATTGTTTTATATTTTATCAGTATCGTATTGGCGGCGCTGGCATGAACAACCGTCTCACCTATCTCGATATTTGCTACTGGTCGGATATTTGCGATCCTTGAAGAAGATACTGCTTCAAAATACGCCATACGTAGCACGTAACACGCAATATAAACTATTCAAGGAGAAATAAAATGTCCAAGACACGTGTATTGATTATGGGCGCCGCCGGGCGCGATTTTCACAACTTTAACGTCTATTTCCGCGAGAACGAGCAATACGAGGTCGTGGCATTCACGGCCACGCAAATTCCCAACATCGAAGGCCGCCTCTACCCTGCGGCGCTGGCCGGTCGGCTCTATCCCAAGGGCATCCCCATCTTCCCGGAACAAGACCTGGTCAAGTTAATTCGCGAGCACGATATTGATCAGGTAGTGTTTGCGTACAGCGACGTATCACACGAATACGTGATGCACAAGGCCAGCACGGTGTTGGCTGCCGGGGCAGATTTTCGCCTGATGGGGCCCAAGTCCACCATGCTCAAATCCTCCAAGCCGCTCGTGGCGGTCTGCGCCGTGCGCACTGGCTCCGGCAAGAGCCAGACGACGCGAGCCGTGGTCAAGGCGCTGCGCTCGATGGGCAAAAAAGTCGTCTCGATTCGCCACCCCATGCCCTACGGCGACCTGGTCAAGCAAAAAGTGCAGCGCTTTGCCGACTATGGCGACCTGGACAGGCACGAGTGCACCATCGAAGAGCGCGAAGAGTACGAGCCGCACATTGACCTGGGCGCCGTGATTTACGCCGGCGTGGATTACGAAGCCATCTTGCGCCAGGCCGAGCAAGAAGCCGACGTCATCGTGTGGGACGGCGGCAACAACGATCCATCCTTCTATCAAGCCGACCTGTACATCACGGTGGCCGACCCGCACCGCGCCGGGCACGAGGTGACCTATCACCCCGGCGAGGTTAACCTGCGCATCGCAGACGTGATCGTGATCAACAAGATTGACACGGCCGATCTGGCCCACGTCGCCGCCGTGCGAGAAAGCATCATGGCCGTGAATCCCAAGGCCACCATCGTCGAAGCCGCCAGCCCCATCTTTGTGGACGATCCGGGCGCCATCAAGGGCAAGAGCGTGCTGGTGATTGAAGATGGCCCCACCCTCACTCACGGCGAGATGACGTATGGCGCCGGCGTGGTGGCGGCGCGCCGCTTTGGCGCTGCGGAGCTGATCGATCCACGCCCATACGCGATGGGCACCATCGCCGAAACGTTCAAGAAATACCCCAAGACCGGCACGCTGCTGCCGGCCATGGGCTATGGCGAGCAGCAAATCAAGGACCTGGAAGCTACCATCAACGACGTGCCGTGCGATCTGGTCATCGCCGCCACGCCGATTGACCTGCGCCGCGTGCTCACCATCAATCGCCCGGCGCAGCGCGTGCGCTACGAGCTGCAAGAAATCGGCCAGCCTACACTTGGGAATATCTTGAAAGAAAAGTTTGGCCAGTAACCACCGCCAGCGGGTGGCGCACACTCTGGACTGCTGATTGACCTGACATGTTTAATGTTGCTCACGGATGCACACGGGTGCACCGGATTCTCTTAATTTTTAGTCAAAATCTGTGTCAACCCGTGTTATCCGTGAGCCATTAACAACCTTCGCCGGCACAATCATTCTATCGGAAATAGCAGGACGGGCATCCCTATGCCCGTCCACCAACTCGCCCGTGGCACATCCCTGGCCAGAGAGGAGAAAGCGGCAACCGGCCAGTCCTGTCTCCTCTCTGCGCTGCGGCGGTCACAACTCTGCACTATCCAAGCTGGCATCGCGCCGAGTTGCATGCCGCAGGTTCAGCATGCCGCTAGTATTCCAATTGCTTTACGATTTTGCCGTCCTTGAACTGGCAAATACTATATCCACTCATGCTGACGTGCTCGCCCGTCGCGGGAACCAGCGACACGGCGCCGGTGTGAACTGCCTCCCACGTCCACCGGAAAGCTATCGTGTCGCCATCAATGATGATCTCGTTGATAGTAGATTGAATCTCTGTAAACGCAGCCAGCATCCCTTCGTCCGCTTTCCTGTTAGCTGCTTTGCCAATCACCGGCGGGAATGGGACGCGCTGAAAGACAATGTCATCTGCATAAATCTCGTAGGCTGCGTCCAGGTTCCTCCTATGCCACGTATCATCGTTCATCTTTAACAAAGCCTCTCTCATTTCCTCAGGTGTCATCGCATCCTCTCCTTGTCTCGCTTCCTCGCACTGCTGCGGCCGTACCTTGGCCGGTTGCCGCTTTTAAATTGTATCACAAAATAGCTGCAAAAGTCGAGTTGACCAGTTTCTTGCCTGTGGCATAGCGCCAAAGGCGATTTGGATTCTCAGGGTGAACTCTGCAGGACGAGCGGCAGGTAGACGCAGCTCCCGGCGCGCAACGTGAGCACTTGCGGCTCGGTCACCATGCTATCATACGCTACGTAGCCGAGTACGGTGTACGCGCCGATGGACGCGCCAGTGGTATTCCACGTGTCGTTCACAGTCGTTGCGCTGCCAGGCGATAAATTGGCGATAATATGTTTGAACTTTTGAACAACTGCGCCAGACCCGCTTTGGACCCGGATCACAGCAGTCCCGGTGAGATGGGTGGTACCCGTGTTACTGAAAATCAGAGACAGGCTGACCTGATCGCCGACGTTAAAGCGATCTGGCACGGCGCTGATACTTGTGACCTGACCTGAAACCGACCCCAGCCTGAACATCTCAATACGCCGGTCCAATATATAGCTGCTGGCGTCTTTCAGAGTTACCTCAGTGAGGTACTGTCCAGGCTCAAAGCCACTGCTATTCCATTGAGGAACAAAAGACGCCTGCCCATTCAAACCGGTGAGCATCGCGAGAGGCAGCCCATCCACTGTATCCCCTGAGCCGTACTGTCTGATCACAGTGCTGACCACGACGTCGCGCGCCGCACCCGAGTTGTCAATAGCCAGGTCTATCTTGACTGGTTCACCGGGTTGATAGGCATACTTGTCTGTCCCCGTGCCGGTGATGATCACGGTTGAGGTGACATAGTGAACGGCAAAAGAGTAATTTTTGTAGAACCTGACGTCGGTCGTCTGGGCGTTGTAGTAAAAGGGATACATGAGAATGGTCAGGGTGGTCGTGCCATCCGAATTCTTGAGGGCGCGCCAGTCATATTCCATTTCAGGATACCAGCCTGTTTCCACGGCTGACCGTTGTTCTTGCTCGGGTTGGTTTTTTACGATGAGCCTCACGTTAGGTATCTTTAGCCCCGTCGTCATAATCAGACCGGACCTTGCAATTAGCGAGACATCCTGGACCTCGTTTCCCTTTGGATAATCCAGTTGGACAGAGTAAAAGGGGACCTGCGGTTTGCCCTCGATCATCAACCCCATGCCGCCCGCGATGTTGACGTAATCTTGCCCATCTTGGGTGGTAACCACATAGTCCGGGACGACCACGTCGAGCGATGAAGGAGCTTTTGCGCTGGAATTCTGGTTGCTTGAGAACGAAGCAGATGGCAGCATGCCAAGTTTTGGATCTCCATACAGGTTAAACTCTCTCACCCAAGCAATATCCCCCAGTTTTTCTACAACTTGTTTCTCTGTCTCAATAAAAGCTCTACCGATGGATTTAGGCGTGTTGACCCATTTCTGGAAAAACATTTCCTGAGCGTCCTTGCCACCCGCATATACCACCGTCGAGCCAATATAGGCTGCGGCGCCACTATCGAAGAAAGCATCCGTAACACCGTCGTAATCTGCGGGCTCGTAATTGGCCGTTGCGCAAGCTGAGGCAAAGAGAAAAGGATTGCTGTTGTCAAAGCTAATTGGGAAATGCTTCGAGTCCCATGTATTGATAACATCCTCCCAACTATAAGGAGTGCCGTGGTCTTCAAAAAAGATCACATCCTTGTTTTGAGCTTTGCTTTTAAAGAGATCTGGTAGCCGCTCACCACACCTAGGTGAGCTCAAGTTGATTGTACCGGCGACGTCGTCCGCAATAAGAATCTCCCCCTTGCCGTCTCCAACCACATCGCCAACAGCAAAACCATCGTTCACCGTAAAACCAGCCTTGTAAAAATAGGCTAGCGCGAACTCTGGCATAGCATACGAAAAGATGTCAACCCTTCCTGTCACATCACCGGCGACGAGGATTTCTGCTTTGTCATCTCCCCAAACATCGTTAACAGCCAGACCGTCATTTTCAGTGAAATCACCGTCGAAAGAATCCCGTTTGGTTCCTGCGCTATCGTAAACGTCAATCATGCCCGATTCGTCGTTAGCAATGAGGATCTGATCTTTGATGTAGCCAAGCACATTGCCAACGCCAAAGCCATAGTGCGTTGCGTATGTGGCGGAGAATTCGGCGAGCTTGACGCCGTTGACGCTGTAAACGTAAATTTTGTCGGCGCTTGCATCCGCTACGACGATATCTTTGTAATTGTCTCCTGCCACATCTCCGACTGCCAGGCCATCGCCTGCCTCAAAATCCAGGCTAAAACTACTCTGCGAAATACCGTATGCGTTATAATAAAGAATGCGGTCGGTGCTGGCATCGGCCATCACGATGGATTTGCTGCCCAAAGCCAGCTTGTCTCCCGCTTCAAAGTGCTTGGTGCCATAACCGCAATCAAAGTCCTGGAGCTTGGTTCCATTCGCATCGTAAACGTAAATTCGACTTGTGTTTGCATCTCCTATGACGACTTCGCTTTTAGCATCTCCTATCACATCCCCAACTGCAAAGCCGTCATCTTGGGAGAAAACAGCGTTGAAAGAAGATATCGCAAAGTGATCCGTGCAGAGAAGCTTGTCCACGCTAAACTGATCGTCGAGTATGCCAGCAACTTGATTAGCTCCATCTGCCCACAGATAAGTACCTTCTCCTCCCCCACTCACAACGAGGGCATCCGAGCGATCAAATCCATACCCAGGCAGCCCCTCGTGAATGCCGATGCTTGTTCTGATCACTTTGGACAGTCTCGCCGCATCGTTCCCGATGATTCGCCCCACGGCGAGCTCGGGCCGGTCGTCATTCCCAGAAGTATCAGAGTAGGGTTGATCGCTGTGATGAATCGGGCCGTCGGGCATAGGAATTTTCCACGTGGGGATAATGCTCGTTTCGCCCACAAGCAAAACATAACCACCGGCCGGTTGTGAGAAATCAGAATGCAAACGCAAGGCCCAGTTATCGCCCATCTCAATCAGATAAAAAAGGTTGGGCGCAAGCAGCTTGCGCAATTTGACCGCGTTATAATCATAGAAATAGCCCAACACACCTTGCTCGTAAATTGCCATCTGCGCCATCTCGGAAAGCAATGTATTGACCGAGGCAGGGGGGCTTCCGAACATAATCAGTCGTACAGGGTCGGTTATCAGGACATAGTCCGCCGCTTTGACGGCGTTGGCATGCGCTTGGGGCAGTGTGTTCCCATCTACTGTCTGCGCGATGGCGGCGTTGACCCCATCGTCGTATTTTATGCCATCCGGACCATCGTAACCAAGCTGCACAAGCTGGCCAATCTCGGGCGTGGGCGGATCGGGGTATTCGAGGATCGGCGCTGCGCTAAAGGTGAATGCCACGGATTGCAAGGGGGCAAGGTTCACGGTACTGCTGATCTGCATGATGCTCTGCCCCAGCCATATAAATTGATAGCTGGCCGTTGGTGTTGTGCGCGAGATAGGTAGAAAGGCCTGCAGCCAATCTCTGATTACAATATTGCGCGCCTCCTGTCCACCCACGTTTTTGACCGTGAGACCGACGACGAAACTGTTCTGCGTTCGCGTGGCGACGTGGCTCGCTACGATCAGCTTGGGCGGTTGCGGCAAGGGTGGGGGATTGTAGACTGTCACGTCTACATAGTCGGTGCCAATTTTGCCGAGCAAGTAGACCGGATCGAAATCGTAGGCTTTGACGGTGATGCGGTGGTTGGCATTGCTCAACCCCAACCCCTGGGTATCCACGTCTGCGGTGAGCGTGGCGTTGAGCGGATGGGCAGGATATGTCACAGTCTTGACCGGCGCGCCATCCACAAGCACTTGCGCCAGCGCCAGCCCTGTGTCATCGCTGAGCGATGCGACCACGCTCACCGTCCCCGATACTGTGCTTGCTGTGGGTGCAAGAATCGTGACTTGCGGCGCGGTTGCGTCTATGATGTTGAAAATATTGGTAGGGCGGTGCGCAAGGTATGATCGGCCGGAAAGGTCAATGGCTTTGGCCTTAATCTCATAGCTCTGGTTGGTATAACTCCGGCTGTCGAGCGAAAATTGGTACGGCGGCGAAAAACTGGTGAACACCAGTTGGTCGTCCAGATAAAACTCGACCTTGGCAACGCCCACATTATCGCTGGCCGCGGCGCGAATGATGCTCGTGCCCGAGATGGTCTCTGGCGCCAGAATCGTCGCCGTCGGATCGGTATCGTCGGACGCCGGCAGCGTGGTGAATATCCGGTCAGTGCCCGTGATAACAGAGCCGCCAGCGTCGGCCGACATGACGACAAAGTGATATGGGGTGGAGGGCGTGAGCGCCAATAACGTAACACTGTGGCTGGTCACCAGCGTCGCGTCGGTCTGCTGCGCCGCATAGCCGTTGGCGTTGCTTCCATACCACACGGCGCTGTCGCTGGCGTGATTTGTGCCCCACGTGATCGTCGCCGAGTCCAGGCCAATGTTGATGGCGCTTGGTCCCGACGTGATTTGCAGCGGTGTGGTGGGGCTGTCCCAGAACTTGTTGCCATCTAGAGACTTGCCATCCAGGGGAAACGCGTATTGAATCCAATTGTCGTTGATCACGGTTCCGCCGATGGTCGTTGCGCCGGCCGAAGCATAATCGGCCAAGTCGGTCTCCAGGATGTTGTAGAATTCGCACGTCTCGGGTGTGCTCAATTCGTACCAGCCTGTCAAACCTGTCGTGGCGCCGGTCAGCCTGGCCCCCACCTCGCCGGCATTGTTGGAGCAGTACAGTTCCACCGTCACGCCGCTCAACGGGACGCTTTCGTTGCCGACATCCCCTGCGTATACATATCCAGAGAACGTCACCGCTGGCAGGTGGTATGTCACCACCAGGCGCGGCATATTCGACGCGGCCTCGCGGCTTTTAAATATCCGCTGGTAAAAGTCGCCGCTGAGCGGGCCATACACCATGACGCCATTATTCGCGCCCGCCATCCACGCAGAAACCCAACTGCCCAGGCCGCCGTGGGATTTGTATCCCAGGGCTGAATCCACTTGCCAGTTCAGGCCCGTCGTGGCTACCGTTGGCGCGGTATTCCAGGTCACGCCCGCTTCGGTCCAGGCATCGTTGACGTAATAGATGCCCAGTCCAACCGGATCAAGCCCACTGCTACTTTCCAGGTACAATTCGAGGCTGGCGCTGTCAATGATTGCATTTGCCGGCAAACTGGAAACATCAAAGCGCAAGAGAATGGCCGTGGATTGAGGGCCGTCAATCTCGCTGTGGCCGATCTCCAGAGTTTGTTCACTGCCAAAGTTGGCGTCAGGCTGCCAACTCTTGAGCGTCGCGTCGGCGACGGCGGTCAGCGTAACCGTGCTCTGAATCCGCGCCGCTCGCGCAGAAAGAGCCGCCCGCCCCGAGACGGGGCGGGGAGCTAAAGTTGACGCCAAGGTACCCATTACCACCAGCGCCGCAATCGCGGCGCGTATTAGCCGTGTATGTAACATTTCAACCTCCTCGTAAAATCAAGGGTAAATACACTCATTGAGTATAGAACGGCGTTGTCGCCCGCAGACGGATTATTGATGCTGGTCAAAAAAGGCAAGGTAACGGCTGAGTTGGCGGTCAGACTCTCCCACTGGCGTTCGACAATCACTACGGGTTGTTCAATGTATCCAGAAAAGCCTGTTCAAAGCGCGTTGCATTGGCCGACACAGCGACGCGGATGTTAGGACAGCCCGCCTGTATTTTCGTTTGACCACTTGGCGGCCCTTCATCTTCCACGACGCACAATGTGTCGTTTTCGAAAGTTACTAAACTCTTGTCTGTCAGTACAGCGGCGGCCAGTTGATCCCAAAAATAATCATTTGCTTGCAAATAGCCTTTTTCTCTTGTGAAAAGTTCATAGATCCAGATTGCTTCTGGCGTGAGATGACCGGCTTCCAGTTTCCTGTAGAAATCATCCGTGATCTTGACCTGGTTGGTGGCATCCAGTGGTACCAGCGTAATCGGGACGCCTGACTTGAAAACGATATTTGCCGCACTTGGGTCAACGTATATGTTGAATTCAGCTACCTGATTATCAATTAACCCGGCGCTGACATTGCCTGGAACGTGCACTGCCCCGCCCATTGCATAAATCATCTCAATATTTTCCGCAACCGCCGGATTACTCAAAAGTTCCGCAATGGTGGTAAGGGGACCGAGTGAGAGCAAAGTAACTTTTTGGGGCGACAATTGGATTGTCGAAGCGAGCAGATCCACTGCGGTTTTTCCTGAAACAGGGTTCTGTCCTTCAGGTAGCGTGAGACCTGTGCTCATGAACGTATCCGCGGCTATGCGCCAACCATCTGGAAAGGCATGATTCCCCTTCAACGGCGTCTCCCGCCCACAAGCCACTGGTATGGGGGCATGGCCAGCCAGTGCGACCAGCCCAAGGGCATGTTGTACGCCGGGAGTGCAGTGCCCCATGCCTGTTCCCGCAATCGTGATCGCCTTGATGGAAATGTCGGTTCGTTGTAGCAAATAGAGAATCGCCATCCAGTCATCTGCCCCCATGTCGGTGTCAATCACCACTGGTTTGGGGCTGACTGCTATAGTTGGAGCGGCGTGAGGCGTAATCGTGGGCAAGGGTCTTGGTGTGGGTTTTGCCCCCTCAACCACTACTGGACCCAATGTGCCGTACTTTGTATCGGGCGGAGCATAGAAACAGACAAAGTAGAATGGTCCTCGTGTTATCTGCGCGGTTACCTGTTGCCTGCTACCTGCGTGCGCATCCCAACCATTTATTATTGTCAGCCAGGGCGGCGGATCAGTTGATGGCCACTGGTCAAGGTCATCGAATGTTTTGCCTTCATCAAGAGTCACGATTACCAGTCCATATAGATCATAGTCTGTGTTCTCGACCACCCAATCTATCGTGATCCTGCCTGCCCGGATGGCCTGAGGCCCGTTGTAAACGCATTTACTCCCGTCAAAGGTGATGACTATATCCGCTGTGACCGGTGTGGGCGATGCCGTCGCAGAGGGCAGTGTTGTTGGTGTAGGCGATGCCGTCGCAGAAGACGGTGTTGTTGGTGTGGGGGTAGGTGCAGGTTGAGGGGCGGCGCATGATACAGCTACAAATAGCAGGAAAGTCAAACCAATCGTTCGAGTACGTACTAGTTTGTGATTCATCTTGTCCTTCCTCTCTTGCTCGTGTAACTTGAACAAGGGACTTGCGCCGCCCAACGCCGCTTGGCGGGAAATCCCTGGTAACTCTCAACCGCGTTGAATTTCTTGTCCAGGGCTTCCAGTTCTCTCCACTTGCCGGGACGGATCTGTTGGACATGTCATTCTATGCCAATCATCGCAATACCTTCTTGCTTTGTAAATGGTATTTGACGTATCTTTTCGTATCCAGCCGGCGACAGGCTCGCACTAACCCAGGGGCGGGATCACCCGAGTTGTTGTAACTGCTTTATTTTGTCTCGTGCGAGCGCAAGACGAGAGGCAGGAAGATGTAATGTGTGGGTGGCTCGGAGCTTGCGCCTCTTTGCCAAAAGCCGCCTGCAAGTGTATAGTCCCCGCCACTCAACACGCCCGCATCTGGTTGGCCGATCGTTCCGCCAAGCTCATACCCTCCGCCGCTGCTGTACGTCTGGCCGCCGCCATCCACCGTCCACCAGGACAGCTCGTATCCTCCCTGGGCTAGAGCGATCAGGCCCGCCGGCGCCATCAACATCGCCGCTGCAAGCAACGGAAGCGCCCATTTGCGCAGCATTTCACACCTCCCGACTTTTCACCGATACACCCAGATGCGCACCCGAAACTGCATCGGATACGCTCCGCATGAGTAATCGTTGTTCCCTCGGCGAATTTCGATCGTTGCGCCATTGAGCTGGCTCCACTTGTATCCTGTGACGTCGCCAAAGTCAAGCATATCGCCGCCGTCCCCTATGTTAGAGACCCCTGTGTACGCACATCTACGAGTCATATCAATGACATAGTCCTCGGGGTTGCCCCCGATGTTGTGAGTCAGGGTCACTGATTCGCCGTAATCGAGCGCGACCCAGCCACTGTTGTACGCCGGGCGAGGGAACGACGCGCCGCCGTTGGGGCCGATGTTTCCGCGATACGCGCCGGTGACCACCAGATCGCCCTGGGCTTCGACCGCCGGCCCGGCGCCCTGGTTGTGCGCCAGGAGAGCCGCTTCGTTGGGGTCGCTACTGGTCGTGATCGCCAGGACGCCATACTGGCCATCCGAGATGCCGGCCACGCCGTTGCCGGTCTGGCTGTAGCCAAACACGCCGCTTTTGCTCCCGGAGCCGGTCCAGCCCACTATGCCGTCGTTCTGGTCGCTCTCGCCCCGCAGTCCCGGGCCGTTGGCGCTGTGGCCATATACGCCGCCCGCGCCGGCCGAGTCCACCGCGACGCCATAGTTGCCGGCGTTGGTGACGTACACGCCATTCACGCCCGCCCCGTTTACGTTCACGCCGTGCCAGGCGGTCGAGTTCACATAGACGCCGTCCAGGTCGGCCTGCCCGACGTACAGACCGTACCCCTCGGCGCCGGCCACCTCAAACCCATTGGGCTGCGGACTGGACGTGCGGGAACTCGGCGCGCCGGCCTGATGCACGTAGACCCCGTCGCCGCCCGTTATGCCGACTCCCAGGCCCCTGGCGCTGGCCTGGGCGACGTAGTAGCCGTCGCCGCTCGCCGAGTCTACGGCCACGCCGTCGCCGCCTGCCGAGACCACGCGCACGCCGCCGTAGTCCGTCCGGCCGACGTACAGGCCGTACCCTTCCGCCCCGGCCACCTCCACGCCGTTGGCGTACTCGCTGGGCGTCACGGCGCTGGGGCTGCCGGCCCGGCCCACGTACACGCCGTCGGCGCCGGCCGCGTCCACGACCACGCCAGTCCGGTCGGCCCGGCCGACGTACAGCCCATATCCTTCAGCGCCAGCGACCTCGAAGCCGTTAGGGTAATCCGAGCGTACCGTGGTAGTGGGGTTGCCCGCCTGCCCCACGTAGACGCCGTCGAGGCCCGCCGAGCCTACACGCACGCCGTCGAGACTCGCCGAGTACACGTGCATGCCGTCCCAGCCCGCTGAGTACACATCCACGCCATTCAAGTCTGCCCGGCCAACGTACAGCCCGTTTCCCGCAGCGCCAGCCACCTGGAAGCCGTCGTTATGGGGTGAAAAAATCGCTGCGCTGGCATCGCCCGCCCAGTTCACCGCCACGCCGGCGCCGCCCGCCGACCACACCCGCACGCCGGCGTCGTCCGCCCGGCCCACCGCCACGCCGTCGCCACCCTCCGAGCGCACCCATAGACCTTCACCGTATGGTGCGGTGTTGCCCAACACCAGCGGCGCAGGATCATCCACTTGGTCAAACGTGCCCGTAATGACCAGGGAGTTGGCGTCGCCGGTCCACGTCTGCCCCAGATGGTTGTGGTCATTGTTGCCTGTTTCGTCGTCGCCGCAGACCCACAGCGCGCCATCCCATTCGGTGATCTGGCCATTCGCGCACATCTGCGGCAAGCGGTAGGAGGGTGAAACACTAAGCGTGATGGCATTGCCGCTGGATACCTGGCCCAGCCCCTCTCCCATCAAAATGTTGGTGCCGCTGACCACCAGGCTCACATCATCCTCCCCATCCGCAAAGCCGGCCGGGACGCCGAGCAACCCGCTCCACGGCGCGCGGGCGGCATACAATGCGTAGGGCGCGGCGGTGAGCGCCTGGCGGCCCAGGTCGGTGTAAGCGGTATCGTCGGAGCACTGCACGAGAATCCCCAGCCAGCGCGCGTCGCCGGTGAAGACACTCGCGCCGAAATCCAACGCCACGGTGAAGATGCCGTCGGTGATCAGTATGGTGCGCGTAATGGGGCTGCCCACCTGCGCGCCCTCATTTGCCTGGTCATACAAGCGAAACGCCAGCGAGCACTCGCCGCTCACCGGGCTGCCATTTTGGGTGAGTTGGCCCTGATAGCTAAAGGCTGTCCCCAGCGCATCTT
Source organism: uncultured Anaerolineae bacterium (assembly GCA_964651475.1). Taxonomy (GTDB): domain Bacteria; phylum Chloroflexota; class Anaerolineae; order Fen-1058; family Fen-1058; genus JBGSMF01. The sequence goes on along the minus strand of CAZYXV010000051.1, from coordinate 308 downwards.
GCACATGGCTTTCCCCCTCAGGAACGGTGCCCTGGGCCAAACCTGAGCCGGCCAACAAGCCCCATAAAAGAACCAATATAAACAGACCAGATAGAATTCGCCGTGCGTTCATCTTGTTCCTCCTTGAGAATACAACCACGAAAAACACGAAATACACACAAGGTAACTGCTCAGCCCGTAGTCACGACTTTCGTGACAGGCGCAAGCGATTAAAATCGCTACTACGACATGCTCTTTGGCTGAGTAGTTACCAAAGATCGTAACTGCCTCGATTGCCTTAATCCATCGCCGAGTCGCCGACAGGATCA
>CAZYXV010000050.1:0-23388 GCA_964651475.1 uncultured Anaerolineae bacterium | reverse complement strand
CGTGTAGCTTTGTCGGAAGAAAGCTAACAAAGTTTCCTCTCCGACAAGCTGCTAGGAGTCTATCGGAGAGGCGCTCCACATGCCGTCCCCGGCGCGTGCAGGCCACCGAGGACGGCAGCCTGAGCGGGGTTCTCCGACAGCCTGCTAGAGCAAATTTTTGGCAGTATTCCAAGTTGTGTGTAAATTTGTTCTGCCCGCAGTTAAACTGCGGGCGAACCAGCAAATTACCCAAGATTTGCGATACTGCCAAATTTTTAGCCGACTCAACCCTTGCAGTTCTTTGTAGGCGCAAAAATAAATTATCCCGCAATTCTCGTAGGAGCGCCCTCCGGGCGCGATAGTTGCGCGCGCCTGCTTGGCGGCTAGACCGGAAAGACATTCCTACGCCATAACGTTGGAATGGATGGGATTTGTCAGCCGTTCCTGTATTCTACTTTTTCTCGAATTGCGTAAATTGGCTTGTCCTGCGTCTCGTGGTAGGTGCGCGTCATCATCTCAGCGATGAGACCCAGCGAGATGAACTGCACGCCAATGACGATGAGCAGCACGGCCAGCCACAGCATGGGACGATTCGACAGGCTGACGCTATAAAACACCTTGAGCACAGTGAGATACAACCCCACCAACGTCCCTACCCCAAACGACAGCAGTCCCAACAATCCGAACAATTGCATGGGGCGCGCGCTATAGCTGAGCAGGAACGCCACCGTGAGCAAATCAAAAAACACGCGCGTGGTCCGCCCGATGCCTACCTTGCTTTTGCCGTACAGGCGCTTGCGGTCGCACACCGGCACCTCGGCTATACACACGCCCATCCACGAAGCCAGCGCCGGGATAAAACGATGCAGCTCCCCATACAGGCGAATGTTCTTGGCCACGTCACGGTGATATGCCTTGAGCGAGCAGCCGTAATCGTGCAGGCGCACATCGGTCGTCTGGCTGATCAGCCAATTGGCAACCACCGACGGCATGCGCCGCAGGAAGAACGGCTCTTTGCGATCCTGTCGCCAGCCGGATACGATGTCGTACCCTTCGGCCATCTTGTCCAGCAAGCGCGGGATGTCGGCCGGGTCGTTTTGCCCATCGGCGTCTATGGTGATGACAATCTCGCCTTGCGCCGCGTCAAATCCCGCCGCAAACGCCGCTGTCTGCCCAAAGTTGCGCCGGAAACGAATCGCCTTTACGTGCGAGTCGTTGGCGGTCAGGCGCTTGAGCACGGCCCAACTGTCGTCGCTGCTGCCATCGTCTACGGCAATGATTTCGTAAGGGCGTTCCAGATCAGATAGCACTCGGATCAACTCGGCGTACAGGCCGGGCAGCGATTCGGCCTCGTTATAAACTGGAATGACAATTGAAAGATCAACTAACATGGTTTTGTATTTCGTGTTGTGTATTTCGGCCTTGATCATCATTTCGGCCATTTTTTACCGCAGAGGCGCAGAGGACGCCGAGATTTTCGCAAAATGACTCTGCGTTCTCTGTGTCTCTGCGGTGAGATTTCCGGTGCTGGCCCAAACGATGATCATCGCCTGTATTTCGTATCGTCTAATACGCAATACACGATATGCACTATACTAGGCCACGTAGCCCAGGTCGCGCAGGCGCTCCATCACCTCGGCTTCGTCTTCCTCTGAATACGCAGCTTCTTCCACGGGCAGCGGCGAGCGATCCTGCCACGCTTGCTCCCCGCCTTCCACCGGCTGCTTGTCCACATGATCAAACGCGCTTTCCAGCACCAGGCCATCTATCCCGGCCGGCGCAGGCAGGCCCATCATGTATAACGCCGTGGGCGCAATATCCATGATGCGCGCGCCCTCGATGTGCGCGCCGGGCCGCACTCCCTCGCCGCGCAAGATGACAATGCCATCCATCATGTGGTGACCCGTCTGGCCCAGGCTCAGCTCGATGAGCTTGTTCGAGCCAAAATCGGCGTGACCAAACGAAACGTACTTGGCGCGGTCGGTGTGCAAGATAATGTCGGGGGCCTGTTCCAGCCGCGCGCCGTGATACAGCTCTTCGCGCTTGTAGGCGGTGGCAATGACCTGATCGCCGGTAGCGGGGTCGCGCAAGGCCAGCGCCGCGCGAATGATCTCATCGCGCAAGGCCTCGTACTCGCTGCCCGCCTTCACCACACCGTACGGGCGCTGTCCCTCGACGTTGATGTAAATCTGCCCAAAATTGCCAATGGAAAAGGCGCGCGTGCGGCGCCAATCCACATCGCGCAGGCTGAGAAACAGTTGCCCCATCCAGCCACGCCCGCGCCCGCGCTTGACGTTTTTGCGCAGCCGGCCCAAGCGCAGCAGGTTGACGATTTTGAGCGCCGTGATGGGTGTAAATCCCGCTGCGAAAGCGGCGCGCTTGAGCAGGCTGAGCGGCGAGCGCTTGAATTTGAGATAGCCGTGTTTGGCCAGCCAGTTATTGGTGTGAAAAAATTTCTCGAACGGCCCCGCGCCGTGATCGCTCATCACAACGACGCCGGCATCCGGGCCAGCCGCTTCGACCAGGCGCCCCACGCAGGCATCTATGGCCTGGTAGTACGCCAGGATGTCAGCTTGCACTTGCGCCGCCTGCGCCGGGTCGTGGCGCGGGTGCGAGGAATCTACCAAGTGCCACACTTCGTGCTGGACAGTATCGGTCGTCTTGAGAACGAACGCCACCATATTCCATGGGCGGGTGCGCATCAGCCAGGTCACCACCTCGGTGCGCTCTTCGTCAAAGGCGCGCATGTCTTGCAAAAAGCGCCGCGGGTCTCGGCTGCGATTGCCCTCAAATTCGTGCAGCGGCCAGGCCAGGCCGGCCTGCTTGATTTCACGCTTGAGTTCGGATGGATGTGTATACGTGACTCGCTCGTTCGGCACCAAAAAGCCGCACACCGTCCAGCCGCTCACCGGCTGCGGCGGAAAAGTAATCGGCACGCTGGCCAGGCCCACTTGTCCCCCGGCCTGTTCGATCACCTTCCAGAAAGGCGGAGCGGCGCGCACCATCACATTGACGACGCCGATATCGTAACTGCCGGGCTTGGGAAAGACAAAATCAAACGCCCCGTGCTGGCCGGGATTGCAGCCGGTGGCAAAGCTCACCCACGCCGAAGCCGACACGGGCGGGATCGTCGTTCGCAAATTGCCCCAGGCGCCCTGGCGCACCAGCCGCGCCAGGTTCGGCAACTGGCCCTTCTCTATCCACGGCCCCAGCAGCGTCCACGTCGCGCCATCCAGGCCAATGATTAATAACTTGTGTTTCAATTTTGTCACTTGTCCTTCTATTCAAATGAGATCGAGCAGACTAGCCGATTATAACATAAGAGGGTAAGGAAAGCCAAGCAAATAAAAAGAGCCGGACCCTTCAAAAAGGCCCGGCTCTTTCCACGAATTGCACACGAATCTGCGCCAATGGCTTTCCATGTTATTCGCGCAGATTCGCAGATCAAAAACCAGGTTGTGCCGCGCTATGGTTATTGCTTAATGGTTAATAGTTGCGCATCACCAAAGGCAGGTAAACCGTGTACGACGTTGGCGGCTGCGGCGGCGCGTCGCGCGTGGTAAACGACCAGACATAATCCAGGACCAGTGTCATGCCTTCGTGGTTTGCCAGGTTAGCCAGCAGCGTAGCCGTGTAGCGGGTCTCGTAAGCCAGGGGCGCGGATGGCGCCAGGGTTGCCGTCTTGGTCCCAGCGTCGTAAGCCACCGCGCCGGCCACCTGACCTGCAGGCCCTTGCAGCAAGAACGTGCTGGCGCTGATATTCGTCATGGTCGAGTTGAACGTGGCCTGGACCGTCGCTGTCACCACCACCCCTGTCGCGCCGTCAGCAGGGCTGACCGAGACGAGCGTGGGAAGGATCTTGGCTACCCGGGTCGTAAACGACCAGACATAATCTGACGTCAGGGTCACGCCATAGCTGCTCGCCAGGTCGGCCAGCAGCGTAGCCGTGTAGCGGGTCTCGTAAGCCAGGGGCGCGGATGGCGTCAGGGTGGCAGTCCTGGCAGCGGCGTTATAAGTAACCATGCCAGCTACCTGCCCCGCCGGCCCCCGCAGCAAGAACGTGCTGGCGCTCACATTTGTCATTGTAGAGCTGAACGTAGCCTGGATCGTCGCTGTCACCACCACGCCCGTCGCGCCATCGGCCGGGCTGACCGAGACGACCGTGGGCGGCGCGTATTCCAGCAAAGTCACATCGTCGGCAAGCTGCGGGTGCATGTTGTGATTGCGCACGCGGATGCGGCGGCCCTCGCCGTCTTCAGACACCAGGCCCCTCACACTCACGATGCGCTCTACGTCCACGTCCGAAAAATCGCCATTGTAGCCGTCCAGAAAAGCGCGAATGGGGCCGCTGCCGTCGTCCACGATGATGGCTTCGTCGCCGATCTTGCTGGTGACGGTGCCCGTGACCTCGACCAGCCAGCCTTCGTTGCTTTCCAGCGCAGCGTCGTGCGTGCTCATCGGAATGGGCGCAGGCTCGACGCCGCTTGTTGGCGTGATGATCTGCACCTGTTCGGCTTCAAAGAACTCGATTTCCGTATCGCCATTGTAGATGCCCACAGTGCCGATAGCTCGCACGTAAGCGCCGCGCGCGTACTGCGCCGCCTCAATGTCGCCGGCCGGCGCGTGAACCGTGACGCCGCCGGTATCGTCCTGCACGTACAACACGTTAAAGAACTCGCCATAGCCTGAAGTGATTTCGCCTTCCACCCATACCAGCTTGTCGAGATTATCGGGCGTGTTGTTCAACTCGGCGTCGGCGCGCGCCTGGGCCACCGTGCTCTTGTGCAGCGGCTCGCCCAGCAGCCACATGACGACTTGCAGGTTGAACAACTCGTTCTGCTTGCCGTCGCCGGCTGTGTAGGCAAAGACGTTGAACGGATCATTGGAATCGCCGTAAAAGAAAATTCGTCCGGGCGCGCCGGGGATATCATAGCCGGCCGCGCCAGGCAAGGGAATCGGATTAGGTGGAGCAGAAGCAGGATAAACCCACGTCGGGTTGTACACGTAGGCATCGTTCTCCTCATCTGCGTCTGTATTGGCCGTGTGATAAGGATTGTGATAGTAATCGGGGGTGTAGCCCTCGTCCAGGTCGCCCAGCGCGACGATAAAGCCATCGCTGCCCAGGTCGCTGGCCGTCAACGCATCGCCGGTATTATCCATTAGCGAACAGATGGACCACGATTGAATCTTGATTACGTTCACCCCCATGCCGGTTGTTTCGCTGACGGGGTAGATATGCCACAAGACACCCCACGGATACCCATTGTTATTGTTGCCGTCCAGCACCTCGTCGTCATTCATGCGGATAGGAACATCAGCGCCCACCCTGGTTTCGATAGAGGCCACCAGGTCGTTCAAACGGTCTGCCACCGTGTTGGCCCACACCACTTTGCCGGCGTAATCGGACATGCCATTGAGCCACAGGCTGCCGCCCGCCGCCACGAAATCAGCTATCGCGTTGATTTCATCGGCGGTGAGTTGGTCGGGGCCGTAGGCATTGATGATGAGGAGTTTGACCGTTTCTGTGTTCAAATCAGAAGCGGCAATGTCGTCCAGGTTAAACAAGACGTTGTAACCGTGATCGGTCAGGTCAGCCACAAACAGCCGCGCGTCACGCGGCGCGGAGCCGATATTGCCGTGGCCATTGTCAATCAGCACGAGCGGTATCTTTTCGTCGGTGACGACCACGTGCAGTTCACGGCTGTTATCGTCGGGATTGTCGCCGACCGGCGCGCCGCTCAGGCTGGCGGTGACGGTCACCGGGCCGGTAACGGCAGGCTGCCAGGTAACGTTGGCATAGCCGTCGCTGCACGGCCCCTCACTGCACACACCCACCGTCACCGGGATGACGTCAATGACGGTGGCATTGGCGCGGAGGGTGACGGTGACAGTCTGCGTGGTCTGGCCGCGGTTGGTGACGCGCGCCATAAAGAGACTCGGATTGTAAATGGTGGGGATGGTGGGCTGAAGCGTCAGGTCGGTGATGCTGACGTCTTGCGCGCCTTCCGTCCACACCGGCGAGCTGACGATGCGCTCACCGTCGGCCTGGGTTACTTTGACGTAGTAGTAATGCGCGCCCGGCGCGATGTTCAGAACGGGCTGCCACGTAAACGTAGCACCGAGCGTGGTCTGCGCGACGACCTCGCCGTGATTTGTGATCAGTTGGACAAACGCCGTAAATTCGCCGTCTGGATCGTTGCCATAAATTTCAAAAACTAGTTGTCCGGTATTGGGAATTATCTGTCCCATCCACACGCCATTGGCTTTCAGATACAAGTCGTAATTCCGATCCTCGGTGGCGAAAGTGCGGCGCTCGCGCAGCGCTTCCATCAAATCAGACCTGGTCAAATCCGGCATCCACACGCCTGTGCGGTGAGGGGTGTTGGTGCCCCAGGCGAACGAGTGCGTATCGGCGTTGTTAGTCGCGCCCACCTTCCAGCCGTAATCCAGCGAGCGGATGTATTCGTCTTCCGAGAACGCATACGACGACCCGCTGCCGTTGCCCACTTCTTCAAGGCGGGCCGTGTCGGACACTTCAGGGTGGAAAGTCCAATCGTTAAAGTTAATCCAGCCGGGGTGGTTGAACTGCATCACCGTGCCGGCGCTATCCAGCGCGTGCGTGCCGGTGACCGACAGCCAGTGGTAAAAGCCGTCCACCGTCACGCCTCTTTCCAGGTTGGGCGTATAGTCGCAATACGCAAAGCCGGTATCGGCGCGGCAGGCGTGGCGAACGGTGTTGTACACATTGAGATGGCCTTCCGCGCCCTGTGTGTATTCAAAGCCGCGCAGCGCCACAAACACGCCGTCTTGCGTGGCCGCGTTCACGGCGCTCAAGGTGTCGCTCCACTCGCCGTCGTCAACCGCGTACGAATGGTCGGTGATAGCCATGAAATCAAAGCCGGCCGCTTTGCCGGTGGCCAACGCCAGCGTGGGCGTGCCGCTGCCATCTGAGTAAGAGGTGTGGTTATGAATGTCGCCGTGATAAGCCTGCATGGGCAATTCGGCGGATGTCTCAAAGCTCCACACGGTGTCTGCGCCTAGCGTAAGGCCAGCCCAGTCTGCCACGTCAGCCTCGACCGTTGCGGTGTAGCGCGTGGTGGGCAGCAGGTTGGAAAGCGGATTGAGCGTGAGAACAGCCGAAACTGAATCGTAGGTCCAAGCCGCCGGTATTGCCCCATACGGCCCCGCCAGGTAAACATTGCCCGGAAGAGTAGCCGGGTTGACGTCTTCGGAAAAAGTGACGACGATGTTGGCAGACGGCAGCACACCCGTCGCATTGGCAAGCGGGTAATGCGCGGTGATAAACGGCGGCGTGGTGTCAGCTTCGCCGGTGTCAAAGCTCCAAACATAATCCGCTTGCAGCGCATTGCCCGCCAGGTCTGTGATGCCGGTGGTCAATGTGGCCGTATAACGCGCAAGCGGCGCGAGCGGCGCGAGCGGCGCAAAAACTGCCTTGCGTGCAGGCTCGTCATAGCTCGCCGCGCCGTCCACCGCGCCGGCCGGGCCTTGGAGTGTAAAGGTCGCCGTACTGATAGTGGTCGGCGAGATGGGTTCGCTAAACACGGCTTCGAGCGGGCGATAGAGACTCGCACCGCTCGCATCATTTGCCGGCACGGTCGAGACGAGCGTCGGCGGGATTTTATCCACGTACCTGGCAATGTCAGCCTGAAGGCGCGGCTTGACTTCGTATTCGGTGCGATAGAGTTCGACAATGCCGGTGATGACATAGCTCGTTCCCACCTTCACGCCGGCAACTGTAGCGCCCGTGTTCGCGTCCAGGTACACCAACACCATGTGACCCTGCCCATCGCTCAGGTCTACTTCGTAACTATACGTATACGTCGCCACGCGGGTCGCCGTCCCCTGGATATTCACCAGCCAGCCCACGGCATCGGGGTCATCGTCCACCTGGCTGATGGCCTTGATTAACGGGGCGGGCACGTCGGACGGCGCGCCATTGACCACCTCTACGTCAGCCACATTGTCGGCGGGCACAATCTGGACTTCATTATTGTAAGCACCAATCTGGCCCGTAACTGTGACCAGGTCGCCCAGCGTGACGACGGGCAACGTTCCACCCGAGCCAAAACACTGCACGGCAATGCCCCCCGTGCTATCTTGCACGTAAAACTTGGTGTTGCCGCCGCCCGCGTAAAAGCCGCCCGTGTACATGATGGCCCGCCCGCTGACCGTCACGATTTGGGCCATCATGCCGCGCGCCGTTCCGATAGGCACTACCTGCCCTGGCAAAACGACAGAGGTGTTGACAGGAATGCCCACTGCCTTGGTCGGCCAATCGGACGCCCACGCCGCGTAATCGGCGTTGGAAAGCGTTGCTGGCGCGCCCGGCGCGGTGACGATCACCGTGCGCGTGATGCTGGCATTATCGGCCAGGCTGGCTACCGTCCAGCTAACAACATTCTGCCCCACGTCCACGCCGCTATTTGAAATGCTGGCAATGGTCGCGCTGAGCGGCAAGGCATCGGTGATGACCAGGGTGTGCACCGCGCCGCCCGTATAGTTGCCGACGGTGAGCGTGTAAGCAAAAGCCTGGCCTACCTCTACGCTGGCCGGCGCAGCTTTGCTAATCATCAAGCCCCCAAGTGGCGGCGCGGCGGGGCTGGCCGTGTTGCGTGGGTCAGGCGTGACAAGCACCTGGAAATCGGCCAGGTTATTATCGGTGTCTGTGCCATTGCCCAGGCTGCCGCCAGGCTTGCGCTCCATGCTCTGGTCATTGGGCGCGGCCATGGCCGGGCTGCCCTCCACAAAGATATTCGTAGCGCTGCCCCAGCCCAGGCTATCCACAATGGCATCGCCGGCATCGCGGATGGCCAGACCGCCCCCGGCGCGCCCGATTGACGTCGTAAACGTGGCATCTGGCGCCGCGCCGACGCTCTTGCCCTGGTGGACGAGCAAAAAGTGGCCGTGCGCCGGGATGACGTCGGAGGCCGCAAACGTGTAGACTGACAGATCAGAAAAACCGCTCGCAGAGCGGTAAACCACCTTGTACCCGTTCAGATTAATATCGCTGCCTGAAGCATTATAAATCTCGATAAACTCGACGTCAGCATCAGATCCCGAGCCGGTTTGCACCTGGCTTACCAGCAGCGTGGTAGAGACGAGCGGCGCGGCCTGCCCCGACGAAGGCGACACACCCGCCGCCAGCAGCAGGGCCAACGCCACTGCCGCCGCAGACACAATAAACAATTGACGTAAAGACATGGTTCCCTTCTTTAAAATCCTCCCGCAGGTTTAGGGGCGTGGAAAAAATAAACTGTTCCAAAATTCCCGTAGGAGCGCCCTTCGGGCGCGATAGTCGCGCCTGCCTGCCTGGCGGCTAGACAGGAAAGGCGCTCCTACGCAGCGACATGGATAATTATTTTCTTCCGCATCCCTTACTTTACCTGCGGGAGGAAATGCTATCTCGAATTACCCGTTACGCATCAAGACGGGCAAATAGATGCCCTTGATTTCCACCCACGGCGGGGTCTGATCGGAAACGTCAAAGGGCGCATTGACGCCGTCGTCCACCGTCATGGTATTGTCGAGCGTGGTCACACCTATGCCCAACTGCTGCATGTTCACCACGCGAGCCACAAAGGACAGCGTCACGCGCTCGTCCACCGCCACCGCGCCGCTCCACGTAAGCGCGCCGGCTGCTGACTCAAAGTCCAGCGCATCGTAAACGGTATAGTATGAACCCAGCACGTCCGTGATGACGACCTGGGTCGCGTCCGCATCGCCTGTGTTGCTCAGGATGATGGTGTAGGTCACCAGGTCGCCCGGCATCACTTGCTGGCTCGTGCTGGCGACCTTGACAGACGTGGAAAGATCGGGCGCCTGCGGCAGCGGGCTGACTGTCACGTTCACCACGTTGGATTGTACAGGCGCTGGCATGGCGCAGTTCCAGGCCGCCACCTGCACCGGGTAACTGCCGGCAGACGTAAAGACGCGCGTAAACTGCAGAGGCTTGGCGCTGCTGGTGGCAGGCGCGCCGCCGTTGACGGTGTAGGTATAGGGCACGCTGGCCTCAGCCGGCAGCAGGTTCGCCGTAAAGGTCACAACCTGGTTCGGGTAGATAGTGCCGCTTGGGGCGTGCAGGACGACGCCGGTGATGTTCACACACACCGGTCCACTTTCAATCGTGAACGCGGCGCTATCCGAGCCGCTGCCGGCGTTCTCCGAAGTGAACTCGGCCACGTTGGTGATGGTATCGCCGTAAAAGGCCTCTGCCGTCGTCACCAGGGCCGTAAAGCTGATGGTGTAGGCCGTGTGGCTGGCGATAGCGTAGGGACCCCAGATGATGGTGTTGTTAGCAGGAGGCGGCAGCAGCGCCGAACCTTGTTGTATCCATTGGTCAAATTGCACTCCCAAAGGCAGGCTATCGGTCATCATAACCGCGTAGGCCGGGCCAAGGCCACTATTCTGCATAACGATGGTATACGTTACCACATCGCCCAGGAGCACAGGCGTGTGCGCCGTTTGAACAGTCTTGTTGATGGACATGTCCGGCGGGGCAAGCTGGGTGGTGAAGGACCACACGTAATCATTCGTCAGGGTCAGGCCATTGCCGGCCGCCAGGTCCGCCGAGAGCGTGGCAACATAGGTCGCGCCGTAAGCCAGGGCTGCCGATGGCGTAAAGCGGGCCGTCCTGATCGCGGCGTTATAGCTCACTACGCCCGCCACCGCGCCACCGGGACCCTCCAACGAGAAGGTGGCCGCCCCCACGTTTGTCATGTCCAGGTTGAACGTGGCCGTCACAACCGCGCTGATGAGGACATCGGTCGCGCCATCCATCGGGCTGACGTCCGTCACTTGCGGATACACAGCAGGCTGCGTGGTGAAGGACCACACGTAATCACCGGTCAAGGTCAGGCCATTGCTGGCCGCCAGCTCTGCCGCGAGGGTGGCCGTATAAGTCGCGCTGAACTCCAAGAGCGCCGATGGCGTAAAGCGGGCCGTCCTGGTCGCGGCGTTATAGCTCACCACACCTGCCACCGCACCGCTGGGACCCTCCAACGAGAAGGTGGCTGCCTCAACGTTTGCCATGTCCAGGTTGAACGTGGCCGTCACAACCGCGCTGACGGGGACGTCGGTCGCGCCATCCGTCGGGCTGACGCCCGCCACCTGGGGATACTTGGCAATGTCGCTCTGGAAGCGCAGGTGGACTTCGTAGCCGCTGTCGTAAGGCGAGCTGGTATCATACTGCCAGCCAATGCCCAACGCGCGCACGCGGTCACCCACCACGTAATCCGCCAGGCTGACGCCGGTATCGCTATCGCGATACACGCGGGTGACGCCGCTGCCATCGTCAATATCCAGGTAGCCGGCCGCGGCGGCGGTCACCGTGCCGTTGGTTCGCAGCAGAATGCCTTCGGTAGCCTCACCCACCTCGCCGGTCAGGCGCAGCCACGGGATCAGGCTGACGTCGTTGCCGGTGGCGACGGCGTGCGAGGGATCAGTAACGGCAATCTGCCGCAGGCCATTGAATTCGCCCATTGCGCCGTACACGCGAACTTCTTCGCCCACGCCAAAGCCATCGAACTTGGCGGTGGAGCCAGTGTAGAATACAGCCAGGCCACTGGCGCCCAGGGCGGCATCCTGGAAGGCAAACTCGTCCTGGGTCGCGGTCGGGGCAAAGAGCAAGCCAGGCGGGAAGTTGACGTAACCGCCCACGTAAACGGGCGTGCCATTGGGCAAGGCGCGCGCGGCGGCGGGGCTGATGAGTCGCCACACGTATACGCCGCTATCTTGCGCCGTGTTGTTGCCGGTCTCGTCGTCGGGCGGTTCGCCAACGATGCTCACCTGGTTCTGATACAGGCCGCTGTCGGCGATGCTGTCCGTCGCCGAGACGAGCACGTGGAAGGCGACGCCGGTGTTGCGCGTGATGGGATCGGTCAGGACCCACACGAGCGGATCGCCTGCCGAGCCGCTGCCGGTGGGCGCCACGCCGCTGTCGTCGCTAACGTAACTAAAGCCGTCCGGCAGCACGTCGGTGACGGTGAGGCGAGTTGTATCGGTGAAGGGAGAATAGTTGTTGATCTGGATGGTGTACGTCACCAGCTGGCCGACGCCATCTTCGATCCAGACCTCGGCCGTATCAACGCTCTTGGATACTTCCAGGTCGTAGGTGCTAGCCTGAGCAGCATAGTCGCTCGTGTTATTGCCAGTGTTCTCGTCGGCTTCGCCCATGCCGATGATGGCAGTGTTGGTGAGCACACCGGTGGCCACGGCGGGGATATGCGCTACCAGGTCGAATGACACACGAGCGCCGGAAGCCAGCGTCCCCACCTCCCACACAACGGGCGAGGTACTGGTGCGCGTCAGGCCGCTGGTGTCCGTTACGTAAGTCACACCGCTGGGGAGAACGTCGGTAATGACGACGCCCGTAAGGTCTCCAGAGCCGGCATTGGAATACACGATGGTGTAGGTCACGTCCATGCCGGGCAGCAAGACGACCGGGCCGGTCTTGTCAATGGCAGCGTCGTATTGGGCCGGGCAGTTGTTGGCCTCGCCGGGAGTATCGTCTACATTCCAGTCAAATTCCCCAACGACCCAGCCATACGAACACAGAAATACGTGACCGGGAACAAAAGTCCCGTCTGGGCCGACGGTGGGCGGGCCGTAATGGTACTCGGTACTCGTGGGTGGATTATCTTCCATGATGACGGCAATTAGATCAACCATCTCGGCCCACGGCGTAACGTCCAAAACGCCATCGTCGTTGATATCCAGGTCTTGATTGTTTGATCCTGTGAATCCATTGACGAGCAGGTGGGTCACGTTATCCGTATTTTCAAAGTTCAAGGTGGTTACCAGGTCCGGCGTGGTCGTAGTAATGAAGGTGGTCTCGGCCGCCAGGAAAATCCCATCGGCGGGGATCACACTTCCAGCCAGGTCCACAACGACCTCGATCACGCCGCTGCCGCCAGTGCCGTCGCCAATGACCAGGTACGTTAGTCCATCCAGCGAGGCGCCGGACGGGCCGATCAACTCAAAGTATTCGTCATTGTCAGCGCCGGTTTGGTCAATGCGAATCTCGTTGATGCTGACGGATGGCGTCTCGTACATGAACTGGAAGCTCGCATCGCCTGATTGCACGCTGCCATGGTATTCAACCGTGGCCGTGTTGACCACTGTCGCGCCCGACGAGCCGCTCACGTTGGCGCTAAAGGTCCAGGTGAGGGCTTGCCCCAACGCCAGGTCGCCGCTCCAGGCAACGACGTCATCCGTCACGGTTGTGCCAGTTTGCGAGATCACCCAGGCGGCAAACGCCGCTTCCGCCGGCAGGGCGTCCGTCAGAACGACGCCGCTGGCGGCCTGGGTGCCGTTATTCACCACGCGCAGAGTATACGTGACCGTGCCCGCCAGGGGCACGTTGACGATGGGCGTCACGCTCTTGACGACGCCAACGTCGTACACCGCCGTGGTCAACACGCCGGCCTGGCTCAGGCTAAAGCCGTTGCTCGTGCTGTCCAGGTCAGCGTATGTCCAGCCGCTATTGGGGTTAGCCGCGCCCCAGTTGCCATCATAGCGCACAACGTAGGAATACACGCCGCCCGCGGTGGGCGTTATCACCCCCACGAACTCGTCGTTGAGCCAGTCGTCCACGTTAAACACCATGGGCGACCAGTCCCAATTGGCCGGGGTCGTATCCGCGCCGTAACCCACCTGGGACGCGATGCCGCGTCCCTCGCCGGCTGGATCGGTCACGTTCACAATGCGCACCCGCCCATAGATATTGCCGCTGTTTTGGCCCAGCGTGATGCTGATAGCAGGCGGCCACTGGAGATTGGCCCAGGCCACAGCGACGTCGCGATAATCGTTCACGGTGGCACTGCCGGCCACGGTGTAAGAACGATTATTGGCGTTCAGCCAATCCCACTGCGCCGGGCCGCTGTGCATGGTATCCGTGTAGACGATGTACTTGTACCCGTAAGCGCCCGCCAGCAGGCTGGGTAGTGTAGCCGTAAACACCGTCCGGTTCGTATCGGATGCCATCAGCGTGGCGGTGGGGCCCCAGCTATTAAAATCGCCCGCTATGTACACCGCCTCGCCCGCGTGCACCACGTCTTCCAGGTCGTGATACACAAACGTGATATTGCCCGTCAGCGATTCGACCGTAAAGGTGGCGGTAGCGGTGGCCGCGCTGTCGGTGCCGCTGTACTCGGCGGTATTGACGACCACGTCGCCATAGTCGCCATTGTGAACGGCGACGTACGTAAACGTGATTGCAGAGTTGTTGCTGACCGTGCCCGTCCAGGTGATGGGGTTGCCGCTGCCCAATGTGCCGACGGTGGGCGAAATGACCCAATGGTCAAACGTGGTGCTGATGGGGATGGTGTCTGTAAAGAGGACGTTGGTGTCGCTGATCCCGCCCTGGTTGCGCAGAACAACAGTATAAGTCACAGGGCTATGATAAGCGACGTTGGTAGTGGGGGTCACATTCTTGGTCAAAGTCAGCATGATGCTGGCCGTTGGCGTAATGTAGAGATCATCAATGCCTAAACCGTGATCGTTACCCCCATCATTGACGTCCATCCAGCGCAGCATGATTTCTTCGCCGGCGGGAATCGTCACCGTAATGGTGGCGAACAAGGTTACGCGGTTAGCGGCAGCGTTGCCATCCAATGCCGCCCCTGCCCCGGCGCTTGTATTCGAAATTGGCCCGGTGAAATCCAAGTCATCCGCATCTGTCCAAGACCCTGTCGTCAGGCTCGTGATGGTGGGGCTAACTTGATAGGCAAAACCCAGGCTGTGTTTTGCAGTCTGGCCTTGGCCCAAACGCCATTGCTCGCCCGTGTACTTGACTTTCAGCGCATTGATGACCGTGCCAGTGTCGTTATGCAAACGCACACCATAATAGATAGTGCCAGTGCCGCCAGAACCAAGCGAACCTAAAGCTCGTTCGGTTGCGGCGACAGTGCCATAGCTATACAACGCGCCTGTAGTGGAGCTGCCGTCGCCAGCGTTATACGTCGTCCGGCTAGAGTACCAGCCTTCAATTGTTGTATCGTTAGTCCAGGCATTTCCAGTTCCCGAGGCTGCAAGGGTATCGAAATTTTGCGTATAAGGTGCGCCCAGGGAAGCGAGCGATACCTGCGCCAGCACAAGCGGCACGTGGCCGCCCAGCCCGGCCATTAGCAGGCCCGTGACCACCAGCGCCGCAATCAACGCGATGGTAATTGACGTGAATCCGCGTTTCATTTGTTTTCTCCTCAATTATGATACTGGAGTTTAGGGATTATGCTTGTAGTCACGGCTTTAGCCGTGTTTTTAGCGGCTCAAGCCGCCACTACCAGCTTGTCCCAAACTCGATAATTTACTAGCCAAACATTGTCCCTGACCTTTTCACCAGGGCAAGAAAAACGCTCAAAGGCATACCTCCTTTCACGCATTTTGTCACAAGAGCAGTTTTTTAGCCAGAGCGGGGCGGACGCGCAGTGCGACCTTGGCGATGCGCTTGAATTGCCTGGTCCAGGCATCCAGGGCTTTGTAGGCGGCGTTGCGGTCGAGGGTGGCCTGTTTGGCCGCGCCGATGGCGGCGTTCTGCGCCTCGTCGGCGATGATGAAAGCATCGAGGGTGTTGATGGCCTGGGCGATGGCTTCGGACGAATAGCCAAAAGAGGCCAGCGCGGAGCGGTAGGGTTCTTCTCGGGCGGCGGTGTAGGCGGCGCGCGCCTGGGTGACAAACTTTTGCGCGTCGCGCGGCGCTTCGCCCTTGAGGCCGAGCGCGGCGCGGTCCGCGGCGGAAGTGAGAATGGCGCGGGCGGTTTCTCGAAAATCGCTATAGGTTTGGCGGGCAGTGGTATCGGCGCCAGCCAGCGCGGCGGTGGTTTGCTTTTGAGCGGCCATGGCGCTTTGGCGCGCCGTAAACGCAGCCTGGGCAGCCTCTTGCAGTTGCAGCCCCTCGGCCAACCTGGCCGCATCGTAGCCGCGCCCGGCAAGGATAGCGGCAATTTCCGCATCGTTGCGGGCCACTTCAATCAATTGGCGGGCGGCGGTGATGGCGTTGGCGATATTTTGATCCTGGGCGCCGCGCGGGGCGGCAGGTTTGGTTATAGCCTGATCAGACACGGTGGACTCCTTTCATTTTGAGTGGGGGTGGCGCGCGCCACCCGGCGCTTTTAGAGTAACGACTGTTTGTTTAATGATGCCGATCTGTGTTTTTAGAGTGACGACCGTTTGTTTAATGATGCCGATCTGTGTTTTTGGGGCGACGACTGTTTGTTTAATGATGACGATGGGTGTTTTTTGGATGACGGATGTTTGTTTAAGGACGCCTGCCAGCGTTTTTAGGACGACGACTGTTTATTCAAGGGTGTCTATCAATGTTGTCGCAGCGCCAGCGGTTGATTGCGTTGCGCTATGGATATTTTACCATAGGTGACGGGTTTTGTTTAAAGTCCCTCAGGCGGACGTAAAGTGTCAGGCCGAAAACATACGCAATCATTGCCGCCTGAACCAGGCTTTCGTAAGCATTGCGCTTTTGCTCATTCGGAACGAGGCCGATAAATGGATAGCCTGCCATAAAGAGAGCCAGCAGCGCCAGGATCAATATCAATGGCAGGCGGTCTAGCGGCCTGTCGGGGAGCAGGCTGGCATCCCTATGCCAGCTCCGACAACCTGCTGGCTCGCGCAGTACGATAAAAGCAAGTAATAGCGGGACAATTGAAATGACGGGCAAAGCGTTGACCTGGTAACGCGCAAACTGCGCCGGGGCAACGGATGACGGCGCAGGAACGCCGCCTGCCATCAAAACCAGGTACGGCAGGGCAAACAGGCAAGCCAGCAAAGCAATCTGTCTCAGGCTAGCCGGCGCGCCGCAAATCAACATGGTTAGCGTAGCCAGAGAGAGGAACAAGACCAGGGCGCGCCCCGCGTAGGGCAATGCGACGATCATTTCTTGGTAGGGCGCGTAAGGCCAGGACTGGCGCAAGCTCAAACTCATTCGCGGCGACAGGATAGCGCGCTCAATCGTCCAGGTGATTAACTTGTTGGGTGGTTCTTTTTTCACATCCAACTGGATGCCGCCGTTTTCCGGCTCGGTATACAGTCAGCAATTATCGGTGTCTAACGCCACCGCCAACTTGAAATCTGTCACCTGGCGCGGCGATGGAATCTCAAAGACAAACCAATCCATTCCCCAGGTTGTGAACCGAATCGAAACAACATTCTTTTCACCCGGCTCCATCCGGCCCTCCCAGGCCATTGTCCCCGAAATGACCTGGAAAGGAATTTCTTCTCCGTTCACCCGGATATGAATGTCCTGGTAGAGTTTCGTTTCTGGCGAAAGTGGAAAGCGATACTCGACGCGCGTTTCTGTATCTGCGGGGTTGGATATATCATATTCGTACAGGGCGGCCAACTGATAGCCGTTGAATGTATCGCCGAGATGAGCGGAATCAACCCTGTTCATCGTCACCTGCCCGCAAAAACGGGTGATGCTCGCTTGCAAAACAGGCTGTTCCACTCGAACATTGCGATACAATACCGGCAGCGCCGGATCGGTGGGTTGGATTGCTTCCAGCGTTTCGCTCGTCGTATAGTGCGCGACGTGCAAATCTTGCTGGCGGTAGGCACCGCCATACTGATCGCGCCATGTCTGCCACGCCCGGTTGCTCAAGCTGCCGCCGGTCGTGAATGAGGCATAGATTTTGTTAAAGGCCGCATAGTCGCTGTTCAACAAGAAATAAAAGATCAGGAGCACGGCGGCAAACGCCGCCGTGCGGGCAAGCGACGTCATTAACCAGCGGGGCCACTCTCCAACACGATCGCTGTTGCTGCGCGAGCGGGCAAGGACCGCGCCCAAGAAACAGGCGGCCGCAATAACCAGCCACAGGCTGGCCGCAGGCTCGCGGCTACTCCAATTTTCCAGCAGAGATTTGACCTGCTCCATACTCTATCCGGTTCGCGCCTCAAAACCCCCAGGCCGGCATCCTGGCAAGCTGTCGGAGAACCCCGCTCAGGCCGCCGAGGACGGCGCGTAGAGCGCCTCTCCGACAGGCTGCCAGGGGGCAAGGGAAAAAGAAATTGTCCCCAAAATTCTGTAGGAGCGCCCTCTGGGCGCGATAATCGCGCTCCTACGCGGCGACATTGGGATAATTATTTTCTTCCGCATCCCTATGCCTGCCGCTGACACATAAACGCCGCCGGAGAAATGTCTTTGGGCCTTCCGCTCGCATAAAGCGACAGAGCGGTGATATGCAAAATCAGTCCTACCTGCAAAAGCATATTAAAGGCATTCCGGTGAACCAATTCCGTCAGCAGTCCGGAGAGCGGATAGACGACAGAAAAGAATGCGACGAGAATATAGATAATGATCTGCAAGGGGCGTGAGGGCAGCTTGCGGAAAAGCAGGTAGGCCAGAAACAATGTCAGCGCCGCGCCGACGGCGAGCGCCCCCCAAAAACCAAAGAAATAGTCACTGATGGCAGCCATCAACAGAAACTGCATGGTGTATACGGCCGAAAGCAGCGCCAGGTCGAGAAAACGCACTTGCAGCCCCCAAATCAGCAGGGTCAAGGCCAACATTGCGCCCAGCAGGGTCAGGGCATAGGGAGAAACCAACAATACGCGCAAAACCTTGGCGCCCGGTTGCTCGGGCGGGACCAGCGCCACCCCCATCCCGGCTGTGGTGATGGCTCGATCCAATGTCCAGGTCAAAATTGAGCCGCGCCCGTCGCTGGTGGGCCTGACTTCCGTCGGCGTGATGACTCGCTCGGGGTAATTCAAGAGCGAAACAGGCAGGCGGTCAATCGTGAGCGTCAAGGCAAAATTCTTGATCTCGCGTTGGACGGGAACCTGGTAATAAAAATAATCCATGCCGCGCGATGAATAGGAGATGACGATTTGGCTCTGCTGCCGAGGCTTCATCCTGGTTGTCCAAGAGACTGCATTGGACGCGAAACGCAAATCAGAACTCAGGTCGCGGCCGTCCATCTTGGCTACAAAGTTTTCGAAAAGCGTTTGTCCCTCCGCAAGCGGGAAAGTAAAAGTAGCGTCGGTCTCTATGGATGAATCGTTCACAACATCATAGTTCAACACCACATCAATGACATAACCGCTGTAAAGCGCATAGCCCTTTTCGCGCTCGCTCAGGCGCATGTCCACATTGCCGCTAAAACTGGTGATGCTATTTTGCGGCACAGTCTCACGTCGCTTTACAATCCGGTAGAGAGGGGGCTGGGCCGGGTCCTCCCGCGGAATCTCTTCCTCGACCTCGACCTCGTGGGAATGGTTGATGGACAACTCGATTTGGGTATGGGGCCGCCCCCAGATGGACCAGGCGCTGGCGCGGCTCGCATCCGAAAGACTGCCGTGCGTTGAATGAAAAGTGGTGATGTTATCGTTGAGAATCGCCCGGAACGCCCATACCAGGCCAATGAATAACGCCGCGCCCACCGCCGCTTCGATGATGCGCCGCATCCAGGGCCAGAAATTCCCCGACGTTTCCTTGTGTAACTGGAAAGCCGAGCTAAACAACACCATCGCCGTCGTGACCATCAACACGCCGACGGCCGGTTCTACCGTAAACCATTGCACAAGTCGGTTTAGCATTTTTTCTACCCTTCTGCCGTATGGACAAGTTACCGGTATTGTATCACCGCCTTGCCAGAGCGCAACTGTAAAGGTGCAGGCTCGTGGTAAAATAGGGCAAATCAAACACTCGAATTGCCAATGAACCAGAAAATTCTTCTCGCCCTGACGTGCATCCTGGTGGCCGCCGTTGCGCTGGCGTTTTACGCGCCCGCGCTGCAGTTTGGCTTTTTCAACGACGATCCCACCGGCCATTTTCGGTGGATGGAAGGTCGCTCGATCCTGTCTTTTTTTGTGGACGCCAGTGGGCACGGCTATTACCGGCCCCTGAGCTTTGCGATATGGCAAACGCTGCACGCGCTGCTGGGGCGGCACGATGCATTTACGCTGCACCTGCTCAATGTGCTGGCGCACGCTCTTAACGCGGGGCTGGTATGCTGGCTGGGACAGCGGCTGGCGCAAATGTCTGGGCGCGGCTCTGGACTGCTGTTCGGCGGCGCGGCGGGAGTGTTGTTTGCATTCTACCCGTTTAGCTACGAAGCCGTGCCTTATATCGGGTCGTTCGTTCACCCGCTGGTGACGTTATTCATCTTGTTGACGCTGGCGCTGTACATGACCTGGCGCGCACGGGGCGGCTGGGGCTGGTTCGCAGCGGCGCACGCGGCGCTGGCGCTGGCTGTGTTAACCCAAGAAACTGGCGTCATCGCGCCGCTGTTGATCCTGGCGCTAGAGGGGTTGAACTTGAGCAATACGCAATACGCAGTACACAGTACGTCTCTCCCTTGCACGCCGCGCATCATGTCTCACATTCGCCCTGCCCTGTCATTCCTGGCCGAGCCGGCCCTCTTTGCACTGGCGTGGTGGCTCGTGCCCAAGTCAAGCGCGGAGGGGCGTGTGTTTTCGTGGCAAGCCGCGCCGTCCAACGTGTTGCCGTTCGCGCAAGCGCTCGTCTATCCCATAGCCCCGCTGGCCTGGCAGAACCAGGTCTGGCTGGCGATTATGGCCATCGCCGCGTTGGCCGGGCTGTACTGGCTGGCGCGCGCGCTGCGCCAGGCGCGGCTTTATGCTTTTGGCGTTCTGATCTGGGGGCTGGCCGCGCTCCCCTCCATCCTGCTGCTCGATCCCGCTTACGTGACTGGCAGCCCGCGCCTGTTTTACCTCGGCTCGGTCGGCGCGGCGCTGGTGTGGGCGCTGCCGGTTCAAATACCGCATCTCAAATACACTATCTCAAATACCCCATATCAAAATCACGTATTACCCCTACGGGTCACGTATTACGTGTTGCGTATTGCGTGCTATGTTCTACCTCTTACATTTTATGTTTTACTTTTTGCCTTTTGCCTTTTTCCCTATACTCGCTGCCAGTTGCGCTACCAGGGTTACGCCGGGGAGATAGGGCAGATGATGGCCGCCGCGGCGCGGCAGGCAAGCGAGGGAGAGATAACGTGGGTCAATGCGCCGTACTTTTTCGGATCGCGCGGGACTGGCACGGCATGTCCGCGCCCCTTTGCTTTTGCGCCGAGCGGCGCGGTGGCGATCCCGCCTTACGCCGACGCGCGCGATTTTGCGTTCTACAATGGCGGGGCCGATCTGCCCGCGCGGGCCGAGACGTTTGACGCTTATGCGCCGGGATGGGCCACGCACGGTCAGCCAATTGACGCGGCTGGCTTGCGCGCCGCGTTGGCAAGCTCGCGCGTGTTTGTCTTTGATTTGCTCGGCTGGCGATTCCACGATTTATCCGCGCTCTGGCAACTCAATTCAACCAGGCCAATCACACCCCTGGCCATCCTCGGAGGCGCCATACAGTTGCAGCAATCCAGTAGCGCAGAAACGCAAGCCGGAACCGTTGTGACGCTGACGTGGTACGTGGTAGATGCGCCGGGGCGCGATTATCAAGTGTTCGCGCAACTGCTGGACACAGAGGGTAAGCTTGCGGCTCAACACGATGGCGCGCCTGCGCAAGGGCTGGCCCCGACGCAATTATGGCAAGCCGGCGACCGTATTGTGGATGTGCACGTCATCCCCGCGCCCCGCAATGCCGGCCGCCTCATCGTGGGGATGTACGATCCGGCCACGGGGACGCGCCTCGAGGCAATAGGGCCAGATGGCGTGCGGCTGCCCGACGACGCCATAGCACTGCAGCGCTGAGGCCGATTCAGTTCTTTTCCACCGGACGACCCGGCAGTGGCGAGGTGTCGGCCACGCGCGTTACTGCCTGGTACAGTATCACCCCCGCCGCAACAGACAGATTCAGCGAGCTTGTCTTGCCCGCCATCGGTATGCGCACGAGCTCGTCACACCTCGTCATGTGCTCTTCAGTCAGCCCTTTTTGCTCGCTGCCCATCAACAAAAGCAACGGGCGCGCATAAGCTGCCGCGCGGTAATCGCCGCTGGCCCGCGCTGATGTGCCCACGACGTGAAAAGCGTGCCGCTCCGCCCAGTGCGCAAACTGGCTAAAAGTGGCCGACGCCACCTTTTTGGAAAACAGCGCGCCCATACTGGCCCGCACTGCGGTGGGATGGTACACATCCGCGCCGCCGTCGAGCAAAATCAACCCGCTGGCGCCCACCGCGTCAATCGTGCGCAAGATTGAGCCAATATTGCCGGGGTCCTGCGGCGACACCAGCGCGACGCCAAAATCAAAATTATTCGGCGCCAGGCAATCCAATTCCACGCGCTCCTGGCGAACGACGGCCAGCACGCCGGCAGGATGCTCCTTCTCGCCAGCAGACTCGAACACATCCAGCGCAGTGGGATAACAAGGCAACCCACGCGCCGACTCGCGCTCAACCATCTCACGCGCAAAGGGACTGGTGAGCAACTCTGGCGCGTAGCATACATATTCCACGTGCGCCCCCGCCTCAATGGCGGCGGCGACGTGCGCGATGCCTTCCACAACAAACAACTGCGTGGAGTCGCGCTCTTTGCGCTGGCGCAACGCACGCAACTGCTTGATCCTTGGGTTGGCGCGGCTGGTGATCATGTCCCTCTGCAAACTTAAACAAAAATCTCTTGGCGATGACCTACTCTCCCAGGGGGTCGCCCCCCAAGTACCATCGGCGCTGGCAGGCTTAGCTTCCGGGTTCGGGATGGGA
This sequence comes from uncultured Anaerolineae bacterium, assembly GCA_964651475.1. GTDB lineage: Bacteria > Chloroflexota > Anaerolineae > Fen-1058 > Fen-1058 > JBGSMF01. The sequence goes on along the minus strand of CAZYXV010000050.1, from coordinate 775 downwards.
CCGGGCGTACCCCTGCCGCATAGATCACCAAGAGACGTTTGTTCAAATATCACACAGACATTTGAAAACAGATACCCTAAAAACTGAATAGAACGCGAACTTGAGGACTTCAATTTCCCCACATCACATGAAGCCCTCGACCATTAGCATCCGCTAAGCTGAACATTACTGTCTTACACTTGCGGCCTATCAAACCGGTGGTCTGCCGGTGGTCTTATCCGGTTAACCCGGTGGGGGATCTAATCTAGGGGCAAGTTTCCCACTTAGATGCATTCAGCGGTTATCTCTGCCAGACGTAGCTACCCAGCGATGCCGTTGGCACGACAACTGGCACACCAGAGGTCTGTCCACCCCGGTCCTCTCGTACTAGGGGCAGCTCCTCTCAAGTCCCCTACGCCCACAGCGGATAGAGACCGACCTGTCTCACGACGGTCTGAACCCAGCTCACGTACCGCTTTAATGGGCGAACAGCCCAACCCTTGGGACCTTATCCAGCCCCAGGATGCGATGAGCCGACATCGAGGTGCCGAGCGAAGCCGTCGATGTGAACTCTTGGGCTTCACCAGCCTGTTATCCCCGGGGTAGCTTTTGTCCGGTAAGCCACGCCCCTTCCACCCAGAAGCGTGGGATCACTAAGCCCGACTTTTGTCTCTGCTCGACTTGTTGGTCTCGCAGTCAAGCTCCCTTATGCCTTTACACTCTCTGGTGGGTTTCCATTCCACCTGAGGGAACCTTTGGGCGCCTCCGTTACCTTTTAGGAGGCGACCGCCCCAGT
>CAZYXV010000049.1:21421-23657 GCA_964651475.1 uncultured Anaerolineae bacterium | reverse complement strand
GAATCGTCAACTTGCCCGCGAACGTCTCACCGGCAGCCTTTGCGCTCCCACCGAATTCGGTTTGCAACTCGGCCAGAATGAACTTTTGCGCCCCCATCACGTCGCCCGATTCGACCATTTGTTTGATCATCTCGGCCTGCGCCTCGCTGAAATTCACCCCAACCTTGCGCAGCGCAGACACGCCCAGAATCGGGTCATTGAGCGCCTTGCCCAACTGGATCGCGCTCGCGCCCAGGTCTTGCCCTAATGCCTGGCTCATATCCAGCATGGTTTGCGTGGCTTCCGGGAAGATATCCTTGCCAATATTCGTGAACATCAGCAGCATATTCTCGCCGCTGAGGATAGCGTCATCCTCAAATGTCGTGACTTGGCTCAAGCTATCAGCCAACCCTAAAACCTGTTCCCGCGTTACTCCTGCCACGCTGCCGGTGGACTTGAGCACCGCATCCAACTGCGCCTCTACCTGTTGCGCCTCCATTGCTGCCTGAGTCGAAGAGACAAGCACCGCCCCAAGCCCGGCAATCGCCCCCGTCGCAATCGCCGCCCCGCCAGCCAGCACAGCATTGCCCAGCCCCAGGAACTGCTTCTTCAGCTTATCCTGCCAGCCGCCCGTCGCCTTTTCCGTATCGTCCAGCGTCTTGTAAAATTGCTCAGCATCCCCCGTAATCGCCACCAACAGCGAAGCCAACGTAGCCAACCTTCACCCCCAACTCTGCGCCATCTGCGCCTGTGGTTAAACCTACATCGTTCCCTTTGTGTCCTTGTCCCACGTGGTTAAAAACTGCTTTGCGCCATTAGCGTCTTTGCGCGAGTCCTTTCCCCCAAACGCCGCGTTGAGCATCTCCACAATCTGCAACTGCCGCTCCCAACTCTGCGCCTCAGGCTCCTCCGTCCCGAACCTCGGCATAAATTCGTTTGGCTTGAACGGCTTGCGCCGCTTCCTCCTGTCACGGCTTGCGTTCGCCGTCGTGCTGGCCACGATCCCAGCCCTCAAATCCGCGCGCTCCTCCCCGAACGGCTCGAGCTTGTAATACTCGATCCACTCGCTGATCTCCTGGCTGCTGATCCTCTGCAGCCCCCATTCCACCGAGGGCCACCCCAGCGCCAAAGCTAGTCTGAAATAGAATCGTCGCTCTGGCCGCTGGGCGAGTTTTTTGCCAGCTCCTCCAAATCATCCTCGCGCAGCCCCGAAAGCCGCTGCGCCGCCTGCGCCACCCGGTCCAGCGCCGCCGCGCTCTTGCGCGTCAGCAGCCTCACGTCCGAGTCCGAAAACACCCGCGCTCCAGCCTCGTCCACCACGCACGCCGCCACCAACTTGGCCCGCGCGTCATTCAAATTGAACCGCACATTCTTGCCCTTGCGCTCCATCACGCTCGCCTCAAACTCGTCGCGCTCCGCGCCCGTCATCCCGCGCACCAGCACGCACCCGCCCCACTCTGGCACCTCCACCTCTTCCGTCTGGATGTCGGATGCCGCCAGAATGTCCTCGCGCCGTAATAGTTTTCCCATCTAACCCTCCTGAACTGTTACAAAAAAAGTTTCCTTATTTTGTTGTTACAACAGAATACCGCCCGCAGAACCAATAATAGAGATTATTTGTTCTCTGGTAGGGGCATAGAAACCAGGTTTCTACCAGAAACCTGGTTTCTTTTTCTACCCCGCCAACGTGGGCTTGCCCGTCACCTTGAGCGTAATAGACGCCGACAGTTTGTCATCAATGGGTTCACTCGGCTCGAAACTCGTCACCAGCGCCGCGAACGTCCACGTCGTCGCCCCCACATTCGGAAACACCAACTGGAAATTGCGCACCGTCCGGTTCACCATGTCCTTGATCAACCCGCTCGTATAGCTGTGCGTCGCCCCCGTCGGATTGAAATTCACGTCCAGGCTCACCTCCCCGCCTTCCAGCAAGCCCCCGATATACTCGCGCCAGCCGTCCGGCGAACTGTGATGCGTTATCTCGATAGCGTCCAGCGTCAGCGACGGCCCCCCGATATTGCTCACCTCCGCAACCGTCGTAAACACCTCTGTCGGCGTCCCGCCGTCTCCGATCTTGAGCAATGTTCCAAAAGCTGAAATGCCCATACCGCCTCCAATCTCTAATTCACGCGTGTACCCACGCGCCTAGTCCGGCAGCCGCAGCACCGCGAAATTCACATCCGCCGCGCTCGCCGCAAAATACAGGTACCCGTCGCTCTGCGCCCAGCCATCCTTTGGAAACGGCGGGAACGCCGCG
>CAZYXV010000049.1:17123-21321 GCA_964651475.1 uncultured Anaerolineae bacterium | reverse complement strand
ACAACGCCTTCACGTCCTTGCTCAATTCCTCCACCGCCGCCGCCTGCACCAACCCCATAACCTCGTCGGGCGCGGGCGCCGGCTCACTCACAACCCTGCCTGCCTTGTCCGCTACCAGCACCAACCCGGATGTGGCCGCGGGCGCGTGGGGCGCGTGTCGCTCATCGTAATGCCGCTCCGCCTCCTTCGGATCCATCGTATCGAATGGGCAAAACCTGCACTGGTACACGTCAAACTCGTGCCACTTGCCCATCACAAACCGTTCCTCGCTAACCTCTTCCTGAACCTTTGCTTGCTCCTCTTCCATTCCCCCCCCCTTGTGTCCTTCGTGTCACCTGCCCCCGCCGTAGGCAGGGGGTTTGTGGTTAAAATCCCCCCCTCACACCGAATACGTCACCATGTAATCCACAATCCGCCGCCACCTGTTCAGCCCGTCGTCGAACCCCGGCAAGTCATTGACCAGGAACGCCGACCCGATCCGAACACTCCCCTGGGATGTGCGCACCCCGCTCAGCGCCGCCCGCAACTGCTGCGCTATCTGCCCAACAATCGCCCTCGACTCGCCGTAACAATCGAACTGGAACCGCGCCGTATCCAGGTTCGCGTCCCCGTCGTGGGTGTACCGCGGCGTCAGGCTGATCTGCGTAAACGTCATCGCCGGGAATGTCGCCCCCTCCGGCAGCATCTCCGGGTAAATCCGGTCGTCAACCAGCGCCGCCAGCCCATCGTGCGCCGCCAGGTATTGATAAATCGCCTCGTCAATCGTCATCCCCAATCACCCCGCCGCCTTTTCAATCAACACCCTCAACGCCTCCGCAATCGCCTCCTCCACCTCGTCCACGTGCTCGTCCAACGCCGGGCGCATATACGGCCTGGCCGGGATCCTCACCACATTGACCAGCGCATACTGCACCTCGTCGTTCGCGTCCACCAACACCCCGCCCCGCGCTGTTGGAATGAATTGCAGCTCGCCGCTCCAGCGCCGGGGGCTGCCCGTCTCGCGCGCTTCTTGCGTCACCGGGATAGACAAATAATTGGCATTGCGCGGCCAGATCTCGCCCCCGAACTCGTGAATCGCCGCGTACACCACATTGCCCGGCCCGATCACCACCGAGTTATCCCCCAGCGGCTCGGCCGTGATCGAATTGCGCAGATTGCCCGTGTCAATCAAGTGCTGCGCCTTTACGTTGAGCTTGGCGTATCGCTCCACCACCAACCCGCCCTTCATCAATGCCTTGAGCAAATCAGGCCCGCTCACCGCCTTGGCCAGCTTTTTGAGCGCCTCGTTCAACTCGCGCACGCCGCCCACAATCGTTTCTGGCACTAGTTCACCTCTTCCAGGCTGAGCGACAAAAAACGCTCCACCTTCCCGCGCCGCGGCAGCATCGCCTCAATCGTGAACGGCCCGCGCACAGCCATGTCCTCGATCACCACCTCGCTCACGCGATCCGCCGTCGTTACATCCAATCCTGCCGGCAGCAGCAGCGTGTACGTCGTCGCCACCAGGAACCCCTTATCGGGCGCCGCCATCCGCTCTGATTTTGCAACCAGCCTGCACCGGACCATCTGCAAGTGGTCGGCCCACGTCTCAACCTCCTCGCCGGCCTCCCCCCGCGTCACCGTCCGCCGCTGAATCGTGCACCTGTGAATCAAATACTCTCGCAGTGCCAATCTTCCCCCACACAACCCATAATGCGCCTTATCAGACGTACCCTACGCGCTGTCCGCCTCGCTGAACACCTCGATGTACGCCCGCTTGAGCGCCGCGCCGGCTGTCGCCAGCGTTCCCGTATAGTCCAGCGCCAGCGCTTGCTGCCCGTACAGCGTTGCCTCGAACCCCATCTTTGTCTCGCCCTGGTACGTCACGCTGTACTCGCCGGCAATGCTTTCACTCCTGGCGCGCATGTCGCGCATACACAAGAAATGCGCCGACAGCCATAACTCGATATCGTGCAAGATCGCCGCGTCCAACCCGCTGCTGCCCAGCTTGGCCGTCACCAGGTTATTCGCCGTGTTGATGAACGCATTGATCTGCCCCTCTTCCAGGTCGGTATCAATAATGTCCAGCAACTCCTCGACCGTTACCCTCGCTCCGTCATTGAGTGTAGCCATCGGCGCTCCTATGATCTATCTGGTAACCGTTACCAGATGCTACCGGCGCTTTTTGCTTGGCGCGGGTGGCCCTTCCTCAACCTCAACCTTAGCCTCGGCCTTTACCTCTTCCAGCTTGTCCAGGAACCCGCCCGCCTCGTACTCCGTCAACTCCACCACGTCCCCCGGTCCGTGCTCGTCGAACGTCCCGAACCTGAACCCGGGCCGAACCCGATACTGGCGCTTGTCCTTGGCCATCCCGGCCTCCGCTAGCACGCCGTCGCGTGCGCGATGCCGGCGTTGCCCGAGTAATCCGTCACCAGCTTGGGCGCGGCCGCCATCATCACCGCAAAGTGCAGTTCGCTCCCGTCCGGGCTTTCCCACTCCCGGTTATCCAGTTCCAGCCCCACCACCAGCTCGACCACGTCCGGCGTCAACTGCACCATCGTCAGCGCGCCGTCCGCCAGCATGTCCGCCGGCTTGATGAACTCGATCTGCGGCAGCGACTCAACGCGGTCCAGCGCCGTTTGCCCGCTGCCATCGGTATACGTGGACAGCATCTGGATGTACTGCGCCGGCGCGATGTAGCACCCGAACGGCCCGTGATAGCGCTTGGCCGCCAACGCGCTGATCATCCCCAGAAACGTCGGTTGGATATTGCTGACCGTGCCAAAGTCGCCTCCGCCGAACCCCGCCGCCGTGTTCGTCGTGCGAGCCGCCAGCGTCGTATAGCCAAACACCCCGTTGCCGTTCACCGTGATATTGGGTGCGCCGTTGAACAAGATATTCTCGGCTGTCTCGGCCACCGAGGCGCCTGCCTCGCTCGCTTCCGTTACGTCAATCGGCGCGCCCGCCGCGCGGCTGGCCAGCAGCTCGCGCCGCCCGATGGTGTAATCCGCGCGGATGATGGGCACCGGCACGCCGTAGACTTTCTTGTCCACGCTGTCCCGCTGCGCCACCGAGCGGCCGTCCATATTCACGCTGGCCGCCACGCGCTCGCTCGCCACACGCCACTGGCTCAGCATCTCGGCCAGCGTCGTCATGCGCACCAGATTGCGCTGGCGCAAGTCTGTCACGCCGTTGAGCCGCAGCTTGACCATGGCCACGATGCGCTCGTCCAGCCGCGCCCACTCGCGCTTGTCCAGGAACGAGTTGGTCACCACCTCGCCCTTCGTAATCGGGCGCCGGCTGTTCGTCACAAAGTGGATAACGTCCGAAATCCCGTCAACACCACCCAAAATTTTTGCCGCTAAAAATTTAGCCGTCATCGTATTCCTCCTACACAATCTCAACCAGGCAGCGGGTAGCAGCGCCGCCCGCCGTCAAATCCTGCGCCGCCACGCCGACGATAGAATTGGTCAGCGTCGTCGCCCCAACCGAAACCGGGGTGAGCGCGCCCGCCCCGTCGCTTTGCAGTTGCGTCACGCCCTTGACTACCGTCTGCCCCGCGGCCAGGAACATGTAATAAACCTCGCCCGGGCGCCCAACGGCGTAATACAGCGTATCGCCTGCCGCGTAGGTCGCGTCCACCTGCGCCGAGGATTCCGCATTCGGCGTCTGCGTCTCGAGCGCGATGAGTTTGTTCGGCAAAACGCCCGCCGCCGCCGAGTGCTTGGCCGCCTCCTCATCCGCGTTGATCTCCAACAACTGCCCCGGCGTAATGATCTCGTGCGCCAGCGCTTCCTTGCGCACCTGATCGTCGTTCGCCACAACCGTGATCGTGTGATAAACAGAACTCGCCATCGTAACCTCCTCTACCTGATACCAGATACCCAATACCGAATGCCTAAGCGAACAAATCCGGCATGGCCATCTCGGCCTCGGCCGGCGCTTGCCCGCCGCGTCCAGCCCCGCGGCCAGCATAATCCGCCGGGCGCAGGCTGTCGGCCAACTTGCGCAGAGCCTCCAGCGGCATCGCTTTCAACTCGTCCTCGCTGAACGCCATGCGCTCGTTCGCGTGCAGCTCGGCCACCAACTGGCTGTGCTCGTTGGCCGTGTTGGCCGTCACGGATTTCATCGCGCCGATCACAGCGTCCACACCGCCCATCGCCTTGATCGCCTCGGCAAAGGCGGCCAGCTCCGTCGCCGCCCCAGAAAGCCGGGCAAG
>CAZYXV010000049.1:0-17023 GCA_964651475.1 uncultured Anaerolineae bacterium | reverse complement strand
TGATCGCCTCGGCAAAGGCGGCCAGCTCCGTCGCCGCCCCAGAAAGCCGGGCAAGGGGAGCGGGCGGAACCTCGCCCTCGTCCTGGTTTGTTTGCGCGCCGGCGCATCCGACCTCCAACTTGACCTCCAGCGCCTTTAAATCCTCCAGCCCCAGCGCCGCCAGCCCCTCGCGCCCAATCGGGCAGCCCGCATTGGCCGCCAGCTTTTCGATCAACTTGTCCTTTTCGTTCATCTGCTCTACCTCCCTGTTCGGTTTCAACAACTTCATAATTCCGGCCAGCATCTCCTCCAGCTTGGATGCCACCCCGGTCGTCTCACCCGTTTGCTCTGGCACAGGCTCGTACACAATCCGAACCCGCGCCGGAGCGCCAAACACAATCTGCCCGTCGGCGCCCATCGTATAGGGATAGCTCAGCAGTCCCTTCGGGTCGCCTTCCACGATCACCTTGTCGTCGAAAACCTCGCGGATGTACAGGTACGGATTCCTCCGCTCCTCGCCATCCTTCGGCTCGTACAGCGCCCGCCACGCATCCCACACCCGCGACCGCTTCTCGTCCAGGCTGATCTCGTAATTCACCGTCACCGTCCGACTCATAGAACCCCCTTCCTGATTTTCTTGTGGTTGAAACTCGTCCTCCAACAACTGGCGCGCCATCGCTTGCGCAGACTCGAGCGCGCCCTCCGGGATATCCGCCTGCGCCGCGCGCCCGCCCAGCACGGCGCGCACCGCCCCCGCGTTGAGCTTGTTCGTGCCCGGATTCACCACTGGGAAGAAGAGCAAATCGCGCCACGTCTCAGCCGCCGGATCGCCCAGCAGCGACTTGGCCGCGATCCACCGCTTCATCTCCGCCGGAGCGCCGGACACATTCCCAGGAACATCCTCCGGCTTGGCCGTATTGGTGTGCTTGTAGAATCCGTCCCGATACGCCGTGAACGTCCGCGGAACATCCGCCCAAGATATTTCTTCTGTACCGTCATAAGACGGTCTGCGCGCAGAAGACAACACGTTCACCTTCATAACGCCACCTCCGCAATTCAGGCGCGGCGCGCCACACCCGTCTTGCCACGAGCATGCTCCCACCTCATCTGGCAGCAGCGCCAGGTGATCGGGCCGCAAGTTGCGCGCGATCCCGTTGTATGCCTTGCCGCCCCATTCGCCCTGCGCGTCTTCCACGTCGCGCCAGTAGGCCGTGCTCACCTCCACTGGCTCGCCTGCTTCCAGGCGCTGGAGCACCGAAACAGCCTCGCCGCCCAGATTGTCAACGATTTCCACGTCAAGCCACATCTCGCCCAGTAGCTTGTCGCCGACGACCCGCGCATTCCAAAACCGCCCTGGGCACCGCGCCACAATGTCTGGCGTATTGGCCGATACGGCCACGCCGCGCACAGTTGGGTGCCTCAACGGGACCGGGATGCCGTTCCACGCTTCCACGTAGCGCCCGATCTCGTCGGCCAGAACCAGTTCGCCGTTCAGCACCCCCTCCCTGACAGCCACCACCGGCACCACCACAAACTCGCGCTCGTGGTGCGTGATCCGCCTGCAAATGCCTTCCGTTTTGTTCGTTATGAACCACATAGTTCAGAACTCATAATCAGAGTTATTAGACCTGCGCTTTTGCGTCCGGCTTACCCGCCAGTTGGTACGTCAATACACCGCTCCGGGCCTGCGCCATCACCAGCGCCCCGGCCACCGTCATGCCGCGCCGCAGGCCACGCACAAACTCGCGCCCGAACACGCCCGCCGGTCCCAGCGTCAGCGTCATGTCGAACGTCTCACTCACGCTCCCCACCACCGCTGCCGCGCCCTGGCTCAAAAACGCCTCTGGGAACTCGGTCCGCATCCCATTGCATCCCTCCAGGAATACCACCAGCCCCTTTAACCGTCCTCCCTCGCGGATGCGCCTGGCTGATAGCGCCGGGATGCGCCGATAGTCGCCCGTCGCCGGGGCGCGTTCGTCTCCGAACAACACACCGGGCTGGTCCACCTCGCCGTGCAGCGCAATATACGCCGCCTTCACCTTACATAACCTGTCATACGGAAACGTCTCGTCGGTGAACGGTGGGCACGCCAGCGGTCGCGTAACCACTCCGGCCAGCAGCAGCCCAAGCCAGTTATTCACGATCCACGAGCGAGCGCAGTACAGCAGCACGTCACACCTCTACGGCTGGCCGAACACCCACCAGGTAAGATATGCCCCGGTCGTGCTTGCGGCGCCGGTGGACATCACCGCTGTGAATGTGACTGTTGTGCCGCTCCAGTACACCAGGCACGAACTTGGCTCGTTCCCGGTAACAGCCGTGTCGTACACACTGCACCCCGCCGCCGTGATGCTCGTGCCCATCCCGGTCGTGGCCGAGGTGTAAGCGACCGTCCCGGTTATCTGTGCACTCTTGCCAGCCTTGAACGCATACCCGCTCGTCGCGTTTCCCACTGGATACAAATTGCTCGCGCCGTATTGCAGCGTCCCGGTGACGTCAGTGTTATCGCCGATCGTGAACGTCCCGCCGCTGTCGTACACGCTTCCCTTGAGGTTAGAGCTACCCTCCGCAATGATGTTTCCAGAGGCGTCCACCGTAAACTTGTCCGTCCCGGCGCTCGTCTCAGCCACAATGAGGGCAGCGGTTTGAGTGGTGAACCCCTGCACCGTCAACTGCCCCACGTTCGATTGGCCGTCAACCATCACCGGGCCGGCCGCCGTGATGCCGGCGAAATACGATGTCCCCTGCCTCACTGGCTTGTTCAACGCCGCCGCGATTCCAACAGCCGCCACAACCAGCAGCCCCACCACAAACACAACGCTCCAAACATTGACCCGAGATTTGCTCGCCATAACCCCTCCTACTTTCTACTTTCTACTTTCCACTTTCCGCCTTCCACCTCTACGCCAACTCAACATACTCGATCACGATATACCCGCCACCCGCGCTTGCCGCGCCCTGGTTCCACGTCGCAACCACGTCGGTAGCCGACACAATGTAAATTGGCGTATTTACCGCCTCAACGTCCGGGGCCGCTCCGGTCAAATTCGCCTGCTCCATCGTCATAAAATACTCAGCGCTCCCGGACTTGCCCAACTGAAAATTCGTCAGCGCGTTCCACGCCGTCGTCCTGATCGCGTACCGGCTCAGAACCACGCTGTTCGCTGGGATCGTCCCAATCGTCCCACTCGAACTCGTGTAGCTGATCGCCACCTTGAGCGTCTTGATCGCCAACCCCTGCAAAATCGTCGGGATCGAGTCAATCAAATCGTTCACGAAATCTTGGGGGTCTTGCCCCTGGAACGCCGCCTTCAACTGCGCTCCTGTCTTTACCGTCATAGTAAACCTCCTCTCGAATAAGCAGTCATCTGCCGATATACAACCCGTCTTTCGTGATTCCTCCGCAGTTATATGGAATGGAATCCCCGCCGCCCGTATCAATCACGTTCGCATTGTTGCCCGCGCGTCCAACCAGCGTCGCGCCGTCGTCGCGCGTCGCAAACACCACGTGTGGATCGCCCGCCGTCGTGCTCAAAATCCGTCCCAGCGCGAAATACCCAACTACCTCGTCCCCCACAATCACCTTCACCGACTTGCCCGTTGCTGGGTTGCCCGTCGCCATGGCCCAATCGTCCGCCGTCACGTACACCATGTCGTTCTTGACGATGCGCTGCACCTGCGTATTGAGCAATGAAATCCAATGCGCTTGCGATTGCGGAATCCAGTAACCGATATTCGTTCCGCCCGCCGGCTGCGTGTACGACGCGCCGTAATTGCTAAACTTGAGCAAATCCAGCGTCGGGTCCGTCGCCGCGCCACCACCAATCACCCCGCTCGTATATGCCACACTGGCCGCGCTCGGGTGCAGATGAACAACAGGCTCCCAACTGGACGTGCCCATCAGCGTGCTCAACAACATCCACATTTGACCGTTATCCTGGCTCACCGCCAGCCGCCCCACGCCGCCGGCCTGCGCCGCATTGATCCCACACCACACCACGTCGCCCCGCGCAACAAAACTCCCCAGCCCATAGTTGAACAACGTACTCGTGATCTGGTACGCCGACCACGACTCGCCATAATCAGGGCTAACCAGCACCCACGTCCCGTTCGTCGTGAGATTGCTCAAAAATCCCACGTACACGCGCCCGGCCACACTCTGGTTCGCCGTCACCCACTTCAAGTACCCGCCGGATGACCCTGTCAGCGTGTTGGCCTGTGCCAGCGTCAAGATCGCGCTCCATGTCCCACTCACGCGCCGGTACACCCTCCCGCGCGAACTATCCTCGTTTGTGATGCAGTACTGCCTGTCCAGCGCTGCCAGCGGATCAACCGCGAACTGCATAATCCCCAGGCTGCCCAGCCCGTCGTTGATCGTCCGCCACACTGGCTGCCCGGCTCCATCCAACGAAAACTCGTTTCTGGCCGAATAAAACACCCCCAGGCGGTTCGTCGCCGCGAACGCGAACGGCGCCGCCACACTCGAAAGTGTCGGGGGCACGCCGCTCACCTTCAACGTCACACTCGCCGCAATCTTGTCGTCGGGCGAATCCGCCGGATCGAAACCAGTCACCAGCGCGCTGAAACTCCACGTCGTCCGCTGCGGATCAGGGAACACCAACTGGAAATTCCTCACCGTCCTGGTTTCGATATCGTCAACCAGTCCCGTCGCCGCGCTGTGCATCCACACCTTGGGGCCAAAATTCAACTCGAACGTCACCTCGCCGCCGTCCAGCAGCCCGCCCACCGCCTCGTTGAATCCACCGTCAGAAACGTGATGCGTAGTAGCAATCGCGTCCTGCCCCAGGCCAGGCCCGCCAATCCCCGTCACCTCAGCGATCACCGTAAACCCCTCCGGCGAACCGCCATCCCCAATCTTCAACAGCGTATCAAACCCGCTCCACGCCATAACCCCTAATCCCGTCGCGTGTACTCACGCGCCTCGCGTGTACCCACGCGCCTAATCTCTAATCTCGCGTGTACTCACGCGCCTAATCTCCAATCCCTAATACCTGATCCCTTCTCACTTCTTCCCCGCCACCGGCAGCCACGTGCACCTGCACTGCGGATGCACAGGAATCACCCCGCGCGCCTCCGCCAATGTATAAACCTTTCCCTCCAGTCCGGCGCAAATATCGCACACCCGATCGTCCCCCGACGTGCTAAACTCTATCTCTGCCGTCACACCCTCGATCCCAAACTCCTGATAGCGATTCAGCGTCGCCTCGGCGTGCGCGTGAATCACCTCCGTCCGCGCCATCACCGTCGCCCGGTAAACCCCCACTGCGTCCACACGGTCGTTGATCATACGCGCCATCTCGCGCGGGCCGACCCCTTGTCCCATCCCCTCGGCCAGCGTCCGTGCGATCTGCTGCCCCATCGCCTCCGTGATTCCGCGCAACTCGTTGTAATTGCGCGTGTACAGCATCGCCAGCAAATCCGCGTGGATGGGGCGGTTGAACACAGCCGAAAGCGAATACTCAGGTACCTCGATACCGGCCCGCCGCGCCGCCGCCGAAGCCTGGTCCACTCCGCTCCCGTAAGCCGAGCGCACGTACACATTCTGCCAATCGCCGTGGCTCACAATTTTGCGCCCGTCCCGCTCCGTCACCTCCAAAATCTCGCGGTCGGCCGCATCATACAGCCAGTCCATAAACGCCTGCGCCTTGCCCGCCGGGTCGCTCGGAAAATCGTACCGCGTGGCCGGCCTGGCCTGCATCACCCCCAGGGGGCGCTCGCCCAGGCCCAGCGCGTCATTTCCCTCAACCGTCCTCACGACCAGCGCCTTGAGCGCCGCAAAGTGCCTCCGCACCTCGCCCACGTACCGCTGGCGCAGCGTCGCCGTCCGGGTGGGGTCGCGCCGGGCATTACTCACCGGCCCCATCCGCACCCTCCGCATCCAACGCCTCGCGCTCTGCGTCAGCCGCCGCCAGCCCAAGATACTTTTCCCTGAACTCGCTTGGATCCATTACCATGTCCGGCGCGCCCGGCGGCGCGATCTTTTGCACCGCCCCCGCCACCTTGTCGGCCAGCTCCGCCCGCTGCAAATCCGTCAACTCGAACAGCGGGGGCCACTGCACCGAATAGCGGCCGCTGCCGGGCTTGGGCAGCGCTCCCAACAAAATCATCCGGTCAATGAACGGCCTCAGCACCACAGGCTCGGCGTACCCCGTCTGCCGGGCTGCGATCTGCCCCGCCCACGTCGCCGCGTCCTGGCTGCTGGCCAGGTCGCCCCGCTCCGATCCCACCAAAATCCGCTGCGGAATATTGCCCGCCGCCGCGATTAACCCGATGATGATGTTGTATAGCCCGGTCGGATCAACCACCGAGCTTCCCAGCGGATTAATATCTACCCCCGTCGTGCGAATAAACCGCCGCAGCCCGTGAATGTACTCCTCGATCTCGTCATTCAGCGCGTCGGCGTCTTGCCCTTCCGCTGTGAACCCGTCACGCACGTCCGCGTGCAGCCCCTGGTACATCACCTTCCACGTCGCTTCGGCCCCGCCCCCCACAATCTTTTCCAGGTCGTTCAAGCGATTGTAGACTCGCTCCAGCCGCGGCCGCCCGTAAACCTCGTCTTCGATCAAATCATCCGCCAGGTGCAGCGTCCTGTTCCAGGCCACCGTCTCGTCGGCCAGTCCCTCGCCCATATCCAGATCGTAAAACTTGGGCTGCCCGTACCGCTGGTTTTGCGGGTCGGTCTCCCATTCCTTCACCGTCGCCGCGCCTTCCGAAAACACAGACAGATACAACAAGTCGCTGGGCTTGCTCAGCGACCCTGGCTGCGCCAACTCCTTTAGTGGCTTGCCGTCTCGAACGCCGATCAACAAAACACCGTAACGCCCGATCCCGGCCACCCGGTCCGCCCGCTGGAAATAGTGCCACAAGCGCCGCTGTTCGATCATCCACCGCAGTCCCTTGATAAATTCGCTTGTGGGATTATCTTGATCGGTGCTGCTGTCTCCATCTGAAATCACGGGCGGCTTGCGCCATGTATCCGTCGCGGGCAAATCAATAACCCTCCCCGCAATGTCTTGCCGGGAGTAGCGTGCCAGGCACAAGTCGTAATCAATATCGGCCGGGTAGCCCAAGATGTTGTACATATCCCGGGCGCCGTCGTACTGGAGTCCATAGGCTAGCGCCTGCCTGGAAAGCGCAATGCTCAGCGCCATCAAGTCCTGGCTGGAAACGCGCCACGCCTGCGGCTCCTTGCGCACCAACCCCGCCGCCGCCCCCCGCCTGGCCTCCGCGCGCTCGAACCGCCGCTCAATCCTCGACCCTTCCCCGTTTTGTTTCCTGTTTCGTCTGCTCACAATTCACGTCCAATAACACTCATTATGAGTCCTGCTGTAACTTGGTGGTTAGAAACAGATTTGTTACAACAAAATGCCGCCCATTTTTCCGTTACATCAAGATCCCCAATCCCTACTTCCTCCCCCACGTCCCCGCCTTCCTCGTCGGCGGCGACGTGCTAGCTACCATGCAATAATTCTCTGCGTGCGCCAGGTGATCCGGACCGCTCTCCACATACTGGGCAACCTTCTCACCTCTCGGACCATCCTCCAACACCCTCACCGGCGCTTTCAGATGCGCGTAATAATCCGGCAGCTCGCGCGCATTTGCGGGCAGCGTATTCTCACCCTCGAAAAACCTGGCGAACGTCGCATCCAGCGTCCGTGTTCGATCCAGGCTCACAACGCCGTTCCAATGCTGCGGGCTTTTCTTATCTGCCCCATCCCACTGAATCGGCGCCGCCGCCTTGGATCCCACCGCCTGGCCTACGTAATACGCCAGCCACACAACTCCCTGGCGGAACGCCGCCTGCAGCTCGCGCGCCTTGCGCGTCTCGGGCAGCGCGTCCACTACCGCCCGCTCGACGTGAAACATCCTGATCAGCCGTCCCAATTCTTCAAAGCTCTCCACTTCGCCCGCAAAGCGCAAGGGCCGCTCGTTTCCCTCGCGCCCCCGGATGACCACGTGGATCACTTTGCCGACATCCGCCCCCAGCCACGTCGTTTCACCTGGAACAGCGTGCATCGCGTAATCTCTCCGGCACGCATTCAGCGTGTCCTCGGTCAATTGGCCCCCCCGCGGGGTATACGGCTCGCCAAGATCCTGGTTGAAACATTCGCGTCGTTTTGTCTCGTCGGTCGTGTTGAGCGCCTGCACAATTGACCCCAGCCTGGCCGACGGGCTGAACAGGCGCGTCAGGTGAAACCCTGCCACCGGCCTGCCCGGACATGCCGCCACCCACTCGCCGTGCTGCAACCGGTCCAGGGCCTTACCGCATTTCCTGCACGCCACCCACACCCCTCGCGAATCGTCCATCCCATTCCATCTCACCGGCCGCCCAAGTTTGTCCCACTCCAACACCACCTGGTTGATCGCCAACGGCTGCCGCTCCCTGCATCGCTCGCACATTACATACCACTCGCGCTGATCGCTCTCCAACCATTCCGCGTGGATGCCGCGCCCCGCGTATGTCGGCGTGCTGGCTGCCCGCTCCTCCGCAATCAGGCTGTGTCCCAAACGCTTGCGGGCGATTGCCGGCGCTCGCGCGTCCATCTCGTCCCACTCGTCCAGGATCAGCACGTCCGCGTCAATGCTCTTGAGTTGCGGCGCCTGCCCGTCCGGTGCCACCTTGGCCCCCCGCAAATACAAAAACCGGTCCCGCACCCGCTTGAGCGTCACACGGTCCGCGCCGCGCTGGCCGCCGCCCGCATTGCCCTCCACAACGATTCGGCTCAGATACGGGCTGGCCTCAATCGCCGGGCCAATCCTGGCAGAGCTAAAATCGCTCACGTGCGTATCGGTCGGGAACACGTAAAGCACCGTCGCGCCGCGCATATCAGCCGCGTGCAGCGCATAACTCACCAGGTATTCGCTCACGCCCATCTGGCCCGCCTTGTACAGCACCATGCGCTGAGATCTACAGTTGTAAATGTCCACCAGGTACGGATGCGCCGCCAGGTCGAACGGCCTATCGGGCACCAACATCTGCCGGCGTGTCATTGTCCACGTCAGCAAATCCTGGTTCCCGCCCATCCTCCGCCTTTGCTCCCAGAGCGCCGCCGCCATTTGCTGTTTGGAGGTTGGCAATAAACTGTTCCAGCTCATCGTCGCTCATCCCCGCCAGGGCGCTCCAATCCACCACCCCCACCGGGCCGCCTTGCTCGCCCGTGAGCGCCAGCGCCCCGCGAGGCTTGTGATCGCCCGTCATCTCCAAAAACAACTTGCGGTCGCTGTGCGCCAGGTGATCGTGCCGCTTGGCCACCGCAACCAGCGCGTCCAGCACGTCGCGCCGATGTTGGAACAACAACGCCACCCGCTCCCCCGCCGCCGCCTCGCGGATTCTCTCGTCGTCCTGCATCCAATGTCGCAGCGTCCTATCGGACCTCAGTCCCAGCAAATCCGCCAACTGCGCCTGCGTCTTTGGCCGCCGCTGCCTGGAGGGTAGCGAGAGCCACGCAATGAACGCCGCCTTGCGCCAATCCCACCCATCCTGCCTCAGCGCCAGGTAGTCATTCCACCATGGCAAATCGTCGCGCTGGGCGTTGAATCGCTCGAACGCCGCCCGGCTCTCCGCCTGCCCCGGCGTCGCCTCCGAGGCCGGGAACGCCCCCGGCAAATCATCCTGCAAATTCACAAATCGCTTTACCCTGGCCGCCACGCAAAAACCTCAGAAATTCGCCAGCTGTTTTTACATCCTCAAACCATTGCAGCCGTCCGTCTGGATAAAAAATCATTACCCCACAGCCATACCCGGCGCATGGCGCGTATCCAATCTGGTCTGAATAAGAATCCGCCATCTTGTACGTCCCCGTCACCACCGCGTACCGCTTGCGCCCGTGCTTGACGAACGGCCTGCACAATGATGCAATGTGCGTGTGCCCGGCCAGTCCAATGTCGAAATCAGACCCGCCGCGTTCCCACCCGACCTCGACGCCGTGCGTGGCGTTGTAAATGCTAGAAAATCTCCACTGGTGCCGGCACTTGAGCGTCCACTGACCTGCCCCCAGCGTAAGCCGGAACACAATCTCGTAGGGGTCGTACAAAATCCGTGTGCCTCGCAGCAGCTCGCGCACCCAATCAATCCCCGCCAGCGTCCGCGTCCACAGGTCGTGGTTTCCTGGAATGGCAAACAGCAACTTGTCCTTCAATATCCGCAGATACGCGGCGAACAATTGCAACTCGGCGTCGAAGGGCAAAGCCTGCCCGCGCTCTAATCGCTGCAGCTTTTCAACAATCCAGTTATCCCACCCATCGCCGTGGTACCCGGCGTACATCCCGGCCGTGTTTTTAACGATCTCCGCGTCCGTCCGCGCTGCCCTGTAATCTGTGAACGCGCTGCCAAAGTGAATATCGCTCAGAAACGCAATCCCCACCGGCTTGTCGCCCGGAATCGAAATCGCCTGGTCGCGCTTCGTCTTGATCAACCCCTGCGCCGTATCTTGCGCCGCAAACGCCCTCCGCCACAACTCGTCCGGGTCAATCAAGTCGCAATCCGGCGTCACTCCCCTCACACTGGCCAGCGCCCCGACCGAGCCATTCGTCGCCTCTAACCCTAACTTTCGCCGCGCCCTCACCAACCGTTTGCTCAGCGCGTTTTCGGTGATTCCCAACTCGTCCGCAAACGCCGACCTCAAAGTGCCTGCGGCGCGGGCGCGTTCCCACTCTGCAATCAAGTCCGCCCCAGCAGGAATTGGTCTGTCCGATTCACTCAACCTGCGCCCACTCCATCTTTGACCAGCGCCCATTCCGGCAAAGGCAGCCCAGCCTGCTTCATAATGAACAAAAGCGTGTCCACACGCTCAGTCAACATACGCTCGCGCCTGGCCGCCTCCTGGTTTTCCTTGCGCAGCGCGTCAATCTCGCGCTGCATATTTTGAATCATCTCGCGATCACTCGCTCGGTCCATCTGTAGCTCGTCAATCTGCGCGCTCAGCGCCGCCACCGTCTTGACCAGCGAGTCAATGCTGACAACGCCCGCCTCCGCCTTGACCTTTTCAGCTTCAGCCCTGGCCTTCTCAGCCTCCGCATCGTCGAGCTTGTTTTCGGCCCTGAATCTCAGGAGCGAGACAAGTCCTCCGCCCCCCAGCGCGCCGATTATCGCAACGAGTATCGTCGTCCAGTCCATGCCAACAAAAAACAAACAGCCGGATTACTCCGGCTTTTTAAACTTGCTGATCGAGAATGTCGCCTGGTTCGCCATCAGCGCCGAGAGAAACGCGCTCACCAGCCCAATCGCCCCTGGTTTATCGCACGTCGTCGCCCCGACAATATCCGCGCACGAAAGCGCAAACGCCCCGCCGGACACTAGCAGCAGCAGTCCCGCCATCACCAGCCGCTTCTTGGCCTTGCCGGCCTCGATCTCTTGCTCGCTGCCATTGGCCGGGACCAGCCCGTCGTACCACGCGCGCAGGCCGGGAATGTACGAAAACGCCAGCGACAAGATAGAACCCGCAATCGCGCCCAACACGTCACCGTTCATAGTCACCCCCTGAAAATATTTCCAGGCGCGGGGCGGACCGGCCAATGGCCCCTACTGGTATTTACCGCGCTTATGACCGCGCCTTTAACGAAACAAGGACGATAATGCCTGACCACCATCATCGTCCCTATCGTACAACATCAAGAGGTACTGCCAGTACCTTGTGGCATTGTCAGTTCCTCAAGTCACCATTTTCGTTACTTGTGGAACACCATCCAGCCCCTCCCTTGACCGTAGGAGCGCCCTCTGGGCGCAATTATCCATCCGGACGCCGAACCCATGCCCGCTCCTCGCAATCGTAAAACAACTTTAGAATACCAGATAGCGCATTGAGCAGCTTCCTGGACGCCCGCAATGATAACCCAGTAGCCTCCTGCGCTTCGCGCGTCGTGATCTGTCCACTCTCGAAAATAATCTCGGCTATCTTTACTGCACGCTCTTGTGATGTCAATTCACTTTTCTCTGCGTTCTCAGCCATACCCTTGCCCCCTATTTGAACTTGTTGTACAATATAGAGGGCGTCGCAGCCCATTCCCCCCAACGCCGCGCTGAGCAGAGCGCGGCGTTTTTTACGTCCAATAACCTCGATTATGAGTTCTGTTTGACTTTGTCATTCCGCGCAAACAAATTCGCCTGTATTGAAAATAACCTGCTTGCACCGATCATCCCAAATCCCAATATCGGCAATCTTGGCTTTCACCTTTTCAACCATCGCTGGTATAGGCTCGCCAATCTCGCCATGCTTCTAACCACCGTAACGAGCAAGCGTACCATCCAAATCAACTGCAAGCCAACCGCCAATCATTTACCTTTCCTCCTGCTAATCTGCGCACACACAGAGCTATTCCTACAATTACTACCTATTTTCCGCTACCCCGTAATCGGGGTTGGCAAAATGCTGGGTTGGCGTACAATCCGCCTTGGGAGGTGGAAAGATGCCAGCCAAAACGATTACGACAGAATACGAAACGATAGTGGTAGGCGCAGCCTACCTGGTTAAGAACATATTGAGCAAGCTGGGTTTTGTATCGGCGATTGATGCTGAGTTGACGCATCAGCCAGAGATTGAGGCGACCTACGGTCACTTGGCTCAAGCGATTGTGGCTAACCGCCTGACATTTCAACCTGCGCCGCTGTACGCTTTGTCGGAGTGGGCGGTTGCGCAAGGGATCGATCAGGTGTTTGAGCTTGAGGCGAGTTGGTTGGACGATGATCGTCTGGGCAGTATGCTGGAGGCGTTGGCGGCACATCAGGTGAGCATCTGGAGCACGATCGTCAAGAACGCGGTGCGCCGCTTTCACATAGACTTGGCCCAACTGCACAGTGACACCACAAGTGTGTACTTTGAAGGCAAGTATGAGGATGAAAACGGGCAAGCCTTGGGAGGGGGCGAGGGCGTGCCGCTGATGGTCGAGGGGTACAATAAAGATGGGCAGCGCAACAAGGTGCAGTTTGTGTTGAGCATGGTGGTCAGCCAGCGGGTGCCGCTGTGGTATCGGCCGTGGGATGGGAATCAGACGGACGAACCGGTGTACGTGGCAGACTGGAGAGCCTTGCGCGAAGCGGTCTTGCTGCCTGAGACAAGCTTGCTGATCGGAGACCGCAAGCTGTGTACGGAAGACACCATGCGGACGTTTTGTCGCCAGAAGCAATGGTTCTTGGCTCCTCACCCGTGGACGGATACGGCCAAGGCCGTTTGGTGGCGCACTTGGCACCACCTGCAAGCGGGCGGACAGCACTGGGAGACGGTGGAATACGTCAGTCGGAACAATGCTCGCAAACCGCCGGAAAAACGTCCACAATATCGTGTGTGTGAAGTGGTCCATCTCCTGGAGGACCCGGAGCATTCGCCAGGACATCCGCTGCGCTGGATGTTCGTTTGGTCGAGTGATAAAGCTCAACAAGATGCCCGACAACGCCAAAAAGCCTTGCAGGCCGGTCAGGAAGCCTTGCAACGCATCGTCGGCTTGCTGGGCAAGTATGATTACACCAGCCGCAAGACCATCGAAGCCCGCCTGGACAAACGAGCGCCCTCTGGGCGCCACTATTTCCCAACCTCATCCGCCAGCGCCGCCAGCCCCATCACCACCAGCCGCGCTGCCTCCACGTCCTCTGCCGACCACGTCACCCGCCTGATCCGCGCCTCGTATATCCGCCGGCGCAAATGCGCCACCGCCGCGCTCAACGCCACCCCGTCCACAAGCTCCAGCGCGTCGCCCACCACACCGCCGACCTTGGCCACCGCCCTTTGAATAACCGCCGCCTGGTCCATATCACCCCCATCTACCTATTGACACCAAACGTCCAAATTTTTCCCAAAAGCTGGGGTCTCTCCCCACATCTGTTTAAAGTGCTTAAAGTGCTTAAAGTGCTTAAGGTTCTTAATCAATTTAAGCAGTTTAAGCAGTTTAAGCACTTTTCAAGATAAGACTATACTTTCCTGGACTAAATCCATACCATCAGCCCGTCCAATGCATAAAACATTCATCAGCGCCCCACCAATGCTCACCTGATACGCCAACCGTCCCTGGCTTGTAATCGAAAGCCCTCTTTCCTTGAGCTTGGCCCTCACCCCCCGCTCAGTATCCGGGAACACAATCCCACCATCACGGTAAAACCCAAACACCGCGTTATAGGCCGCCTTGGGCAACAAATAGTAAAACTTGTCGTCGTACCACCCGATCATCTTGTCGGCCTGCAATGGCCCAGCTCCCGCGCTGGCTGGCAGCACCAACGCCTGGCTATCCGGCATCGTCCTGCTGCGCAAATAGCATGCCCCCGTCGCCAACATCTGCTGAATCGCTCCGACGTACATATCTACCGGATTCTCTTCGATCACCGCCTCGTGTTGCTTGGCCCCAATCGCCAGCAGTGTCTCCCAGGCCGTCGTCAGCATCTCGTCCGCCGCCTCAGCTGTCGTCGCCCCCACGTGCACCGCGTACTCCATCCCCATCTCAAACCCAATAAACATCTCGGCAATATTCCCCGGCATTCTCAAATGCGTGCCCTTCGCCCGCGCGTCCTCGGTATACGCCCGCAGCCTCCCTGGCAGCTCCTCCTGCAGTTGCTTGTACCGCTCGGCCAGCCACAACACATACCCCGCCATCGCGTGTGGATACAGCGGCGCGTCTGCCTCTTGAGCCAATGAAAGCGGGCTGCCGTTCCCCCTGGTCACCATCTCCGGGTTAAACTCCACCGCAAACAATCGGCTCAAAATAGACTGACCCGGCGGCAAGATCTCTGCTGTGCTGATAATCAACCCGCGCGGCACAAATACCTGCCGCATCGTCAAATCGCTCCGCATCCGGCTGCGCCCGGCCCGGTTCCCCCAATCCCTCAGCAGCCGGTCCGTCTTGCGGCGCATCTCATTGTTTCCCCCCATCGTTGCCTGGACCGTGTAATCGTCAATCCACAACGGCATGTCCTTGAGCAAAAACGCCAGCTTTTCCAGCGCGTTTTCTGTCCCGGTCCAACTCGCTGGAGGCGTGTTATACGCAAATTTGCCATAATGGCACATCGCCAGCGCGCAGGCCGTGCTCTTCAAACTCCCCGTCGTCCCGTGGATCCACACCGTAAACGTCGGCGGAATGATCGATGCCAGCGGTGCCAGGAATACACACGCCCACAATGGCACCGTCGCCGTATAATTCCCCACCTGCAAAAAGCGTAGGCTCGCCTCCATCGCCTCGCGCACATTCACCGGCGCGCCTGGCAGCTTGTACGCCCCCAGATCGTGCGCCGCCTTGACGTGCACATTGTCCATCCCTATCGCGCCATTCGACGACAAATACACCATCTTCCCATTGATCGAGCGCCACCCCATGTGCGAGTAATCGTACCGCGTATCCACATCTCGGCTCAGCGCCAGGATCGCCGCCCGCAGGTGATCCTTCGTCGCGCTTCCCGCCGCCACTGCTGCTCGTGTTCCCCACCGTGGCAGTGGCCATGCCATCTGCGCAAACTCTCCCGCCTCCACCTCTATCCTGGCCAGCGTCCCGCCCGGGTACTTGCCCTCGATCTCGAATCGTCTTATTTGCTCCTCACCATCATCCTCAACCACGTCGCTCACGATCCTGGCGCAAAAATGCGCCAGCAGCACTGTCTTGTCATTTCCTAGCGTGTCGTACACCTTGTAATACGTCTGGTTCCCAACAACCTCGTACAGCTTTCTACCATTCTCGTCCTGCCCCAGCTCTCGGCGCACAACCTTGAGCATGGCATCGAACGCCTGCAAATCAATCCCCAGCCTATCCGCCAGCCCCTTGCGTTTCTTAGATAGCTCAAACTGGCTCAAATACGCCGCCGCCTCAAACATAGCGCGCACAGCCTCGTCGTGCTCCAGCTCATCCCCATCGTCACAACCTCCCGCCCGCTCCACCAACACATCCAACCACGTCGGCGCCCCTTTCAATAGCGCACGGCATTCCTCACCCGTTCCCCCCGTCTGTAGCCAATCATTGCAATCCTTGCGCGGGGGCTTTACCGGCCAGGCCAGCACGCGGGCCAGCGGCCCCCAGCGCAGCGCGTTCTCATTCAGTGCCTTTTGCCCGGGTTCATCTGCGTCATAGCCCAGGAACAAAACAGCATGCCGCTTTTTCAGCGCCTCCACCAGGCCGTCGTCCGCGCTGCACCCCGCCAGCGCTACCGCCGCAAAACCCCACTGCGCCAGCGTCACAGCGTTAGCCTGCCCCTCGACGATGATCACCTGTCTGGCGTCCCTGCGATATATCCCATTAAAATAAACTTGGCGCTCACCAGCCAGGTCGCCAGGCAAATTCCAATGCTTCTTGTCCTCCCCGATCCCTCGCACCGAAAGATACCCGACCTTGCCCATCACCTTGTGCGGATAAACCAGCACCCCCGGTGGCATCTTTAACACAGCCTGCGCCGCCGGCGCGTTCACATCGCACCCCGCCTCCTCCAGCGCCTTGCGCAGCGCCCCGGCATTCCCGTCGTAGTAGCCCAACCCTTCGGTCTTGATCGTCTCGTCCGTCCATCCGCGCCGGCGCGCATACTCTTGGCCACCCTTGCCCATCAGGCCCACAAAATACCGCGCCGCTGCCGTAAACACCGCCTCCCGCCCGCGCTTCAGCTCCAGCGCCTGGCGTTCCTTATCACCAAACCCCGTCAATGTCACCCCGGCCTGCCGTGCCAGCTCTACCAGCGCCGCCCTGAAATCCATCCCATTAGAGCGCATCACAAAATCAATCACGTCCCCGCCGGCATTGCACGAGCCAAAGCAGTGCCACGTCTGCGTCTCTGGAAACACAATAAACGACGCCGTCTTTTCCTGGTGGAACGGGCACAACCCCTTGAAATTTCGCCCCTCCTTCTTCAGCGGCACCCGTGCCCCGATCACATCCACAATATCCAGCTTGTCCTTAACGTCCTCCACTATGCTCATCTATCCCCCTATCTGAGCAGCCCCAATTTAGAACCAATAATAGACTTTATCAGACCTGTTTAGGTATGACTTTAATTGCTTCTCTTGGATCCTTCCGTCCAGTCTGATTTTGTCTAGCTCTAAGATTATGGGTTCCATCACAGGGTTCC
>CAZYXV010000048.1:0-23693 GCA_964651475.1 uncultured Anaerolineae bacterium | reverse complement strand
AGCCAACTGTAACACAGTCAAATCAAAAGTCCAAATTTAGCCCGTTTGGAGTATAGCAGGCTGTCGGAGAACTCTGCTCAGGCCGCCGTTCTCGGCGGCCCACACGCACCAGCCCCTTCACTACGCTCCGGGGTGCAAGCAGGGACGGCGCGTGGAGCGAGTCTTCGACAAGCTCCTAGCCCTCGTCTGCCGCCCACTGGCTGACCAGTTGCTCGAGCTCGGCCAGCGTGTCTTCCACAGCCTGCACCCCCGAACGTTCCCGCCCCAACCGTTTTTCTAATACAGAAAGATTACCCACACTGCCTCCGGATGAATAAACGGCCAGGCTATTTTCAGTCTCACTCACCTGCCCACGCACAATAATTTCTACGTGACTAGCGCAGCGTGGCTCGGCGGCGTTCCCCGGCGAGCAGCTTGTTTCTTCATAGATGACCAGGTGCAAATCTACGGGCGCGTGCTGGTGATAACGGCGGCCCGAAATATCCCATCGCGAGCGGCCCGGTCGGGTGACATGCTCACCGGCTTGCGCATCCTCAACCACGTGCCGCAGATGGACAGGCGCCGCGGTGTACTCGCTCTCAGTTGGCGCGGCGGCGCCGTCAACCTGCATGGAACAGTCCAGGGTACTCACCTTATACAGCAGGCGGCGCAGCCGGGCAGGATTGAGCGCGCCCGGCACATCCATCTCCGCCGCCCGGGTGACCAGGTCGGTGTGCGGCAAATGATCCAGAGCCAGATCAAACTCTATTTCCAGGGTAGTAAATTCTTGGGACGTCAAGGGAGCGCCATCGTGGTCGCCCCGGGAACGTCGCCCCGCCGCCGAAAAATATTGGACGCCGCTCAACCCGGAGCGCGCGGCAGGCACGCGCAAGCGCAGTTGCCCCTTCAAGCGCGCGCCGGGATGCAATGGCTGAGGAAAATAGATTTCCGGCAACTCGAAACTCGTCACGCCTTCTTCGACGGCGTATTGCAAGCCGCGCCACTCCACCTGGTAACAAGACGCGCTCCTGACGCTGCCCGGGACCGTATCCGTGATCACACCAGGCGTTCGCGTTTGCGGCTTGCCCAGCCGATGGTCTAGCAGGATTTTTATTTCTTCCACAACGAGCTTGTGCCCCGGCCCCAAGAACGGAAAGCCAGTGGGATCGAACTGGACCTGCAATCGCACGCGGCGCGCATCGTCCATCTCCACCAGGGGCAACAAGCGCAAAGGCACATTTTTCCAATCCGCCTGTTCATGCGCCAACCCCGGCAGCGATTCGGGCGATTGATCCTCCAGCGGCACATTGTATCGCCACGTGATCGGCCACTCTGCTGCTGTTTTGCGTTCTCCTCCATCCGGGTAAATAGATTGTTGTTTGTGCGGCGCAGCCAAATCAAACCGCTCGCCGGCCTGGTTCATCAAATAAGCGTGTTCGCCGACCTGCCCGCTCAGCCATAACAGGTTCCGCCGGCTGGGGCGCATAGCAAAGTGCGCCAGCGGGCGGCCAACCAGCGCCAAATACCCGGCGCGGAAGGGGATATACTTTTGATCCTTCAGGCCGTAGCGGGACTGATATTGTCTTACACGCTGCCGATCCTGCGGCATAAAGCGCAGGTGTGGATTGATCTCGCCCTGGAGCGGTCCCTTGAGGCGCACGACAGATTCGCCTTCCGCGCTCAACCTGATTTCGGCTCGCAACGTTTCGCACACTTCAATGCCGTCCGAGATGGGATTGAGGGGCAAGGGAGGTCGCCCGGTCACAGCGTCTGCAGACATCCGCTCGCCAGAAAGAATAACGCCCGGCGAAAACAACCTGGCCGCCGTATCGCCGCCTCCCTCGGCGGCAATGCGCATCCGGTTCAGGTAAAATCCGGCGGCGGCTGTGATTGCGCCAAACAAAATAATCAACCACGCGCGCATCGCTTCCCACAGACCAGACGTCAACCTCGGCTGATAGCACCGTTCAGTGGGCAGCCCATCATAGATGGCAGGGTCGCGCAACACTTCGGCCAGCGTGCCGGCTGGTTCTATCGTCAGTGGCTCCACAGGCCGCGCCAGGCAAGCGCCGGCTTGTATCAGCGCAGCGAGTATCAAGATCAACCCCAGCAGCAACATCGCCGCCCCCGGCGCAATCATCAAGCGGCCATAGTGGGGGCTGGCGTGCAGGCACGCCCGGCAATGCGCCGGCCGCTCTCGAATCAGGCCGGCAAATTCGCGGTTTTCGGTCAGGCAGTTTGGAAGCGGCAAATTGCCGGCCGGTGCCAGGGGATGTCCTTTGGAAGACGCCGGTTCGTGCCGGGCGCACATGGGGCGTCCGCAATGGTGGCAGATGACAGCTACGTCCGGCGAGCCGCACACGTGGCAGCGCAATTGGGAACCTTGTTCTTGAATTCGAACCTGAAGCTGTACGTTCACCTGATTATCCGCCTACATATCCGAAAACCGTTTTTTAAGCATGACCATCAATTGTTCCATATCCAATGCCACGAGGTTCGTCGCCTCTTGCGTGCGCCCGCGCGCGTACAGGATCAAATCGCTGGTCTCTATCTCGGCGCTGAGGCGAGCGCCCTCCGGCGTTTCACGTTCGAGCCAGACGCGCGTCGGGGCCGTGCGTTCGGCCAAAATATCCACGTGCAGTACGGCGCGTCCGCTCTCGGCGCGCGGCCCGGCGGGCAATGCCGCCCGGCTGATGGTGCGGCCCTGCCATTCCACTGGTTCTTCCACAACCTGGCAGGGCGGCAGCGCCGCGGCGCGCGTTGCGACAAGCACGCCGCGCTCGCCGCCGGCATCCATGCCTTGTTTTTGAACCTGGTATCCCAGGTCGCATAGAGCAGCCGCTATTTCAGTCATGCGCTCCACACATAATCCCGCGCCCGTAAAACGCCATCGCCGCCAGGTGGCCCGGCAGCGATGTTCGAGCCGCTCGCGCCACCCGGCCGTAAAGCCCGCTTCTAGAATAGTGCGGTGGCAAACCGCTTGACCCGCCTCAGGCAGACGAGCGTCCGTATCGCAAGTGGCCAACCAGTTCACCTGACGCCCGCTGAGCAACGCTCCCTCCACACACAGGCGAACTGCACCCACCAGTTCGTCTTGTTCAATTATCTGGCTTGCGCCGCGCAGCAAGAGACGCACCTCGCACCGGAAAGGCGTCAGCGGCGAACCGGCTTCCGGCTCGTCGCGGCGCGCCAACAGATTGTACGCCTCCACCGTGCCGAGATCGGGATTGTAACGCCACTTGATAGCCTGATTGTAAACACTGGCGCCGTGTCCCGTGTTCTGGCACATCTGGATTTGCCACGGCGTGGCGATGGTCGGCCAGGCCAGTGTGAGGCGTTCGAGCCGGACACACACATCATCGTCTGCTTTGCACAATGCAGATGGCACAAAAGCCGTCACGACCAGATCCAGCGCCAACTGTTCCTCTCCACCCGGCGTTTCTTTAGGTAAAACGAGCAGATCAACGTAATCTCGAATATCCTCGACTGATGTCAACACATCGTCGTAAACGTGCACATCCACACTCACCGGCCAAAAGGCCAGATCATCTGGCGCGTAACCGTATTGCGCCACCGCCCGCACTTCATCCGCTGTCCACAGCTCGTCGCGGACAAGATTCTCGCCACGCAAAGGGATGGTTACGGGCAGCATGTCCGCGCCAGGTGGGCAGCTCCCATCGTGCTCCCAATCCAGCGGAGCGCTGATTGCCAGCCACCCCAGCTGGCCGTTAATGGCGCCGCTGGCCGAGCCTAATCGTCCCGCCAGCTCACGGGCAGCGTCGAGCGTAAAGTACTCAAAGCCATCGTAAGGCGTCTCGATACGCACCTCGCCGCGCGGATCGTCCATCAAGCGGATATCGGGGCGACCTGAGATTTTTACCTGGTAAAAATATGCTTCGGTAGCCTGGATAAACTGGGGGTAAACGTAGGCCCAAAGCGTGCGTTCGAGCTGGGGTGTGAATGTGTTAAACTCTCCGGCGTTTTGCTCGCACAAGCGCATTTTTTTCCAAGCGGCTTCTTGTGGGTCTTCCTGGATCATCTGCTGCGGTGGGGGACTGGCCGGCGCCTGCGGCTGGACGTGAGCCTGCGCTCGCTGCCTGACGTTGCGAAGCGCCTGGCTCAGGCTATGGCGCGTCCCAGAGCGGGAGCGCGTTACAGGGCGTGCGCCGCGCGGTGAACTGGTCATGGCTTGTCCTCCCTAGCGGCATAAACCAGGCGATTGAGCGGCCACTCCGCATTGGAGGTCACCTGATACACGTAAATAGTGCGCGGCAACTTTTGCCCGTCCGCAAACGACGCAACCGCACCCGTGGTCAAGCCGGGCAACGCAATGGCAACCTGCCCCAGGTCGTGCCAGATGGAGGCGCGGGCTTGCTGGCTCGAGTAAAGTAAAGGGGATTGATCAGCCTGGCGCAAGCTCTGCGCAAGCGCGCCCAACACGAACCACGTGGCCTGGGCCGTTTCGCAGGCAAATGGCGCGTTGGCCAGCTCGCCCAGCACCTGGCGAAAAGTTGCCAGGCTTTCCTTGTCCGACGCTGCAGGCAAACTCAGGATGGGGCTGGTGTAATAGACCGGGACACTGTTCCCCACTGGCAGCAGCGCCGGGTCGTTGAGCGCATCGCTCCCAACAACAGGCAACGCCAAAGACGCGCCGCTCATCGCTTCCACGAGGATTCGGCCGTTTTTCAGCCCGCCCAGATAAACCACCACGTTGGACTGGCTGTCAACGAGCTGCTGCCCTATATCCGCCGGAGGCGACGACTGGCCCAAATCCAACGTGGCCGCAATACGCAGGCGTCCCTGCGCGGCCTGCGTAAATGTGCTCAGAATATCTCGTGTGTATGCCGAGGGCTCGACGATTAAAAACACATCCGTGCGGTGCAAGCTCTGGGTTAAAAACTCGACGATGGCCCGTCCTTGCGCGTCGTCGGGCGCGGGGATGCGGTACAGTCCTGAGTAGCGCGATACTTGCAGCACTGGCGCGGTACTGGCCGGTGTGAGCACGGCCAGCTTTTGGTCCCGCAGTGTTTCCACTGCCGCGATGACCTGGCGGGCATCGAGCGGGCCAATGACGGCGATGGTGGCCGGATTGAGAGATGCGCGATAGGCGGCGTTGGCAGCGCCATCGGGCGTGCCGGCAGTATCATAGCCCGATACCGTCACAGCCAAATTGCCCGGCCTGACGTTCGCCGGGGGGGTTCTGACGGATTGCTCCACCACGCGCAACACAGCCTTGCCCACGTCGGCCTGCGCTCCGCTCAACGGTACGAGCACGGCCACCTCGGCATGCCGGACTGGCGCAAGCGCCCCCGGCGATCCCTGGCGAACCATGCCAAGTAACGCGTACAACCCCACCACCCCGATTACGCCAGCGGCGTAGGCCAAAAGGATCACACGCTCTTTTGATAAAGGCAGGGCCAGCTTGTGCATCATCTTCATACCTAGTACGATAGCATGTATTTGGCCGCCGGATAATTACACCCTCGTTACAGTTACACAAAGTTGGCAAGAGCGAGTATACTAGGTGGAAAGTGGAAGGTAGAAAGTGGGAGGTGGAAAATAAGCGGGCAGGTGATGATTCCACATAAGGGGACGACTTTTCTATCTGGCCTGGCCGGCGCGGGCAAGACGACGCTGGCCATGCAGCACATGCGCGCGCTGCTCGAAGCAGGCGCGCCAGGCGAGGCCATCCTGGTGATGGCGCCGCAGCGCAGCCTGCTGCGCCCGTATCAGGATGAGCTGCGCCGCGCTGATTTGCCGCCTGGCAGCATGGCAGAAACGCTCACACTGGGCGGCCTGGCGCGCCGGATGGTGGACCTCTTTTGGCCAGCGGTGGCACCAGCATGCGGCTTTGTTCGTCCGCGCAACCCACCCGTCTTTCTCACGCTGGAAACGGCCCAATACTATATGCAGCGCATCGTCGCGCCGCTGGCCTCGGAAGCCGGCTACTTTGAGGGCGTTCACATTCAACCTCACCGACTCTACAGCCAGATATTGGATAATCTCAACAAGGCGGCCATCGTCGGCTTTTCACACCTCGAAATCGGGCAGCGATTAAAGGACGCCTGGAGCGGGCCGAGCGCGCGCGCGGTGATTTTTAACCAGGTGCAAGATTGCGCCGCTCGCTTTCGACAGTTTTGCTTACAGAACAACTTGCTCGACTTCTCGCTCCAGGTCGAGGCGTTCACTCATCACTTGCAAAGCGCCGATTGGTTTTGCAATTACCTGTTTGGCCGTTACCGGCGCCTGATTATAGAAAACGTCGAAGAAGAGCCTCCCGTCACGCACGACCTGATACGCGACTGGCTGCCTCAATGTGATTCGGCGCTGATCGTTTACGACGCAGACGCAGGCTTGCGGCGCTTCCTGGGCGCGGACCCCGACGGCGGGCTGGCGCTGCGCCTGGTTTGCCAGAACCACATCGAGTTGACCGCGTCGCGCGTCACCTCGCCCGACCTGCAAGCGTTGGCCATGGAGATGGGGCGCGCACTTGAACGGCAGATTCCCTCGCGCGCTCCTACCCATTACTGGAAAAGCGCCATTGAGAAAGGCAACATCCGCCGCGCATTGGGGTACGGCGGCGGACGCTTTCATCCAGACATGTTGGACTGGGTCGCTGGCGAAGCGAGCCGCCTGATCAACGACGAGGGAATACGCCCCGGCCAGATCGTCATCCTGGCGCCGTATCTCAGCGACGCGCTGCGCTTTGCGCTATCAGATCGGCTGGCGCGCGCTGGCGTGCCTGCGTGGTCGCTGCGGCCTTCGCGCGCGCTGAACGAAGAACCGGCGGCGCGCTGTCTGCTCACACTGGCCGCATTGGCCTACCCCGCCTGGAACATCACCCCGCTGCAGCCCGACGTGGCGCACGCGCTGACGCTGGCGGTTGACGGCCTCGACCCGGCGCGCGCGCACCTGCTGGCTCAACGCGCTTATACACAAATCTCCGATTCCAAACTCGCCCCTTTGCGGCCTTTTGATGCGCTGGCGACGGAACTGCAGGATCGCATTGGCTACGGCGTGGGCGAACAATACGAAAAGCTGCGCGCCTGGTTGAACGACTGCCTGGAAGGAACGGCGCTGCCGCTCGATCATTTTCTCGGCCGCTTGTTCGGCGAGGTGCTCGCTCAGCCGGGCTTTGCCTTTCACCGCGACTTGGATAGCGGGCGTGTGGCGGCCGGGCTGATCGCCTCGGCGCGCAAGTTCAGGCAAGTGGTTGCTCCCTCTCCGCCAGCGGGCGACGGCATGGAACAAGGCGCCGCGTCTATCGGCCGCGCTTATTTCGACATGGTGCAGAGCGGCGTCATTGCCGCCGAATACGGCCCGCGTCCGCCCGCGGGAGAAAGCGGCGCGGAGCCAGACGCCGTTTTGCTCGCTCCGGCGTACACATTTTTGTTGAACAATCAACCGGTTGACGTACAATTCTGGATCAACGCCGGCAGTTCTGGTTGGTGGGAGCGATTATACCAACCGCTCACACACCCGTATGTGCTCACGCGCCATTGGCCGGCCGGCCAGTTGTGGACCGACGAAGACGAACAGGCCGCCCGCGCGCTCACCTTGAACCGGCTGATTCAAGGCCTCATCCGCCGCTGCCGCCGCAAGATGTATCTGGCCTTTAGCACGCTCGGCGAACAAGGCTTTGAAGAGCGCGGACCATTGTTAATGATCGCGCAGCAAATTTTACGCCACCTGCCGGCCAACGGCGAATTTCTCATAACCAATAACCAATTGATCAGGTAAACGAATGTTCAAGCCACGACCTGCACAAGCAAAAATCCTCAGGTACACTGGCGGCAAGTTGGGCGTATCGGCGGTGCCGGGCAGCGGCAAGACGCACACGCTATCTTACCTGGCAGCGCAACTGGTGCGCCAGGCCGTCCGCGACGATCAGGAAGTATTGGTCGTCACATTCGCCAATTCCGCTGTAGATAACTTTCACCGCCGCATCCGCGAATTTTTACAAATCGAACAAGGGCTGATCCCCGACGTAGGCTATCGCGTCCGCACGCTGCACGGATTGGCACACGACATTATCCGCGAGCGCCCGGCGCTTTTGGGCTTGCCGGAAGATTTCCAGATCGCCGACGAGCGCGAGTCGAACGACATCCTGGACGAGATTGTGACCAACTGGCTGCGCGGCAATTCGGGCGCGCTGGACGAATTTATCTCCGCCGATATTGACGATGCCCGCCGCCGCTGGATCGAGCGCGAGCGCTGGCCCGACCTGGCGCGCTCGATTGCCGCCGCGTTCATTCGCCGCGCCAAAGATGTGCAGGCCACGCCCGCCGAGCTGCGCTTCAGGCTGCCCGCCTGGGGCGGCGTGTGGACGCTGGCGCGCATGGGCGTTGACATTTATCAAGATTACCAGCGCTCGCTGGCTTTTCGGGGCAAGGTGGATTTCGACGACCTGGTGCGGCTAGCGCTCGAGGCGCTGCAAATTGACTACAAGCTGCTGGAGCGGCTGAGGGCGCGCTGGCCCTATATCCTCGAAGACGAGGCGCAAGATAGCAGCGAGCTGCAAGAAAAGATTTTGCGATTGCTGACCGCCCCCTCCCCTTCCTCTCCCCTGCTGGCAGGAGAAGGGGTGGGCTGGGTGCGCGTGGGCGATCCTAACCAGGCCATCAACACCACTTTTACCACGTCCGACATTCGCTTTCTCAACCAATTCCTCGACGAAGAGGACGTCAAGGCGTACACGCTGGATGCATCGGGCCGCTCGACGCGGCGCATCATTGACCTGGCCAATGCCCTGGTGGATTGGGTCGCCACCGAGCATCCCAACGCCGTGGTTCGCCAGGAGGCGTTTCGCGTCCAACACATCGAGCCGACGCCGCCGGACGACCCGCAGCCCAACCCAACCGATAGCGACGATCTCAAAGTAGTGCTGCACCACAAACCGCTTTCGCCCGAGCGCGAATTAAAGAGCGTCATAGATTCTCTGATCCGCTGGCTGCCCGATCACGCCGATCAGACGGTGGCGGTGTTGGCGCCGGATAACCGGCGCGGCTTTAGACTGGCCGAGCGCCTCAAGCAAAAAGACATTCCCTACGACGAAATGCTGCGCAGCACCTCCTCCACCCGGCAGGCGGCGCGCGCGCTCGAACGCGTGCTGCGCTACCTGGCCGAGCCGCTGAATCGAACCTTGCTGGCCAGCGCCCATGACGTGTGGGCAGAAAGTCTAACCGCCGAGGATGCAGAAGAGCCAACAGCCTCATCCCCAATGGAGCCGCAAAGAAAAAACATTATGGATGGGTTGCGACGCTGCGAGGAGGTCGAATCGTTTGTGTGGCCGCGCCCAGATAAAGATTGGTTGGAAGAAGTAGAGATGGCCCACGAGCCGTCCGCCCGAGAACATCTGCTGGCGTTCCGCAAGCTCGCGCAGCGATGGCTGGGCGCGCGGATGCTGCCGATTGACCAGTTGATCCTGACCATCGCGCAAGACTTGTTCCGCGCGCCGGCCGATCTGGCGCTGGCGCACAAGATGGCCGTGGTGCTGCGCGGGCTGGGCCAGGGACATCCCGAATGGCGCTTGCACGAAATGTGCAACGAGCTGGCCAACATTGCCGCCAACCAGCAGCGTTTCTTGGGGTTTAGCGACGACGACCTGGGCTTTACGCCGCGGCCGGGCCGCGTGACGGTGGCCACGATGCACAAGGCCAAGGGGCTGGAATGGGACCGCGTGTATCTGATGGGCGTCAGCAATTACGACTTCCCCTCCGTCCAGCCGCACGACACCTATCGGGGCGAAGCGTGGTTCATCCGCGGCGGGCTGAACCTGGAAGCCGAGGCGATTGCGCAACTGGAGGCGCTCAAGCATCCCGACCCGGACGCCATTGCGATGTACGTTCCCGGCAGGGCGACGAACCAGGCGCGCCTGGAATACACGGAGGAACGCTTGCGCTTGCTGTATGTGGGCATCACCCGCGCTAAAAAAGAACTCGTCATCACGTGGAACGTGGGCGATCAGGAACGCCTGGTCAAGCAAGCCGCCGCGCCATTTTTGGCGTTGTACACATTGACTGAAGGGACCAAGTAATCAGATGAAAGCAATGATATTAAACAAGCTCTGCAACCTTGAAGAGAACGCCGCCCCACTCGAGCTGGTCACTCTACCCGAACCGTCGCCTGGAGAAAAAGACGTCCTGGTCCGGGTTTCGGCCTGCGGTGTTTGCCATACCGAGCTGGACGAAATCGAAGGCAGGACGCCGCCGCCGCGTTTCCCCATCGTGCCGGGCCATCAAGTGGTTGGGCGCGTCGAGCAGGTGGGCCGCCAGGCAGGCGCGTTCAAGGTTGGCGACAGGGTTGGCATTGCGTGGATTTATTCGGCGTGTGGAGCGTGCCAGTTCTGCCTGGATGGCGACGAAAACCTGTGCAAAGATTTTATCGCAACCGGCCGAGACGCCCACGGGGGATACGCGCAGTATATCACCATTCGAGAGGATTTCGCCTATCCCATTCCACCTGTCTTTTCTGATTCAGAGGCCGCTCCCCTGTTGTGCGCTGGCGCGATCGGCTACCGGTCTTTGAGGCTGACCGGCCTGCAAGACGGCCAAAAGCTGGGATTGACCGGCTTTGGCGCTTCGGCTCATTTGGTGCTCAAGATGGCCAAACAGCGATACCCCAACACGCCGGTGTTTGTCTTTGCCAGGAGCGAAAAAGAGCGCGCTTTTGCGCGGGAGCTCGGGGCAGTGTGGGCCGGCGACACGGAACAAGCCTCGCCTGAAAAACTGGATAGCATCATAGACACGACGCCAGCCTGGACACCCATCCTCCGCGCCCTGGAGAACCTGGAACGCGGCGGGCGATTGGTCGTCAATGCCATTCGCAAAGAAGAGGCAGACAAAGTGTGCCTGGCGCAACTTGATTATCCCACCCATCTGTGGTTGGAAAAAGAGATCAAGAGCGTGGCCAACGTGGGCCGGAGAGACGTGAGCGAATTTCTGGCGCTGGCCGCCGAAATGTCTCTCAAGCCCGAAATTCAAGAATACGCCCTGGAAGAAGCCAACCACGCCCTGATCGAGTTAAAGATGAGAAAAATTCGAGGCGCCAAAGTGTTGAGGACGGGTTAAAAAACAAGCGCTCTCACATCCCAGAGCGCTTTTTTGCAGCGTATTCAACCTGGTGCCCCCAGCCAGATTCGAACTGGCGTTTTGGCCTTGAAAGGGCCGCGTCCTGGTCCCCTAGACGATGGGGGCGCGGGCGTTATTGTACCACAAACGAGCAATCGGTCAAGTAAAAGCACCCCTCTGGCCGTGTTGAAACGCCGGGCGTTTCAGGCGTGCAACTGCGCCAACACCTGAATAGCCTGCTTGACCGCCGCTGGCAAAGAAGCTTCTGGGTTGGACTGCATCAGCGGCGTGCCCTGCCCCAGCGCCACAGCCTGCGCCTCGTCGTAGGGAATGGTAACCTTGATCTGGCGATTCAGCGCCTTTTCAATCGCCGCAACAGACAGGCCGGCGCGTGGAGTGACCTGGTTGACGGCCAGAACGACCTTTTCGTCGCGCAAGTTGAGGAAGGGGAACATGCGCATCAACGCCACTGTGCTCTGAAGCGAGGCGACTTCGGGCGTCATCAAAATCAACGCATCGTCAGACGAACTCAGCGCCGCGTGGGCGACGACGTCGAGCGCCCCCGAACTATCCATGACAATGACGTCAAAAGGCACTTTGAGCAGGGCGATCAGCTTGGATAGCGCCTCGCTTTCTACCGGCTGCACGGGAGGCAAGAAGGGCGAGGCCAGCACGTGCACTCCCGTGTTATGCCTGAGCAGCGCTTTCACCACCGTGTCCGAGCTGAGAGTGTTCATTTGCGGCAGCAAGTCCATCCAACTCGTCTTGGCCTGCAGGCGAAGTTGGGTCGCCACGTGGCCGGAGCGAGTGCTCAAATCCACCAGGCACGTATTGCGGCCAATTTGTTGAAAGGCCAATCCAAGATTTGTGGCGACCGTGGTGACGCCCGAGCCGCCCCGCAAGCTAAACACCGTGACGACCAGCTTGGATGGCATGACAGGCTGGGAGCGCCGGTTCAGCAATTCGCTGACCTTGTTCAACAGTTCGGTCGGCGCGACCGGCTTGGCCATGTAATCATCGGCCTGCGCCGACATGGCGGCGTCGCGATCTATGGACTGGACGCGCGCGGTCAGGATCAGGATGGCCATGTCTGCTGTGATGGGATCTTCACGCAGGCGGCGCACCACCTGGTAGCCATTCATCCCCGGCATCATTACGTCAACGATAGCCATGTCGGGACGCAGTTGCTTGGCTTTGGCAATGCCATCTGCGCTATCAGCCGTCACTGCCACCTCGTGACCGCCGCGCTGCAGCATCAGGCGCATCATCTGCAGCAAATCAAGGTCGTCATCTATCACAAGGATGCGTGGCATAGTACCCTCCTCTCACCCATCAACTCACCGGGCCGCCAGCCCGCCGCCTCAGCTTTCTATAACCGGCTCCCCCCTATCTTCCGCGCAAAGGAACTCGACCTTGTCCATATTGACCAACGCCAATTCGCCCGTCAATAACACGCTCGGATCGGTAGACAAGGTAATGGTTGGCTTGTGGATTGGGAAAAAACGCTCGGCGCTGGCTGCCAACAAGGTATGCAAATCGAGTTTGCCGATAGCCTCGAGCTTGCCCACGATTTCAAACGACGGGACCGCCACCAAGGCTCTGTGCAAGTAGCGGGTGAACCCAGAGGTGGGTGTTTTTTTAAGCACCCCCTCGATCTGGCTGGCCAGCAGCGCAAACGAAACCTCGGTCTTGCGGAGAATGGACACTGGAAAGTCCGAGATGATTTCGCCCAGGTGCTCGATGCGCGAGATGTAGGCGATTTCCAGGTCAAACCACGCCGCCCGGCGATCATTCAACTGTGCTGAAAGCGGCCAGCCATATACGTTGATTTGGGTCGAAACACGATGGCCGTGACTGAAAAAATCTACCGGGATGATCTTGCGCCTGATCGGTTCCGGCCTGCCCATCAGCTCTGCCCCCAATCGAGATCGTCTTGCGATTTAGCCTCTTTGGCATCGTAGCGCGAGGCGGCGCTGGGATTGGTGGCCAGGTTGAGCAACTCGACATACGTGTCGTCGGCGTAATAGCACAACGCGCCAATGGCATCCGAAAATTCTTCGTAATCCAGAGAGCCGCAAGGCAATTCTACCGTCAACACAACGTCGCCGTCGCCATCCAGGCAAAACTTGGCCATATTAACGTCGCGGTTAAGCCGCAGCAAAGAAAAATATAGCTTGTCTTTGCACTCGGGTTTTTTAGGCGCGACGACAAACGGCGAAATCGTAAAATAGATCCAGTTGTCGGTCAGTTTGACAAACATGCGAAATGACGAAGCGTCGCCGCGCCAGCCGGTGTTCCACACATCTTCTGAATCGCGCTGGAATGTCCAGCCGTACTGCTGAAAGAACCCGTCAATGGTTTCAGGTGCAATTGGCATAAGTCTCCTTTCGTATATTGTATCTTATCCCATCCCAGCCGGCAAGCTCCACCTTGCTTTTCCGGCAACGCTCTCAACGGCGGCTACGCTTCCTGGTTCCCTGTTTGTTCGACGCGGCGAAACTGCACCTGGCCTTCGGTCACCTCAACCCGGATGTTCTTGACGGCCGCCCACTCTGGGTAAAAAGTCTGTTCGGCCAACGGTTCGAGCACCTCGCGCTGGACGAATCGCTCGAGGTGGCGAGCGCCCTGCCGCACATCGCACCCGTGGGCGGCGACGTACTCGGCCACGCTGTTGTCAAACACGATCTCTACGTTCTGGCGCGCAAATCGCTCGCGCACGATTTTATCCAGCTTGATCCTGGCGATGCGCCGCGTCGTGTCATTATCCAGCGGGTTAAAGATCGCCACCTCGTCCACCCGCGCCAGGAAATCGTCGGAAAACCGTTTGCGCAACTCGGCCATGATGGTATCCTGGTCAATCGCCTGTTTTTCAGGTTCGCGCTTGTCGGTGACAAAGCCAACGCGCCGCTGCCCGCCCTCACGCCACAGCGCGCTATCCAGGCTGGCCGTCATGATAATCGTCGCGTCAGAAAACAATACCGTCCGGCCATGCGAGTCGGTCAAACGCCCGTCGTCAAATACCTGCAAGAACAAGTTTAAAACATTTGGGTGCGCTTTGTCAAGTTCGTCCAGCAAGACCACGGAAAACGGCCGGCTCATAATCTTGCTGGTGAGTTGCCCTTCCTCGTCGTAACCGATGTAACCCGGCGGGCTGCCAATAAGGCGGCTGATGGAATGCGGCTCGGTATACTCGCTCATGTCCAACCGGATCAATCGCTCTTCGTCGCCAAACAGAAACTCGGCCAGCGCGCGCGCCAGTTCCGTCTTGCCCACGCCCACCGGGCCGGCAAACAAGAACACGCCGTCGGGCCGGTTAGGGTTGACGTCCAGGCGGCGCTTGGTCAGGCGCACCAATCGAGACACGGCTTCGACGGCTTGAGCCTGGCCCATCACGCGCTGGGCCAGAATCTCTTCCATCTGGAGAAAACGCTCCATCTCGTCGGTTTCCAGGCGCTCCAAGGGGATGCCGGTAACATCAGACAGCACCGAAAGGATATTGTCGCGCGTCATCGTCGCGCCGGCGTGATCTACCAACAGTGTACGCGAACCGGCGCGTTCGAGCAAGTCCACAGCTTTGTCTGGAAAGTAACGATTTTTAAGATACAGCTTGGCCAGGTCGTACACGTCGCTCATCAACGCTTCGGGGATCGTGATGCCAAAGTGGGCTTCGAGCCTGGGGCGCAGGACAGTTAGAATTTGCATGGTGACTTCTGACTGCGGCTCTTCGACGCGCACCGGCTGGAAGCGGCGCGCGAGCGCCCCATCCGGCTCGATATATTTGCGGTAATCGTGCGTCGTCGTCGCGCCGATGCACGTAATTTCACCGCGCGCCAGCGCCGGCTTGAGGATCGTCGCCGCGTCTTGCACGCCCGGGATGCCGCCCGCCCCCAGCAAGGCGTGCACCTCGTCAATGAACAAAATAATGTTTCCGGCGCGGCGCGTCTCGCCAATCACAGCTTCCATGCGCTGCTCAAATTCACCTACCCGTCCGGCGCCGGCGGTCATGGCCGTCAGGCTGAGTTCGACGAGGCGCTTGTCTTGCAGCCGCGCCGGCACATCGCCTCCGACGATCTTTTGCGCCAAACCTTCCACCAATGCCGTCTTGCCCACGCCCGGCTCGCCCACCAGGATTGGATTGCGCTTGGTCTGGCGGCACAAAATCTCCATCACGCCCAACGTCTCTCGCGCACGCCCGATAATGGGCGGCAGGTTGCCGTCGCGCGCCAACTGCGTCAAGTCGCGCCCGTACTTTTCCAAGAGCGGCGTCTTGCGCGGCGCGGCAGCCTCGGAAGCCGGCGCGGCTTGCCCGCTGTCTGCCGGCGGAGTTTCGGCCAGTCCCGCCTGTTTGATATCTTCTATGATTTTGGCCGGGTCGGTGCCCAGATTTTTCAACACGTCAACCAACTTGGCGTCTGACTCGATGGTGGCGGCCAACAAGAAGGCGGGCGTCACCATGCCGCCGGTAGCCATATCCTGGCTACGGCGCAGGGCGGCTTTGACGCCGTCGGATACAATCAGGCGAGTTGGGCTGGATTCTTGCCCCTTTTCGGCCATGTCTTCCACGGCCTGTGTAAAAGCATCTACCCGAATGTTGTGCGTCTGTAGAATCTTGTTGACCAACGTCGCCTGGCAAGACAACATTCCCAGCAGCAAGTGGGGTGTATCCAGGTGAGCACTTTTCAGCCGCCGCGCCTGGCTCTTGGCTTCGTCAAAGCAAGCTTGCGCATTGGGAGACAGATTTTCCAACAAGGTGGGCCTGCCTTTCGTACCTGAACGATGTTTATCCATAGTCTACATTGAGACGCGCGGCAGCCATTTCTTGCATAATTTTGACCGAAGCGCTGGCGCCGATGCGCGTTGCGCCGGCCTCGACCATCTTTTGAACATCTTGCAAGGTTTTGACTCCGCCCGAAGCTTTGACTCCCATACTCGGTCCAACCACCCGGCGTATCAAGGCCACGTCCGCCGGCGTGGCCCCGCCCGGCCCAAAGCCGGTGGACGTTTTGACGAAATCGGCGCCGGCCTGTTGAGCTAACTGGCACGCTCTGACCTTTTCCTCGTTCGTCAACAAGGCCGTTTCGATAATGACCTTGACGAGCGCGCCAGCCTCGCGCGCCGCGCGCACGACCGCGCCCATATCGCTCAGGACCAAAGCGTCGTCTCCATTTTTAAGCGCGCCGACGTTAATCACCATATCAACCTCAGCCGCCCCTTCGCCCAGCACCTGCTGCGTTTCATCGCCCTTGACCTGGGGCAATGTTGCGCCCAACGGAAAGCCAATCACGGTGCATACCTTGACATCGCTTCCGTGAAGCGACTGCGCGCACAATTTGACGTAAGCTGGGTTGATACATACCGAAGCAAAACGATATTGGCGAGCTTGTTCGCACAGCAGCGCCACCTGCGCTGCCGTGGCTTCGGGCCTGAGCAACGTGTGGTCAATCATCGCCGCCAGGGTGACAGGGTCAAGCTGCATATATCACCAAGTCTCTAAGGTCGGATAGGCATAATGAGCGATCAGCCCCCAATCTTGGGGCGGCCAGTAAATCACCCAGGCTTTGCCGTCAATCTCGTCAAACTTGACTGGCCCCCAGTTATGAGAATCGCTCGAGTTATTGCGATTGTCTCCCAGCACAAAATACTCGTCTGTCCCGATGGCGCGCGGAGGCATCGAATATGTGCCGGGGAGTTTCACATAAGATTCCGGGACAAATTGCCCGTCCACAAACACCTGCCCTTGCCGCACCTCGAGAGTCTCGCCAGGCAGTCCAATCACCCGCTTGATGCGCATCCCCTCTGGCCGCCGAAACACAATCACGTCGCCGCGCTCGGGCGAGTGCAGTTTGTAGCTCAGGCGGTTGACGATGACATACTCTCCTCTGTGCAGCGTGGGCTGCATGCTTGGCCCATCGAGACTAAACCGCCCGGTGGCCGCATTGACCAACAGAAAGATGATGGCCGACAGCAAAATCGTTTCCACCATCTCGCGGAGCAATGAGAAACGAGGCGACGCCGGATCAGGCGACACCCCAGGCATTTCACGAACAGTCACAGACGATTCCACTACCCCCACTCCCTTTTAACGCAGCGCTACATCCGAATACGAATAATGGGGCACCAGCCCCCAACTTTGAGGCGGCCAGTAGACCAGCCACGCCTTGCCGTCAATCGCACTAAACGGCACCGTTCCCCAGTTGTGTGAATCACTCGAATTATTGCGGTTATCTCCCAGCACAAAATACTCGCCTGCCCCAATCACGCGCGGCGCCATCGAATAGGCGCCCATTTCCCTCAGATACGGTTCAGTCACAGCTTGCCCATTAATAAATACCTGTCCCTGGCGAATCTCGATCGTTTCACCCGGCAATCCAAGCACACGTTTGATGTAATCCCGCCGCTGCTCACGCAAAAAGACAATCACGTCGCCGCGCTGGGGGGGGTGCAACTTGTACACCAGGCGATTGATAATCACATACTCCCCATCGTGCAGTGTCGTCTCCATGCTCGAACCGTCAATCCGAAAGCGGCCAGTGGCTGCATTGACCAGCAAAAACACGATCGCAGCCAACAAAATTGTCTCTACCACCTCCCGAAACAACGAGGATTCGGCAGGAGGCACTTCGGCGGCTGCCGATTGCACCTCAGCGCC
Organism: uncultured Anaerolineae bacterium; assembly: GCA_964651475.1. Taxonomy (GTDB): domain Bacteria; phylum Chloroflexota; class Anaerolineae; order Fen-1058; family Fen-1058; genus JBGSMF01. The sequence goes on along the minus strand of CAZYXV010000048.1, from coordinate 5,996 downwards.
GATAGCAGGCTGATCTTCCACTCAAGACTCCTCACATATCTAAAAGATTCGTGGTATTATACTCTATCTCGAATAATTTGTCACAGCCAGTGAACCGCCAGCCTCTTGGACAACAGAGTGCATTTCAATTCTGGGGCAGATTTGTTCTGGCGCTTTTGCCATATCGCCAGCATCCTTCGACATCCTTCGACTTTGCTCAGGATGCACCCTTCGACAGGCCCAGGGTAACTGCCAAATACTCGCCCCCAAACTGAAATACAGCCGGACAACAGGGCAATTTGACAGGTTGGAATTAGTCTGTCATAATTAGGGCAAGGACTAGACTTGGTTAGGGAGGTATCCGTGAGCAACAAAGGGATTATTCTGATTGTCCAGGCTACTCAAGCCAATGCCGAACCGCTACAGACTCACTTTGAAATCGGCGAGTACAAGGTCTTGATGACCAACAACGGACAAGAAGCCCTGGCGTTGGCGCGCCGCGAGTTGCCTCGCGCAATTGTTCTTGATCTGGACACCCCCGGCCTGGATGCGGCGGCGGTGATGCGGGAAATGCGCAACATGCCGCGCACGCGCCACATCCACATCACGCTGCTCACGCAGCGCGGCGAGCGCGCCGATTTATTGGACGCCCTGGCCGTTGGCGCCGACGAGTTCATGATTAAACCCGTAGACGTGGAAGAACTGGGCTTGCGCGTCCGCAACGCTTTGCGCCGCGCCGCGTTCGATAATTTGACCAACCCTACTACCGGGCTGCCCGGTCCGCGCCTGATTGAAGAAGAGTTGCGTCAAATCCTGCGCCGCAGCGACGACACGTGGGTCATCTTGCGCCTCAATATACGCCACTTTAACCACTTCAACGACTTGTACGGCTTTTTGTCTGGAGAAGAAGTGCTGCGCTTTGCGGCGCACCTGTTTGCCCAGGTGGTGGACCACGTCGGCACTTCCAACGACTTTTTGGGGCACAGCGGCGCGGATAATTTCATCCTCATCACCACCATTGAGCAAACTCCCAAGTTGGTGGAGGAAGCGACGACGCGCTTTAACGAGGAAGTCAAGATGCACTATTCGTACCGCGAGCGCAAGCGCGGCACTATCCTGATCCCCCAGCCGGACGGGACCGAAAAAGAGACGCCGCTCATGGCGCTCAAAGTGCAAATGGTCAAGGCAACCGACGGCCCATTTTCAGATATTCGAGAACTCACGCAATCCTTTAGCTAACCCCATAGTTCACCCCCACACAGCAGGGAATGCGCTCACCGCCACCAGGATCACCGTCAACCCGATCAGCACGGCGACCATGCCCCACGCGAGGATATTGAACACTCGACCGTTGACATGAGGTCCCATGATGTCCCGATTATTGATGAGCTTGAGCATCACGATGAGAATCACGGGCAACAGAACGCCATTGAGCGTCTGGCTGGCGAGCATGGCCTGCACCAACGAGCGGATGGGCAGCAGGATGATGCCGGCGCCCACGACAATCATGCCGGTGTAAATGCCCAAAAATACCGGCGCATCGCTCACGCGATCCAGGCTCGATTCCCACCCAAACGCCTCGCATACCACATACGCTGTTGAAAGCGGCAAAATGGATGCGGCAAAGACCGAAGCATTCAACAGCCCAACAGCGAATAACGCAGACGCATACGGCCCGGCCAGCGGCAAAAGCGCCCGGGCGGCATCCTCGGCAGTCTCGACCTGAATGCCGTGAGAGAACATGGTCGCGGCGCACGCAATGGTAATAAAGAACACCACAAGTACCGCAAACAACGAGCCGACCACCACATCCAGGCGCTCGTAAACAAAATCCTTGATGCTCAAACCTTTATCAGCAATGGCCGATTGCTGGTAAAACTGCATCCACGGCGCTATGGTCGTGCCAATCACGGTGATAAAAATGGTCACGTAGCCGGCCTCAAAATGAAATGACGGTGTGACCACAGCGCGCGCCACCTCGCCCCACGCTGGAGCGGCCATTAATCCTGACGCCACGTAAGACAAATAAATGGCGCTGGCGATCAGAAAGATGCGTTCGACGCGCTTATAGCTGCCCTTGACGATGAGCAACCACACGCCAAACGCCGCAATGGGCACCGAGATATACTTGCTCACGCCAAAAATTTCCATGCTGGCGGCTACGCCAGCAAACTCGCTGACCGTATTGGCCAGATTAGCCAAAACCAGCACCGCCAAGATAACGGCTGTGGCGCGCACCCCAAACTGCTCACGAATCAGGTCCGAAAGTCCCTTGCCAGTGATTACACCCAGTCGCGCGCTCATCTCTTGTACAATCATCAGCGCCAGCGCAACCAATCCCAACATCCACAGCAAACTGTAGCCATAGTGCGCGCCGGCCACGCTGTAGGTGGTGATGCCGCCGGCGTCGTTGTCTACATTGGCCGTGATAATGCCCGGTCCAACAACGGCCAGAATTAACACAAATTTGGTCTTCCATTGTTCCAAGGTTTGACGAATAGCCATGACACACACTCCACTCTCAGCGATAGAATTTCGGCAGGCGTTTCTTCCAGGCCGTCGGGATGATCCTGTCCAGCGCATCGTCAGCGGTGACAATGCCATGGAGTATATTGGCATCGTCCACCACCGGCACCGCCAGCAAGTTGTATTTGGCGATGATGTGGGCCACGTCGTCTTGCGAATCCAGCAGCTTGACGGTGACGACGCGGTCGTGCATAAATTCGGCCACCGGCGTGGTCGGCCGCGCCAGGATTAAATCTTGCAATGAAAACACACCTGCCAGGCGCCCGTCGTCTTGGGTCACGTACACGTAGAAAAACGTCTCGGCTTCTTCGCGGGCAACCGATTCCCGTATCGCCGCCGTAGCCTGCTCGGCGGAGAGGTCTGGCAAAATAGCCACGTACTCGGTGGTCATGATACCGCCCGCGCTATCTTCAGGGTACGCCAGCAACTTGCGCACGTCCTCGGCCTCGTCGTCCTCCATCAAGTCCAGCAGTTCCCGGCTGTCTTTATCCGGCAGTTCACTCAGCAAGTCGGCAGCCTCGTCGGGAGACATGGCTTCCAATACGTCGGCGGCGTGCTCTTTATCCAACGTGCCCAGCAGGCTGACCTGGAATTCGGGTTCCACCTCTTCCAACGTGTCGGCGGCGGTTTCCACGTCCAACGCGCGCAAGAACGCGCCAGATTCGGCCCGCCCCAGGTCGCTAATGATTTCGGCAATGTCTGCCGGGTGCAACTGGGCGAGTTTTTCGCGCGGGATGCGCAGCCGCATGGGTTGGTTGCCCGGCAGCAATTCCACATCTTCCCAACCGATCACGCCGGATGGCAGCGTGCGGCCCATGCGCGCCGCCACCTTCTCGGCCACGCGCGCTATCCCCAACCGGCGCAATAGTCCAACTCCGCCCACATCTACGCAACTCACGTAAAGATGGCCGTTGGCGCGTGTCAACTGCACGTCGTTCACGCGCACCACCCGCACGCCATTCACGTCAATGATTTGCTTGTCCAGCACATCGCGCACCACGTACAAGTCATGCTCGCCGGGCGCGTAAGCAGTGATTTCCTCCACGCGTTTGCAGAGCGCAATCGCTGGCGCCATCAGCACAACCACGTCTGAATAGGGAACGACGACGATGCGGTTGTGGCTGCCTTTGACGACCAGCGCCACAACCGTCGGGGGAACTTGTTTACTGTGGTGCACGGCCACGATGTCTTCGAGCCGGCCAATCACCTCGCCTTCCGAATCTGCCACAGGGCGTTCCATCAGTTCACTGAGATAAATCATCACGCACCTCTTTTACAAAACCAGCCCCAATTCAAATTTCCACCAGCACAAGCGTGGCGACGGTGAAATAGATAATCAGGCCGGTCGCGTCCACCAATGTCGAGATCAGCGGGGCGGACATGACGGTGGGGTCAACCCCTACAATGTCGGCCACGAGCGGTATGAGCGATGCGACCGTGTTGGCCCACAGGCAAATGCCCAAAACTGCCACGGCCACGGCAATGGCCATTTCGGTGTGAACGCCCGACAACAAAGCGTACGCAAAAGCGACCGCGCCCAACAGCAATCCCAACAGCGCGCCTGCCTGCAACTCGCGCACGAGCACTTTGAAAACGTCGCGCCGCCGTACTTCTTGGAGCGCCAGGGCGCGGATGACGGTTGTCACGGTTTGAGAGCCGGCGTTGCCGCCTGTGCCGATCAGCAAGGGGATGAAAAAGGATAGGGCGACCACAGTTTCAAGTTCGTACTGATAATGCCGCATCACAGCGCCAGTTATGGTGCCGGCCAGGAACAATACCAACAGCCACACAAAGCGCGAGCGCACCACATCTATGATGCGCTGAGACCAGTACGGCCTATCGCTGAGCGGTCCGGCCTCGACGCCGCCCATGTGCAACACGTCCTCGGTGGCCTCGTCTTCCAACACGTCTATCACGTCGTCGTGCGTAATCACGCCTTGCAGCACATTATCCGCATCAACCACCGGCAAAGCGGTCAAGTCGTAGCGAGCCATCGTCTGCGCCACCTTTTCCTGGTCATCGCCGGTGTAAGCGTGAACCACGTTGGGATTCATGATGGATTCCATCGTTGTATCCGGGGAAGCAATGACCAAATCGCGCAATCCCACCACCCCCACCAGGCGACGTTCGCGGTCTATCACGTAAAGATAATAAGATTTCCCATTCTCCAATTCAGCGTGGCGCAGAAACTCGATGGCCTGCGCCGCGGTGGTGCGGCAGCGCAGCGCGATATACCAGGTTGTCATCAGGCCGCCGGCTGTCTCGTCAGGGTGGCCCAAAAGCGGGCGCACCTCGCCGGCATCTTGCATTTCGGCCAGGGCTTGCGCCGCGCGTTCGGGTGGCAAATCGCCCAGAACGTCGGCAGCCTCGTCCGGTTCCATCTCGTCCAGCACGTCGGCCAGGCGATCGGTGGATAAAACCTGGGCAGCGTCGGCGGCCTCTTCGTCCTCCAACTCCTCCAACAAATCGGCGGCAACGGGGATATCCAGTTGTGGGAGAATAGCGGCCTGGTCGTCGTCGTCCAGGTTTTCAAAGGCGTCGGCCCGGTCAGCAGGGTGCATGCGAGTCAGCGCCTCAATCGCATTTTGCAGCTGGCCTGCTTCCAGCGCGGCGCGGATTTCTGCCAAAGTTGTATCAATTTGAATCTTGTTCATAGCAATCCCTCCATTCAGACAAAGGCAACAAAACAATGCAATCTGGGGCGGCGTGGAAAGTTGCCAGTCAAGGTGGAATTGCAAATACAAAGAGCGAGCAATAGAGGATAAAGGGGGACGCAGCAGCAAGCGCCAACACAATCAGCGCGCCAAAGACAGAACACGCCAGAATAAAGCCAGGTTCAAAAAGGCAGCGCATGCTTGCCTCCTGCCCAGAGAAGCACAAAACCCCCGGTCGGCATCCTGTGGATGTGGAACGGGGGCGTTGGCAGAGGCAAGTTGCGCTAAAGCAAAGCTTTAGCCTCGCTTCAAGCTAATCATACGCCACAGTTCCGCCTCCAGCAGGGCGCCGGCAAGGTCAATGTGAGTCTCTGTCTATGATCGGGATCGAGTGAAAGCGTTTCGTTCATAATTTTCACAATCTAAAAGCGGGCAGAGTGTACACCCTGAAAGCAGATATGTCAAGTCGGGCAACAAATCCGAGATTTCGGTTATAATTTAACAGTAGGTGCAAAACTCTCGTACTCGAACCTTAAAAACCAAATCTTGACTCAGGCACAGATACGCTAATCAGCGCGTCAGTTTTCCCCATTCGGTTTCCAGATCTTTGAGGAACTTATCTCGATGATAGCGGAAACGATGCGCTTTGTGCAAGGGGGCTTCGTTCTCACGCCAAGCTTGCCGTGCAGCCTGAAACTCGGCGTCACTGACTTGCCGTAGGCGCTCAAGCAACTGGTCGAAAGTCTCCTGTGGGTCGATGTAAGCTGCATAGGCACCATAGCGTACCACAAACTCATGCACGGATTTGTGGCCGTTGATACGACGCTGGTTTTGCTT
>CAZYXV010000047.1:0-24072 GCA_964651475.1 uncultured Anaerolineae bacterium | reverse complement strand
CAGGCAGTTAAGTTTCTGGGTAGCCTGCGCCAGCAGGCGAAGAATCTCAAAATTGTGAGAAGGAGACCCTTCGCTACGCTCAGGGTGACATCATTTCATATCAAACGTATTGTATCACACTGCTCAAAACAAAACCACTTGCTCAAAACACTTCCTCGTGATAGACTGGCGCTGCCCAAGACACTAACACGTGGAGAAACTCTATGCCCTCTGCAAACCAAATCCTAAAGCAACTCAAAGCCAAAGCCAGGCCCGATCAATTGGAAGGAATGGCCCGATATGGACTGGCCATCGAACGGCGACTGGGAGTGTCCGTCCCAGACATGCGCCAAATCGCCAAAGAGACCGGCAAGGATCACCAGCTCGCGCTCAAGCTGTGGAAGACGGGCATCCCGGAAGCACAGATTGTCGCCGCGATGGTGGCCGAACCGGACAAGCTAACCGAAGCCCAAATGGAAGAATGGATGCAAGACATTAACTCGTGGGACGTCTGCGACCAGGTATGCCAAAATCTCTTTGAAAAGACACCCCTGGCCTGGAAGAAAATCCACGACTGGTCCGAGCGGGAACAAGAGTTTGTCAAGCGAGCCGCCTTTGCGCTGATCGCCTGCCTGGCCTGGCACGACAAGCACGTCACCGACGAGGAATTTATTCAACTCTTTCCATTGATCCAACGCGGCGCTACAGATGAACGCAACTATGTGAAAAAGGCCGTCAATTGGGCGCTGCGCAACATTGGCAAAAGAAACCTGAACTTGAACCGGGCCGCCCTCAAATTCGCCAGAGAAATCCAACGAATGGATTCCAAAACCGCTCGCTGGGTCGCCTCTGATGCGATCAAAGACCTGGAAAGCGAAACCGCCCAGAGAAGGCTGCGAAAATGACGGGCAACACTTTTGACGTGGTCGTTGTGGGCAACGTTGGCATTGACACCAACATTTATGCTTATGGTCGAGAGCCTGACCTGAGCGTCGAGTCAAACTTTACCGAGAACCTCGACTATGTGGGGCAGGCCGGCGGCTATGCCAGCCGCGGCTTGGCGCAATTGGGCAAAAGGACTGCTTTTATCGGCTACGTGGGTGATGATTACAGCGGCCGCTTCATCCGCGAGGAATTTACCCGGGACAGCATTGACACCACCGCGTTGTTCATTGACCCGGCCGGCACCGGCCGCAGCATCAACTTGATGTACCCGGACGGGCGGCGCAAAAATTTCTATGACGGCAAAAACCACATGGCGCTCAGGCCAGATTTGGATATCTGCCGGCACATTCTGTCTCTGGCCCGGCTGGCGCATTTCAACATCCCCAACTGGGCGCGCCTCCTGTTGCCGATCGCTAAAGAATGTGGCCTGACCATCTCGTGCGACATTCAAGACGTGGTTTCGATAGACGACCCATATCGCCGCGATTTTATCCAATATGCCGACGTCTTGTTCTTCTCGGCAACCAATCTGCGCGACCCCACCCCCATGATCCAGGCGTGCCTGGCGCAAAGACCCAACCAGGTTATTGTCGTGGGAATGGGCGCGCGGGGCTGCGCCCTGGGCACATCGGCAAGCATCCGTTTCTTCGAGCCGGTGCAGATGCCAGAACCAGTGATTGATACCAACGGCGCCGGGGATGGCCTGGCTGTGGGATTCTTGTCCAGCTATGTACTGGACGGTTATTCGCTGGAGGATTCGATCCGGCGCGGGCAAATTGCGGCGCGGTACACCTGCACGCAAAAGGCGTCGTCGTCGCACCTCATCACTCCCGATCAGTTGGAACATTACGTTTTATTGGCGTCAACTTTAGCACGGTGAGCCTGTCGAACCGTGTGTTGAATGCATCCTTCGACAGGCTCAGGATGCAAGTTGACGCCAATGATTACGTTTGGACGGAAATGCAAACTTGCTGAGCGACAAGGTCACATTGAAATGATCAGGTTCATGACTTATATTCAGGACGGTGGAATTGGCCGAGAGGATCTCATCTTCCAAGTGCTGAGGGCGGCGCGGCCAGACGCGGCCGTGCTTCAAATGGCTTTACACTGCCAACACCCGCGCCAACCGTTCGGCTGGACTATATCTTTGCGAACGAGGCGCTAAAGGCACGCCGGCAAGACTGTTGGGTTGTGCGCGAGCCCGCAGCGGATCAGCGTGCTTCGGATCATTACCCGCTTATGGAAGAGTTTGCGTTTTAGCAAGAGTGCTATGACCCAAACGCCACATCAAGCGCAGCCTGGGTGATGGCTGCATAGGTCTGGTCCATCAGCGCCATAAACTCGGGCTTGCCATGCCAAAAGGGCGGCGTCCCCAATCGTTTGACCAGCGCCGCATTCACCTGGGGCGCGGCGATGCTCAAGCGCAACTCTTCCAGCCCCTCACCCGCTTCCCAGAAATGCTCCAGACATTCTTCGAGCGGCGCATAGGCTTCAGCCTGCGCCTCCACCTCAGTCCCGGCGGTGTCTTGGCCGGGCGCGGCCCGCCTGGCGCGCAAGGCGGCCATAATCTGATCCTTGTCTCGGCCACGCAGTTTGAAAATCAGAAAAGGATCCTCGTCAAATTGCTCACCTAACAGATAGTACACCGCCGCAATGTGCTTGCACGGATTGGCGTAATCGGGGCACGAACACTCGGTCACCAGGTCGCCGCGTTTGGCCGGGAAAAGATTCACGCCGGCTGCCGTGAATGCCTCCTCGATATTTTGCGGCATCTCGCCCGCCAGCAACTTGGCGGCAAAAATGGCCTGGCCGGCCATGACATCGGCCACCTTGTCCCATTCCTTATCGGCCAGCGGCTCAATCTCAATGCGAACTTTGTACGGCGTGGCCCGGCTGCCCTGCACGCGCGAATCTATCCGCCCCGGCTTGATATCCAGGTTGAGCACCTGCCCGCTGCGCGCATACGAGCGCCCCCTTTGCAGCCGCCCCGAGTCCATCAACCTTTCCAGCGCCTTGATCCACCGGCTGGCCCACCACGATTTGCCAAATGGCTGGCCGCGCCCCGTTTTGGCCTTGATGCCATTGGCCGGCCGGCGCGGCCTGGACTTGGGATAACTGTACCACCAACTCATTGCATCACCTCTCGCTGCAACTTGAACAACTCGCGCAGTTGCTCGGTGGAAAGCTCGGTGATCCACGCCTCGCTGGTGCCCACGATGCTTGCGGCCAGCGCCTGCTTGCGCTCGATCATTTCGTCAATCCGCTCTTCCATCGTCCCGGCGCACAGGAATTTATGCACCAGCACGTTGCGCGTCTGCCCGATGCGAAAGGCCCGGTCGGTGGCCTGGTTTTCCACCGCCGGGTTCCACCAGCGGTCAAAGTGAAACACGTGATTGGCGCGGGTCAGGTTGAGGGCCGTGCCGCCCGCCTTGATCGAAAGCACAAACGCAAACGGCCCGTGCGGATCGTCTTGAAAACGCTCCACCATCCGCGCCCGCGCCTTGACCAGCGTGCCGCCGTGCAAGAAAAACACCTCGCTGCCAAAGGTTTCCTGAAGGTGAGTCTTGAGCAACTCGCCCATCTCGGCAAACTGGGTAAAGATGAGAGCGCGCTCCTTCACCGAGCGCACTTCTTCCAACATTTCCACCAGGCGCGTCAGCTTGCCGGAACGATCTGGCAGTGCGCTGCCATCGCCCAGGAATTGCGCCGGGTGATTGCACACTTGCTTTAGCTTCATCAACGTCGCCAGCACCAGCCCGCGCCGCTCGATGCCCTCTGATTCCTCAATGCGCTTCATCGAGTCGCGCACGACGGCTTCGTAGAGCGTGGCCTGTTCTTTGGTCAGCGGGCAAAAGACCTTCATCTCGTTCTTTTCGGGCAGGTCGTTAATGACGCTGGGGTCGGTTTTGACGCGGCGCAAGATAAAGGGACCCACCAGCGCCTTGAGCCGCCTGGAAGTGTCGGCGTCTTGCATCCGCTCGATGGGCCGCGCAAAGCGCGTCTGGAAATCCTTTTGCGAGCCGAGGTAGCCCGGATTGAGGAACTGGAAAATGCTCCACAATTCGCTCAACCGATTTTCGACCGGCGTGCCAGTGAGCGCCATGCGCTGCTCGGCCTTTAGCTTGCGAGCAACCTGCGCCTGGCGGGTGGAGGGGTTTTTTATATTTTGAGCCTCGTCCAAAATCACATCCCCCCACTCTACCGCTGTCAGGTGTTTCTCGTCGCGGTGCAGCAAGGCATACGAGGTGATGACGATATCGTGTTCGGCGGCCAGTCTGACCAGGTCTTGTTTTTCGCGCGTTGTGCCGTGGTGCACCATCACCCGCAAAGAAGGCGCAAAGCGCGCTACCTCGCGCTGCCAGTTGTTCATCGCCGAGGTCGGGCAAACGAGCAAGGCCGGCCTGGCCTGGCCTTCGGCGCGCTCGTGCAAGAGCAGCGCCAACGCCTGGATTGTTTTGCCCAGGCCCATATCGTCGGCCAGGCACGCGCCCAGGCCGTAGCGCCGCAAAAAGGCCAGCCACGCAAAACCCTTGAGTTGATAGGGGCGCAGTGAGCCGACAAAAGTTTGGGGCGGCGGCAGCGGCGCGATGCGCGCGCTGTCGCGCATTTCTTGCAACAGCTCGCCAAACCAGCCTTCGGCCTCGACGCTGGTGATGGGCATGCCGGCAATCGCTTCCGGCGCCAAAGCCATCCGCATCGCCTCCGCCAGCGATAAACCGCCCGGCGATGGATCGCCCAGCGATATATCGCCATCTGCAAGGCCCGCCTGCGCGTGCTTGCGCATAAAGTCGAGCGCCTGCTGCAACTGCTCAGGGCGCAGTTCTACCCACTGGCCGCGAATTTGCACCAGCGGCACTTTGAGCGAGGCCAGCTTGTCAAACTCGGCCTGCGAAAGCGGCTGGTCGCCCAGCGCCAACTGCCAGTCAAAGCGCAAGACCGATTCGAACGACAGCCCCGCCACGCCGCCCTGGGCAGATTTGGACTGGCGCCTGGGAGACAGCTTGACGCGCACGCCCAGCCTGGCGCCCAGCCCCGGCAGCAACACACCAAAGCCGGTGGATTGCAGCAGCAGCGCCGCTTCTTGAATAAAACTGTAGGCTTGCTCGGTCGTCAATTCGCACGCGGCGGGGCGTGCCGAACGCAGGCTGTGTTCAATCGGCGCAAACACGCGCGAAGCGTAACCCAGGCCCGCCAGCAGCCGCTCTTGGGGCTGGTCGAATTTGCGGTTGAGGAATTTGAGCGTGCTGCCGCGCTCGCGCCAGGCCGCCTCGGCCGGCACGAGCAGGCTGGGGTCATCGCTGGCCTGCAAAAAGTAGCGCAGCGCCCAGCCGCGATCCCTGGCCTTGGGCACCACAATATCCTCATCGGTTTGCATCTCTGGCGGATCGAGCCGGAAGCAGACGCGAAAGCCGCCTTCTGAAATTTGCGCCGCGCGCATCCAGGCGCGATACGCTTGAACGAAATCAGCGTCGAGGTCGGCAGCGGGGTCGTCGCTGACCAGCGCCTCTAGCCAGGCTTGCGCGGATGTCCGCTCAGGACGATTCAGCACATCGCCCCTACGGCGGCGAGCGGGTTTCAGGACGGGCCGCGCCGCCTCGCGCGCGACGGCGTCTACAAGCACATTCAGGAAATCGGTCAACAGCGCGCGGGGGCCGGGCGGCTCTTGTTTGAGATCGCGCGCGATGGCGCGGCAGATGGGCGGCTGGCCACGGATAAAGCGATCCAGGCGGGACTGCTCCTCGCCCGTATCGAGCGCAGGCCGCCACAGCGCCGCCAGGCGACCATCTTGTTCGATCAGCGCCGGCGCAAAGCGCTGGCCGGCCAGCATCTCCAACGTCAGCCCGGCCGCTTCGTTCCAGTAAAGCAGATCGGCCCCCAGGCTCACACCGGGCGTTTCATCATCAGTCAGCGGCAAACCAATCAGCAGCGTCAGGGCCTGCAACGGCTCGAACATCAACGCGGGCATTGTCCATGCGGCCAGAGTCGAGGAAGCGCGGGCCGCGCTTTCGCGCAAAAACGGGCGCGAGGGCTGAGGCTCGTCGCCCTGCGTGGGCAGGCGCGCTGCGATAGAACCCTCTTGCGCCGCTGCCCCCAGTCCCAGCGCACAGAGCGCCTGCTGCAATTCCGCCGCCGTCGCGCCAAAAGGGTGCGGTTGAGCTTTTTTAAGCGAGGGCTTGCGCCCGCGCCGCCTGGACTCGGCCCGCGCAGATTCACCCCACAGGGCAAATTGCGCCGGCGTGTCGTGCGTGCGCACAAGCCACGCGCCGTGCAAGATCATGTCCATGTTTCAGCCTCTCAAGCAGCCATTTTGACTTTTCATCTTTGAGCAAAATCTTGGATAATGTCCTGAGCAAAATCCCCCAGTCTCTCTAGCCCAGCACGCACCCGCTTCATCAACTTTTCCAGCACTGCCTGGCGCAAATTGTCTTCCACATCTGCCTCGATGGATACCGGCCAATGCGCAATGAGCGTGTCTAGTATCAGCCGTCCTGCGCTTGATAGAGTAGTATGTGCTTCAACACGCACTGTGGGAGCGGTCTCGCCGCCCATGGCCTGCTGCAACTGGTGCTGCAATGTTTTCAGGCCGGCCCCCAGCCGCTCGCGCTCGGTCACGTCGTGGCAATAGTCATTCCACTTTTCGGAGGGTGGCCCCAGCAAGTTTAGCGATAGAATAAAGTTGATGCCGAGGTTTACTGTGAGAGGACCAAGATTAGCCTTCTCTTCGGGTTCTTGCTCGTCGGGAGCCGGATTAATCACTCTGATGATTCCGCGATCCGATAGTTGCGCGCGGGCAGTATCCAGCGAGCTAAACTCGAATCCTATTTCGGCGCGCGCGTTGAACGGCGGCGTCCAATCTTCCAACACAAAACATTCGTGATAGCGTTGGATGACATTGATCGCGTCAAAGTATACGCGCGGCGCATAGTGCTCCAGCCCGGCGTCGTGCGCGGCGATCTCGATGGAAAAGGTCAAGTCTTGGAAAAGAGAGCAGGCTTCCATTTAAATCTGTCCTGGAAATCTATATAGCTATCTCGCCACAGGCACGTCATCCTGCGCTGCTGCCAGGTCAGCTTCAATTTCAGCAATCATCGCCTGGCACAGAACCAAGTCCTCCTGCGCTTTGCCTTGCCTGTCTTCATCGGGTATGATCATCATGTCCATCACGTCTACCTGCAATTGCCAGGTCTGTCGCGCCTGCTCATCTTGCGCTTTGGCCAATAGCCGCCGGGCAATTTCTTGCTCGTATCGGTATTGCTCCAAGTTGAGCTCAGTCTCTTCGATTTCAGCCCGCGCGCGCTCAACGCGATCTTTGTATCCTTGTAGCACGTTTCGTTTCATTTCTACGTTCATGTGTTTCTCCTTGCGCCTTACCGGCTTTTTGCTTGCTCAAAAACAACCCCGTAGAATCCTTATCTCCCGCCTCCAGATGCAGTACGCGGATGCCGCATGTTGGCCAGCCGTCCGTCCGCCTCCTCTCCGATAATGTCTAATACTTTATCGCCCGGCGTCAACAATGGCCTCCAAATCCGCTTTGGAGACGGCGGCGCCGGTATACCGGCGGATACTCCTTCGCTTGCGTATCGCTTCCAAGGCGTCCATTTTATCTCTCCCTCTTACTATGCCAATCCCTTTTGGATATTTTGGCGATGCTCCTCAAAATGTTCGGCGGTGTCCCCTAACACCCATAACAATAGAGGGCGCTTTTGAGGGTCATCCGCATAGCGTGGTTTCATCAGGTCTCTGAAAGAAGTGGCTTTGAGTTTGGCGCAGAGCCTCTTGTACGTCCTTTTTAGCTTGCTCATCACTTCTCGGCGGGTACGGTCTTTGTTGCGCTCGAGCAAAATTGGATTAATGACCTCCATATCCCAATCCCTCGTTACTTCCTCAGAGACACCCAGGACCTTGTGGGCTGGACGGTTGCCCATGTGATAGCCCATGAGGACGTTCATCCATTCGGCGAGATGGGCCAGGTTGTCTTTGGGTGACCAGCCGCCAGAATCGGGCGTGGTCATTTGCTCATCGGTGAGCGCCTCTGCCACTTTAATGAGCAGTTCCCATTCGTGTTCGATGGCTTGCATCAATTCTCTTTTGTTTCGAGGTTCGTTAGACATATCTTATCCTCCAATCAATATCTGAAAATGGTGAGTGGGGTGCTTTTACTGCGTCCCCTCTTCCACAATCTTGATTTCCTCGCCCGTCAACCCGTATAGCTCGTACACCAGCCTGTCTATCTCTTTGTCGGTGGCCTCGATCTGGCGTTGATAGAGTTCGCGGTCGCGCCCCTGGGCGGCTGCCTGGCGCTTGTGCAGTTCCAGCATTTGCTCCACCAGCGCCACCATGCGGTCGTGGCGGGCAACATCGGCGGGGTCGGAAAAGTTGATGGGGCGGATGGGAAGTTGGACAAGAAATTGCTTATTAGCAGCAAAGTAACCCCCGTGAAAACTAGTGCTCACATTTCTCATAAACCAATTGAGTACCTTACTATTTAGGAGCCCAGTCAAATATTTTAAAGCACCCTGAGATTCATCCGCTGTGATGCCAAAGCCCCCCGTCGTGACATTTACAAAATAGGTCGCACCTTCATCATAAAAGGCCGAGAGTCGCGTAACCATATATGGCAACATAACTTTAGATTGTTCCCAGGTATCCAGATTTTTTGGGTACAACTGATACCACCCAGTAGCAACAAACTTTCCATGCTCACGACCTGACAAGAGTTTTTTGTTGGCGACAAGGTAAGCCCATGTTTTAGGAAAGCGACTTTGCATTTCGCTTTCTGGAATGAGGCAAGAATGACCATTAACCAACTTGTAGGGAAACAAGACCAAAGCATTTGGCTTGGCCCAATATCGGCCAATATCTCCACTTCTTATTACAGGTTTCAACAAAATTGACTCTAATTCAACCTCTTGGCCAAGTTGCTTTGAGTAGACACGGGTTATTTTAGCCTTCGATTTTTCACAATCCTTGAACAAAAACACAGTGTCGGCACTTGTTTGTAACCCCACAAACATGCTTGCGATGTCACTCAACTTGACCGGCATTTGGCTTAACCTCTCAAACAGCGCCGCGCCTTTACCAACAGTGAAATTCCATTCAGAGGCGGTAACGCTCGACATGAGAATCGCGCCCACAGTGGCCTGGCCGGTAGTGCGCCATGCGACCAAATCATCCACTTTGGCAAATTGGCATTCGTTACTGCCGGCTTTATCAAGAAACATCAGGCAGGTATATGTAGTCGCCCCGGCAAATACCTGCTGGTCGCTAAAGTGAACCACGTGCGCCAGGTGTTTGCCCTTTGCCAGCAAACCGCGCAGCGATTCGCCGTATTGGGCGTTAAAGAACTTGTGCGGCAAGATAAAGCCCAATCGCCCGCGTTTGTTCAACAGGCTCAACCCACGCTCAACAAAGACCACGTAAATGTCATAATTGCCCTTGCTGGCAGCGGTGTACAACTGCCTGTAGGCTTCCACTTCCAGCGGCGCCCATTCCTTCATTGTTTGGATGCGAATATATGGAGGGTTGCCAATCACGCAATCAAAGCCGCCGCCCTCACCCCGATTGGCTTCGCCAATCGTCCCTCCCCCGCCGGCGGGGGAGGGTTGGGGTGGGGGAAACTCGCTTTGCCAATCAAAGGGATTGACGCGGCGCAGTTCGTCGGGGTCGGGGATAAGCTGGCCGGTGAAATAATCTGGCCCAATCAGGCTATTGCCGCATTTGATATTGGCGTCCAGGTTGGGCAAGGCGCGTTCCTGGAAAAGCTCTAGCTGCTTGCCCAGCGTCTCGTCGCTCTCGCCTTCCAGCACCTTGAGCAAGAGCGAGAGCTTGGTCACTTCCACCGCCTGGCGGTCAATGTCCACGCCAAAGATGTGCGAGGTGAGGATGCGCTTTTTCTCGGCGGTGGTGAGTCGCCATTCAGGTCGGGGCGATTCGCGTGGTTGGGGCGGTTCGCGAACCGCCCTTACGCGATTCGCCCCGACAGAGTAGACCGCCTTGGGGTGCTTTTCGGGGTCGTGCTCGGTGTACCATTGCAGATAGTAATCGAGCAGGTATTGATACGCGCCGAGCAGAAACGAGCCAGAGCCGCAGGCCGGGTCGAGCACGCGAAAGGTATCCGGTAGGGGCGAATTGCGATTCGCCCTTACCGGAACCGCCCTTGCGCGAATCGCCCCGACGTTGTCGTCAATCCATTTGCCCACCGTGTTCTTGACAATGTAATCCACGATATAGGTCGGGGTGTAATAGACGCCGCCCGCCTTTTTGACCTCGGGTTTTTCTTCCACCTTGGCCTGGTGAGAAGGCGTCAGGCGAATGACTTTGCCCAAGAATTGCTCGTAAATGTTGCCCAGGATTTCGGTCGGCAGCAGGTCAAAGCGATAGGGCGATTGGGGATAGTACATATCGGCCAGAATTGGCCTCAGCACTTTGTCGTCAATGGCCAGGCTGGGCGTCAGCTTGTCGGCATGCAGGTCGAACAAGCCAGCGTTGTACTTGGCGTCGGCCTGGCGGCACAAGTCCATCAGCGCGGGATAGATGCCATCGCTTTGGGCCAGGCGCAGCAGCCGCTCGTAGTCTTCAATGCCGCGGTCTTCGGCCATGCGCAAAAAGATGATGCGGTCAATCGTGCGCTGCACCGCGTCGTTGAGTTCGTCCACCGAAAGGCGCGGGTTGCGCAGCGCGATATTGTGCGCCAGCTTGTCGCGCCAGTCTTCGATTTCCTTCAAGAACTCGGCGTCTACCTCGCCGGTGCCGCGCTTGCCCTTGCTGGTTTGGGCAAACTCGTCAAACGCGCCGCTCCACACCGCCTCGTAAGAAAACGTGTCCCACAGCTCGCGCCAGCAGTCGGGGTATTCTTCAAAAGTGTGGTAGGCCACGCGCCCCACGCTGGGCTTGTCGGCCTGAGAGGGCCTGGAGCGGCAATCGTAGACCACCCACTCGTCAAAGTCGGTGAGGACCGACAGGGGCAACTTGACGTTCCAGGCATACGCCCGCAGTTGGTAGGCGGCGGCGGCGTTGGTCCTCAGCGCCACGCCTGGCTTTTTGGCTTCTACAAAGAACTTGATATCTCGGCCCGCCCGGAAGGCATAGTCGGGCGCTTTGCGCGCGCCTTCCACATCCACGCTCGGCTCGTAGACCACGTCGCGGTAGTGGGGCGCTTTGCGGCTGCGGTTGTTCACGTCCCACCCCAACGCCTCAAAGAACGGGTTGATAAAGTCAATGCGCGCCTGCGCCTCTTTGTAGGCCGGGCCGCGGTAGGTGGCGGCGTTGCGGCGGAATTGCTTCACCAGGTCGGCAACGATGTCCAAGCCTTGTTCAAACGTGATTTGAGTCATACGCCTGTCCTGTGTTTCAAGGGTTTCCCCTGCGTAGCGCGATGTCGGTCAATCGAGACCATAGACTATTATAGGCTGACTGGTGAAAAAGAAAAAGCGCAAGCCTTTTGTGTTGGCTGGCGACGCGTTCCACGGCCAGGATTCTGTCAGGCGCATCTGCAAAAAAAGTCAGGCGCGCGTCAGGAATACATTCCCTGCTGCCGTATACTTTAGCTAGTTTTCGGGCCTTGATTCTTGTTTCGGCCATTTTTACCGCAGAGCACGCCGAGGCCAGGTTTTCTCCACAGGACGGCTGAGGCCGCATCAAGGCAATTCAGGAGCGGTTCCTTCCGTATCAAACGGAGCGGGATGAAAAGGCAAGAAAAGAATCGGGCGATTAGATGGCTAGTTCCAGCGAGGCCGTTGGAAAAGGAGATGAAAAATGAGTGAGCAAAAAGTTAAAACCGAAGAGTTCCAGGTTAGCGGCGACGCCCTTGTCGCTAAAATCAAGGAATTGATCCACGAGGGCAACATTCGCCGCATCATCATCAAGAACGAAGACGGCAGGAGCCTGATTGACCTGCCGCTGACCGTAGGCGTGGTTGGCGTATTGCTGGCGCCTCAATTAGCCGCCCTGGGCGCTATTGCCGCACTCATCACACGCGGCTCAATCGTTGTCGAGAAGGTTGAATCATAACCGTACCCAGAAACTTGCAAGCGCCCCGCCGAATGACGAGTTTCTGATTTTTGGTTCTTTGGGAGTTCCCGTGGTCGGAGCACCAGAGTCCCCAACTGGTTGGGGCAAAAGGGCGCTTTACCCGAACAAGTTCGGGAATCCAGCAAGCTTTCCACGCCAAGTCCCAAAGAACCCTGATTTTGGGGCGTTGGTCATCCTGTGGGCCACACGGCGGTAGCGCGCCGCAGAGACGCGGAGAACGCAGAGGAAAATCAATGGAAAACTCGGCGGCCTCTGCGCTCTGCGGTGAAAAGAGCCGATCAGGACGCTCAAGTCAGGAGAGCCACCCGTCCTGACGGTTCAATGGACTAGCGGGGATGGATGGGAGTCGAACCCACCGCGGCCCGCTCAGCGCGACCCGCCACCGGTTTTGAAGACCGGGGAAGCCACCGGGCCCCAACCACCCCCACAACGAGGCAGCGCAAGAATACCTCTAAATAGTAGAATCGTCAAGCCGGACAAATCGTCAAAGCAATTCACGCGCGGCGGTTGCCTGACGCCATAAGGCGCGCACACCTATCGGCGCACGGGCAAGTTATCTAGTCCTTGGCCCCTGATCGTCTTGGGGGGGCGACGTCACCGTCACCTCGACGGTGAGATAATCCTTGTTGTCGCCCAGCAGGTCGTCGTCAATGCGCAGGTAAAGCAAGCCATGTTCCTCGGCCACGCCGGTCATGCCCCTGCCCACGTAGAAGGTCCGGCCGCTTTCGCCGACTCGTCCAATGAGCGCCCCGCCCGGCACGCGAGGCAGCGGATAAAAATCCGGCGCAGTGTAACGGCGATGCCCCTCCGGCCCGTTGGGGCCGGCGTAGGGCGAATAGAGCCACGTTCCTTTGGCGCGAATGACGTATTCATCCCCCGGCGATAACTGGACGCCGGTGCTCTGCCAACCGCGGTAAGCATAGACGCGGTTGACGATGAGAGCTTCTTGCGCTTGCGGCCCCCACTCTTCCGAAGCAACCAGACCGACAAAAACCGCCGCTGCCGCGCCCCCCAGCACCAGCAACAAGATCACTCGTCGTGTGCTCATTGCGATTCAACCCTACGGCGTGGGCGTGGGGGACTCGCCGCGCATATCGAGGATGGGGCTGCCCGCGCCGCCAATGATCCACTTGCTGTTGTCTTTGAGCTCCTGCGTCATGAGATAGTCCAGGTACTTGGCGGCAATATCGGGATGCCGGGAGAGTTCGGCCAGCAGCACGCGGATGGATTCTTGCTGCGCGCCGGCGATTTGCTTGATCTGGTACGCCTCCGCGTCGGCGGTCTTTTGCGCCACGTAATAATCGGCGTCGGCCTGGGTGCGCTTTTGGGCGGCTTCGGCGTCGGCTTGCTCTTGCTTTTGCTGCGCCACCATGCGATCCTTGATTGCCTGCACCACCTCTTCGGGCGGCGTGGCGCTCTGAATCTGCACGGTGACGAATTGCACGCCGTATTGGTCCTCTTTCGTCCGCAACTGCTCCATGATCTCGTTGTTAAACTCGGCGCGGCTGTGCATCATGTCCTCCATGGTTTTGGTATTGACCACGTCGCGCAGCCGGCCTTGCACAAGCTCGAACAAGATGCGTTCGGGATCGTCTACGTCGAGCGCAAAACGCGCCGCGTCTGTCACGCGATAGGTGTATTGCAGGCTGACGACCATCGAAAGGTTATCGGCCGTGTTGGCGGCGATTTGATCCACGTATCCCAATCGCTCGTTGACCTTGACGATAATGACGGTATCCCAAAAGGGGATTTGCGCGTGCCAGCCGGGCTGGTCGGCGCCCAGGTACATGCCGCCGCGCAGGTGCAGCCCGCGTTCGTAGGGGTGAATCTTGTAAATCGCCAGGCGGCCTACCACCAACAGCGTGACCGCCAGCACGAACGCCCCAAGAAAGATGACGGCCAGCTTGAACATCACGTCAACGCCGCGGCCGGGCTGCTCCGGCTTGGATTTTGGTTTGGGAGATGTATTTTCCATGTGTGATTCCTTTCCAAAGGTAATTATGAATTTCAAGATTGACTTGGGCAGAGCGCACATCGAGCGCCTTGCCACCTTTGCCGCAAGTATGTGACTCCGATGGCCAGGAGCGCGGCTGCGCACAAAGCCACCAGTTGAACGCCGGGAGTGAACGCGAAAAAGTTGGAGGCTGTGCTGATATAAGTGTATCCCGGCGGCGTGGCGAACACGTGATGCGCAACGGGCATCAACACATAGCTCACGCCCAGCCCCGCCGCCAGCACGGCCATGGCGCCTGGTTGAGGCGCGCGCCGCCACGCGCGCAGCGCCGTTGTGACACCTAACCCAATGGCGCCGATGAACACACTTCCGAACGCGAGCACGTAGGCCAGCGTCGTGCTTATGGCCAGCCCCCGGCCGGGCAATTCCACGGCGCGCAGCATAGTGAGGCAGGGCATCAGCGCCAACCCGTCGAGCGCGAGCCAGGCCAGTTCCGCCGGCTTGTGCGCTGCCCAGTCTCCCGGCATCAGTGCCAGGGCCAGTCCAATCCACGTTGCTATGACGCACGGGATGGCATTTGAGGGCGACAGCGTTGGCTGATTCACCGTCATCGTGATGGCCGGGATGCCAATGCTCAGCGGCGCCGCGCACAACGCCCACACGCGCCACCACGCGGGCGGGCGATACTCCTGGCGGCGCAGCGCCGCCGCCCGGCCCAACAGCCAATTGACCCCCGCATAGGCGATCATCACCATCCCCGAAGCGACCAGTCCCGCCATCCAATAACGGCTGCTCGTCACATGGTCAAACGGCGTCGCCCCCAGGTGCTCGTACAAGAAAACCGCATAGCGGTCTGCTATGGCGAACCAGTAGTAAAACAGCCCAAGGATAAAGGCCGAGATGGGCACAGCGTGTAACAGCGAATGAACGATCCAAGACATAAATACCCCCATATAAGCGTGTTGGTCATCCTGTGGGTCACAGGCGGTAGTGCACCGCAGAGACGCCGAGGACGCAGAGGAAAATCACTTGAAAACTCGGCGGCCTCTGCGCCTCTGCGGTAAAAAGAACTCAAACGATCCTCAAGGTCCACATAAGCTAGATATTCAGCTAACGCGTTTCGGCGCGAGCCGGCCGGTGCGGACGTACCACGCCAACAGGCCGCCCGCCAACAGGAGCAGCAGCCACTCCTCGGGTTCGGGAACGCCCGTCACCCCCAGCGGCGCCGTCTCGCCAATGGCTTCGTATTCGCGTTGGAAGCGATCGTCCTTTGCTTCAAGTTGGTCGAGCAGGTATTCCTGGCGCGCCTCCACGAGCACAATCATCGAAGAATAGGGCGTGACGACGCCGTGCTCTGTGGCGACGGCGTGCAGGTGATCGAGCACCTCCAGCTTGTCCAGCGCGCCGCGTTGGCGGCGCATTTCGGCCAGGATGACGCGCCGGGCGGCCAGGGCCGCAAAATCGTCGCTGGGGCGGTGGACTGTGGCGGCGTCATCGCTCTTGGCCTGTGCGGCGTCTGTGGAAAGCGTCAACCATTCGTACCCATCAATCACATCGCCTGCTGTGTTCTGGCCCGCTGGCCCGGCCACGGCAAAGCGGGCAAGCGCTTCCGTGACGCTGCCGGCAGCGCCGCCGCCGCTGGCCTGGATGGCTTGCAGTGTGGCGTCATCGTAGCCCACCGGAAAATCGCCCCCCATCTGAACCATCCATATCGGCGCGTCGAGGGGGGGCGGCTGACTGTCCGCGCTGCCCGGCTTGTAGCCGGAGCCGTCGGTGAGAACAATGACGGCATCGTAGACCTGGTCGGTGTGGAGCGCGGCGTATTGAGCCAACAATTCGGCGGCGTTTTGCCCGCCATAATATACAATGCTGTCGGGATCAAGCTCGGCCAACTTTATCCGCGAGGGCGGCTCGCCGCGATAGGTGGACGCCGTGAGGTACACATCTACCTCCGAACCCGAACGGGCCGCCTCGGCCAGTTGCGCCAATGCCGCCTTGACCTCGTCGGCGTGTTCGACCATGCTGCGCGAGCGGTCGAGCACCACTGCCAAGCGCAGGCCGCCGGCAGGTTGGGGCAGCTCTTTAACCGGGCGGATCAACACCGTCTGCCCGCCTGGAAAATCAACGCGGTGAGCGGCGGGCGCGGCGGGCGCTGTTGCCGGCACGGACGCCGGCAGCCAATCGTCGGCGTTGACGCGCATCGGCTGGCCGTTCACCAGGCGCACCGACGTGGCGTCCCAGTATACGTTTCGCTTTTCGGCCAGGCGCGGCAGCGCCCAGGCGCCGTCGCTGATGAGCACGCGCCACGTCAGCCACACATACAGCGGCGGCGCTTCTTCAAATACGGATCGCCCCGAGCTTTCCCATAGCCATCTCTGCGCTTCGACCGGGAACACGCGCAGCCGGTACTGGCGCGGCCCAATTTGCTCGACCAGCGCCGGGTCCATATTTCGCCGCACTTCGCTCTGATAGACGGCTTGCGCCGCGCCGCGCGGCGCGACCTGAAAAGCATAGCGCGCCGAGCGATCGGGGTTGTTGCCCAGCCACACGCCCGTGATCACCGCCGATTCGGGCAGGCTGAAATAATAGACGACCTCCTGGCGCTGGAGGGTTTGATTCTGGTAGACTTCGCGCAACTCGATATCGGCCCAGTCGCCGTGTTCGGCCACTGTGATTTCCTGGCGCAAAAGCAACACCTCGCGGTCGTCAACAGCCAACCACGCAGCCTCGGCCTGGCTACCCGACCAGGTTGAACGCACGGTGTTGACAATCGTCTCGCGCTCGCCGTCGAGGATGGGCGTGTCGAAAAATGTCTCGTACAAGCGGGCGGCTTGCGCAGGCTCTTCGCGCAAGACGATGTTGTCCATCGTCTCGTCTGCTTTGACCTTGACCGGTTCGTAAAGCAAGGGATGGGCCACAAGCTCGTAAAGATACTGAATCTGCCTGGCCTGCTCCACCGACATGTTGAACGCCCACACATACATATCGCTCACGTGACGCACTTCGCCCACGGCGCTGATATAACGGAACGGCGCGAGATAAGCATTGAGCAGCCCGGCGCGGATGGTTTCTTGCTGCTTTAAAAGCGACTGGGCATCTGCCAGTGTGGCTGGCGGCGTTTCGAGCAGCGCAAAGGCCTGGTGTTGCGGTTGCCGGTTAGCCAGCACGAATGACACAGTACATATCACCAATACGGCCAGCGTGAGCGCAACGGCGCGCGGCCAGCCGTGGCGCGCCGCGAGCGTCTGCGCGCCGCGCCGCCACGCCCGAGTGTAAAGAATGGGGATGGCCACCGGCATCCCGATGAACAACGTGGCCGTGTAAATCGCCAGCAGCCCGCCCAAAAGCGTAAAGGGCAGCCATTGCCATTGAGCTTGCACGAGCGCGCGCCACATCTCGCGCACAATCTCGCCGGCAAAGCGTATCCCCTGCACGGCGAGCGGCACGGCGTAAAAGGTCACCCACACGCTGGCGTACAAGCCCATGGCGAGCAAGAGCGTCAAACCAGCCACGCGCAGATAGGTCAGCGCCAGGTGGCGCGCGTCAATGTTTTGATCGAGAATCTGCCACACGAGCACGGCGATGCCCAGCGCCGTAACAGATAGGAGCAGCGTGACGGCGGGCGTCGCGTCGCGCACAGCAAAAAAGCGGACGGCCAGGATCAACATCAGCGGCCCCTCAACGCCATAGCCAAGCGCAAACAGCCGGGCGGGTTGTTTGCGCAACAGGGTAACCCCAAGGATGACGGCAACGGCCGGGATGATGGTCAGGATAACGCCAAAGACCAGGAACAAGGAAGGTATTTCGCCCGCGCGGACGGCGTCGAGCACGTCCGGCAAGACCTGGGGGGCAAAGCCCAGGGACATGAACGCCAGGAAAATTATGTTCCACGTCCAGAACAAGCCATAGGCCCAACCGCGCGGGTTGGCGAGCTTGCGTAAAGTTTGAGTTTTCATCATAACCTCCTCTAGTGATTACTCGGCCCTTTGTCATCGCGAGCCGCGAAGCGGCGAAGCAATCTCAACGGCGCGGAAAGGAGATTGTTTCATCGCAAAAGACGCTCCTCGCAATGACAGCCTGAGCAGCCTCCTCACTGTTCAAGGCCGCGCTGCACAACGCTGCGCACGGCCGTGTAAAGCGCCTGAATATTCTCGGCGCGCGAATCGGGTGGATAGACGCCATCAAACGTGATCGTGACCAGCACCCATCGCTCGCGTTCGACGGCGAGATCGGCCCACATGCGCGCGCCATAGTCGTCGGTGATGCGGCTGGCCGACTGGAACCAGTACGCGGCTGAATACGCGCCGCGCCCCTTGCCGCTCAGCGACACAACACGCACCGGGAAATCGGCCGCGACGAGATAGGCGCTCGAGTCGTCAACCGATAGGCCATAGACCTCGAAACATCGTTCCGGGCGGTGTTGGGCGCGCCAGGTTTTGCTTGTAACAAACATCATCGAGCCGGTGACGCCGCGCCACTCGAATTGCCACCGTTCCGCCGAGTCGGCCCCGTCGCGGGTGAACCAGGCAAGCTCGTCGGGACGGAGCGGCGCGGGCTGCGTGACGAAATCGGATGGAAAGGTCCAAGCGAGCGAAGGCTGCGCCAGTCCCGTCTGGGGCCGCGGCGCATAGACAAGCGCCATCGCCAAAATGGCCGCCGCCAGCGCGGGCGCTAACCACAATGGGCGAGAGGGCGTCGCCCACCCGTTCAATCTGCTCCCTGAATCCGTTGACAGCCCCCAGCGCAGCAGGCCA
This sequence comes from uncultured Anaerolineae bacterium, assembly GCA_964651475.1. Classification (GTDB taxonomy): domain Bacteria; phylum Chloroflexota; class Anaerolineae; order Fen-1058; family Fen-1058; genus JBGSMF01. The sequence goes on along the minus strand of CAZYXV010000047.1, from coordinate 5,409 downwards.
ACCGCCGCCGCGCACACCGCGCCAAAACCCAGCACCCCCAGCGGCACGTGGAGCATCCTGGCCGCCAGCGTCCAGCCGGCCACTTGCCCGACGACGACGAGCACGCCCACGCGCGCCACGTTGGCGGCGAACAAAAGTCCCGCCGAAACAGCCGCCGTCAGAAACCAGTGCAAGTTGAGCGGGCGGCGCTCAATCCACGTGGCGGCGATCAGGAACAGCGCGCCGGTCCACAAGCTCTTGACGCCGCTGCACGGCAGGTCAACCTGCGAGACGCCGTTTTCGAGCACCAGGATCGTATCAATGCCCACCGAGGCAACGCCCGCCGCCGCCAGGCCATCGCGCACAATGCCAGCGGTGAGGATGCGCATGGGGTAGCCGATAAAGGTTTGCATATGCTCGCCGAACGGCAGCGCGCCTATGAGCAGCAGCGCCGCGGGCAGTCCCTCTCGCCACCGCCGCGGCTGCATCCACAATCCAAGCAAGCCATAGCTTGCCAATCCCAACAGGCTGGCCGATATGGTGTTCACGTCGAGAAAACGCTCGACGATCAGAAAAAGCGCCGAGCCGCCCAACGCCAAAACCAGGGCCGGGACATACAGTTGCGGGAGAACATTTAACCTGAGGCGCAGTTGGCCTTTGCGCACCTGGAAAGCGATCAACACGACGACGCCGGCCAGCACGATCTGGTTGGTGCGAAAATCCTGGCGCGAAAAGATAATGCCCAAATAGCCGTACACGGGCCGGTAGAGCCAGAGCCACAGCGCGGCGATGGCAATATTCGCGCTCACGTGCGCCGCGCGAGCAAGCCAGGCCGACTGTTTGACGTAGCTCTGTGCAAAAGACCAACTGTTCATCTATTTCACTAATTTCCCATTTCGTAAAAGCCGTGCAAGCACTCTGAGCGTAGTCGAAGAGGCTTGCACGGCGGGGGCATCCTTCGACTCATCCTGAGCGAAGCCGAAGGACGCTCAGGATGCCTCCCGCTGAATTATGAGCGGCGCGAGCCAGAACCCCCCCCGCCCATTATTGAGCAGCGCGTTCTGTCCGTCGGGGCTGAGCGCAAAGTAGGCGTCCCAATGCTCGCGGCTCAGATCGAGCACCTCTCCTGTCCCGGCGTTGACGGCAATGATGCGCCGCCCGCCCATCGGGTACGTCTGCACAAAAATGAACTCGCCGCCTGGCGCGCCGCCCGGCGCCCATTGCGGCGGGTCGGCGGCGTCGCGCGGCGCAATGTTCACGTCTTGCAGTAACTCGCCATCGCGCGAAACGACCAGCAAGCGCACCGGCCCCAGGTTGTTGCTATCGAGCGACACAGCGGCCAGTCGCTCGCCGACGGCGTCCCAGGTGATGTTGTGAATGTTGGAGGCCGGCGTGACATGCTGCTCGCTTTTGCCGAGATTGATCAGGCACAGATCTGCGCCGCAGGCGTAAGCCACACGCGAGCCATCGGGCGAGACAGCCACGGGCCAAAACACGGGCGGATAATCCGCCGCTCGTCCCAGCCCGGGCAGGGCGATGATGCGAATGGGATCGCCGCCCCCATAGTCTATCAGCCACAACGCGCCATCTTGGGTGTACCAGATGCCTTGCAGCGTGAGGCTGGGCAGGCTGGCGTTGACAAGCGTGCGCCGGACGGTTGGGCGATTGAGGTCGCCCCGCTTGACGGCGACGAGCTGGACGGCTTCGGTATGTACCTGGGAAGAGATCTGGATTTCGCCGGCGCCCGTGTAGACGATGAACGCGCCGTCCGGCGACCAGCCATACTCATAGACGCTGTTGCCCGAGATGGACTGGGGCGCTGCGCCGTCGAGTGTCACCAGCCAGAGCTGCTGCGTGTGGTTGGGGCGCTGTTCGGTCATCAAAAAGGCGTCGCCCTGGGGCGACCAGACCATGCGCTGCAGGCGATTGCTGGACCACAGCCAATGCGCCGGGTTGGCGGCGTCCAGTTGATCAGCCTGGGAAGAGAGCTTGAGACGCACCGGGTCCCCCAGGCGAATGGAACTTGACGGCGTGGCAAAGGGTTGATCGGGCAGGGCCAGGTGTTCGGTGCGCAGCCGCGCCAGCCCGTCGTCGTGCCAGTTCCCCAGGTAGAGGCCGGCCATGGGGGTAAAGAGGGGCACATCGTATACGCGGCTGGAACCATCCGCGTAAGTAAAACGGGTGGATACAAGCGCGGCGCGCTTGTCGCCGGACCATACGCTCACACGCTCAAAGCTGTATCGCGCCAGCGGTTGGATCGGGTCGAGCGGGTCCAACCCCACCTGGCCGATCAGACGGTCCAGATAAGGCCGCAGCTTGACGGTCGGGTCATCGGCAATCACGAACAAGTTTTTGAATGGCAGGTTGGGATCGTAGCCATAGCCGCCCGCCGTGCGCCACAAGACGCCGGCGGGATTGGGCAACGCCGTGAGGGGCTGCACGTAACTGAACAACAGCAAGACGGCCAGCCCCACGCCCAAAATGCCCCACAGGCGATGGCGTTGGCCCAATGCCAGCAGCAGGCCAACCGCGCTCAAAGCGCCGCCGATCCAGGGCGCGGCCAGCACCCAGGGATTGATCAGCGCGGGAAGATCGGCGGGGATGGTAAAGGGCAGGCCAGGCACGAGCGGGGCGCTGCCAGTTTGCGCGGGCGCGGTGGCCAGCGCGCGCACAATGATCACCGCCGCCAGCGTCATCGTAGCCAGGCCGCCCACAGCCATCACATCGCCCAACCTGGCTAACCCAATCCACACGTTCCTTTCGCGCTCTTTTTCCCATCGCTGCCGGCGGGGCGCGCGTTGGGGCAATGCGGACAAGAGCGCGTCTTGATGTTTGAACGCTTCAAATTGAGCGCGGCACCCGGCGCACACGGCCAGGTGCGCGTGGATGGCCTGCTGCTCGGCGGGCGTCAATTCGCGGTAGATGGCTAACTGGTCAACAGGGTGATTTAATTCTGACTCGTTCATGGTTCTGCGCCCAATGTTTCGTAGAGTTGCTTAAAACGCAGCCTGGCGCGCACCAGGCGCTGTTTGACGGCGTCCCGGCTGATGCCTAGCACGTCGGCGATTTCTTGCGTCGAGAGTTCCTGGCACGTGTAAAGCACCAGCGGCGCGCGCAGGTCTGGATCGAGCTTGAGAAGGGTTTTGCGCACGGCCAGGCTTTCGGCGGCGTGGACTTCGGGGCCTTCCACTGCTAACGCGGCGTCCTGGTCGAACAAGGGCAGCCAGGCCAGCAGGCGGCGGCGGCGGATCAAATCGCGGGCAGCGTTGGTGGCGATGCGATACAGCCAGGCGCGCGGGTTTTCGACGCGATCCATCGAGCGCCGCGCCCGGTAAGCGCGCGTGAACACCTCTTGGCACAACTCTTCGGCGCGCGCCTCGTCGCCAACCAGCCGGTACAGATAATTCAAGATAGGCTGCTGGTAAGCGGCGAACAAGGCCTCAAAACGCGCCTCGTCGCCGCGTATTGAAGGTTTCATGCGTTGAGTAATATCCCAGGTTGGGGCACTCTCCATTTGCCGCTCCTTGCAGAGTATGACGAACGAGAGCGCCTGGCGGTGACAAGGGGCAGAGAGCATATTGCAATCCCCTGCCCCAAGACGACCCCATGATAGCGCAAGAAACGTTTTGTTCCAAGTCCGCGCGCGATTGACACAAACGAAAAGCGGGGTACACTAGTCACGACTAAATTGGAATGCTGTGAAGAGCAAATTTCACTACAATGAAAAGAGGCTACAATGGCACATCATACTGCTAGATCGGGTTACGCTCAACTGGTCGAACGCTTGAACCGCTTTCCCCAAGGCGCGCCGCCTTCCGACTTGCTGCACGCCATACTCAAATTGCTTTTCAGTGAGAAAGAAGCCGGGCTGGTTTCGCTTTTGCCGATCAAGCCTTTTACGGTGGAAAAGGCCAGCCGGGCGTGGAACATGGATAGCGCCAGCGCCCAACGAATTCTGGACGAGCTTGCCGGGCGGGCGATTCTTGTGGACGTGGATGGCGTCTATACGCTTCCGCCGCCGATGGCGGGCTTTTTTGAATTTTCAATGATGCGACTTCGCAACGATATTGATCAAAAGGCGCTGAGCGAGCTTTTTTACCAGTATATGAACGTCGAGGAGGATTTTATAAAATCGCTCTTCACCCAGGGAGAAACCCAGTTGGGGCGGGTCTACGTTCAAGAGGCGGCGCTTTCCAACGAGAACGCGCTTTACGTGCTCGATTACGAAAGAGCCAGCGAGGTGATCAAGACGGCATCTCACATTGGCGTTGGCGTGTGCTATTGCCGCCACAAGATGCAGCACGTGGGGCGGGCCTGCGATGCGCCGATGGATATCTGCATGACGTTTAACGCCGCGGCGGCCTCGCTGACGAAATACGGCTTTGCGCGCGGCATAGACGTTGCCGAATGTATGAGGTTGTTGGAAAAGGCTTATGAACACAACCTGGTTCAATTTGGCGAAAACGTCAGGCAGGGGGTTAATTTCATCTGCAACTGCTGCGGTTGCTGCTGCGAGGCAATGATCGCCGCTCGCCGTTTTAGCATCCTCAAACCCGTTCACACAACCAACTTTATGCCGCAAGTTGAGGGCGAGTGTAACGGCTGCGGCAAGTGCGTGAACGTTTGCCCGGTAGAGGCCATGACGCTGGTTTCGGCCAACGACCCGCATCACCCGCAAAAGAAAAAGGCCAAACTGGACGAGGATATCTGCCTGGGGTGCGGCGTGTGCGTGCGCGCGTGCCCCTCGGACGCCATTCGCTTGCAGTCGCGGCCCAGCCGCATCATCACGCCGGTGAGCTCAACGCACCGCGTGGTGGTGATGGCGATTGAAAGAGGAATGTTGCAAAACCTGATTTTCGATAATCACGCCCTGGCCAGCCACCGGGCGATGGCGGCGATTTTGGGCGTGATTTTGAAGTTGCCGCCCATCAAGCAGGCGATGGCGAGCCAGCAAATGAAATCCAGGTACCTGGAGGCTCTGTTGGCCCGCATACACGTGTAGGCAAAAAGCCCCGCTTCCTAACAATTTCTTAACAATCTTTGTGTATACTTGTACGGTTGGGCATCATTGGTGTCAACCTAATGCATCCTGAGCCTGTCGAAGGATGCATTCCACGCACGGTTCGACAAGCTCACCGTGCTCAAGCTGACACTAATGGTTGAAGCACAGATGAACGCGGTTGGCGCTGACTTGCTAAATCTGTGTTCATCTGTGTGAAGCCGTGTCCCATTAGGGAAATCTGTGCCAGGACATGGCGCATCTGGAAATTAGAAAAAAATGGATGTAGGGAGAAATTGCGATGAGGAAACGCAACATTGTAATTGGCCTGGTCATTATGTTGGTATTGGCCGCGGCCGTAGGGGGATATTTTGCTTACACGCGCTATTCGTCCAAAACCGTTCTGGCTCAAGCGTCAACGCTCAAGACGG
>CAZYXV010000046.1:0-24699 GCA_964651475.1 uncultured Anaerolineae bacterium | reverse complement strand
GCCAGCCTGGAGGCGGCCCTGGCCGCGGTCGAGCAAGTCGAGGCCCAACGCCACAGCCTGGCCCAACACTGGTCGCAGCGCCTGGAGCGCGCACGCGGTAATAGTAGGTCGCGCCGCAGGTCAGGCCAGTGTTGGCATACGTGGTCACATTGGCCCCCACCGTCGTAATCTGTGTCCATCCGCTCGTGCCGTTGGGTGAGCGTTCGATCTTGAAGCCGGTTTCGTTATTGCTGGTATCCGTCCAGGTGAGGTTGATTTGGGTGGACGAAGTCGCCGCGGCGCACACTGAGCAACGCAAGTCGAAAAAAGTGGCTCAAGCCCCAGTCACTCGCACGGAAGGCTCATCTTTGTTTTCCATTTTTACGCCGCTCCGAAAGCTGTGTTGGCGCCTGCTACGTCCGCTCTGGCTCGGCTCGGCAATTGGTTCGCTCAGTTTTTAGGGTTCCTTCAGTAGAGTCCCCTATCAAATTGATGGAACAGCAATTTTGGGGCCAGATCACTTTTTCCTTTGTCTACTCCTACCTATTAGATAAAACAAACATGCAAGACCTAACCCCATTGTAGTACTGTACAGCATGTCATCACGGGGATCTGCAAGGAATTTTTCTGGGCTAACAAGTAGGCGAAATAGCCAATAGCCCGGTGCATTCAACAGTAAAACGGTAATAGCCATTCGTGAGGGCTTGGCTAGCAACCAGGTGCGGAATAGGTGTATTTTTTCGATGATTACCAATTGGCCTCCTTTACCTAAGGAGTAGAAGTAATCGGAGGTTCCGGTACAGGGACTGGGTAAGGATGATTGGGAACCACAATATAATTAGTGTCGTATGTCAGCGCATCAAAGAGGGTAAACTCGAGTCCTACTATCGACAACGCATCTTTTAACAGAGCTCCTGCAATGGTGGCTATGCCGCTTCCCCAACCGAACGCTGTTGGGGATTCTACTCCAGCTACTACGCTTGCAACTTCGACATGATAGTTCAAACGAGAACCGCCAGGCGTTAGATTCCAATCAGGTTGTAAACTTTTCTCGACGCCATATTTCGCTCTACCAGCAACCAGCCTGTAATCGGTGGGAGCAGAAGGGCAACTGTTGGGTTTTTGAGGAAGAAGGCTAAAATTTTCCGGCATGCTGCTAGGTCCACCGTCTATATTAGCAGACTTGGCACGATAGAGGGCAATGTCATCTGTATCGAGTTTCTGGTACATTTCCAAGAAATTCACTTCGCCTAAATTAGGGGGTTGGTTCGGATTTATGTTCCATGCTGCAAAATCGCTTGTGGCCCCCATAACAAGAAAGAAATAGTCAAGCTGACTCTCCCCATACGCTATTGCGTCCCCATATTCTGCCATAAGTAAAATATTTTGCCACTCTTCACTGAACAACTTGCGCCAATCATCTCCATACCAAACTTTTAACTGAGTCTCTTCGTCATAGTGTCCCGTCGGATCCGTGTACTTGAGCGCGTTGTTGAGAGCATAAGAGTACCTGTTCAGCGATTGAGGGTCGCCCGGACTGGGCACAATCGTATCGGCGCTGATGAAACGGCCAAGATAAGGGTCGTAGGCGCGGGCGTGGTAATCGTACAGGCCCGTGCTGTCGTGCTCTTGCCCGGTGTACTGGTAGCGCACGGCGGCCCCGCTGCCGTCCGCGGCGATGCTGCCCCACGGATCGCCTGCCCGGCGACCGCAGGGAGCGGGTACCACAGCGCGCGCGCCTGCGAGCCAATTGTACCACACGTCGTGTCGCCGCAACTCATCCGGCTGGTGCTGCCCAGATGGTCGGCGTGGATGAACTTGAGACCCGCGCTATCTCGCAGGGCGATCCGCTGGCCGTTGACATAGTAATACTTGATGACGTTGACCGAGCTGCCCGAACCACCCATACAGAAAAAGCCCAACACGATTTTGCTCACGGATGACACGGATTGAAGCGCGCCCGTCCGTGTAATCCTGTGTAATAACCTTGCGCGTCACGCGGGATTGTACCCCACCCAACCTTATCCGCGAATTCAAGAACCCGCTGCGAATGTTCCATCATGATCTCATCTGAACGGCTACCTGGGCAGTTTTGACCATGAGGTGCCCCATCACCGTTCGTCGCCCGGCGCCAGGTCGGCGCACGAGGCGATGGGGCGATTTGGCACAATCAAGATGTGGATGGGCGCCTGCGCGTGGGCATCGCGGAAAGCCGTAATGTGTTCATCTTGATACACAATTTGCGCCGGGGCGCGCCCGGCCACAATGTCGCAAAAAATACATTTGGGCATGGTTGATCTTTTCCCCTCGCACGTCAGGCGTGAAACGTCCTGTTCACTCGTTGCGTTTCACGGCCACGTTATCGAATGCCACGTGCACGCCATGCTCGGCAAACGTGCTGGCAATCACACCAATATCGCCGCGCGCAAATTCGCCATCGGTGACCTGGGTCAACTGCTCGTCGTTGACGAAAAATGTCAGGCGATTGCCCTGGCACGTCACGCGCAGATGGTTGGCTTGCTGCCCAAGATGAATGGCCGGCCCGGCCTGCCAATCGCCGGTCAAGTTGATCCACTGCCCCTTGGCGCGCTTTTGGACGATAAAGTAACCGTCGCCGCTGATTTGCAAGCTGTAAAAATTGTCGTCGTCCACGCGGCGGACGACGAGGCCGTAACCATTGTCATCCGGCCCTTCGAGCGGCGCAGCATCCACCTCGAATGTGAAATCGCTCAGGGCTAACCCGGCCGCCGACCAGGCCAGCGTGTCTGGCTGCTTAATCATAATGTGCAATTGCCCCTCTTGGATGTAGAGGTCGGCCTGGCGATTGCTGGTTTGCGTCCATTGACCTGCGTCGGCAAAGTCGGTAGTATAGGGCAAGCTCGAAGCTGGCACGGATAGGCCGCTGCACGCGCCGAGGATAATCATGGATACAATGAGCGCAAGATAACCACGCATAGAACCTCCTATTCGCCTAACATCTGCCTCGCGCGGCGCCCCATCTCGCCGCCCGGGTCCAGGCTGGCGGCGCGCTCGGTTTCCAACCGCGCTGCATCCGGCTGACCACGCGCCGAAAGGACGGCGGCCAGGTAATAGTGCGCCGCGGCGTAACGCGGGTTGAGGGCGAGCGCCTCTTCCAGTTCAGCCTGCGCCGTGGCAAGGTCGCCGGTGAGATAATACGCCCATCCCAGCAAGCTGTGCGCTTTGGCGTCATCCGGCGCAAGCCGCACCGCTTCTTTGGCCGAGGGCAAACCCTTGTCGGCCACGGCGATCAGATAGCCCGTGTAAAATTGGGCCAGTTGCATGGCCCACGCCGGATTGCCGGGGTCAAGCTCGGCGGCCTTGATAAGCCACGTTTCGCCCTCGACGTACTCGCGGTTTTGTACAGCCGTCAGGCCAATCTCGGCCGCCAGCGCCGCGTTTGAAGGGTCGCGAGCCAGCGCCGTTTCAAAAGATGTTCGCGCGCCAGCCAGGTCGCCAACCTGCCGCAAATGCAGCCCCCACAGGTAACGCACCATCACGGCGTCGGGCGCAGCGTCTGCCGCCTGCGCCAGTTGCGCGCCCCCGTCGCGGCCCAGTTGGTCGAGCACGTGCCCCAGATAAGCGCGCGCTTCGGCAAAAGCCGGATTGAGCTCCACCGCGCGCGCAAAGGCCCGCCGGGCCAGGTGCAGCTCGCCCCGCGCCAGCCACCACCGGCCCGCCTGCGCCGCCCTGTAAGCCGCATCGTCCGATCCGCTCAAGATCCTCAAGCACTCAGTGGCGTCAATTACCAAGGCCGGCTCCTGAGCAGCCGCCTGGAAATGCGCTTGCGCCGCATCAGGCTCGTCTGACATTGCAAGCTGCCCTAGCATAAAATGCGCCTGAAAGTTGATCTGCTTTTCTAGTAGCTTGGCTAACACAGCGCGCGCCTCGTCCCACGCCTCTTGCGCGACCAATACGCGCGCCAGGTTAATCTGCGCCTGGGTGTCGGCGGGCTGCCGAGCAATGACCTCACGCCACTGCTCGGCGGCGGCGGCAAAGTCGCCGTGTCCCTCGGACGCGCGCGCCAGTCCAGCGTAAATTTCCGGCGTATTCCCGCTAATCCGGCTGGCAGCAGCGTAAGCCTGCATCGCGTCTACGTATTGTTCCAGGTCGAGGTAGACATCGCCCAACCGTAACAATGGCTCAGGGTCGCGCGGATCTAGCAGCGCCGCCTGGCGATAGCTTGCCGCGGCGCTGAAATATACATAGTCGGCGCGCTGCGCGTCGCCCTTTTCCAGCAAGCTTTGCGCCCGCCTCGGGCGCGCGTGCTGCGATGAAGCTACGAGCGTGGCAAGCGCCAGCAGCGCCGCCAGCAAGCCCAGCCACTTGAAAGGCCTTGATCTCGGATTATGGGAATGAGGCGTCCCTGTATCGTTTCGCGCTGTATCCATTTCCGCACAGTATACTATGTCGCCTATCGAATGTCCAATGGCCTGCTTGCCTCCCCCCTTACAAGTGTGTATAATACTGACCGATGGTCAGTATCCCTATTCATAAACTTAACCCCGAGGTATAACAATGGATTTTGCACTTACTTCCGAACACGAAATGACGGCCAAGATGGTGCGCGACTTTGCCGAAAGAGAAGTCACGCCCATCATCAAGGAACACGATCGCGAGCAAAAGCACATTCCCTGGATTTTTAAACGCATGGCCGAACTGGGCCTGCTGGGCATTTGCATTCCCGTGCGCTATGGCGGCGCGGGGATGGATTACATCAGCCTGGGGCTGGCGTGTGAAGAGTTGGAGCGGGTAGATACCAGCCTGCGCGTGATTTTGTCTGTTCACATGGGCTTGAACTGCATGGCATTGCTCCAATGGGGCACGGAGGAGCAAAAGCAAAAATACCTGGCGCCGCAGGCCCGGGGCGATAAAGTTGCCACGTATGGCCTCACCGAGCCGGGCGCGGGGTCCGACGCCGCCAGCATCCGCACCACGGCCAGACGCCAGGGCGACGTGTACATCCTCAACGGCGAAAAGATGTGGATCAGCCTGGCCGATGTGGCCGATCAATTTCTCATCATCGCCAAGACCGAACCCGAAAAACGCCACAAAGGGATGAGCGCCTTTATCGTCGAGCGCGGCTGGCCGGGCCTGACGACGGGCACGATCCACGGCAAGCTGGGCGTGCGCGCCGGCAACACCGGCTGGATTTCGATGCAAGACGTGGAGGCGCCGGCAGCCAACCGGCTGGGTGAAGAAGGCGAGGGATTCACCATTGCGATGAGCGCGTTGGATAATGGACGTTACACGGTGGCCTCTGGCGCCACCGGCCTGATTCGCGCTTGCCTGGAAGCTTCGGTCAAGTACGCGCACGAGCGCGAAACGTTCGGGCAAGAAATTGCCGCCTACCAATTGGTGCAAGAAATGATCGCCAAGATGGCGCGCGATTACGAGATGGCGCGCCTCTTGTGCCTGCGCGCCGGCTGGCTCAAGAACGTGGGCAAGCGCAATACCAGAGAAACGTCGCAGGCCAAGTGGTTCGCCACCGATGCCAGTTTTGCCGCCGCCACCGACGCGGTGCAAATCCACGGCGCGTATGGCTATAGCGACGAGTACGACGTGGAACGCTACTTGCGCAACAGCAAGGGCGCGGTCATTTACGAAGGCACAAGCCAGATTCACACTCTGATGCAGGCCGGTTACGCGCTGGGCGCGCGCCAGGATAGGCCCCTGCGCTGCGAGCTGCCGGCGTATGACGCGGAAGAGTGGCAGAGGGATTAACTCAAGACCACCAGACAGGCATGCGCGACTATCGCGCCCCAAGAGCGCTCCTACAGAGATTCTGGTGTTCTTGGCGCTCTTTGCAGTGAATGAGTAGAGGAGCATCTTGAATGACGTTTCAACTGTACGACACCTACACGCGCGCCGTGCGCGAGTTTGAGCCGCTCGACCCGCCGCACGTGGGCATGTATACCTGCGGTCCCACCGTGTACGATTACGCCCACATCGGCAACCTGCGCACGTATATTTTTGAAGACCTTTTGCGCCGCACGCTCGAATTCAACAGCTACCAGGTCAGGCACGTGATGAACATTACTGACGTGGGGCACTTGACCTCGGACGCCGACACCGGCGAGGACAAGATGGAAAAAGGCGCGCGGCGCACGGGGCTATCGGCGTGGGACATTGCCGAGATGTACACCCAGGCATTCAGGGAGGATATGAAATACCTGAATATCTTGGAGCCGCACGTGTGGTGCAAGGCCACCGATCACATCCAGGAACAGGTTGACACCATCCGCTGCATCGAAGAAAAAGGCTTTACCTACCGCACCTCCGATGGCATTTATTTCGACACCTCCAAACTGCCCGACTATGGCTACCTGGCGCGGTTAGATATCGAAGGGCTGCAGGCCGGGCAGCGCATTGACATGGGTGAAAAGCGCAATCCCACTGATTTTGCGCTGTGGAAGTTTAGCCCGCCCGGCGAAAAACGCCAGATGGAATGGGATAGCCCATGGGGGGTGGGCTTTCCCGGCTGGCATATCGAGTGCTCGGCCATGTCGGCCAAGTACCTGGGAACGTATTTCGACATTCACTGCGGCGGCGAGGATCACATCCCGGTGCACCATCCCAACGAAATCGCGCAGACGCAAGCCTGCTATGGCACGCGCCTGGCCAACTTTTGGATACACGGTTACTTTTTGCAGCTCGACGAAGCCAAGATGGCCAAGTCCGCCGGCGGCTTTTTGCGCGTGCAGACCTTGATGGATAAAGGTTACGATCCGCTAGCCTACCGCTTCTTTTGCCTTGGCGCAAACTATCGCGCCAAGCTCAACTTTAGCTGGGAGGGCCTGGACGGCGCGGCCACGGCGCTGGATCGTTTGCGCGCTGCCGCCTACGAGTGGGGCGAGCCGGGCGCGCTGGACGAAGAGTACGTGGACCGGTTTGCCGCGTGCATCAACGATGATTTGAACATGCCGCGTGCGGTGGCGCTGACCTGGGACCTGGTCAAAAGCGATTTGCCCGCCTCGACCAAAAAAGCCACGCTCTTGCAGTTCGACCGCGTGTTGGGCCTGCGCCTGGCCGAATGGCAGCCCAAAGAAGACGTCATCCCCGCAGACATTATGGCGCTCGTCGGGCAGCGCCAGCAAGCGCGCAAAGAAAAACGCTGGAAGGACGCCGACGCGCTGCGCGAGCAGGTGACGGCGGCGGGCTACGAGATCGAGGATACGCCGCAGGGGCCAAAGGTGAAAAGTAAAAAGGTGAAAGTGGAAGGATGAGGACGGATGGGGCTGCCTTTATTTGAACAACCAAAACAAATAAAAAAACATTTCGATCCCAACGCCGACTTGGTTCTGTATGAGGGCGACGTGCGAGATTTTGTCGCTACGCTTCCTGACGATGCCGTAACTCTAATCATCACGTCGCCGCCATACAACCTGGGCAAAGACTATGAAGACCGCGTTTCGATCAAGAGCTATCTTGAAGCTCAGGCTGAGGTGATTGCCCAACTCTATCGCGTGCTCAGAAAAGACGGCAGCATCTGCTGGCAGGTGGGTAACTTTGTGCAAGACGGAGAGGTTTATCCGCTTGATATTCTCTATTATGACATTTTCAAACAACTTGGCCTATTTCTGCGGAATAGGATAGTATGGCACTTTGGACATGGGTTACATGCCTCGAAGCGTTTTTCGGGCCGCTATGAAACAATCCTGTGGTTCACCAAGAGTGACAAGTACGTGTTCAACCTCGACGCGGTTCGCGTGCCTTCCAAGTATCCCGGGAAACGTCACTACAAGGGTCCCAAGAAGGGCACACCATCAGGTAACCCATTGGGCAAAAATCCTTCCGACGTTTGGGAGATACTGCTTCAAGACTGGGAGGAATGTCTGTGGGACATACCCAACGTCAAATCCAATCATCCTGAAAAGACAATTCACCCCTGTCAGTATCCTGTCGAATTGGTCGAGCGATGTGTTCTCGCGCTGACCCATGAAGGCGATTGGGTCTTTGACCCTTACACTGGTGTGGGAACCTCGCTGATTGCGGCCACGATGCACAACAGGCGCGCGATGGGCAGCGAGAAAGAGACCGAGTATGTCCAGGTTGCCCACGAACGCCTACAGGCTTACTTTAATGGCACACTTGGCGTCAGGCCAATGGGCAAACCTGTTTATGTGCCAACAGGCCGAGAGCAAGTATCTCAAATCCCAGAAGAATGGCAAGACACCCCTCCGCAGAAACTATTAGAAAGGGAAAGGAAATACGAGTGATTATCGCAGGTGTATACTCTTTCAATAAGGGGCAAAAAGTCATGGAGTCAATGTTCGGCTCCGAGTTGCGAGAAATTCATCGAATCGTTGCCGCTGTGGATAGCAAAGTGCACAAAACCAAGGTTAGCCGAGAAAAAACAATGCCCGGCAAGATATTGTACGAGCCACGTTCTTTAAACGGCGCTTTCGACAAAGGCTTTGAGGCTTGTGGATGGAAGAAGCATAAAGTTCATTGCGAATACCCCACTGACTATTATGTTTCTGGATATGCTCCAATCACTTCGTCAAGGGGTGCTTTTCGCGAAATAGACTTTATAAAGAACCGTATCGGCGTAGAAGTCCAGTTTGGCAAATACTCCTTCATGGTGTACAACGTTTGCGCCAAAATGACGATTTTTCACAAGATGGATCTGATTGACGTTGGTGTTGAGATTGTGCCTCTCAAGAGCCTTGCTGATGAAATGTCTACGGGTGTTTCCTACTTTGAACAGATTGTGTGGGATTTGGAGCATCGCGGGGTAGCAGATATTGATATTCCAGTGTTGATCTTGGGGATAACCGGATAATGATTACACATCATTTTGAAGTTAGAAAATTGACGCTCAAGGCTTGAGACACAACCATACAGAACAAAAGTCGGAAAATGAAGAACGAGGTAGATTTTCGTCAGTTTTACGATTTGGAGCGTTATCTCTTCGAGACGGTGCGGCCTCGTTTTATTGAAAAAGGCAAGTTGTCGGCTTTCGACTTTTTCTGCATCATTATTTGGAAATCGAACCGATCCAAGTCAAAAATTGCCAAGAGGTTGTTGAAACAAGGGTATGAGACCCTTGATGCAGTTGTTCTCGATCTCACTCGCGGGCTTGCCCAACAATCAACCCCAAAAGATAAGCTACATTATTTGTGGAAAGCGTGGGGGTTTCGTCTTCCTATTGCCTCTGCAATCTTGACGGTTTTGTACCCGGGTGAGTTTACAGTCTATGATAAGAGAGTGTGCAACGTCTTGGGCACATTCCATGATTTGGCCGGTTGTACTAAATTTGAAGACTTGTGGGCCGGCTACGAGGACTTCAGGCTGGCAGTCGAAGAATCGGCACCACAAGAATTGTCGCTTCGAGACAAGGATCGTTACTTGTGGGGTAAATCGTTCCATTCTCAACTTGAAAAAGATATCAAGCAGAGATTTGTAAAGATTTATATACCTCAACCTCGTGAGCGCAATCTATTTGACGAGTATCTACAGCTTCCCGAAGATGAACTCGTGTGGGAACTTTGACATCGAGTGGTAGCTGGGTAAATGGCATCCCGATCACCTGTCTCTTGGTCCCATTGGTTGCCGCTGCTTGTGCTTCTGCTGGCCTTTGCCCTGCGCGTCTACAAGCTGGGCGATCAAAACATCTGGTGGGATGAAGGCTACTCGGTCTACGTGACCCGCCACGCTATTGGAGACTTGACTGCCGTGGCGGCGGCAGACACACACCCGCCGCTGTATTACTGGATTTTACACGCTTGGATGGGCTTGGGCGGCCAATCCGAGTTGGCGCTGCGTTTCCCTTCAGTGATTTTCGGTGTGCTGACCGTGGCATTGGTGTATCGCCTGGGGCGTTCCCTGGCAGCGAGCGCCGGCCAATACCCAATACCCAACACCCTTACCTCTACACTGGCGGCGCTATTACTTGCGATCAGCCGCTTTCACATCTGGTGGTCGCAAGAAATCCGCATGTACAGCCTGGCGACCATGTGGGCGGCGGCTTCGATGCTCGCTTTACTGGATTTCGGATTTCGGATTTCGGATTCCCGATTGAGTGGTCAGCGGTCAGTGACCCACAGTCGTTTGTCACTTGGTATGTATGCTTTGACCGTGGCGGCTGGATTATACAGCCTGTACCTGTTCGTCTTTGTCGTGGCGGCTGAAGCGGTTTTTGTGGCCTGGGTGGCGTGGCGGCAATGGGCCGGCTCCAAAGCCAGGGCGCAAAGCCTCGCCTGGCTAACGGCGTGGGGCGCGGCGATACTGGCGGCAGTGCTCGCACTCCTGCCCTGGCTGGCCTATACCCTGCCGCGTCTCAAAAGCTGGTCGGCGGCGTCCGAGTTCGGCCCGCTCACTTATGTGCAGGTCGCCTGGACGGCGCTCACACTCGGCTTGACCGAACACGTCGAGCGATACGCTCTGTTGAACCTGGCGTTTGCCATCATCCTTGTAGCCGGCATCATCGTGCGGCGGCGAGCAACGAGCAACCAGCAACCAGCAACCAGTAATTACATTTTGCCGCTTACTCTTTGCGTCTTGTTCGTGCCGCTAGGGGGTGTTTTTATCTTGCTCACCTTGCCACAAGGCGCGTTTTATCGTCCGCCGCTTGAAGCGCGTTACCAGTTGCTCAGCGCGCCAGCGTTAGCCTTGATCCTGGCCGCCAGTATTGCGGCGTTGTGGAAATGCCGAAAGGCCAACGGGATACTGGCTGGCGTAGCCGTGATTGGATTGGTGACCTGGGTTTTGCCCGGCTATTACGAGGGGCGCCGCCTGCGCGATGATTTCCAGACCATGACGCGCGCTATCGAGGCGTATGCCGAGCCGGGCGACGCGCTGCTTTTGGTTTCGGGCGACCGCTTCCCGCTGTTCAACTTTCGTTACGACGTGCTGCCGCGCCGCGGCGAATTGCCCGACGCGACCACGTTGCCCGTCCGCCGCGTCACGCCCGCCGACGTGGAGCAATCGCTCGCGCCGCTGGCTCAAGCACACCGCCGCGTGTGGCTGGCCGAGGTCGAAAAGAACCTGCAAGACCCGGATGGGCTGCTGGCGAGTTGGTTAGATAGCAACTGTCACGTTGTATGGCGTGAAGAGTATGGCTATAACCGATTGACATTGTACAGCGCAGATCAAAAGCCGCCGGTCATTTCGACGTGGACGGGGCTGGCGCCTTACGATTTGCCAGTGCGCGAGGCGGGGGCTGGCGATGTTGCACACCTGGTCGCATATCTCGAGACGAGCCAGCCGCTTACGCTCACCATATCACTAGTCCAATTCGATGATTCGGACGTGAAGGTGTTAGAAACGCGCGGTTATGGGCTTGTCAATAGCCTGACGCGCCTGCGCTTTGACGTGCCTGTTTACGCGCATACGCCGCCAGGCGAGTATCATTTCGTTTTGTCGTCCACGCCAGACCCGTGGTGGTATTCTTGTCATACCGTGACGCAGCGCCAAGAATCCCGTTCTCGCGCGACGGAACCTTTTCGCTTTGAGGCTCAGGGTAACGGATATTGTATAAAGCTGGACAAGTCATTGCACATCGCCGGCACACTGCGGCCAGAAAGCGTGAAAGCCGTCCCCAACCGGCGCAATGTACAGATAGGGCGGTTTGTCAACTTGCTCGGTTATCAAGCGCCAACGACAGCCAAACCGGGCAATTCATTGCCTGTGAAACTTTACTGGCGCACATCGGATAAAATCGCAGAGCGCTATACGGTCTTTGTCCAACTCATCGGCGCCGAGTTCAACCCGCAGACGGGCGGACCGCTGTGGGCCGGGCACGATAGTGAGCCTCTTGATGGAGGCTATCCAACGACGCAGTGGTTTGTTGGCGCCATCATCGCCGATACGCACGTGCTCGTTGTTCCACCAGATACGCCGCCGGGCGAGTACGAGTTGTGGGCCGGCATGTATACCCAGCCCAACGTCGAGCGGATGCCGGTTTACGATGCTCAAGGCAAGCTCGTGGGCGATCACGTGACTTGTGGCACAATCCGCGTAGAAGGTAGAAAGTAAAAGCCATGAAATGCTTGCGTTTGCTTGGGGCCTGCATCCCCGGATTAGGGATGGTGCTTGTCGCGCTGGTGGCGCCTGGCATGATGACGCCCGCCGCCTACGCCACCCCCGACGTACTTTACGTGGCGCACGACTGCTCGATCATCACGGCCACACATTGCTACACGTTGATCCAGGCCGCGGTGAACGCCGCCGTCCCTGGCGACGCTATCCGCGTGGCCGAAGGAACCTATTACGAAAGCGTGACGCTGACCAAAAGCGTCACGCTGGAAGGCGGCTGGGGCGCCGATTTCGGCGCCCGCGATTGGACGTGTTACACCACCACGATTGACGCGCGCCGGGCCGGGCCGGCGATCCGAATTGAAGGAACCGTCTCCCCCACCATCGAGGGCTTTGTCATCACAGGCGGCGATGGCACGCCCGGCGCGCGCGGCGGGGGCGGCGTTCAAATCTATCGGCCCGCTTTCCAGCCAGGCAGCGCGGTGCTCATCCGGCACAACATCATCACGGGCAACCTGGCCTGCCGGGCAAGCACGTGCGCGGGCGATGGCGGCGGCGTGGCGGTGTACAATAGCGCCGCCATCCTCGAACACAACGCCATCATTGGCAACATTGCACAACTCACAACTACGAATGGCGGAAGGGGCGGCGGGGTGTACGTTGGCGCGTCGGCGCTTGCCACGCTCACCGGCAACCTGATCGCGCGCAACACGGCTGTCTACTCTGTGCCGTGGATGACAGACGGCAGGGGCGGCGGCGTGTACGCGGACGAGGGGCGGCTGGTCTTGCAAGATAATCTCGTCGAGGAAAATTCGGCCTTTTTTGGCGGCGGCGTGTTTCTACACACTTCGAGCGGCGCCGTCACCGGCAACCGGATTATCAGCAATACTGCCGTCCGGCGCGGCGGGGGGCTTTACGTGTATCGCAATGTAACAGCCATACTGGACAGCAATCACGTTCTGAGCAACACCGTCGCCGCCGGAGAGGGCGGCGGCGTTTGCATTCGGGGCAGCGATTTGCCCTTGACCATGACCAATCACATCATCGCCCGCAACAGCGCCGTGCGCGACGGCGGCGGGGTCTATGTGTGCAACAGCCCGGCTGTCAACCTCGTCAACAACACCATCGTAGATAACAACGGGGGCAGCGGGCAAGAAGGCGTAGCCTTGCTCAAAGTCAATCCGGAGCCTCCCTCGTGGGTGACGATGACGAACAACATTCTCTTGGGGCACAGCGTGGGCGTGACGGTGGCCGTCGGCTGCGTGGCGTGGCTTTCTCACAACGATTACTATAGCAACACCATTGACGTATCCGGCCAACCCAGCGGCACCCTCAGCCTGGATATGTCGGTGGACCCACAGTTCATAGACCGGCTCGCCGGCGATTATCACCTCAGCCTGGCTTCTCTGTTGATTGACGCTGGCGACAACGGCGCAACCATCACGCACGACTTTGAAGGCGACCCGCGCCCCCACGGCGCGGGCATTGACGTGGGCGCAGACGAAATGATCGAGCGACACATCTACCTGCCGGCGGTGATGCGCGGGAGATGACTTTCGGGCCAATTTGTGCTAAACTGTACAGAGTTGCATATCAAAAGCGAAATACCCTGCCTGATCGCTTTTGACCGTTTATCTTTTCATTTTTGAGGAGGTGCACATTGCGTATCGTGATATGTATCAAGCAGGTTCCCGATTCAGCCGCCACGCTGACCGTAAGCGCTGACGGCCAGGTGTCGTGGGGAGATTCGCCCCTGGTGGTCAACCCCTTCGACGAGTATGCATTGGAAGAAGCCCTTCGCCTCAAAGAGAAACACGGCGGAACGGCCTCGGCCTTGACCATGGGCAAAGACAGCGCCAAAGAGGCGCTCAAGACGGCCATCGCTATGGGTTGCGAAGAAGCCATCTTGCTTTCTGACCCGGCCTACGCCAGCGCAGATACCATGGTCACCACGTACGTCTTGGGGCAAGCCATCAAAAAGATCGGCAATGTAGATATGGTGCTGTTTGGCCAGGCTTCGATTGACGCGCAGAGCGGGCAGACCAGCGCATCGGTAGCGCGCCATTTGGGATACAACGTGCTCACTTACGTATCCAAAATCTGCGCCATTGACCCCGCTGCCAAGACGATCACCGTGGAGCGTTTGCTGGAAGAAGGCAAGCAAGTCGTCGCCAGTAAACTGCCGGTGGTCATCTCGGTGGTCAAAGACATCAACGAGCCGCGCTACCCCTCGTTTATGGGCATTCGCAAAGCGGCCAAGGCCAATGTGCCCACGTGGTCTGCCGCCGACATTGGCGCGGAGCCAGACAAGCTGGCCGCCGCGGTGCAATGGACGCGCATATTCCCACCGCCGCCGCGCGAAGGCGCGTGCGACATTGTCACAGGCGATAGCCCGGCGCAAATCGCCGCACTGCTGGCCGACAAGATCATGGCGGAGAAGATTCTATGAGCAACGATATCTTTGTTTGGATTGAACAATTCAAGGGGCAGGCTGCCCCTGTTGCCTGGGAAGCCATTGGCCTGGCGCGCACGTTGGCGGCGGGCACGGGCGGCAAAGTGGTGGCGTGCGTTTTGGGGCAGGGTGTGGAGGCCATCGCTCAAGACGCCATCAGTTTTGGCGCGGACAAGGTCATTGTCTGCGACGACGCCACGTTGGCCGAATATCGCCTTGAACCTTACGTGGCCGTGCTGGCCAAACTGGCCAAAGATCAGCCGGCGGCCGTGCTGCTGGGCGCGACCTCGCGCGGGCGCGAGATGAGCGGGGCGCTTTCTGCTGAACTGCACATTGGCGGCATTGCCGATTGCACTGGCGTCGAGTTGCAAGACGGCAAGTTCGTCGTCACCCGCCCCATTTACGCCGGCAAGCTAAACTCGGTCGTCGAGCCGCTTCGCCTGCCCGTCATCATCAGCATCCGCAACCGCGCCTTTCCCAAGCCGGAGCCGGATGCGAGCCGCACAGGCGAGATTGTGAGCACGCCGCCCGTGCTGGCTGAAGACGCTATCGCCAGCAAAGTGCAGGAATGGATCGTGGCCGAAGGCCAGGTCAACCTGGCCGACGCGCGCATCATTGTTTCTGGCGGGCGCGGCGTGGGCGGACCGGATGGGTTCAAGCCGGTGCGCGATTTGGCGGCGGCTTTGGGCGGGGCTGTCGGCGCAAGCCGCGCCGCGGTGGACGCGGGCTGGATTCAGTACGCGCACCAGGTTGGGCAGACGGGCAAAACTGTCTCGCCGGACCTGTACGTGGCATGCGGCATCAGCGGTGCGATCCAACACCAGGCCGGCATGCGCACGGCCAAGTTGATCGTGGCGATTAACAAGGATCCCGAGGCGCCCATCTTCAAGCTGGCGCGCTATGGCGCGGTAGGCGATCTGTTCCAAATCGTCCCCGCATTGACGGAAGAAATGAAAAAGCGATTGGGAAAGTAGAGCGATAGAAAGGGCCGGCGGCTTGTGCAGCGCGCCGGCCTTTTTTTATTTGACCCGTCCGTAGCGTTGCCCCACTACGGCTTGTCCATCCGGGCTAAGCACCCAGCTGACAAAATCTCGTATGGGGCTGGCAGGCTCAGGCTCCTGCTGCGCCACGAAATAAAGCGGCCAGTGAATGGGATACGAGCGATTGGCCGCAGTGAGGGTCGAAGGCAAAACGCCTTCGACGGCGATCATTCTGACGCCGGCGGGCCGATCAGACATTGAAACATAGCCGACCGCCGCCGTGATCGTGCTTACCAGGTCAACCACAGCCTGGGGCGACGGCGCGACAATCGCATTGAGCGTGACGTTGCGGCCCTCCAATATCTTGCTTTCAAAGTGCGTGCGGGTTTCCGAGTTTCGCTCGCGTGTGATGACCGTAATGTCGTCCGGCGCGCCCCCCACGTCGCTCCACGCCGCGGCGCGTCCGTGGAACACGTCGCGCAACTGCAAAAGCGTCAGGTTTCTGATGGGGTTAGATGGATGCACGACGACGGCGATATTGTCTATCGCTGCCGCCGTCAGCCAAATAGTCTCCGTCGTCGAAACCTGATTGACCACTGCCAGATCAGCTTCGCCGGCCAGCACGGCCTGGACCGCGCCTGACGAATCGCTGTGAACCAAATCAAATGACACGTAAGCATGCTCTTCGCCGTATGCTTCGATCAAGTCGGCCATCAACAACTCGCCAGCGGGCGCCGCGGCAATCGTCAACGTAACGGGGTCGGGCGTGACGGTGGGCGTGGGGCCGCAAGACGCCAGCAGCAAGAGGCAAAAAATCAAAATGTAATATTTGCTTGATTTTTGGAAACTCATAGCACAGCGATGACGAGACACACGATTCCGGCGGCGGCGCAGTAAATGGCAAACACGTACAGCGTGCCGCGCTGCAAGTAGCCCAACAGCCAACGGATGCATACATAGCCAGAAATCGCCGCGGCCACAAACCCGGCGATCAACGCGGGCAACAACGCGCCCAGGCTGCCGGCCTCCAATAAATCTTTGATCGCCAGCACGCCCGCGCCCAGCATGGGCGGCACAGACATCAAAAAGCTAAAGCGCGCCGCCGATTTGCGATCCAGGCCGCGCAGCACGCCGCCGGCAATCGTCGCGCCCGAGCGGCTGATGCCGGGCAGCAGCGCCGCCACCTGCCACAGCCCCACAATCAGCGCGTCGAGCCAGGTGAGGCCAGATAGGTGGCGCGCGCCCCGCCCGAAATACTCGGCCGCCGTCAGCATCGCCGCCGTGCCCAGCAACAACGCGGCCACCGCGCGCGGCGAGGCAAACGCTACCTCGAACGCTTCCTTGAACAGCAAGCCAGCCACAGCCGCCGGCAGCGTCGCCAGGACAATGTACCAACCCAGCCGCGCCTCGAACGTTCCAAGCGGCTTGCCGCGTATCAACCCTTCAATCACACCGCGCGCGACGCCCCACAAATCACTCCAAAAATAAACAAACACGCCGGTCAGCGTTCCCCATTGCACCAGCACCTCGAATTCGAAAGGGGCGTCGGGCCAATGCAACAGCCACGGCACCAAGACCAGGTGCGCCGAACTGGATACCGGGATGTATTCGGTCACACCTTGCACAATACCCAAGATAATCGCTTGAATGAGATTCATGTAAGCACCCTTTACACTTTCATTTGCTGTTCGCCCGACGATTTTACCACGCTTTGGCCGATGCGCCAGACGCACGCCGTCCGCCCGTCCCCCCTCGACAGTTCTCCAAGCTAATGATATACTGTGTTTGGGCATGCGCCCAACATTATCAGAAATGACGATACAAATGCGCACAAATAAACATATTGGCCGGCTCCCGGTCACGCCTGGATTGATCGTGATGCTGACCGCCTGCCAATCCACTTTGCCGAGCGCAATGGCTTTAACGTCGTCGGCGCGATCAAGCCCAGCGTCAGCGCGGGCGCGTCGCCTTCGCAGCAATTGGCGCAGCTGGTAGATAGCATCCGAGCCGCGGCGAAACGGCCTGACACAAGAACTTGAGGCTTACAATAATGGGCAATTTGCAAACACTTGACCCCATCGCCCAGGCCCTGCTGGCAACGCTTTTCACGTGGGGACTGACTGCCCTGGGCGCCGCTGGCGTATTTATCGCCAAAGACGTGAATCGAAAACTGCTGGAGGCCATGCTCGGCTTTGCGGCCGGCGTGATGATTGCCGCGAGTTTCTGGTCGCTGCTGGCGCCGGCCATCGAGATGGCCCAGGAATCTAGCATGCCGCCCTGGCTGCCGGCGGTGATTGGGTTTTTGTCGGGAGGGGCATTCTTGTGGGGAATTGACCAGGTCTTGCCCCACCTGCACCTGGGATTGCCCATTGACGAGTGCGAAGGGATCAAGACGCAGTGGCAGCGCAGCATTTTGCTTGTGCTCGCCGTCACACTGCACAATTTCCCGGAAGGGCTGGCCGTAGGCGTCGCTTTTGGCGCAGTCGCCGCCGGGCTGCCCTCTGCCACGCTGCCCGGCGCGCTGGCGCTGGCGCTGGGCATTGGGATCCAGAATTTCCCGGAAGGGCTGGCAGTCTCGATGCCGCTGCGCGGCGAGGGACTGTCTCGGCTGAAAAGCTTTTGGTATGGGCAGCTCTCGGGCATGGTCGAGCCGATAGCCGGCGTGTTGGGCGCGGCGTCGGTTCTGTTGCTGCGCCCCATCTTGCCATACGCGCTCAGCTTTGCCGCCGGGGCGATGATTTACGTCGTCATCGAGGAACTCATCCCCGAATCGCAGCGCGGCGAAAGCACCGACATTGCCACGCTGGGCGCCATGGGGGGCTTTGCGGTGATGATGCTGTTGGATGTGGCGCTGGGGTGAATGGGTCTCACCCTCAGCTCGAAAAAGCAGCGCACAACTCTTCGAACGCGCCCGCCAGGATGCTGGCGCGAATCCGGCGCATCAGATCAAGCAAGACGTGCAAGTTGTGAATCGAAAGCAAATACAACCCCAAAATTTCGCCGGCGTGCAGCAAGTGGCGGATGTAGGCGCGCGAAAAATGCTGGCAGGCGTAACACGCGCAGCCGGGTTCAATCGGTTGTGGGTCGTCGGCGTACTGCGCGTTGCGCATGTTCAAGCGTCCGCCCCTCTCCCCATTCGGATTTGAGATGAGCGCCGCGCCGTGACGGGCCAGCCGGGTGGGCAGCACGCAGTCGAAAATATCCACGCCGCGCGCCACCGCCTGAAAAAAATCCTCAACGGTGCCCACGCCCATCAGGTAGCGCGGCTTGTTTTGGGGGAGCAGGGCGTCCATCCAATCCAAGACGGCGTGCATTTGCGGTTTGGTCTCGCCCACCGAAAGCCCGCCGATAGCATAGCCGGGCAAATCCAGCCCGGCCAGAAAGCGCGCCGATTGTTCGCGCAAATCCTGAAATATGCCGCCCTGCACGATGCCAAACAAAGCCTGGTCTGCTCGCGTTTGCGCGGCCTGGCAGCGCTGCGCCCAGGCGTGCGTGCGCGCCAACGCCCGAACGTTGTACTCGTAATCCAGCGGCGGGGCGCATTCGTCGAACGCCATGATGATATCGGCGCCCAGGTTTTCTTGAATCTGCACGGCCTTTTCTGGCGTGAAGCGGTGCGTGCTGCCGTCCAGGTGCGATTTGAACGTAACCCCGTCGTCGTCAATTTTGCGCAGTTCTTGCAGGCTGAACACCTGGTAGCCGCCCGAATCGGTGAGGATCGGCCCATTCCAATCCATAAAACGATGCAGTCCGCCCAGCCTCGCCACGCGCTCGTCGCCGGGACGTAAATAGAGATGATAGGTATTTGCAAGCACGAGCGTCGCGCCCAGTTCAACCAGGTCGCGCGGGGGCACTGCTTTGACGCTGGCTTGCGTGCCCACTGGCGCATACACCGGCGTGAACAGGTCGCCGTGCGGTGTGTGAAAAATACCGGCGCGCGCGCGGCCGGCAGTCGCAATCAATTCAAATTCAAACATTGGGGCGATTATACCGGCGGGCGCTAGGCTTGTCAATTTTGCAAAAAGCCCTCAAGTATGGTATCATGTTCCCCAGGTAGGACAAAGTAAGCAAATTTTCAGCCTCTGTTGAACCGCCCAGGCTTATTCTGCCTGGGCGGTTTTTTTCTTCTGGACTGCTGCCTTCTGACCTACATATTTTACAGAAAGGAGATACCAACGATGAGCGAACGAGTAACCGGCACAGTCAAGTGGTTTAACGCGAGCAAGGGCTTTGGCTTTATTGCGCGCGACGGCGGCGAAGACATCTTTGTCCACCAAACAGCCATCCAGATTGAAGGTTATCGCACCCTCGAAGAAGGGCAGCGCGTCGAGTTCGAAGTTGAATCTGGCCTCAAAGGTCCCAAAGCCAGCAACGTTACTGTTTTGTAAGAAAGGAGTTTCTTGTGGGTAAAAAATTGTACGTGGGCAACTTGCCCTACAGCGTCACCGAGACGACGTTGCGCGAAATGTTTGCCGCGGTTGGAGAAGTGAGCAGTGTGTCTGTTATCACCGACCGCGAGACTGGTCGGGCAAAGGGATTTGCCTTTGTTGAGATGTCCAGCGACGAACTGGCCCGACAAGCGATCACTCAACTCAATGGCAAGGCTATAGACGAGCGAACAATCACCGTGGCTGAAGCCCGTGAGCAAGCGCCGCGCGGCAGTTTCAGCGGCGGCGGCCGGGGCGGTTACGGCAGCGGCGGCCGGAGTGGTGGCCGCGGCGGCTACGGCGGTGGCCGGGGCGGTCGCGGCGGTGGTGGATACCGCCGGGGTTAACCCAGTAACACCTGACCTCGAATCAATACATGTGGGCATACTATATCGCTCACTACATCCCAGCGCGAAAAAAAACAAGCGGTATAGTATGCCCAAGTCAACACGAGAAAAGAGGCCTCATGAGCGCCAATCTATTTCAGCCGGGCGACCGGGTGTTTCACCCGATCTATGGCTTAGGGGTGGTTGAAGGCTTGACCACGCGCAATCAGGCCGACCGAAGAATAGAATGTTACGGCATTCGCATTTCTGATGGGGGCACTTTGCTTGTGCCGGTGGATCGCGCCGAGGCGCTGGGGTTGCGCCCCATCGTCAACAGTTTGGCGGGCATTGTAGCGTGCTTACATTCGCCGCCGCAATCGCTCCCCGACGATGACCGCCTTCGTTTCACCGAGCTCAAAAGCCGTTCGCAAGCGCCCGAATCTCTGGCATTGACTCGAACCGTGCGCGACTTGCTGAATCGCGGACGCGCCAACCGGCTGACGCCGGCCGACCACAGATGGCTGGACAGTGCTTGTGAACGCTTGAGCGCCGAGGCAGCCTGGGTGGACGAGGTCGAACTTGACCACGCGCGGACCATTATCCGCCAGGAGATGGAGCAATTCGCGCCCGACGCTTCCCAGGCTTCTGGAGCTTTAGGCAAAAAACGCAAGTCCGGCTCTGCAAAGAATTAGATAACCAGTCCACCTCTCAAGCTTTCACGCCCACGTGAAGGGCGACTGTCCCCAGCATCAAGCGGCGGTAGCACACTTGCTGCAGGCCGACCGAGCGCATTGCCTCGGCCAATTTGTCGGCCGTCAGAAACTCGGTCAGCGAGTTGGGCAGATACGTGTAGGCGTCCGCGTTCCCACTCACCACTTGGCCGATGACGGGCACCAGGCGATAAACATACAGATGCCCTCTCTTTGGCAAAACAAGCAAAAGGTTGTACAATCTCGCCACTATGACATACCTCAAAGGACAAGAACGCGCGGCATATGTCCATGCCATGTTTGGGCGGATTGCGCCGCACTATGATTTGATAAATCGCCTGATGACCGGCAGGCAAGATACCGCCTGGCGGCGATTAGCCGTGAACGAAACCCAACTGCCACCCGGTGGACGCTTGCTTGATGTGGCAACAGGCACGGGTGACATTGCGCTCCAGGCCAGCCAGACCGACTGCGATGCTCTCGTGGCGGGGGTTGATTTTACGTCCGAGATGCTGCGACTGGGGCAAGCCAAACCTGGCGCAGAAATGATTCGTTGGGCATGCGCAGACGCGCTGCACCTGCCCTTTCCTGCCAATTCTTTTGATGCTGTGATCTCGGGCTTTCTGATGCGCAATGTGGCTGATATTGCCGCCGCCTTGACTGAACAGCGCCGTGTGATACGGCCCGGCAGGCGAGTGGTCTGTCTGGAACTTTCCTCCACATCTGTGCCGCTGTTCAAACATCTATCCAGGTTTTATCTTTACCACCTGGTGCCACCCATCGGTGGATTGATCAGCGGCAACCCTGAGGCGTATGCGTATCTACCCAACTCGCTGACCGAATTTCTGACCGCTGATGAATTGGCTCAGGTGATGCGTTCAGTAGGGCTGCAAGAGGTGCGCTATCGCCGCTTGATGTGGGGCACAGTGGCGATCCATGTGGGGATCAAGGCATAACATCAAGGGAGAAACTATACGGCGCTGTTAGACGGACGGGTGACGTGCGGCGAACACCAGTGCCCAATGCTTGACATCGGCGGGGAGTATCGCTGCGTGTTTGAATATACAAATGAGTTGATTGGCGCGCAAGAGGTGATAGCCCCGACTGCGGCGAGCCACTCTTGATCGAGGATGCCGACGAGTTTCTGTAAGGCATCGCTGGAATGTGCTAGATGCGACTTGTGGGGACCGGTGAATGACCTGGGCTTGTGCGATGATTGTGCCGCCAAGCTGGATTGCGATTTGGTTCGCCAGCGGGCCTTGGATTACTCGGCAATGGCCTTTGGGGTTGCCCCACAGGATCGGGAAAAGCTGCGCGAACAGGTCGGGGTTTAAATTCATCTCGCGCCAAGACGCCAAGACCGCAGAGAAAATTAGCGAAAACTTGGCGTGCTTGGCGGCTTGGCGAGAGCAAAAAACAAATCTCTATAACGTCTGATGGAGTGACTTGCGTCACCCGCCTGCCGGAGAAGCCCAACACGGATCTGCTCACGGATGACACGGATTGAAGCGCGCCCGTCCGTGTAATCCGTGTCCGCGTGTACTCACACGCGTGTACTCACACACGTGTACTCACACACGTGTACTCACGTGCATAATCCGTGGGGCTGTCAGTGGCCTCAACGCTCTCAGTGGGTCAGTGATTTCATCCCCCGCACCGCCCGCGCAGAAAAAGCACGACACGGATTATGCATCATGCTGGCAATGTCGGTCTCTTTATAGATGGGCAAAACGGACTCGGGTCTCAGTCACTACCACAAAATGCCCCGCCAACTGATCTGCATAACTTGCCAAAAGTCGCCGCATGGTATCAATCTTGTTGGCAGTTCGTTCATCATCCAAACGCAATAGGATGACGCCTTTGTGCGGACGCCGCTCACGGTAAACCTTTTCTCCAAAGTCTTTGTCATTTGTGACCAGGATTCGGTTCTCCACATACGCTTTCTGTACAACGTCATCATCGCCCATCCCGCGTGCTTCTTCGTACACCGAAAAGACATCGTGGTGTTGGCTGCGTAGCCAACGCGCCAGAGCCGGACCGCTACATTCATCCACCAGAAACCGCATCTAGGCTGTCTCCATCACCAGCGGCATAAAGAGCGTGCTTTCGAGCGCCTGCGCCGCAAATAGCAAGCAGGCTTGAATGTCCTCTGGCACCAGCCCATCGTATTCTTGTAAAATCTCTGCCGTGCTCGCGCCGCGCGCCAGCAGGTTAAGGATATATTCAACTGTCAGCCGCGTACCCTTGATGACCGGTTTGCCGGTCATCACTTTGGGATCCAGCGTGATTCGCGCCAGTAGCTGCTTTTCTTCCATCAGTTCATGACCTCCCGATGCAATGCTACCCCCCAACTCTCCTGTGCAGGCTACGCTGCAAAGCCATTCTAGCACAAGGCGGAGGCAAAAACAAGGCGCAAAAAAGCCCAACGCGGATGCACAGATTGAAGCGCGCCCGTCCGTGTAATCCGTGCCCGCAGGAGCAACAGAACAGGGGGCGCGCAAGCTGGACGAACTGGAAGAAGCGCCGCCCGGGCAGGCCATAGTGAGGCGCGGCGCTGAAATGGTCACGGTCATGACGCCGCTGCTGGCGAGCGCCGCGCTCGAACAACACCTGGCGCGGGTGAGGTTTGGCTCAGTCGAGTTGACCGGGCTTGAAAAGCAGGTGCTTCAGGCCGCGCGCGAGCTGGCGCAAGGGGGGAAAAAGATCAGCACCCGGGCTGTGCAAGAAGCACTTGGCGGCAGCCATAACCCCATTGTGGCGGCGTGCAGGCGGCTCAGGCAACTGGGGCCGATTGTTGGCAACAAGGTCGCTGAAGAGATTGCTGACAATGGGGCTACCAAAGAAATTGCGGACAGTGAGGAAGCCTCTTTAAGTTTCGGAACTGGTTGAGTTCCATTTTTTTAGTTCCAGAACTGGTCAGTTCCAGAACTTAGTAAAGAGGGGAGGACCAGTCAATGACTGACCCCGTTTTTTAGTCCGCGTGACCATCTCTGCGCACCATCATGCCTCTCCAAGCGGGGTCAGTCAATGACTGACCCCGCTTTAGGCAGGGTTTTCACCTAGCGTAAAATGGAATTGTCCAAAAACCATTTTGAGCAAAGGAGAAAACCCTATGTCTGACCAACTCAGTATAGCACAATTGCCGCTGTTTCCTGAACCGCTGTTACCCCCGAAAACAAGTATAAAACCACCCTCTTTGCACACGTACTGGCTCGGTGCACGCGCTTTGCCACTCGGCAGTGACTCGCCCACCCTGCTGCGCTGTTTGGACTTGCTTGGTCCGCTCGATTGGGATGGCGTGCCCGAACGCAATCTTGAGCGCAATTGGGGACAAATCGCAATACGCACACCGCGCTGATTGCAGCCGAACTCATCAAACTCAACGAAAGCCTGCCGTCCACCTTCAAACTCAAACGCTTCCTCTTGGAGCATCCAGGTTTCATATCCCTGCTCGGGTTTCCGCTGGTGCCTGCGCCAAATCATCCGCTAGGTTTTAATGCCCTGGCCAGTCTGCCCACCCAGCGACACTTCAACCGTCTGTTCCGTCAGCTCCCCAATCCGGTGATCCAATTCTTGCTGGCTGACAGTGTGCGCCTCCTCCTGGTCGAACTGTCCACGCTCGGAGTGCCGCCCATCGAGTGTGTCTCCCTCGACACAAAACATATCATCGCCTGGGTAAAAGAGAACAATCCCAAAGCCTATGTCAAAAATCGTTACGACAAAACCAAGCAACCGGTCGACGATCCCGACTGTCGCCTCGGCTGCAAACGCCGCCGCCCGAATCCACTCCAACTCGCAATCCTGTCGCGGCGACCCGCACGAAAATCG
>CAZYXV010000045.1:0-25918 GCA_964651475.1 uncultured Anaerolineae bacterium | reverse complement strand
CTGACACCCACTCCCACCCCAGCAGGCAGTTAAGTTTCTGGGTAGCCCTTCGTGCCTCAGGGTAAACTCCGCGAAGAATCTCTTCGATCTTTGGCAGGCTGTCGGAGAACCCCGCTCAGGCCGCCGTCTCGGCGGCCCGCACGCGCCGGGGACGGCGCACGGAGCGCCTCTCCAAGCTCCTAGAGATTCTTTGCAAAAAGCGCGTCTCAGCCCGCCTTGGTTGACAGGCCAGAGAATGACACCGGGCTGAGTAGAATGACACCGGGCTGAGTAGGTACGATTGATTTATCTTTTTGAGTTTAACCAGGTCAGGCATCTCTTGGTCGAGTTGTAGAGTGGAACTGCTCGCATTCTAGCATGGGCGGGCAATTTCGGCAAGTGTTTTCAGCGGACGCCTGGCGCCGGGAAACAAAACAGGATGTCGTTGAGACATCCTGTTTTGGAGGACATGCTATGGAGATAATTTTGTTTTCGTCAGCGCAATCGTTCCCACCATACAGAGATCATTGCGGTATAGGCGTTTTCGTAATATTCCACTTTGACGGCGTGGGTGCCGGGCGCCAGAGTAGCGTCGCCGAAAAACTTGCCGCTCTGGTCGTGCCACTCGTTGACGACGACGATATCGTCTACGTACAGTCGTACACCGTCGTCCACCCAGGCCCAGAAGCGATACGTTCCCCCTTCAAAGTATACATTGCGCGTCCAGCGCACCGAGAAAAAGTTTTTATCAATCTGCCCCGGGAAAGGCGAGCCTTCTTTCCAATCAAAGTCAATGGCCGGATCCATGTGTTGCACGTCGGGCGAGCCTCCAAGATACATATTGTTAAAGTATTGCCCCAGCCAGGCCTCGCCCGGGTACGGGCCAGGAACTGGCGGAAGTGTTGAAGGTGGAGAATAAGGCGTGGTTGGAATGAACAGCCACTGTCCTGTGTAAACGTAAGGGCTGGAGAGATTGTTCGCTTGCATAATGGCGTACGTCGTGACGCCAAAGCGCGCGGCTATGCTGTCCAGAGTATCGTAGGGTTGCACCTGGTACCACGTGCCGTAGGCGGGTGTGGGCGTGGGCGTAGGCGGTGGGTAATAGTACCCGCCTGCGGGGATGTATAGCCATTGCCCTACGTAGATGCTGTAGGGGCTAGAGAGGTTGTTGGCTTGCATGATGGCATACGTCGTGACGCCAAAGCGCGCGGCGATGCTATCCAAAGTGTCGTAAAGTTGCACCTGGTACCACGTGCCGTACGTGGGCGCCGG
This sequence comes from uncultured Anaerolineae bacterium, assembly GCA_964651475.1. GTDB lineage: Bacteria > Chloroflexota > Anaerolineae > Fen-1058 > Fen-1058 > JBGSMF01. Next base: position 24,667 of record CAZYXV010000045.1, on the reverse strand, counting down.
TACGGGTGTAGGAGCCGGCGGCAGCGGCGGCAGCGGTGATCCACCGCCAAATTGAGGTTGGCATACCGGCCCTGGCGTGATACCCGTCCACGCCACGTTGGGGATGGCGAGAACCTGGCCTACCCACAACGTGTACGGGTAACGCAGGCCATTTTGGTTAGCAATGGCCCACGGTGAGACTCCGTAAGCGCGCCCGATGCAGTACAGCGTTTCCCCGGCGCGCACCGTGTGATAGCCCAGCACATAGGCATAGTTGGTTTGCGGTGGACTGGTCGTTGGGTACAAGTATGGCGTAGGCGTCGGCGCAACACTCAGGCCGCTCACCGTGAGTTGGCCGTTTTGGGAACTGGCCGGGATGGCGGCCGAACTCGGGGTGGACAGGTTGACGGTGTTAAAGCTCAACTGCGACGTGCCAGGCGCTTTGCCCCTGAACGTGATCGTTGCCAGCACGCCGCTGCCGTTCACAGGTGAGCTGGGTGGCAACTGGATGACGCCAAAGTCAATGGTGCCATAAACAGCGTCCACCCGGTTTTGCGCGACAAAGTCGGGCTTGAGCAATGATCCCGGCGCAATTTGAGTGCCGGCTTGCGCAGAATCAGAGTCGAGCACTTCGACGATGGCGGGGTTGTACGACAAGTGAACCTCGGCGCCGAATAGCCCTGCCACATTATCTATACGGATACTGACGGCGACGACCTGGCCCACGGATACTGTCGGCGCGCCCGGCTCTAACCGCACGATGGTGTACTCTGCGGCCACGGGCGCTGCTGCACTCAAGAGGATAACTAGAACGAGGGCGATAGACGCCCAGGCAGTGTGTGAAAAAAATCTGGTTTTCATTTCCATCTCCCAAATATTTTTTGGGGGGAGATAGGCAGACAAGACAAAAACTGTTGGCTTTGACCTTGTGCGATAGCGTCCTGGCCAACGCAAGCTCTCTTTCATTGACCAGGACGCTTGAAGGATGTTGTTACCGAATGCACAGAACCTGCCCCGGAAAGATCACGTTTGGATTCGCAATGTTGTTAGCCACTGCAATGGCCCAGGCGGTGGTGCTGTAGCGGCGCGCGATGGAAAAGAGCGTGTCGCCGCGCTGCACCACGTACGTCGCTCGACAGCCGGAAGAAGGCGGGACGGTGGGCTGCGGCGATGGCGAGGGATTGCTGTCGCCAAACTGGCGCTGGCAAACCGGGTTAGACACGGGACTCGACCACGGCACGTTCGGAATAGCCAACACCTGCCCCACTCGCAAGTAATACGGATAGCTGAGGCCATTCTGGCTGGCGATGGACCACGGCAAGACCGAGTACGCCCGCCCGATGCAAAAGAGCGTTTCTCGAGCGCGCACCGTGTGATAGCCCAGGATGCCCCCGGAAGGCGCCGGCGTGGCTGTTGGATAACCCGGGACGGGTGTGGCGGTGGGATAGCCCGGGATGGGGGTGGGTGTTGGGTAGCTGGGCACGGGGGTGGAGGTTGGCTGACCCGGCACAGGTGTTGACGTTGCCCCACCCGAGCTGCTCACACTCACGCTGCTATTTTGTGCGTCGGCTGTAATGACCGCTCCGCCGTCGCCTGCCAGGTTGACGGTGGTGAATGTGAGTGCAGACGTGCCGGCGGCCTTGCCCACGAAGGTGATCGTTGCCAGCACCCCGCTGCCGCTCGCTGCTGAATGTGGCGGCAATTGGAGCACAGCAAAATCTATCACGCCCTGAGTGGAATCAACGTGGTTTTGCGCCACAAAATCTGTGAGAAGCGATCCGTTCGCGATTTGCACGCCGTCCGTATTGGCGTTGGCGTCCTGAACTTCCAGGATGGCTGGATTATAAGACAAGTGAAATTCTGCGCCCATCAAGCCTGTGACGTTATCTATTTGAACATTGATGGCGATGGTTTGATTGGGGGAGATGGTGGCGCCGGCCGGGTCAAAGCGCACTACAGCCGAGCTGGCACCCACCACCTGAATGTTGCCACCTAACATCGCGCCCAAGAGCGTTCCGATGAGGGCAATGGCAACCAGTCCGGTCAATGCTTTTGATACTTGGAAGGTTTTCATTCTATTATCTCCTGATATGCGTTTAGAGGGAGCGACTTGGCCTGGTCAATGGAGTTGACTCCATTGACCAGGTATGAGTAATTCGTTGCTTGTTACGGAATGCATAGCACCTGCCCGACAAAGATCAGGTTCGGGTTGGCGATGTGATTGGCGCTGGCAATGCTCCACACGCTCGATCCATAGCGCCGCGCCAGCGAGTAGAGTGTGTCGCCGCGCTGCACCACGTGCGTATAGCGGCAGGGCCCCGGTTGAGACGGAACCGGCGTGGGCTGGATAGGATTGTCGCCGAACTGGGCCGGACAAATATCCCCCGCCGACGGGTTCAACCACGGCACATTCGGGATGGCCAGAACCTGGTTGGTGTACAGGCTATACGGGTAGACCAGATTGTTCTGGGTGGCAATGGCCCACGGCGAGATCGAGTAAGCGCGCGCGATGCAGAACAGCGTTTCACCCGAGCGCACGGTGTGATACCCCAAGATGCTGGCCTGTTGGGTGGGGGTATCGTCGTCTACAATGGTCAGCACGGCGGTGCTGGGTGTGCCCAGGCTGGCGTAAGCCGGATTGCTCAATTGCAGATTGATAGTCTTGTTCGACTCGTTGGTGGTATCGTTGGCAATCGGCACTATAAAGCTCTTGCTCGTTTCGCCTGAGCTAAAGGTCAGCACGCCGTTAACTGGTGTATAGTCGCTGTACGGTGTGGCCGTGCCGTCGTAGGTCGTATAGTTCACGCTGATCTGTTGCCACGTAGACGTGTTCAAGTAGACGACGATGGTGGCTGCGCCAGCACTCTCGTTCACGCTGTACACGCTGCTGCTGAACTGAACCACCGGCTGCGGCCACGGTGTGGGCAGGGGACTCCACTGAGCCTGCACGGTGGGGGCGCCTGAAAACAGTGCTACACTGGCAAACAAGGCGACGACAGTGACGGTGATGATGGCTGTGATCGTTTTGGATAGAGAAAACTGGGTCTTCATTTTGTGCCTCCTACACTAATATCTAATCTGATTTACCAAGTTGTGGGGCCGTGTTGATTGAAACTGCCGGCGGCGAGGGTCAGATCGTAGATGTTGACATAGCCATCATCGTTGATATCTGCCAGGGCATTTGACCCACTCAGCCAGGCGGCGATCATAACCAGGTCAAAGATATTGACATAGTTGTCGAGATTGACGTCCCCGCCCCTCAGACGTGTCTCTCCAACGCTGATAGTCGCGCCCGAAACGTACACATTATCTCGTTTGGCCGTCAGGTAGCCTGGATAACTGGCCTTGACGCTATAGTTTCCGCCTGTTTGCAGGGTGCAGGTAAAGTAGCCCTGCGCGTCTGCCACCGCTGTAACGGCTGGGCCGCCTTGCATCGAGGCCGTCACAGTGACCGGCCCGCTGTATGCCGCCGTGCCGATGTATCCGTAGCGGATGACTCGACCGACAATCGCGCCAGCCGACCCGCCTGGCCCGCCGATATTGATCGTGGCCGGCGTGATGGCGTTGAAAGGATATTGCGTGTTGTCGGGATACTGGATGAGATATGAATCCGTTGCCAGGATGTTGAGCAGCGTCGTGCCATTTTCCACGCCTACCCAATGCAGCGTTGCCAGAACGCCCGTGCGGTTATAGACTGCCCCAGAGCCAGGCTGCTGTGTGAGCGCCAGGTGCACGCACTGCGTGGTAGTGACAATCATCGTCGCCGGACACTCTGCTCTGGAATAGTCGCGCGGGTTGTCAAAGAACCCTGTTTTCGGCTCGATGTAGGCGAACCTCACAATGGCCGGGTCATAGGTGATATAGATGTCTGCGCCGATGATGCCTACCTGTGAGCTGCCGCCATAGTTGGCGACCGAAGCCACCACATCAGTGGTAAAAATCCCATTTTTCACTGGCGCGCCAGCGATGTTCGTAATGCTGACCGTAGTGTAAAAGTTCGGAGTCGGGTTCTGCGCCGACGCTGGCAAAACGGCAAATGACCCCATCAGCAAACTAACAATAACCATCACATACAAAATTTTGGTACTCATAGCATAGCCTCCTCATGCTTTAGACATTATGGTTTGAACCCAATTGCACCCTGATTATAAAGCGGAGGCGGGGGGGCAACGTGCCGATTAGGTTACAAACAGGTTACTTGCACGAGGAGTAAGGCCGAGATAAAAAATCCCCCCCATTTTGTTTTTGCGCCTGCGGAGCGCGCTCTCGTGAGCGGCTGCCAGTCAGGTCTATTGTAGCAGGTATGGAATACTGGGTCAAAAGCTCTCCATGTTATGTGGTATAATCCAACTCAATTTTATTGATGTGAGGTGGATTATGACCACAGCTCGTACAATGGCCTTGACGCTGGATGAACAAGTGGCGTTGCTTATGCAAGGCACGGAATATGGCGACGAGCAACTCAAGCAACACATGACGCGCGAGTTGCGCGAGCGGTTGATCGAAGCTGAAAAGGAAGGCCGCCCCCTGCGCGTCTATTGCGGCTACGATCCCAGTACGTCCGACTTGCACCTGGGGCACACCGTCACCATGCGAAAGCTGCGCCAATTCCAGGAATTGGGGCACGCGGTGACGTTCCTCATTGGCACGGGCACGGGCATGGTCGGCGATCCTTCGGACAAGAATAAACTGCGCCCGGTGCTCAGCCACGCAGAAACGGAACACAATGCACGGACGTACGCCGAGCAAGCCTTTTGCATCCTCGACCGCGAGCGGACGCAGGTGCGCTTTAACCACGAATGGCTGCTGGAACTAAAGCTGGAAGATATGATCAAGATCGCTTCCAATTTCACCGTCCAGCAATTTATCCAGCGCGAAAATTTCAAGCTGCGCTGGGAAAAAGGCGAGCCGGTCTACCTGCACGAAACTTTTTACGCGCTGATGCAGGCTTACGACGCCGTGATGATGAATACCGATGTTCAGGTCGGCGGCAGCGACCAATTGTTCAATATTATCACCGCCGGGCGCAAGTTGCAAGAAATGTATGGGCAAAAGCCGCAGATTGGCGTCATCTTGGGCATCTTGCCCGGCACCGATGGCGAAATTCGCATGTCCAAGAGTCTGGGCAATCACATTCCCATCCTGGCGGCGCCCGAAGATATGTACGGCAAGGTGATGAGCCTGCCCGATAAAGCCATGCCGATTTACTTCAATCTGGTCACGCGCTACCTGCCGGATCGGGTGGCGGCCATTGAACAGGGACTGAAAGATGGCAGCCTGCACCCTCGCGACGTCAAGATGGAACTGGCGCGTGAAATTGTCGGCGCCTTTCACGGCGATGAACACGTGAGCCAGGCCGAGGAACATTTCAAGCGCGTTTTCCAGGAGCGCGAGCTGCCGGACGATATGCCAACGTACACTATTGGCGCGTCCACCAATATTGTGGATGTGTTGGTGAACGCCGGGCTGGTCTCTAGCCGCTCCGACGCGCGCCGCATGATTGATCAACACGGCGTCAAGCTGGACGGACAGGCCATTGATGGTATTGACTTTGTCGTCGAGCCGGGCGCGCCGCAGGTCTTGCAGGTGGGCAAGCGCAAGTTCGTGCGCCTGGTTTAGGGGCGATTAGGCAAACACAAAGCGGTGCAAGTACTGAATGTGCCTTGCACCGCTTTTTTGTATGTCTGTTTTAGGAGGGTGGGGGCAAGTCTAATGGCGAGACAGGCGGCTCGGGTGGCGTGGTTGGCTCTGGCTTGCCGCCCTCGCCGCCGGGTCCTGGTGTTGGGGTTGGCGTTGGTGTATCGGTCGGCGTTAGAGTTGCTGGCGGTGTTGGCGTGTGCGTTGGAAGGCGGCGCGTGGGAGTGGAGGTCGGCGTGGCAGTGGAGGTGACCGTGGGCCATGGCGTGGGGGTGTGGCCTGGGGTGAGGGTGGGCATTGGCGTGTCTGTGGGCGCGGAGGTCGGCGTGGAGATCAATACCTGCCACGTGCTTCTCATGCCCGGGCGTGACGGCGTTTGCGCTTCCCCGGCGAGATCGTCAATGATCCCTGCGTTCAGCGGCGCAAATTTCGGTTGAGCGCAGGGGTCAACGCTGTAATCGGCTTTCAGGTGCGAGGCCAGGTCGGCGTGATACTCGCCGGCCAGTAACGGCCGCGCGCCAAGTTGCACCGCCGCGATAACGCTGCTCACGCCGAGCGCGAGTGCGAGAATTCCAGTGATCATCCAGGTGATTTGGCGGGCAGACATTGTTATACTTTTAACTCGAAAATGCGCACGGCTTCTTGGCGTCCTTTGAGCTTGATTTCTCCCTTGTCTTCGAGTGAGACTTGTGTCTCGCCCAATGCTTTCCAGACGTCCTCGGTTAGCAAAATCTCGCAGTGCAGTTGGCGCGTCATTGCCTCCAGGCGTGACGCCACGTTGACGGTGTCGCCGATAATGGTGTATTCCAGCCGTTCCGGTGAGCCAATCGCGCCGGCCACAGCGCTGCCGGTGCTGATGCCGATGCCGTGCGCCAGGGGCGGCTCTCCACGCACTTGCCGCCGCGCGTTGAGCGCCGCCAGTTGCGCGTGCATCCCTAGCGCTGCGCGCACGGCGCGGGCGGCATCGTCGCGGTGGCCGACCGGCGCGCCAAAGATGGCGACGATGGCATCGCCAATATATTTGTTGATCGTGCCGCCGTGTTCGCGGATGATTTGTTCCATGGCCGTCAAGTATTCGTTGAGAAACGTCACTACTTGTTGGGGCTCGAGCTTTTCGGACATGGCTGTAAAGCCAACGATATCTGAGAACAACACCGTGGCGCACAGCGTTTCGCCGCCCAGTCCCACTTTGCCGGCCAACAAGGCGTCGCGCACTTCGGGTGAAACCGCGCGCCCGAACAAGTCGCGCTCGCGCTGCCGTTCGCGCAGATCGCTCGTCATCATGTTAAAAGCTATGGACAGTTCTGCTATTTCATCGGAACTGTTCACCGCCACGGTCGCCGCCAGGTCGCCGCTGGCCACTTTTTGGCTGGCGCTGACGAGCGTCTGTATGGGGCGCACAATCCGCGCCGACATCCACGTTCCCATCAGCACGATCAACGCCGTAGCGGCGCTGAACAGCGCGATGAGCCAGTTGCGCGCCGGCACACTGGCGCTGGATAGCCGTTCGGCGGGCAGGGCGGCGGCCAATATCCCCATCACTTGCTCGCGGCGCACCGTGAGCGTACTCAACACTTCGGCATACGGCCGCCCTCCCGTTTGCACATCGCGCACGATGGCGACTCTGTTTTCGCTCTCCAACACACGTCGAGCCACGTCTGGAGAAAGTTGGAGGTCGGCGTGCTCCAGGGTGAGCGTGGAGGCTAGCGGCAAGCCGTCCAGCGTATAGAGTGTGATGCGCGCCAATGCATTTTGGTCGAGTTCGCGTGCCAGTGTTTCGACACAAGTGCCTACCATGATCACGCCTATAACCTGATCGCCTCGCTTGATTGGCCCGGCGGTGTAAAGCGTCCAACCCCATGGCGCTCGTACCAGATCGCTGTACTTGTCGCCCAGCTCGTCTCGGGTATTGTTCAGTATTGTATTGACCAGCGGCCAGGCGGCGTAATCGGCGCTTTGATCAAAATCATAGTCCATTGCCCCACCGCCGGGAACCCGGTGCATTGAGAGTAAAGCGGTCTTGTCGCCGGCGAGGATATCCAGGCTATCCGTTTTGTTGTTCAGTGCGATGAGCGAGACGAGGCGGTGTACCGCCAGCGCGTCTCGAGCCTCTATGGCTTCTGGCATGCCTTCAGTAAAAGCAGCGCTGCGCAGGGTGGCCAGATGGCGTTGTTCGGTTTGGACGACTGTATCGGCGGCCAGTCGCCCGGCATCTTGCAGGCTTTTCTGGAAACGCTCTTCGAGCGAGCCGACGATGTAGCGTGTGGTGATGTAGGTGGCGGCAAACGCGACGACGACGGCGAGAAATATATACGGCCCGGTGATTTTGAGGCGGAGTTGCGATAAAGCTTTCCGCCATTTGCCGCTTTGAGTGAGAGGGCGCTGTGTTGAGGCGCGCGCTTCAGTCATCAACTTTCCTCTAGTAGTCTTTCCACCAGTCCTTGCGCACGCGCGGATCCAGAAAAGCGCCGCTGTCGCGGATGGCCAGCCCTATCTTGCCGTTGTTGCGGACCCGGCCGAACGCCTGGCCGGCCCGCAGCGCGGGCAGCGAGTGGCGGCCGGCGCCGTCCAGTGATTGATAGAGAGACAGCAGATTGGGGTCCACGCAAATATTTTCCAGGTGAAGCGTATAGCCGCTCACCACGTTATCTTCGGCAGTGTACTTGAGCGTCAGCCGGCTGTCGCTGGCGTATAACACGGTCGCTTCGTAGCCTCCTCCAATCTCGTAACCAGAGTCGGGCATGTGCACCGTTTCGCCAGGCGTTGCGGCCAGGTCGGCCAGGGTCACTTCCCAGTCGTCAATCAACCCATCCCGGCAATTGCAATTCCAGTCCCAATTGTACACCCGGTAAACGGCGGTGAACTGGGGCGCGTGAGGGCTGGCAAACACGCCAGCCAGTTGCGGCGCTTTTGCGTCTGTGGCGCCGCCCATGTCAATCAGCCCCAGGTAGGCCGTGGTTAGGGTGTAGCCGCGCAAAGCAAGGTTCAAATCGCCGTGCTCCTCGGCAGGACGTTGGGGCGGAGTCCAGTTGGGGATTTGATAGGTCCCGTACACCGCTCCCTCGATAGGGCGGCATATTTCGGTCTTGTCGCTCGAGATGATGGGAAGGTAGGCGTAATAAGTCAGGACGACGGTGCCAGTGGGAATGACAAAGAATGGAGCCGTGGTAGTATGGCTGGCTGAGGCAACATAGATGTCATTGGCATGGTAGAGCGACGCAGAGCGCGCAGCTTGAACGGGTAAAAAAATCAGCGCGCTCACAATGCCCGCCAGCACGAGCACGGCGGTGAGTAGGGCGGCTTTCCGCCCCACGCCCGCTTGCCAGGTAGATACGGCCATAGGGTGCCTCCCGGTCAATTATGTTTTGTTGCCGACCATCGCTTTGATCAGGTTGAATTTGGAAAAATGCCCGCGTGTGATAAAGGCCATCTGGTTTTCAGGGCCTAGCAGTTTATCGCGAATAACGTGGAGCGGTTTGCCCTCTCCCAGCAAGGTTTGCGCGCGGCCCTGTATGTTTTCCCAGAAATCTATTTTCCTGCGGATTGCCGCCGGGCCATCTTGTACAATGCCGGCATGTGAACAGATCAGCGTGTCAAAGCCGAGCGTTGCAATGCGGCGCAGCGAGTCGAGCAGAAGCGGCATATCTTCGTCGGCGCGCATGTACTTGGCGCGCTCGGCGATGAACAGGTCGCCGGAAAACAGCCAGCCTTCGTTGCTCTCCAGCAGGCAGATGTGATCGGGGCAATGCCCCGGCGTTGGAATCACCTCAAACTGGTGCCGCCCAGTCTCGACTCTATCGCCGAGCGCCCGCGCCTGCACCGGTGCGGGTTGCCCCCAGGCCAACCGGCGATAGAATTCCAGGCGCGGCGGCGCGGCCAGGATCGGCACGGCCAGCGCAGGCGCCTGTGGAATCCAGCCTAGCTCACGGTACAGGGCGGCGTCGCCCCCAGCGTGGTCTTCGTGGTGATGAGTGTTGACCACACCGCGCAGTTCCCGCTCGCGCGCAAAGCGGACAATCTCGCCGCTCGTTGCCGGGGGGCCGCAGTCTATCAGCCAGCCATCCACAACATAGATTTCCACAGTGTAGATGGGCCGCCCCAGGATCGTGCGCGCCATCGTCGCCCGCGTTACTGTTCCGGAATCATCCAGTTTTAACATCCTAGCCAGGCCGAGCCAGAACCAAACAGGAACACAGAGACGCCCAGAGGTTCACAGAGACACGCAGAGAAATTTCAAAATCCTCTGTGACCCGTGTTTTCTATGCTCGCAATAGACCTCCGAGGCTTTGACACCTCGGAGGTCTTGCGAAACAGGGCTTACAAAAGCGTCGCCAGTTCGATGGCGGTGTAGGGTTTCAGCACCACGTCTTGGATGCCGGTTTGGAGCAGGTCAGTCGTCTGCTCGACGATCAGGTTGTTAGTTACCACAATCGTCTTGTCTTGCGCCTTGGCTTCGCGCAGCGCGCGGAGCACGTCCATTACGTCGGCGTGCTCCAGGGTCTGGTCTACAATGATCCGATTGATCGCGGCAAGGTCAATGCCTGACACAGAGGGTGAGGTCTGGACGCGATAGCCGGCCTGTTCAAATATCGCTTGCGCGTATTGCCGCCAATCGTCGTCGTCGTCAACGAGCAAGATGGTCTTGCTGCCGGCCGGCAAGTTGATCTTGTCTCTATCGGTGATGGCGGGCAGCAAGAGGGTAAATACGGTCCCCACCCCCAGCTCGCTTTGCACCGAGATTTTACCATCCATCTGGTTCACAACCTGGAGGCAGGCTGCCAGCCCCAACCCGTGATGTATCTTGCTGTCTTTGTTGGAGAGATAAAAAGCGGCCCAAATTTTATCTATCTCTTCGGGGGGGATGCCGCGGCCGGTATCGGCCACGGTCACTTCTGCAAAGCCCGGCTCGTCCGCTGGGCGCATGCCGACGGTGATGCGCTTGACGTCCTGGCCTTCCATAGCCTCTATGGCGTTCTTGAGCAAGTTGGTGAATACGCGATTCATTTGCGTGGCGTCCACGCGCACCAGCGGCGTATCCAGCGCGATTTGGTAAACGATTACATCCGGCGCGATGCCCAGGCGAACGGCGGCATCTTTGGCCACATCTTGCAGCATCGTCGGGCGCGGCTTGTGTTCGCGCGTCGGGCCGATCAACCCTTCCTTGACGGCCACAATCAGGCGCGCGCTCTCGTCAATCAATGCCAGGTCCTCGTAGACAGATTCGGCGCTCAGCAGGCGGCGCGCTTTGTCCACCCGCATCTTTTGTAATCCATCAATAGCCTGGCGCGCCGAAGGATACAGGCCGGTAAACGTCTGCGCCCACTCGCGCACCAATTGCGCCAAGACGTGTTCCTGGAGCGTGGCAGGCGCTTGCTCGACGACTGCGCCAGCCGCCACAACGAATTGCGCCACATCGCCGCGCAGGCGCTCCGCGCTGGTTACGATAGGCAGGGCCTTGTTGCCGATCCAGTGGATGGCCTCGCCGGTGGCTGTGGCGATGGCCTCAAATGTCTTGGTGCGCACCAGTTCGCGGTGAGCCTCTTCCAGTTCGGCCAACAAGCGCGCATTATCAATCGCCACGGCCAGGTGATCCGCCATCGCTTGCAGCGAGGTGATGTCGTCCTGGCTAAAAGCCGCCATTTGCTCGCTTTGAATGGTCAGCGCGCCGATGGCTTCGCTGCCGACCACCAGCGGCAGCGCCATTTCGGAGCGCGTCTTGGGCGTGTAAGGATTATCAAAGCGCACGGCGTCTTGGCCCACGTCGAGTGCGATGCGCGCTTCTTTGTGCTTGATGCACCAGCCAATCATCGAAGTGTCGCCGATTTGGAGCTTGTGCCCGCCTTCCAGCATGATTCGCCCTGGCTCGCCGTGTCCCGCGCGCAGCACGGCCCATTTGCCGGCCTCGTCCACTAAAAAGACGCCGGCGTAATAAAAGCCATAAGCGTCGCAAATCAGGTCGGCTGTCTCGGGCAGCAGCTCGTCCAGGTTGAGGATTGAGGCCATGTCTCGCCCCACCTGTGCGGCGGTTTCCAGCAGGCGAGCGCGCCGCTGAGCCTGGGTGTGCATCTGCGCGTTTTTGATGGCAATGGCAAGCTGGTTAGCCATGGCTTGCAGAGAGGTGATGTCTATATCGCTGAAAGCGGCTTCTTCGACGGATTGCACCGTCACGGCGCCGATGGCCTCGTCGCCCACGATGAGGGGGAGCGCCATTTCGGAGCGCGTGGCGGGCAAGTGGGGATTATCAAAACGCACGGCGTCTTGGCCCACGTCGAGTGCGATGCGCGCCTGCTTGTGATTGATGCACCAGCCGATCATCGAAGTGTCGCCAATTTTGAGCTTGTGCCCTTGTTCGACCATCTTGCGCCCCGCCTCGCCGCGTCCAACGCGCAAAACGGCGTAGCCCGGCTGGTGCGGATCCACGAGAAACACCCCCGCGTAGTAAAATTCGTACGTATCGCAAATAATGTCAACGACCTGGCTGAACAGAATGTCCAGGTCAAGCAGCGCGGTGACGGCCTGACCGACCTTGGCGGCTGCTTCCAATAGCTTGGCATGGCGTTCCACCTGTTTTACCGGGTCAGGCAGGTCGAAGGCCTGTGGTGATTGCTCAAGTTGCATTACTGTTCTCCTGTTAAAGTCTTGCGCACCAGTTCCACCAAGCCTTCCTCGCGCCCTTTGACAAAAAAGTCGCGGGCGCCAGCGTTGATGGCAACTTTGGCTTTTGAAACAGCGTCGAAAGCCGTGAGCACAATGATGGGTAAATTGGGCTGTATTTCGAGCAATTTTTGGAGCAAGTCGAACCCGGCGTTGGCCGACTCGACCCCATCAAAGTTGGGCATGTTGAGGTCGAGCACGGCAATATCAAAGGGGGCGTCGCTTTCAAACATTTCTTTGAACAGTTCTAATCCCTCCGTGATATTGCCGGCCGTTTCTACGTCAAACCCGGCCCGCAGAAAAGTTTTTTCCATGCTGCGCAGCACTGGCCTTTCGTCATCTACCAGCAAAATTTTGGTTGCTCTTTCCACGCTTTTCCACCTCCTTTGGTATTCACACACTGGAATTCACGCGAGCGTAAAACTTTCTCCCGGTTTTAACACGTGAACCTGCACGTTCGTTTCGGCTTTTACTTGCGCTGCCCATTGTTGGGGGTCCTGGGCGATCAACTCCCACGTGTTATAGTGAACGGGAATGACGTGCTTGGGTTGGAGTAACTTGACGGCGCGCAGGGCGTCTGCTGGCCCCATCGTAAAGTTATCCCCGATGGGCAGCACTGCCAGGTCAAGCCCCTCCTCGCCAATCAGGCGCATATCTCCAAACAGTCCCGTGTCGCACGCCAGGTAAACCCGGCGCTGGCTAGTGGTGGTGAGCAAAAAACCGGCCGGGTTGCCGCCGTAAGAACCATCGGGCAGTCCCGACCCGTGCAAAGCCAGGGTGAGCTTGAGGTAGCCAAAGGGATGCCGGTAGCCGCCGCCGAGGTGTTGAGGATGTACCTTGAGGCCGTGACCCTCGAGCCAGTTGGCGATTTCAAAATTGCTGACGGCGACGGCGCCGGTTCGTTTCGCGATGGCGATTGTATCGCCCATGTGGTCGCCGTGCCCGTGGCTGACCAGGATGTAATCCGCCGGCACAGAGTCGGCGCTTGCGCTGGCCGCGGGGTTACCCGTTAAGAATGGATCTATTAAAATGTGATAGCCGCCTGTTTCCAGGCCCAACGTAGCATGTCCGTACCAGGTGAGACTAAGGCTCATTTAAACCTCCATTCGTGTTTCGAGCTATTGCCCTCGCCGGGATGAGATCGAAAGAGGTGGTTTTACTCTTCGAGCGCGGGCAACAGTACTGTGAATTTGGTTCCTACGCCGACTTCGCTTTCGACCTCGATTTTACCCTCCATTTGATTAATGATTTGCATGCAAGAAGACAATCCCAGCCCCGTGCCGCCCCGGTTGCCTTTGGTTGTGTAAAACGAAATCCAGATGCGATCCAGGTCCGATTTGGGGATGCCGCAGCCCGTATCCGAAACGTGTATGGCTACAAAGCCGTCGGTTTTAGCGGGCATGGCTTCGATGGTGAGACGTGGTTCGGGACGCCCCTCCATAGCCTCCACCGCGTTTTTGAGCAGATTGCCAAAGACGTTTTCCAACTGGCGCGGATCGGCCACCACGTAGGGCAAGGTGGCGGCGTAACGCTCTTCAACCTGGATGTGAGGCGGGATCGCCATCGAAAGCGCCGTCTTTTTGAGCAACTCGTCAACGCGCAGCCGCCGCCTGTGACTTTCGCGCGCCGGGCCGATCAGATTTTCTTTGATGCTCAAAATAGTCTCGGCGCTCAGCTTGATAATGTCCAGGTCTTCCAGGATGGATTCCATATTCAACGTGCGGCGCACTTTTTTAAAGGCCTGTTGTTCCAGGCCGGCGATTATCTCGCGCCCCGCGGGCAATTTCTCGTCGAGTGTTTGGGCGGCGTCGGCGATCAGTTGGGCAAAGAGATGTTGGCGCAGCGCGTCTGGCGCTTGCTGCAACAGCGCATCGGCCATGTAAATGAGGCGCGCCAAATCTTCGCGCGTGCGCGAAACGCAGGCGGGGATGGGAGCGGCTTTGTTCCCCACCCAGTGAACGGCTTCGCCGGTTGCCTGGGCGATGGCTTCAAAGGTCTTGGAACGAAACAACTCGCGATTGGCTTCGCGCAAATCGTTCAATAACTGTGCATTGTTGATGACGATGGCCAGTTGGTCGGCCAGGATTTGCAGCGTGTAAATATCTTTTTCGTCAAAGGCCGATTCTTGCGAGCTTTGAATGCTCAACGCGCCAATAACCTCGTCGCCCAACATGAGCGGCAGCGCCACTTCGGAGCGAGTCAGGGGGAGCAAAGGATTTTCAAAGCGCACCGCCTCCTGGCCCACGTCGAGTGCAATACGCGCTTGTTTGTGGTTGATGCACCAGCCCACCATCGAGGTGTCGGCGATTTCGAGCAAGTAACCCGATTCGAGCATTTGCCGGCCAGCTTCCCCATAACCGGCGCGCAAAACGGCCCATCGCCTCATTTTGGTATCCACCAAAAAGATGGCAGCGTAATAAAAACCGTACACGGCGCAGATGGCTTCTACGATCCGCTCCAGCAGCGTGTCCATATCTAAAATAGACGTCACGTCTCGGCCTACCATGGTGGCGGCTTCGAGCAACTTGACGCGCCGCTCTGCGCTGGCCAGCACTTGCGCATCCCGGATGTTGAGATGCGCGTTGTGAATGGTTACGGCCAATTGGTCGGCCAGGAGTTGAAAGATCGGCACAGTCTCCGGCGTGATGATTTCTGGGCCGGCGTGGAGTAAAAGCGCCCCCGCGCTGTTTTCAAAGATGAGGGGCAAAGCCAGCTCGACGTGGGGCGGGGCGTCGTCGCAGGAGGCTGTGGCGTGGACCGCTGTTTTTTGTTGGAGGGCGCGGCCAACGAGCGACGAATCGTCCACGAACAAACCCTGGCCTTGTTGGGCGATTTCTGTCCCGGCCCGACCATACCCTGCTTGCGGAGTGAGGCGGTGGTGATGCTTGTCTTCCTCGAGCAGATAAATCACGGCTGTTTCCAGGTGAACCATCTCGCAGGCCAGACGCACGCCTTCCGCGAGTAATCGCCGCAAACTGCGGATGGCGGCCAGGCGGCTGCCCATGCGGGCTACGGCCTCGAGCAGTTGATGCTGACGCGCAGTTGGTTCACAATTTTGAAACTCGGATGCAGTCAATGGCGCTCCCTTGCTCTTGCTGTTCACACTGCTGTGCAAGAATTTTTATCCACTGAGGACAAAGCAACGCCCAGGTTTATTTTTTACTTTGCGTCGCTTGGTGACCTTGGGATAGATCAGGTCGCGGCGGGAGGCCGCACTATCATATTTTACCACAGTTGTGCGTGTTATCAGAAGTGGTCAAGGAGGGTGGGGGGAGGGTTTGCCACCTTGCCCCATTTGCCGAAAAGGCTTTTCTCTGGTATGAATAGTGTTATGATACGAGAAGGTAGCCTGGTACTCTACAAAAATCGCCCGGCGCGTGTCCGGCGCGCGGGAGAAAAATTGGAAATTGAATTGGAAGAGGGCGAGATCAAAGTGCGCCCCAAAGACGTTGTCTTGTTGCACCCCGGCCCGCTGCATAGTTTGAGTGAATTGCAGCCGCAACCGTGCGAGGTTCAGACCGCCTGGGAACTCTTGGCCGGATGCCACACGGCGTTGCCTGAGTTGGCCGAGTTGATGTGCGGAGATTATACCCCGTCCACGGCCTGGTCGGCCTGGCAGTGGGTAGCCGATGGCCTCTATTTCTGGGGCGTGCCCGAAGATGTGACGGTATGCTCGCCTCAAGACGTGGCTCAAAAGCAGGCTGCGCGCGAGGCCGAAGCCGCCGAAAAGCGAGCCTGGAAGATGTTCTTGGAGCAGGTTCAATCTGGACATGTGCCTGTGGATGCCAGGCATTATCTTCGGGACGTGCAGGACCTGGCGCTCGGGCAAAGCGCCAGGGGCCGCCTCTTGCGCGAATTGGGCCGTGACGAAACGCCGGAAAATGCGCACGCTTTGTTGCTCGAACTGGGGTGTTGGACCGAGTCGGTCAACCCCTACCCGCGGCGTTTCGGGCTGATTAGCTCGCAGCCAGAAATAAATCCGCCAGAATGCCTTGACGAAGTGCGGCTAGACCTCACTCACCTGCCGGCGTTTGCGATTGACGACGAGGGCACTGAAACCCCGGACGACGCTGTGAGCCTGGAGGGTCGCCGCTTGTGGGTGCACGTGGCAGACGCGGCGGCTATGGTGCGCCCCGATAGCGCGCTTGACCTGGAAGCTCGCGCCCGCGGGGCCAGTGTGCACCTGCCTGAGGGACCCATTCACATGCTGCCCAGGAGCGTGGTGCAACGTTTGGGGCTTGGCTTGATGGATATATCGCCTGCGCTATCTTTTGGATTGGATATGGACGCTGAAGGGCAAGTGACCGGCGTGCAAGTGGCGCTCAGTTGGGTTCGGGCCACGCGGCTCACTTACGAAGAAGCGCAGGCGCAGCTCGACGCAAGACGAGAACCCTTGAATAGTCTGTATCACCTAGCCCAGACGTGCCAGGCTCGCCGCCGGGCAAATCATGCCATCTTTATCGAATTCCCCGAAGTAAAGGTTCAGGTGGACGATGGGCAAGTGAGCTTGCGCCTTTTGCCGCCGCTCAAGAGCCGGAGCCTGGTACAGGAAGCCATGATTGCAGCGGGAGAAGCTTTGGCCGGCTTTGCTCTCGAACACGATCTTCCTTTTCCATTCGATACCCAGGAATCCCCCGATGTGCAAGAACAGCCCGCGAGCTTGTCTGGAATGTTTGCGCTCAGGCGCACTCTCAAGCGCAGCCAGTACAAAAACATCGCGGCCCCTCACGCCGGCTTGGGGCTGGCGGCCTACGTCCAGCTCACCAGTCCGTTGCGGCGTTATCTTGATTTGGTGGCGCACCAACAACTCAGGGCTTTTTTGCGCGGAGAAGCGCCTTTGGAGGCGCCGCAAGTGATGGAACGGATTGGCGCGGTCGAGGCCGTGGTGGGCAGCGTGCGGCAGGCCGAGCAGCTTTCGAGCCGGCATTGGACGCTGGTCTATCTTTTGCGGCATCCTGACTGGCGCGGCGAAGGTATCCTTGTTGAAAAGCGCGGCCAGAGCGGCAAGGTCATCATCCCTGCATTGGGATTGGAGGCTCAGGTGCACCTGCCCACCGATGCGCCTTTGGATAGCTCTGTGCATCTTGCCTTGCGCCAGGTAAAGCTGGCGCACCTCGATGCCATCTTTCGAGTGGTACAGAAAGCTTGTCAAGGGTAAAAATACGGGTTATAATTAACACGTCCAGACGCCGCAGTGTGCAACTTTGCTTTGCACAGTAAACAGTATCGGCTCAAGGTCATTACACTTATCTCAATATACTGGCCGCGGGCCATGCGGTGCAAAACATCGCAGCGTTCCGCGGTCGTTTGTTAGAAAGATAATTCATGTCGCGTGGTATTTCCAGGCCACTTTTCCAGATAGACTGGTTAATATGTAATTTGCGCTGGCTGTTGTTGGTGTGCGTGGGCGTCGTTGCTTTAACCGACCCGGTGCGCGTCGAGCAGATGGCCAACATTCGGCTGATTCTCGGCCTGCTCCTGGTGGGGGCGGCCTATAACATGATCGTCATGATCTTGCTCATTCTAGAACTGCCAGCTCGCCCTCTGCCCATCATCACCGTCGTGGCCGATACGATTCTTGCCATTGCTTTTATTGCCGTATCGGGCGGCTGGAACAGCCGCCTGTACTTTTTCGCCTTGTTCCCCATCATCACGGTCGGCTTGCGTTTTGGGTGGGTGCTGCGGATGTTGACGTCTGTCGTCATCATTGCGGCGTTTATCGGCATATCGTTTCTCACCCTGCCGCCCCAAGTAGGGACCGAAACACGCTTTACCACGCTCTTGAACGCGACAGTGATTATCAACGCCGTCGTGGTGGCTGTGGCGGCCCTGATTACGGGCATGGTCAGCGACCGCGTCAAAGATTTGGTTTTGCAGGCCGTGCGCACAGAAGAAGAAGCCGAGTTGAAGAAACTGCGCTCCGCGCGCGAGCAAGCGCGCGCGATCTTTGACATGGCCGCCACCTTGAGCGCGACGTTGAGCTATTCGCGCATCTTGGAGGCCGTCCTCGATATTGCCACGATGGGGCTGCAAGATTTAGGCCCGACGGCGGGCCAGATGGTTTGTTTGGTCTTGCTGCATAGCAGCGATGGCATGGAAGTGAGAGCGTGCCGCCGGCTCCCCCAACGCGACGAAGTGATCAAAGTGCCAGGCAAGGAAGGCCTGGTGGCGCAGACCTTGCGCACCGCCGAACCAGTGCTGGGAGGTTCGCCGGCTCAGGATCCAGAGTTGGGACTTTTCGTGGCGCTGCACCGTTGTCAATCGGTGGTGTGCGTGCCGCTGCGAGCTGGCTTTGAAACGTATGGCGTGTTGGTGGTGGGCAGCCCCACTGCCGTGGTGTTCACGGGCGAGCACCTGGAACTCTTGGTGGCGGTTTGTAATCAGGCCACCATTGCTTTGCAGAATGCACAGTTGTACAATCGTCTTCAGCAAGAAAAGGAACGCATCGTCGAGGTCGAGGAGCAGGCGCGCAAGAAGCTGGCGCGCGACTTGCACGACGGCCCGACGCAGAGCATTGCGGCGATTGCCATGCGCTTGAACTATTTGCAAAAGCTGCTCCAGCACGATCCACTCAAAGTGGGCGAGGAGTTGGTCAAGGTCGAAGAGTTGGCCCGCAGGACGACCAAGGAAATCCGCCACATGCTCTTTACCTTGCGCCCGCTGGTGCTCGAGACGCAAGGCCTGACGGCGGCGCTGGAAACCTCAATCCAGAAGGTGGCCGAGACGGACGGCAGTGTTGCGATTCACCTGGAGGCCGACAAGTACGAAGACAAGGTTGATTTGAATACGCAAGGAGTCGTCTTTTACATCGTCGAAGAGGCGATTGGCAATGCGCGCAAACACGCCCAGGCCAATCACATCTGGATACGCCTCAAACTCAAAAAAGATGTCTTTGTGGCCCAAATCCAGGACGACGGCGTAGGATTTGACGTGAGCCGGGTACAAGCCTCTTACGAAACGCGCGGCAGCCTGGGGATGGTTAACCTGCACGAGCGGGCCGAGTTGGTCAATGGCATGATCTCGATTGATTCCGCGCCCGGCAAGGGAACCAAGATTACTTTGGCCGTTCCTCTCGTTCGGGACTAGCGTATGGATTACAAAATCGAACTGGCCGTGTGGAGCCTCGCTTCTCTGGCATTATTCGCACTGGGCGCGTGGCTGGCGTGGCAGTTCCGCCATTCGCAGTCCCGCTCGGCGGATTGGCTGCGCCGCCGGGTTTTGAGCAGCGTTTCGGGCCGGGCCTTTTTGCAAATTGTCCGGTTGATATTTTACGTGGGCTTGCCCTACGCTACCATATTGAGGCGGGCTTTGCCGCTGGGAGTGGCAGGTGTGCGGGGCGGGCCAGACGTGGCCGGCTCGGTATGGTGGATGTTGGGCTGGAGCGAGGTCGAGTGGATGCAGTCACTCGATTGGGCGGCCAGGGTGGGCGTTGTGGCGGCGGTATTGCTGGCGTTGAGTTGGCGGAACGCAGTGCGCGCAGCAGAGGCGCCGCTTTCAGCAGAAGGAGTGTGGCCGGCTCCGCCGTGGTGGGTGACGCTGCGCGAGGCGCTTTACGACGAAATTCACTGGGCCTTTTATCGCGCGTGGCCGCTTGTGGTTCTGGGTGATGCGTATTGGGCCGTGTTGATCGGCGCGGCTATGGCAGTGTTAGAATGGATGCTCGATCCAGATTGGTGGGCGCAGGCGCGCGGCGGCCCCCGCCGAGAATTGGTGCTGGTGCAGTGCACGTGGCTGGCAACCAGCGCCATCTGTTTCTATCTGACCCGCAATCTATGGACGGTCGTGCTGGTGCACGTGGTGCTTGCGCTGGCCCAAAACGCGTGGTTAACGTTTTTGGCCGGGCGCGAGGCTCAAGCCGAGGGGCTGCCAGCCAAGAGCATGTGAGCAAGTGTTTTGCCCAAAAGCGGCGCGTTGGGGAACGCGCCGCTTTTTTGTTCCAGCGATTAAACAAATGGATTGTTTTTGCAAGCGGACGGGTGTACCTGGTTATTTGATAAAGAACGATAAAATCACCAGACCGCTCAAGATGGCGGCCGCCAGGATGCCAATGCGCTGCAGGTCCGAGATGATGTAGCGATATTCTTCGCTAAAATTGACCTGGCGCGAGCCGGCGCTTGCCGTCTGCGGAGAGGTGGCGGCGCTGCTTGGCGCGCTCTCGGGAACGTAGGTTTGTGCCGCTGAAAGGCGGGCACGACGAACTTTTTTAGCCATAAAATTTTATCCTCCAATAGTAACTTGCGTTTTCGCTCACGGGCGCAACTCGGCGCTGATGACGATGCGTTTTTTATCCACCAGGTACGGATAACACGAAATCAAGGTCACGGTAGGATCGCTGGTCGGGTACATGACTTGAACTTCGGTCGGCTCGACGATCCGCTGTTGAGTGACGACGTAGCGAAAAACCTGCGCCCCAGAGTATACCATGATTTCGTCGCCAGGCTCAAGTTGATCCAGGTAGCGAAAAATCTCGCCGTAAATGTCATTGTGCGCTGAAAGCACCATATTGCCGCGCTGCCCAGGGTTGGCTGTTCCCGGGTGATGTCCCACGCCTTTCTTGAGTTGTTCCGGTGTGTCGCCGGGCACAATGGTCGCATCTACATTGATGGCGGGAATGACGATGCGCGTTGGTTGCTCCGGCCCAGGAGTGGGAATGGGCAGGGGAGTGATAGGTTGCACCAGCCCGCGCAGATGAGCGGGAATCTCTTCCATCGGGTCAAGCGGCGCGGCGTTGCCGGACGAATCGGGTGGCCGGTGGCCGCTGGGAAGCACGACGACGTCAATCAGAGGCCGGACGGTTGGTGTGAGCGTGATTTGAACGGCAGCCGCTTGGAGATTGGTTTCTCTGATTTGCAGGAAAAGCTCTATGCTGAGATACACCAATCCCAATACAACCAGCACTTCAACCAGCAGCAATACCTTGTTGCCAATCCAGCGCCACGCCAGGCTGCGTTTGCGGGGACTCTCTTCTTTTATGTCCCCTTGTTCAACTTCCACCGAGCGGTAAACGCCAGCGCCCATCTCTGGCGCGATGGGCAACGGCGCATCTTCCTGGTCTTCGGGCGAAACGGACAGCACCCGGCCGCGCGCTGCCATGCGGCGCATGCGCTTGGCGCGTTCTGTGCGTTTCTTTACTGCCAGAATGCGCTCCAGTTCTTCAACGCTAAGATCGTCAACTGATCTTCGATCAGGCATTTTTATGATTCCAAAGAGTGTGTCCAGAGTCTACGTTTCACGTGTCGCCACGGCAAACACTTCGCGCTCGAAGAACCAGCGCAGCGGAATCCACTTGAACAAAACGTGGCGCGCTGCTTTGAACAGCATCCCTTCGCGCCGGTGTTGGGGCGGCGTAGAGAGCCAGACTTTGATCCGGCCAAAGCCGGCCCGCCCAAGATTCCAGCGCAGTCCAAGGATGCCTTGTTCGTTCACGTGGACGCTTTCGTTGATGGCCACGTTTAGCGCGCGCGGGTTGCGCGGATAGCGGCGCCCCTGGCCTTGCAAGGTGCGCACGAATCGGACGAAAGGGTAAGCGTAGGCGTCGTACCAGCGATTGGGCGCGGTGTGGATAATGATCCGCCCGCCCGGCGCCAGCACGCGCCGAGCCTCAACCAGCGCCTGGTGCAACTCCCACGGGTGCAGATGCTCGACAATGTCAAACATCAACACACGGTCGAAACGCCCGGACGAAAAGGGCAGCCGCTTGGCGTCGGCGCGGTATATCCCGCCAACGTGTCCGGCGCTGTTGTGCGCCATGCACACTGCGGCGGCGGCATAATCAATGCCATAAGCGCGAGCGCCTAACTGCGTGCAGTGACGCAAAATCTCGCCGCGCCCGCAGCCCACGTCGAGCACCTGCATTCCCGCCGTGACTTGCGCTACGGCAAACGCTTCGCTCAGGCGGCGCGACAGGTACTCGCCGTGCGTTTGGGCAAATTCCTCATAGCCCTCGCAAGCGCCGAGAAAATATTGCTCGTCGTACAAGTCAGATGGCAGTGGTTGTTGTGCACCCTGCTGCATTGGTTCGACTCTCCGGGGTGATTATACCTTGCCGGGTGGTGGGCGTCAAGAAGCCCGCCGCACCAATTGCCACAATGTATCCAATTCTTTTACTCTCAACAATAGCATCAACCCAATATAAGTGATCAGCCCCACCAATCCCCCGCCAAGCACCACGGCCAACTCGCTTGCCAGGCTTGAGCCAGATAGCAGTTGCCCAAGTAAATTCGTTGACCACAACGCTGCACCACCCATCAACAAAGAGCAGCCTGCTGCTTTAGCCGCCAATCGCAGCACGTCGCTGCGCAGCGGGCCAACGCGCCGCACCAGCAAGATGAGCATAATGAGCGCGTGGCTGATCCACTGGATAGAATTAGCCATAGCCAGGTCGGTCACGTGCAGCGGGCGGAATAGTGTGGGAAGCAGGGCGGCAACGAGATAGATAAAAATGCACGCCAATCCGACCATCGCCGGTGTGGAGGTATCTTTGTGGGCGTAGAAAGCGTAAATTAGCGGCAGATCAATGGCAGCAAACGTAAGGCCGGGCAAGTAGAAACGCAATACCAGCGTTGTCATCAACGTGTCGAACGGTCCGAACTGGCCGTGCTCAAATAACAATCCAATGATGGGTTGGGCCAGGGTGAACAATCCGGCCGTGGCCGGGATGATGAGCAGCAGCACCAGCTTGAGGCCGTGCGCCAGCGTCGTCATAAATTCACCCGCCGGCGCGGGATGGCCTGTTTGGCCTCCCTGGTTTTGCGGGGCAGTGTTTTTTTGCCCGCCAGGATTGGCCTGGCGCGAGAGCGTGGGCAAGATCGCCACAGAGATGGCTGTGGAGACTAGCCCCAAGGGGAATTGAATCAGCGTGGTGGCGTAATTCATCCAGGCGATGCTGCTTTCTCCGGTGAGCGAGGCCAGGCCAATACTGAGATAAATCGCCGCCTGGCTGATCACCAGGCTGGCGGCTACCGGCCCGTAAAGACGCGCCAATCGCCGCAAGCCGGGATGGCGCCAGTCTACTTGCCAGCGCAGAGACATGCCGCGCAAGCCGGGAAGTTGAAGCGCGATTTGCAAAACGCTGCCAACCACAATGCCTACCGCCATACTCATCACGCCCAGACGCGCCCCCAAGGCCAGGGCTGCAATGACGACACTGGCGTTAAACACGCTCGAAGTAAAGGCCGGCAGCGAAAAGCGATTGAGCGCGTACAATAACCCGGTGAGAACGCCGGAAACACTCAGGAAAAACACGGAAGGCAGCATGACGCGCAGCATCGTAATGGCAAGCTGTAACGTCTCGGCAGCAAAGCCGCGCCCCAATACTCCCGCGATCCACGGCGCGGCCAGTTCGGATAGCATCACCAGGCCGATTAATATGACCCCAGTTAGTGTGATGAGAGTAGAAAATAATCGCCGCAATGCGTCACGCTGGTCTTCTTCGACGTAATCGCTAAAGACCGGCACCAATCCGCCCGTGACCATGCCGCCTACCAACAACTCGTATAATTGCGTTGGGACGATGGAGGCGACTTGAAAGGCGCTCACGCTCCAGGTAGCGCCAAACAAATCTGATTTAACAGTCTCGCGGGCCAGGCCCAGCGCGCGGCTGATCACGGAGCCAAATGCGATGACTGCCGCCGCGCGCGCTATGCCGGATGATTCGGAGGGCGATAGGGTGGGGAGGTCTGCCGTTTCGGTCATTGAGCAATGTGCGGGACAGGTGGAGAGTCAAACCACGGCGGAGCGGTCTTTTCAACAACAGATTTTATTCGCTTGAGCACAGCCTCGCTGTGACGTGTCATTCAAATTCCTCTTGTTTGCGTAGAGTCGAGGCTGCCATCCGCCTCGCGCGAACCGGGTTGATTTTAGCACTGCCTGCCTAACCGCGCAAATGCAAGTTGACAAATCTTTCGTTAGTGGGTATACTTTCCCCTCGCGCGGCGCGGCAAAACTGCTTGACCGCTTGGATGAGTGTGGTATAATGACGCCGCGCCGACGTAGCTCAGCTGGCAGAGCGAGCGACTTGTAATCGCTTGGCCGCGAGTTCGATTCTCGCCGTCGGCTTGAGCAATTAACAATTGTATGGCCAGGTACCGAAGTGGACAAACGGGGCTGACTGTAAATCAGCTGGCAGACGCCTTCAGTGGTTCGAATCCGCTCCTGGCCACTGGCACGAAAAGTTGGATATTTGAAACTTGGGTTGCCCACGTAGCTCAGACGGTAGAGCACTCCCTTGGTAAGGGAGTGGTCATGGGTTCAAGTCCCATCGTGGGCTCAAGTGGCAGCCATCCCAGGCAAAATGTTTGATAAGCGATCCCTTTTGATTTAGGAGGACATCTCATGGCAAAGGAGCATTTTGAGCGCACCAAGCCGCACGTGAACGTGGGGACGATTGGGCACATAG